>JBBSAB010000264.1:0-2299 GCA_038252755.1 Polyangiales bacterium | reverse complement strand
TCACTGCGGCGCTTCGGCTTCACGTAGCTGGCCGCGGCTGGGCCGCTCGAGTCGCCCTCCGCGTGCGCTAAGCCCACGGCCAACAGACTGGCCAGACCCACGGACAGCGCAGCACCAATCCTCATGGCCCCACATCTCGTGCAGCCTGGGCGCGCGGTCAACCCCGGCGACGGCGGCTCATGGAACGCAGCAGCTCCAGCATCGCTTCCTGCACGTCCGGCGGCTGCGCTTCGATCAGGCGGGCCGCTTCGAGCGCGAGCGGACCGGTCTCGCCGATGCCGCCCAAGAGCTCGCCTGGCGCGACACCGAGCCCGCGCGCCAGGGCGAGGATCGTGCTGAGCGAAGGATCGCGCTGGCCGTGCTCGACGGTCCCGATGTAGTTCGGCGTCAGAGAGGATCGCTCAGCGAGCTGCTCGAGGGTGAGCCCGAGCGCAAGCCGTCGTCTTCTAACTTCACGGCCAAAGGCGAGAGGCAATGGACGCCGATTTCTGAATGCTCCGGCACCGGGCATGAACCACTGATAGTGTTGGGATTACCACACGATGAGATAGGCACCACGATCAGGTGCCATCGCGGCTGAGCATCAACATGCTTGAGCCAAGGTAGCGCGCAATCTCGGTCATTTACGACACGAATCTTGGCCTGCCGGTCGGATGTACGAGTTGAACCTCTTGCGTGGTAATTCCGTCAGCACAGCTAAGACGCGCGAGCGCAGGGCGGGCGAAAACTTGTCCAAGAGCGGGGATCCATGCGAGCGGATTAATTAATGCGCACGCCGGCCAAGCTCCGACTCGCGGACCTCGCGCTGCCCAGCGCGCTCGCGTGCGTAGCCTTGGCCTGCAGCGGCGGCTCCAAAACGCCCGCCCTGTCACGCACCGAGGAGGTGGTCCGTAGCGCACCAGTACCCCCAGAAAACGCGCCGAAATTGGGCGTCGTTTCGGAGCGGCTTCTGGTCCGTGAATTCACGGACGTGCGGGCGCCGAGCCTCGGGGTCCTACGTGCCGGGGCGCGCGTGCCGCGCTCGGTCGAAGCCGTATCACACGCCGGTTGCGCAGGCGGCTGGTACGCGATCCGGCCGCGCGGCTTCGTTTGTGTAGGTGGAGAGGCGACGTTGGATCTCAACCATCCGACGTTGGCCGCGATGGCGCTGGCGCCAACCCTCGACGCCAAGCTGCCGTACACGTACGCCCGCGCACGCAACGACACGCCGCTGTTCGAGCGCGTGCAGGGACAAGAAGACAGCGTGCGCGAGGTCGGACAACTGCACCGACGCGCATGCATGGCCGTGGTCGGTTCCTGGAAAGCCAAAGAGCCGAGCGGCTCTGAAGCGCGCTTGGCGCTCTTGACCGACGGTCATTTCTTGCGCGCCTCCGATTTGGAAGCTGCCAAGGGCTCCGACTTCACCGGCATCGAGCTGAGCAAGAGCCAAGACTTGCCGGTGGCGTTCGTGGTCAAGCGCGGCGTGCGCAGCTTCCGCGTCAACGGCACCGACGCCGAGAAGGGCGATTTGCTCGAGTATCACAGCGAGCTCACGCTGAGCGGGCGTTTCCGCAGCCTAGGTAGCATCAAATACTGGGCTTTCGACGGCGCTGCGCTGCGACCGAGCAATGCCGGCGACGAGCTGTGGGTGCGCCATCAAGACGTGACGGTGGTGCAAAAGCGCACGACCTTTCCCGACTTCGTGAAAGACGACACGCGTTGGCTCGACGTGAGCGTTTCGACCGGTACCTTGGTCAGTTACACCGGCCATCGCCCGTTGTTCGTCACGCTGCTCAGCGTGGCGCGCGAGCTGCCTGAAAAGACCAACGACACGCAGCCAGCCAGCGACGGACCGCGGCCGATTCCGCTCGGCACCTTCGAAGTGAAACAGAAGGACCTCACGTTCGTCGACAAGGATCCGGCGGGCTTTGGCGAAGCGTTCGAGGTGCAAGACGCGCCGTGGGCGCTCGAGCTGAGCTCCGGGCAGCTGATTCACGGTGCGTACTGGCACGATCGCTTCGGCATCGAGCATGGCGCGGGCAGCTTCGCGTTGTCACCCGCCGACGCCTCGCGCGTGTTCCGCTTCGTCGGCCCCGAATTGCCGAGCGGCTGGCACGCCGTCGCGAGTTCGGCGACGCAGGGCACGCCAGTCGTGATCCGCAAGTAGCAAGGACGAGCAAACAGGAAGGCGGCTGAGCATTGGTTCCATCTCAGGATTGCCCGGGAATTTCTGCTGGTGGCACGCGTTGAGCAGGGATGGACGGCACGCATGACTGGGCTTGGGAGGAATTTGGACGCGTTGAGCTAGGCGACCGGCGGC
>JBBSAB010000263.1:0-2395 GCA_038252755.1 Polyangiales bacterium | reverse complement strand
GGCGGCGCGGCGCAACGCGCGACGTACCGCGCCGTGGCGGGTGATCTGAAGCTCGCTTACGCGCAATTCGAGGAGCTAGAAACATTTGCTCGCTTTGGGGCCCGTCTAGACGCCGCCACACAGAAGACTATCGAGCATGGACGACGGATCCGCGCCTGCCTCAAGCAGCCTGAATTCACGCCGGTTTCCGTGCCCGCACAGATCGCGACTCTGCTGGCCTTGACCGCAGGGCTCTTCGACCAGGTGCCGCTGGCGCGGATGACGGACGCGGGCCACGCCGTCGAACAGGCTGCCGCAAGCATTCCGACGGACGTGAGCGCACGCTTCACCACGGCCGAGAAGCTGAGTGATGAGGATCGGAAGGCAGTCGTCGCGATCGCGAAGAAAGCGCTCGCCAGCTTCCAACCGGAGCCGGACGACAAGGCGAAGCCAAAACCAGAAGACGACGCGAAGCCACAGCCAGAGGACAAGGCCGAACCAAAGCCAGAAGACAAGGCGAAGCCAAAACCAGAAGACAAGGCCGAACCAAAGCCGGAGCCTGACGCCGCTGGGAAACCAAAGTCATGAGCGAAGGCCTTGCCAGTCTGCGCCGTAAGATCGACAGCGCAGGAGATCTAGAGTCGGTGGTGCGCTCGATGAAGGCACTGGCTGCCTCGAGCATCACGCAATACGAGAACGCGGTGCGCGCACTCGACGACTACTATCGGACCGTCGAGCTCGGCTTGGGCGCGTGCTTTCGGGAGATCGAGGTGACGACTCCTAACCCCGAGCACACCGCACAGGCCGAGTCGGGCGCCATTGGAGCCATCGTATTTGGCTCGGATCAGGGACTGGTGGGCCGGTTCAACGACGAAGTCGCCGATTTCGCAGTCAAGACTCTCGCTGCACTGCCGGGCGAAGCGCGGGTCTGGGCAGTCGGTGAACGCGTTCATGCGCGCTTGGCGGACGCGGGGTTGCCGCTGATCGGGCTGTTTGCCGTACCCAACTCCGTCGACGCCATCGCCGAGCTCGTGGGACAGATTCAAATCGAGAGCCAAACGCGTCGGGCCAAACATGAATATGAGCGAGTGTACGTGTTCCACAACCGTCCACTGCCTGGCGCGCTGTACGAGCCGAGCAGCCAACGGCTATTGCCGCTCGACGCCGAGTGGCAACGAGGCCTGACCAAAGGTCCCTGGCCCACTGCCGCCTTGGTCGAAGTGATCGGGCCACGTGCTGCGACGCTACGCGCCTTGGTCGGCGAATACCTGTTTATCTCGCTCTTCCGCGCGTGCGCCGAATCCCTCGCCAGCGAAAATGCCAGCCGATTGGCTGCGATGCAGCGCGCCGAGAAAAACATCCGTGAGATGTTGGAAGAGCTCAAGCGAACCTTCCATCGCGGCCGTCAAGATTCCATCGACGAAGAGCTGTTCGACGTGATCGCTGGCTACGAGGCGCTCTCCAAGAGCTCAGCCGCACCCGCGCCGAGCGGCGCGAACAGTCAAACCGTGGAGAATCAATGAATTATCTCGAACGATTTCGGATTGCAGCCGGTAGTGTCGTCAAACTCGAAGATTTCGATCCTCAATTTTCGGACAAGCACGAGAGCAAGAGCAGCTCGGGGTCGAAGCTCGAAGAGCTGCGGGAACAACTGGAGGAGCTGCAGTATCGGCTGTACGCCGAAAACCGCCGCTCGTTGTTGATTTGCCTGCAGGGGTTGGATGCCGGCGGCAAAGACGGCGTGGTCCGGCATGTCATCAGCGCGATGAATCCGCAGGGCTGCCGCGTGGTCGCCTTCAAACAGCCAACGCCGGAAGAGCTCGCGCACGACTTTCTCTGGCGGGTCGAGCGCCAAACGCCCAAACGCGGTGAGGTCGTGACCTTCAATCGCTCTCAGTACGAGGACGTGCTCATTGCTCGCGTTCACGATCTCGTCCCCAAGGACGTTTGGGAGAAACGCTACCAGGAGATCAATGATTTCGAGAAGCGCCTCGTGGAAAGTGACACGCACATCCTGAAGTTCTTCCTACACATCAGCAAAGAAGAACAGCTCGAGCGCTTCAAAAAGCGGCTCGACGACCCCGCGCGGAACTGGAAAATCAGCGAGTCGGATTACTCGGAGAGAAAGTACTGGGACGACTACCAGGTAGCCTATCAAGCAGCCCTCAGCCGCTGCAGCACTGACGACGCGCCGTGGTTCGTCATCCCGTCGGACCATAAGTGGTTTCGCAACCTCGCCATCGCTCGAATCATCGTCGAGACGATGCGGCATCTGGGAATCGAGGTCCCGAAGCCGACGGTGAATCTCGACGACATTCGCAAGAAGTACCACCGAGCCGAGGAGAAGCACAAAGAAGCGAGCCCGCACCACGACGACGACGGTGGTGCCGACGGATGAGTGAGTACAAGGGGCTCC
>JBBSAB010000262.1:0-2684 GCA_038252755.1 Polyangiales bacterium | reverse complement strand
TTGCGGCCCAGGCACGAGGGACAGATGCCGCGTCCCTTGCACGCGAACGCCACCAGGTGTTGCTCGGCACACGAGTCGCATTTGAGCCGCGCGAAGCCGCGACAGAGCAGGCCGCAGCCCAGGTAGCCATCGAACTCACGCCGCACGAAGGGAGGCAGCGCCGCGCCCTCGAAGCCCGCCGCCACGGCGGCGTAAAGCGTCTCCACGTTGTCGCGCACGACCGCGTAGAGCGTGGTCGTTTCCGGACGCCGCCGCTCGTAGTTGCCGGCAGGTCGGCCGTCAAGAGTCGCTGCTGCGAGCCCCACGGTCTGCCGCAAGCGAGCACTGTGCCGACTGCCGCTCGGCCGATTTTCCGCCCGATTGCAGGTTGGCGAACCTGGCCAGCGGACTGGCCGCCGGCGGCCGCGCGGTCAGCTCAGTAGCTGGTCAGCGGCCAACTCCCGGCGTGGCGCGCGTCTTGCTCTGACCAGCTGCGTCCTGGACGGCGACGAGGATGCTCATGCTGAGCGCGTCCTGAAGGTCGACATTCCGGCTGATGCGCGGCACGCTGGACCTTGTCCTCCAACGAGCGTCCGGCGCGAGTGCCTCGATCACGTCATCGCTTTCAACGAGCGGCACTTGCATGCGGTGCTCGCCGAGTACGTTGGCCACTTCAATCGCTTCCGTCCACATCAGGGTTTGTGCCAGGCCACACCGGTGGAGGGCGCGACGTTGCTTGGTCGCGGCGAGGTGGTCTCGCTCCCGGTGCTCGGCGGCCTCCATCACCACTACCAGCGAGCAACATGAATACCATCGCAGCAAGCAAGCGCCCTCGCGATGGCGCTCGCGACAAGTAGCCAACAGGGCCGTTTACTGAGCTGTGCGTCGCCCTAGCCGAGGTGGGCGCTGACGTACTTCACGTCCCCAATCAGCAGCGTGGCGCCGCGCGCGCTGAGATGCTTGCCGGACTGGGCCGTGGGCGATCGCGTTGCTGTAGAACGGCCCCATCTTCTCATCTGGCGTCACTTTGGTGGCCGCCGCGGCCTCGACCTGCAGGAGCGCGCGGATGGAATTGTCCAGCTCGATGCGAGTCAAGCGGCGCAGTGGCGTGCGTCCCGTATCCAGGACGCCGGCCTTGGCCTTGCACGCGCTGGCCACGCCGTCACGGTCGCTCGGTAACGGGCCGCCTTGGTCGGTGATTGTCGGCAAGGTTCCTGGGTTTACACCCCTTGCACCCATGGCCTGGTCTGCCTCCGGGCCGCCGGTGCCGCTGATTTCTGCCGTACAAGCCGACGAAAACACGACGGCTAGCAGCATGAACCCGAGGCGCGACGCGGGCTCAGACGTGAATGACAAGCTCATGGTGACGTTCCTTGCGGAAAGCGGCGTTCGTGACAGCGGCGTATGCCGTCTGGAACCGCTTCCCTTCTATGCTGGCAAAACAAAATCGAAACGGCGCGCGCTCGCCGTCGGCCTGTGCCTGGGTTTGACGTCGGTTTCCCAGGTCAGCGCGCAAGAGCCGCGCCGGATGGCGCTGGCGGTGCAGTCGGCGTGCCCCACCCGCGCGCTGCTCATCGAAGAGCTGACGCCGCTGCTGCGCGGCTATCAGGTGATCGAAGCCCCTGCTGCTTTGGCCGCACGCGTCGACGATTTCGGCGAGAGCTACCGCGTGAGCGTGGGTAGTGTCGTGCGTGAGTTGAGCGATCCCGGTCGGCAATGCCTGGAACGCGCGCGCGTCGCTGCGGTCTTTCTGGCGCTCAACTTGCCGACGCAAACGCCTGCTGCGGCAGCGCCGCGCACGGCAACCGCCGTTACCAACCCGGATCAACGAGTCCCCAACGCAACCTCGCGGGCGCCTCGTTCGCGCGACATTGCCGTCGATTTACGGCTATTTGCTCAGGCTGAGACAGCTTGGGGCGCGAGCGTCGCGTCGACAGGCATCGGTGCGGGCGCCTCCCTGCAGCGACGCTGGTTGGCGATCACCTTACTGGGGTCGGCCACCACGTCGACGACGCCGTATCAAGCCGACGGCGAAGCACCGCGCTTCGAGCTGCAACGCTTCCCATTCGCCGCGCTGCTCGGTTGGGAAGCGACCTTGGGCATGCTGGAATGGGGCGCTGGCGTGGGGCCCGCGCTCGACGTGCTGCGGTTCCGCGGCAAAGCCGTGCCCAACCCGGACAGCGCGTTGCGCGTCAACCCGGGCGTGCGCTTGAATGCCGCGCTGCGGGTACGCGGCGGGCGTCATTTGGCGGCGGAGTTGGCGCCAGGGATAGCTTGGTTCCCGCGCACTTACGCAGTCCGGGTGGAGCCCGCCGAAATGCTGGCCGAGACGCCGCGGTGGTGGGTCGGCGTAGCGCTGGGTCTGAACTACGAAATTTGGGGCGGCTGAGAATTTTCTACGCAACCGATAGAAGGACTGATTGAGCTCAAGGCATAGGCATTGCGTGGCGCCCTTCATCGCTACACTCGATGTACCGCCCCCCGAGGGTGGGGAGGGCGCACGTGCGTCTTGCTTGTCGTCCCAGGACTTTGAAGCCTTGTATTCGGCGCATTTTCACCACGTCACGAGACTAGGAAACCTAAACGCCATCGGGCACCTGAGAGTTCGCCCCGCTGCCGTTGACCCCGCCCACAACGTCATGCGACGCTTCTCACCTCGCAAATCTCGCTAAGTGTTCGTTAACATAAGATTTTTTATGCGTCGT
>JBBSAB010000261.1:0-2701 GCA_038252755.1 Polyangiales bacterium | reverse complement strand
GCCGCACAGCATTTCGCATTTCAGGAGGCACGATGGCTACCGAATCGAAAAAAGCATGGTGGCAAGATCCGAGCATTGGGCTCGACGTGATCCGCATCTACTTGGGCATCGGCTTGATGGTGCGCGGCGCTTTGTTCATCGCTCACCCCGAAGTCTTACTCGACTTTCTGAAGCGTTCGCACAGCTGGCTGTTGCCGCTGGCGATCTCGCAGTACGTCGTGGCAGCCCATCTCTGCGGCGGCATTTTGCTAGCTTTAGGCCTCGGAACGCGACTTGCGGCGGTCGCACAAATTCCACCTTTGATCGGCGCAGTGCTGTTCGTGCACATCGGTGAAGGGTTACTCACGGCGGGTCAGTCGTTCGAGTTCGCGGCGCTCGTGCTGGCGATGCTGAGCGCGTTCTCGGTGTTCGGTGCGGGCCGACTTTCGCTCGACTGGTGGCTCGCCGTGCGCAACGCCGAAGCGCTCGGCGAAGGCGAGGCCGAGCCGACCACAGGCACCGTCGACGAAGAAGATCCGGAACACGCTCACGCTCATCTCTGAGAGATTCGAGTCCGGGTGGGGGGCGTGCGGTCGCCGAGTAAACCTGCTCGCAGCGGCCGCAGGTTTTTTTGTGACACACATGTGCGCCCCTGTAAGTTTCCAGCAACGGCTTTGGTTCCCTCGATGCACGGTTCTTCCAAGTCTTTGCGGACCTCCTCCAAGACTGATCTTGCCCCCTCCCCTAGATTTAACCCCACGCTGACTCAGGGACCGCCGCGTATCGGTCGTTGTGAACCCAACAGCGAACTCTCAGGAACCGCGCTCATGGCTTTCACCACGCGAGTCGGACTGGCATCGGCACTGGCCTTTTCGGTCATGGCACTCGCTTGCAGCAGCGAAACCACGGGCGGCGGCCAGGGCACGCCGAACATTTCTGGCGGCGGAACCAACGCCGGTGGCGGCGCGAGCCCGATCGGCGGCGCCGGCCCAACCGTCGAGCAATGCAAAGCCACCGCGCTCCCCGGACGCACCCCGCTCCGTCGTCTGACGGGAACGGAATACAACAGTACGGTTCGGGACCTGGTCGGTGACGTTACGGCTCCGGCCAACAAATTCCCTCCGCCGGAAGAGTCGACGGGCTTCCTGAACAACGCCGACGCCTACCAGACAACCGAGCTGCACGTGCAAGCCTGGTTCGTCGCCGCCGAGACGCTGGCCGCCACGTATCGCAAGGCAGGCAAACTAACGTTGCCGTGCGCCGCCGACGCTCAGAGCTGCGCGACCACGTTCATCAAAGACTTCGGCAAGAAAGCCTTCCGCCGTCCGCTGACCGACGCCGAAGTCACGAGCTACCTGGCGCGCTTCACCGCCGGCTCCACGGGCGGCACCTTCGACGAAGGGTTGGAGTGGGTGGTCGGGCGCATGCTGCAATCGCCCAACTTCCTGTATCGCGTCGAGCTCGAAGATCAGGGCAAGCCAGTCGGCACCGTCGTGCCGCTGAACGACTACTCGGTCGCGACTCGCCTTTCGTACTTCCTCACCTCGACGATGCCGGATACCGAGTTGATGGCTGCAGCCGATGCCCATCAACTCTCGACTCCGGAGGGCGTCGCGACGCAGACCGCGCGATTAATGGGTAGTGCCACCTTCGCCGCAACGCTGAATGGGTTTCACGAGCAGTGGGCAGACTGGGACCAGGTTTACGGCGCTGCCAAAACGACCGTCACCACGCCCGCGTGGGACGCCAGCCTGCAGGCTGACATGATGCATGAGTCGGAGTTGTTCGTTAAGAGCATCTTCGACAACAAGGGGACGCTCAAAGACCTCTTGACGGCCAGCTACACGTACGTGAATCCGCCGCTCGCCAAATTCTACGGCCTCACTTATCCGGGCACCGGTACGGATTTCGTGCGTGTCGACAACGTACCGCACCGCTTCGGCATCCTCACCAGCCCGTCGATTTTGGCCGGCCACGCACATCCGGATCAGAGCGCGCCGGTCAAGCGCGGTTTCATGATCCGAAAGCGCCTGTTGTGCACCGAGCCGCCGCCGCCCCCGCCGGGCTTGGTGATCAAGCTTCCGACTGTCGTGCCAGGCTCGACCACCAAAGAGCGTTTCCTCGCGCACCGCACGGAGCCGAGCTGTGCCGGCTGCCACGTCTTGCTGGATCCGCTCGGTTTAACCCTCGAGAACTACGACGAGTTCGGACGTTGGCGCGACACGGACGGCGGCAAGCCGGTCGATGCCAGTGGCGGATTGACCAGCGTCGCCTCGCTCGGCAACGAGACCGACCCGACCAAGGTGCCGATCGCCGGCCCGCAAGAGCTGGGCGAGAAGATCGCCGCCCTGCCCGAAGCGCAGGATTGCATGGTGTTCAGCTGGTTCCGTTACGCGATGGGCCATACCGAGGAGCAGGCCGACAGCTGCACTGTGAACGCGCTTCGGACTCGCTTCAGCAGTTCGCAGCAGAACCTGAACGACCTGCTGGTTGGCATCGCGACCAGCGACGGCTTCCGCTATCGGGTGAACACCGGCAAATGAGCGCAACACCCGCGAGCCAACCGCCCATGACTGAGCCCACCACCGACATCAGCCACCCCGCGAGGACCAAGTGATCGTCGAATTTTCACGGCGCAAATTCCTGTTGGCTGCTGGCGGAACGTCGCTGGCGCTACCTGTGCTCGAAGCGCTCACACCGTCGAAGGCGCTGGCGGCCTTCG
>JBBSAB010000260.1:0-2906 GCA_038252755.1 Polyangiales bacterium | reverse complement strand
GGAGCCCCTTGTACTCACTCATCCGTCGGCACCACCGTCGTCGTCGTGGTGCGGGCTCGCTTCTTTGTGCTTCTCCTCGGCTCGGTGGTACTTCTTGCGAATGTCGTCGAGATTCACCGTCGGCTTCGGGACCTCGATTCCGAGATTCCGCATCGTCTCGACGATGATTCGAGCGACGGCGAGGTTCCGAAACCACTTATGGTCCGACGGGATGACGAACCACGGCGCGTCGTCAGTGCTGCAGCGGCTGAGGGCGGCCTCGTAGGCTACCTGGTAGTCGGCCCAGTACTTTCTCTCTGAATAATCCGACTCGCTGATTTTCCAGTTCCGTGCGGGGTCGTCGAGCCGCTTCTTGAAGCGCTCGAGCTGTTCCTCTTTGCTGATGTGCAGGAAGAACTTCAGGATATGCGTGTCATTTTCGACGATGCGCTTCTCGAAATCATTGATCTCCTGGTAGCGTTTCTCCCAAATTTCCTTGGGGACCAGATCATGAACGCGCGCGACGAGCACGTCCTCGTAGTGTGAGCGATTGAAGATCACGACCTCACCGCGTTTGGGCGTTTGGCGCTCGACCCGCCAGAGAAAGTCGTGCGCGAGCTCTTCTGGCGTTGGCTGTTTGAAGCCAACCACGCGGCAACCTTGCGGATTCATCGCCGTGATCACGTGGCGGATCACGCCGTCCTTACCGCCGGCGTCCAACCCTTGCAGACAGATCAAGAGCGAGCGCTTGTTTTCGGCGTACAGCCGATACTGCAGGTCCTCCAGTTTCTGCCGCAGCGCCTCGAGCTTCGGCCTCGATCCATGCTTGCTCTCGTCCTCGTCGGAGAACGCGGGGTTGACGTCCTTGAGCTTGATGACAACCCCTGCCGGAATCCGAAAGCGATCGAAATAGTTCATTGAGTCTCCACGATTCGAGGGTTCGCGCCGCTCGGCGGTCGCGCGGTTGAGATCTTCGCGAGCGCCTCATAGCCCGCGATGACGTCAAATAGCTCTTCGTCGATGGAATCTTGACGGCCGCGATGGAACGTTCGCTTGAGATCTTCTAACATCTCACGGATGTTTTTCTCGGCGCGCTGCATCGCCGCGAGTCGGCTCGCATTTTCGCTGGCGAGGGATTCGGCGCACGCCAGGAAGAGCGAGATAAATAGGTATTCGTCGACCAGCGCGCGTAGCGTCGCAGCACGTGGCCCGATCACTTCGACCAAGGCGGCGGTAGGCCAGGGCACTTTGGTCAGGGCTCGTTGCCACTCCGCGTCGAGCGGTAGCAGCCGCTGGCTCCGCGGCTCGTACAGCGCGCCGGGCAGCGGACGGTTGTGGAACACGTACACGCGCTCATATTCATGCTTGGCCCGACGCGTTTGGCTCTCGATTTGAATCTGTCCCACGAGCTCGGCGATGGCGTCGACGGAGTTGGGTACGGCAAACAGGCCGATCAGCGGTAACCCCGCGTCCGCCAAGCGCGCATGAACGCGTTCCCCGACGGCCCAGACCCGCGCTTCGCCAGTCAGTGCGGCGAGCGTCTTGACTGCGAAATCGGCGACTTCGTCATTGAACCGACCTACGAGTCCCTGATCCGAGCCAAATACGATGGCTCCAATGGCGCCCGACTCGGCGTGCGCACTCTGCTCGGGGTTCGGCGTCGTTACCTCGATCTCCCGAAAGCACGCGCCCAAGCCGAGCTCGACGTTCCGATAGTAGTCGTCGAGCGCGCGCACGGCGTTCTCGTATTGCGTGATGCTCGAGGCAGCCAGTGCCTTCATCGAGCGCACCACGGACTCTAGATCTCCTGCGCTGTCGATCTTACGGCGCAGACTGGCAAGGCCTTCACTCATGACTTTTGCTTCCCAGCGGCGTCGTGCTCTTGCCCTGGCTTCGGTTCGGTTGTGTCCTCCGGCTTTGGTTTCGCCTTGTCGTCCGGCTCGGGTTGGAAGGTGGCGAGCGCTTTGCTCGCAATCGCGACGACTGCCGTCCGATCCTCATCACTCAGCTTCTCGGCCGTGGTGAAACGTGCGCTCACGTCCGTCGGAACGCTTGCGGCAGCCTGTTCGACGGCGTGGCCCGCGTCGGTCATCCGCGCCAGGGGCACCTGGTCGAAGAGCCCTGCGGTCAAAGCCAGTAGAGTCGCGATCTGTGCGGGCACGGAAACCGGGGTAAATTCTGGCTGTTTGAGGCAGGCGCGGATCCGTCGTCCATGCTCGATAGTCTTCTGCGTGGCGGCGTCTAGACGGGCCCCAAAGCGAGCAAATGTTTCTAGCTCCTCGAATTGCGCGTAAGCGAGCTTCAGATCACCCGCCACGGCGCGGTACGTCGCGCGTTGCGCCGCGCCGCCTACGCGCGAGACGGATTTGCCCACGTCGACCGCCGGTAACACGCCCAGCTCGAACAAAGAGGGCGAGAGATAGATCTGGCCGTCCGTGATCGAAATCAGATTGGTCGGAATGTACGCAGAGATATTTTGCGCTTCGGTTTCGATGATCGGCAGGGCCGTGAGTGAACCGCCACCGCGCTCCTTGCTCAAGTGAGTCGCGCGCTCCAGCAGGCGCGAGTGAATGTAGAAGATATCGCCAGGGAACGCCTCCCGCCCCGGTGGTCGACGCAAGAGCAGCGAAAGCTCCCGATAGGCGCGCGCGTGATGCGTGAGGTCATCGTAAACGATGAGCACGTCGCGCCCCGCCTCCATGAAATGCTCGGCAATGCTGGTCGCAGCGTACGGAGCGATGTACGCGAGACCGGGCGGGTCGTTGCCTTCGGCGACGACCACCACGGTGTACTCGAGGGCGCGCTTGTCCCGCAAAGTGGCCACGGCTTTTGCTACCGCGGAAGCGCGCTGCCCGATGGCGCAGTAAACGCACACGACATCCTGGCCGCGTTGATTGAGAATGGTATCGAGCGCGATGGTGGTCTTG
>JBBSAB010000259.1:0-2945 GCA_038252755.1 Polyangiales bacterium | reverse complement strand
GCCGTCGCCGTTGCCAGGACGAGAAAGAGCGCGCGGGCTCGCATTACCGGCGAACCCTGCGCGCGCGGCGCGCGAACAAATCGCGCAGCGGCGTGATGTACGGCTGATCGGTGCGCACGACGCAGTGATCGAGCGCCAGTTTTTGGAAGAGCTGGACCTGCTCGGCCTGCTGCCTCTTCATCTGCTTGGCGTAGCTGGCACGCACTTGGGCGCTGCCGGTATCGACGACCACGCTCTCGCCGGTTTCGAAATCCTCGAAGCTCGCCAAACCCACGTCCGGCAGCTCGAAGTCACGCGGATCTTTGAGCATGACCGGGATGATGTCGTGACGTGCCGCCGCCAGTGACAGCGCGCGGCTGTAGTCCGGCGCGTAAAAGTCGCTGATCAGGAACGCCACGCTGCGGCGGCGCGCGACGTGCATCAGCGTCTCGAGCGCGACGATCAAATCGGTGCCGGCGCGCTCGGGATTGGCGCCCATGATCTCGCGTACGACACGCATCACGTGCTTTTGGCCCTTCTTGGGCGGCACGATCTTCTCGACCTGGTCGGTCGTCATGATCAGGCCCACACGGTCGTTGTGCTTGATCGCGCTGAACGCGCACAGCGCCGCAACTTCGGTCGCCAGCCGGACTTTGCTGCCACCTTGAGTGCCGAAGCGCTGGCTGGCCGACAAGTCGACGACCAGCATCACGGTCATCTCGCGCTCTTCGACGAAGACCTTGACGAAGGTCTGGTCCATGCGCGCGCTGACGTTCCAGTCGATCGCGCGCACGTCGTCGCCCGGCTGGTACTCGCGCACCTCGCGGAAGCTCAGGCCCTGACCTTTGAAGACGGAGGTGTAGTTACCCGACAGCTGCTGCGTGGCGAGCCGATTCGTCGTGATCTGGATGCGCCGGAGCGCTTTGAGCAGCTCTTTTCCGACCATTCGCTTACGCCTTCGTTACGTCGAAGCTCGGCTCACGGAACTTCCACGACCTCGAACACGCGCCGCACGATGTCCTCAGCCGTCACTTCCTCGGCCTCGGCTTCGTACGACAGCACCACGCGGTGGCGCAGCACGTCGGGGCCGATCGCTTTCACGTCTTCTGGCGTGACATAGCCGCGGTGACGCAGGAAGGCGTGAGCGCGCGCGGCCAAGTTGAGCGCGATACTGGCGCGCGGGCTGGCTCCGTACTCGATCAGCGGGGCCAGCTCTTTCATACCCTTTTTCTGCGGTTCGCGCGTGGCGAACACTACATCCACGATGTAGTCCTTCACGCGGTCGTCGACGTACACGTCGCGCACGACTTTGCGGGCGTTCAAGAGTTGCTCGGTCGTGGCGCGCGGCTGCGCCTTGCTCGGCAAGACACCAGTCATGCGATCCATCACCGCGCGCTCTTCTTCGCGCGTCGGGTAGCCGACCTTGATCATCAGCATGAAGCGGTCGATCTGCGCTTCGGGCAGCGGGTAGGTGCCTTCTTGCTCGATCGGGTTTTGGGTCGCCATGACCACGAACGGATCGGGCAGCGGGTAGGTGGTGTCGCCGAGCGTGACTTGGTGCTCTTGCATCGCCTCGAGCAGAGCGCTTTGCACCTTGGCGGGCGCACGGTTGATCTCGTCGGCCAACACCAGGTTGGCGAAGATCGGCCCGAGCTTGCTGGAGAACTGGCCGGTGCGTTGGTCGTAGATCACGGTGCCGATCAAGTCGGCCGGCAACAGGTCGGGCGTAAACTGGATGCGTGAGAACTTGGCGGCGATCACGTCGCACAGGGTTCGCACCGTGAGCGTCTTCGCGAGGCCAGGCACGCCTTCGAGAAGGACGTGGCCGCCGGCCAAAAGGCCGACCATCACGCGCTCGATCATGTAGCTCTGGCCGACGATGACCTTGCCGATTTCGGCCGTTAGATCATCGATGAAAGCGCTTTCCTTGGCGACGACTTCGTTCAGTGCGCGGACGTCCATGGCTTTTTCCGGCGCGTTGTTACGCGCATTCCGGGCCCGAGACAATGAACTAGCCGGTCTTATTCCGGAAAACCGTTACTCCCCGATCCCGCACAACCACCCCAGGGCCTCGACCGGCAGGACGACCAGCGCGAAGCCCAAGCCGAGCCACAGGACGCCCAGCCCGATCCCCACCCAGCTGCGCCGCGTGCGGATGAAATGGATCGGCAGGCAAATCGGTCCAAACACCACCACCGCCAACCAAAAGCTCGCTTCTGGCCAGGCCCGCGCCAACCGCTCCCCGGTCAGCCGCCCCAAATCCCATCTGACGATCGTCGCCGGCACCGCAATGCCCAGCGCCAAACTCAAAGTGAAAAGCAGAACCTCGCCCAAGGTCGCGAGCATACGAAATTATCCGACCCCCGCACGCCTTCGTGGGTAGGCCTGCCTCCCCGCCCAGCTGGGCGGGGTCGCCCCAACCGAAACCGGGCCTACCTGTTCAGACTGACCGCGTCGCTTGGCGATCGAGCGGCGAGCGAACAGGGAGGCGGGGAGTCGGGGAGGGGCGAGAGTGAGAAGACGCATTTTTTGATTGGAGGACCAATCAAAAAATATTTTCCTCGGGAGCGAGAGCGGACGTTCGCCGCAGCCTCGAGGCGGACTGCCCACCCCAAAGTCTCCCCACCTCCCCGTCTCCCTGTTTGCTCGCGCCTGCGAGACTTACGGAGTTTGGAAGGACTTGACCAATTCTAGGAACGCGCTGTCTTCGCCGCCGGCGGGGCGTTCGGCTTTGCGGAACGTTTGGCCGTGGCCTGCGTTCAGCTCGCAGTGGATCGCCGCCGTGTACTTCTTCAAAGATTCTTCGGCGGGGTGGTTGGCGACCACTTCTTGGCCGACGTTGCGCAGGGTTTCGGCCATGTTGTCGCAGGTCTTCGACGGCTCGGGGAGCTCAAGCGGCTTGGCGTCGGGACAGCAACCGGCGCGCACGACGGCGAAGGCTGCCATGTCGTACCAACCGATCCGCG
>JBBSAB010000258.1:0-2971 GCA_038252755.1 Polyangiales bacterium | reverse complement strand
TCAGCCTGGCTTCTGGCGAGGCTTTCGTGAGGACCGGAGCGGAGCGTACGTGGGTACGTGAGCACCGGACCGGAGCGAAAACGAAGCCAGAAGCCAGGATCAGCGGGCGTGGCCGCCAGCTGAAATGAGACCAATGATGAGCCGCCTTCCTGTTGTCCCCGCTCGCTCGGGCAAGATGCGATGAATCATCAGAGCTAGGCGGGGATGGCAGGGCCTACAAACAAACCACACGACCGGATTTTTTCATCGGGAGATCGGGAGGCGAGCAGGTTGGGCGCCAACACGTTCACGATCTTGCGTCGCTCATCACGGTTACGACGAGGAAGTTGTCGCCGCGCACGCCGCAACAGGATGGCGTTCAATCAGGCCTCCCGATCTCACGATCTCCCTGCGAAAAAATCTCGAACCGCTCGGCGGCTTACGTTGATTAGAACGAGTACTCGACGGTGTTCAGCGACTTCACGTGGGCTTGCCAAGTGAGCGTCTTCAAACGGTCTTTGACGCAGGCGACGAGTTTGTCGTTTTTGGGGGTGGCGGTGACGTCGAGGCCGACGGCTTTGCCGTCCCAGACGGCGATCTTCATCTTGACGTGCCCAGCGCCGGGTTTGCACGGCTCGTAGACGGCGAAGTCTTGGATCGGTTTGCTGAGCGTCTCTTGATCGATGTTCGCGCGCTCGGCGCCTTGCGGCACGGCCTTCACTGCGTCGGCGACCGACATGCCGTCGGTGAACTGCGGCTCCGGCACGACGGGCTTCGGCTCCTCTTTCGGCGAAACGTCAGCGACGGGCTCGGCGCTCGGCTCAGGCGCGGGCGGCAGCGCGACGGCAGCAGGTGGCGGCGCGGGTTCAGCCGTCGGCACTTCAGCGGGCGGCTCCGAACCACCACAAGCCAGCAAGAAAATGCCCAAAACGGAGAACGCGGCGAGCTCCCTCATGCGCCGCACCATACTCCAATTCGGTCCAGCGAGTGGTATGAACGGGCCATGGGAGGTGCTTCGATGCAGTCGACTCACGGGCGCGGTTTGGTCATCTTGGTGATTTGCTGGTCGGCGTGCGCGTGCGGAGCCACCGAGCGGAACCCCGGTGGCACAGCCGCCGGCGGAGGTCAGACGCTTGGACCACACAGCAGCGCCGGCGTGAGCGGAAGCGGGGGCGCGGACAGCGAAACCCTGAGCGCGGCAGACGCGATGGCGCTGTTCGCGCAGGCCCCCCACTGCACGACGGACTCGAGCACCAGCTACCTGCTCGAGGGCAGCATCGACGGCGGCATGGTCAAGGACGCGCCCGACGGCTTCTCGGGCGGCTTCGAGAATGGCAACACGGGTCACTTTACGTCGCCGGGGTTCGGCGGCTCGACCGACCCGACACGAGTCAGCATCGATTTCGAGTGGAAGCACAGCCTGGCTTACGGCCAAGCGAGTCTCATCTCACAGGGCACGGTGATACCGCCAGCAGGCCACCCGCGGGCGGGCGAAGAGATCTGCATCACGCGTGGCGTGGTCGGTTTCCCGAGCGGCGGGCCCGAAGACGGTTACTTCAAGTTTTGGCTGCGTGGCGCACGCCTCGGCCCCGATTGTTCCGGGGACGAAGTGCCGATCGAGGTTCGCGGCTGCATGAACTAGCTCGCGCGTTGCTAGCGCCACGTTGCCCGCCGCGTGTGCCGAGCCGTAACGTACGCCGACGCGCCGGTCGTTTGCGACCCAGTGCTTCGCGACCCGAGCTCGCCAACGCACGTGACGAATCCCAAAGTCCTCTTCGAGGTGATCGACTGCCGGCTCGACGTGAATGAGCTCTACCTGGCCGCGGGGATCACAAACTGACGCCAGATCCCGCGGTGGCGCTCAAGCCGTGCGAAATTCGATCGGATTTCGGCGTGTCTTCAGCTACGTAGCACCCCACACGTGCTCGTAGCTCAGTTGGATAGAGCAGCGGGTTTCTAACCCGCCGGTCGCAGGTTCGAGTCCTGCCGGGCACGCCAATCTACGACGTCTGCGAGAACTTCTTCGGGGGTGGATTCGGAAAGAGCTGGGCGCGAGGCGGCCATCATCGCCAGGGCGGCGCCGGCTTTCGCTTCGATCACGATCTCGTCTTCACCGATCACGATGTGGTCGACCAGGTTCTGCAGGTAGACGCGGGCCGTCCCACGGTCGCCGGAGAGGAACGCCTCACGGAGCCGATGCTGGAAACGTTGAATCGTTTCGGTCTTGTACAAGTAGGGCGGCACGGTATGGAGCGGCCGTAGCTTGGCCAGCGCCCGCACGACCTCATCGCGCTTGGTCTTGAGCTCGCGAAGCCGTTCGGCGCCGACGTCTCCCAGCGCCGTGTCCGTCTCGATGCGCTCGAACCAGCGTTCAAGGCGCTTTCCGAGCTCGTCCCGCTCTCGCTCGAGGAGCCGCCGTTGCTCGGTCGTCTTCAGTCGCAACATGCCCTGGTCCTCCACGAAATCGCGCAGGATTTCGCGACAGCGCTCTTCGGTGAACACGTGCTCGGCAATGTGCGAGAGCACGGCGCTGTCGAGCGTCGGCACCGCAATGCGGTACCCCGCGCAGGTGTCTTTACCACTCCGAGTAAACCGCCGGCAGTTGTAATAGCGATACGGCTGGCCACTCGCGTCGAGCTTGCCCGAGCTTTCCAACTGGCACGGGCCCCCGCAGCGAGCGCAGCGCAGCAGCCCCGCGAGCAAGAGCGGGCTCGACGGCAACCGACCTGAGCTACGGCCTGGGTCACGACGAGCGCGAAGTTCCTGCACCATGCGGAAGGTCTCCTCGTCGACGATGCGATCCACCGCGATCAGGATCCACTGGTCCTGCGGACGGAGGCGTTTCCCGCGAGAATCCAGCCGGCCCCAGTAGTACCTACCGTCGGCGCACGTGTCGCTGATGACCTTGAGCACGAGATCGCGGGTCCAGCGCTGGCGGCGGTAGAGCAGCCCTCTTCGGTTCAAGCCAATCGCCGTCGTCTTGGCGCCGCTG
>JBBSAB010000257.1:0-3109 GCA_038252755.1 Polyangiales bacterium | reverse complement strand
GATCGTCGGTTTCTTCGATCGCGATCCGCAGGTGCTTTCGCTCGCGCACAGCTACTTCGCTTGGGTGGCGCCCACCTACGTGGCGCTCGGCATCGGCATCGTGCTCGGCTCGGTCATGCAAGGCGCCGGCGTGCCCGAGCACGCTCTGCTCTTGGACGCGTGCGTGTTGTTCCTGGTGCAGGTGCCGGCTAGCATTCTGGTGCTCAGCTCCGCGAACCCGACCTTGACGCAAGTCTGGCTGGTCGTCGGTCTGAGCTACGTAGCCTTGGCGGTCACGCTGTTCAGCAGCTACCGGCGCGGTCGGTTCTTACGAGCGATCTTGACCTGAACCCGGGATTCCGAGCCGCGCAGTGACGCCCGCGGACAAGGTCTGAAAGAAATGCACGTCCAACTGAGGGAAGGCGATCACGATGCCGGAAGCCTTGAAAGCCCACCAGATCGCTTCGCGCAGGTCCGAGCCAGCGACGCGGAAGTTGAACGGGTCGTGCATCCAAACCGAGACTTCGAAGGCAACCGACGAGTCGGCAAAATCGACGAGTAGCACGCGCGGCGGGTAGGCTACGTCACGCCAGGTCACGTCCGCTGCCGCCTTCAGCAGCACGGCGCGCACCAGCCTCAGATCGGACTCGTAAGCCACGCCGACCTTGACCTTGACGCGATAGAGGTTGTCTTCGAGCGTGTAGTTCTTCACGTTGGATTGGACCAGCGTGGAATTCGGCACGATGATGTCCTCATCGTCCAGCGTCCGCACGATCGTGGCGCGGATGCTCATCTTCATCACCTTGACGATCTGCGTGCCGATTTCGAGCACGTCGCCCGGTTTGATCGTGCGCTCGATCAACAAGATGACGCCGGACACGAAATTCTGCGCGATGTTCTGCATCGCGAAGCCGAAGCCGACCGCGAACACCGCGCCGGCCGCGAACACGGTGTCGAGGCGGATTCCTACTAAGTGCAAGGCCAGCGCTAGCCCGACGACGATGAAGCCGTAGTGGATCAGCCGATCAGCCACGCCCAAGTCGCCGCCCGCCGCTTCGATCCGGCCGCGGCGGAGCGCGCGCCGAACGCCGGCTCGAATCAGCCACGACACGCCCAGCATCGCCAGGAACGTGACCAGCATGCTGACGAGCGTGAGCAGCGAGACCGGCTTCGCCCCAATCGTGAAAAGCGTCTCCGTGACGAAGGGCACTTTCGCGTACATGGGTTCGTTCGGGGCCCCGGCCATCGGTGGCCCGAGTATGCCCGCCAGAGGCCGGACCACACCAGCGCGAATCCATGGCGCCTGCCCAAGCGACATCTCATGCCGCGGCGGAGCTGCGGCCACGGAACAGCATCTTTAACATCACAGCTGGGGCCGGGCGGGGTAAGCTCGGCGATCGTGTCAACTCCCGGCGACAGTGAGCGGTTCGACTTGGTGGTGATCGGCGCAGGACCTGCAGGCGAGAAGGCTGCAGCGCAAGCCGCGTACTTCAAGAAAAAGGTCGCGGTTATCGAGCGCGAGGTGGAGCCCGGCGGCGCCGCCGTCCACACCGGGACCTTGCCCAGCAAGACCCTGCGCGAGACGGCGCTCTACTTGTCCGGGCATCGCGCGCGCGCGCTGTACGGCGTGGCCGTCGAGCTCGACGCGCAAGCTACCGTGCCGCGGCTGATGTCGCGCAAGAACGCGATCGCAGCCGCTGAGGCGCGCTCATTTCGCCAAAACTTCGAGCGCCACCACATCACCTATTTCCACGGCAAGGGCCAAGTGGTGGACGAGCACACGGTGATGATCAGCTCGGCTGGCGACACGCGCCGCATCCACGGCGACTTCATCCTGATCGCGACCGGCTCAAAGCCACACCGCCCCGCCGACATCGATTTCGCCGACGACTTCATCCACGACAGCGACGAGATCCTCACCATCAACACCTTGCCCGCGTCGTTGGCGATCTTGGGCGGCGGCGTGATCGGCTGCGAGTACGCCAGCATGTTCGCGGCGCTCGGCGTGGCGGTCACGCTGGTCGACGCACGCGACGAAATCTTGCCGTTTTTGGATCTCGAGATCGTCGCGCGCCTGAAGGCGGCGATGGTCAGCTCGGGCATCACGCTCAAGCAGGGGCAAAAGTGGACGACCGTCAAACGCTGCGCGGGCGGCGTCGAAACGACGATGGCCGACGGCACGAAGCTCGTGACCGAGCAGCTGTTGTTCGCAGCCGGCCGCACCGGCTGCACCCAAGGCTTGGGGCTGAGCAGCGTCGGCGTGGAGCCCGATTCGCGCGGCTACTTGCAGGTCGACGCGCAGTTCCGCACCAAGGTGCCGCACATCTTGGCGGCCGGCGACGTGATCGGCTTCCCGGCGTTGGCCTCGGTGTCGATGGAGCAGGGCCGCGTCGCGGTGTGTCATGCGTTCGGATTTTCGTACAAGAAGGAGGTGTCGCAGGCGATGCCCTACGGCATCTACACGATCCCCGAGTGCAGCTCGTTCGGTGAAACCGAAGAGAGCTGCACCGAGAAGAAGATCCCTTTCGTCTCCGGCCGCGCGCTCTACGAGAACAACGCGCGTGGCAAGATCACGGGTGATCTCGAAGGCATCACCAAGCTGGTCGTGAACCGCGACAACCGTAAGATCATCGGTGTTCACGTGATCGGCGAGCGCGCCAGCGAGCTCGTGCACATCGGTCAAACCGCGATCCAGCTCGGCGGCACCGTCGATCTTTTCATCGACATGGTCTTCAACTACCCGACCCTGTCCGACTCCTACAAATACGCCGCGTACGAATGCCTCGCAGCGCTAGCCGTCCCCGCCCCCGCCCCACCCGCCACACCGTAACGGCCCGAGATTTTTTCACAAAGAGCTGCAGCTTGGCAGCCCCAATTGATGTCAGGGCTAGGCTAGGGCTATCCCCAGGAAACCCAGCCGAGCAGCTCGGCGACAACCAGCGCTGCCGCGGCTTCTTTCGGGCTGACGGCGCGCGCTTCGCGGCCGGGTCGGTAGTCGGTGATGCGCTCGAGCGCGGCGTCGATGCTCAGGTGGTCGGAGACGAAGGTCATCACGTACTGCAGCGACGCCGGAGCGGCTCCACGTTCACGCGGCAGCTTGCCGGCTTCGTAGCGCGGACCAGGCACGACG
>JBBSAB010000256.1:0-3129 GCA_038252755.1 Polyangiales bacterium | reverse complement strand
TCGCGGCGACAAAAGTCGAAGCGCGCGAAAACAAAAGGGAATTCGCGCGCAGGCGGCGATGGAAATAGAAACAGACGGGTATCCGTTCTCGGGAAGCACGCCAATGCACCCCAAAAAACGGAGACCCGATGCGCAAAAGCTTACTCGAGCAACTGTCCCTGACGCCAGTACCTATCGCGCACGTCCATGCCCGGGAGCTGGTTGCCATGGCGGCGCTGCTCGACCGGCTACCCGAGGCCGTGGCGCTCGTTCACGCTGACCTCAGCGTGCGTGGCGGCCGGCGCGTTGACCCGACCAAGGGCCGCGACGGGATGGCCGCCGAGCAGGTGCTGCGCGTCGCGGTTCTCAAGCAGCATACGGGTCTGAGCTACGAGCGGCTGGCGTTCGCGCTGGCCGATTCCAGCACCTATCGCGGTTTCTGCCGCCTCGGCTACGAGCAGAAGCCACCGACCAGGTCAGCGCTGCAAAAGAACCTCAAGCGCATTTCCGCGACCACGTGGGAGAAGATCAACCAGATGGTGGTTCGGCAGGCTCAGGCTCTCGGGGTTGAAAAAGGCGCGAAAGTACGCACCGACTGCCTCGTGGTTGAGTCCAACATCCATCACCCCACCGACTCGTCGCTGCTTTGGGACTGCGTACGCGTGCTCGCTCGGGTCATGAAGCGGGCGCAGGAAGCGTTCGGGTTGACGTTCGTCAATCACCGCCTTCGGGCCAAGCGCAGGGCCCTAGAAATCAGTAACGCGAAGTCGGCGGACGAGCGCAAGCCGCTGTATCGTGACCTTCTGGCGACCACGGAGGAGACACTCGAGCAAGCCGAGGCGATTGCCGGAAAGCTTGCTCACGTGCAGTGCAGCGACGCAAAGCAGCTTGTGCTCGCCACCGTACTGGCCGCAGAAATTCGGCACTTCGTCCCGCTCGTCAACCAGGTCCTGTCTCAAACCGAGCGGCGAATCCTTCGCGATGAATCGGTGCCCGCGACGGAGAAAGTCGTTTCCATCTTCGAGCCCCACACGGACATCATCATCAAGGGCAACCGCGACACCGAGTACGGTCACAAGGTTTGTCTGACGACCGGGGCGTCAGCGCTCGTGACCGATGTGGTCGTCGAGCAAGGCAATCCTGCTGACTACACGCTCGCGACAAAGATGATGGAGCGGCAAACCGCGACCTTCGGTCGTCCTCCCAAGCAGGCGAGCTTTGACGGTGGCTTCGCGGCAAAGGCCAATCTTGATCAAATCAAGGCTCTCGGCGTCAGCGATGTTGTGTTCCACAAGCGGCGGGGACTCGACATTGAAGAGATGGCCAGCAGCACGCGAGTATTCAAGAAGCTGCGCGCATTCCGTGCGGGAATCGAAGGAACGATCTCCTTCCTGAAGCGCGTCTTCGGCCTCGAGCGCTGCACTTGGCGTAGTTTTGATTCCTTCAAGGCGTACGTGCAGGCCAGCGTGCTGTCCTGCAACCTGCTCGTCATCGCGCGCAAGCTGCTCGCTGCCACCTAGCGCGCGCCGAAAATCTACTCGCACCTTCGACCGCCCGCCGGAGGCCCACGCGCCACCCACGTGGGTCGCGTCCTGACATTCCCGCCAGCCTTCCAGGTCTCCCTCAGCTGATTGTCGCGATCGTAGACGCGGCCCTTGGCCGCGCCTACGATCGCGCTTTCGGCCCATTTTTCGCCGCGATCTAGCTCTAATGTCGAGACGTCCTGAGCAATGTCAACGTGAACGGTCTCCGCTTTGCCTCCACCCAAGACGATCTCCGCAGCAACTGCTTTCGCGCGTTGCACATCGATATCGGCGATGACGACGTCAGCCCCCTCGGCGGCGAAGCGCCGGGCGATGGCTGCGCCGATGCCCTGAGCGCCACCAGTAACCACCGCAACCCGGTCAGCGAGTCGAGGTGTGCTAGACGTCATCTAGGAGGCCCTCTAGCGGGCCGCTATACTGGTCGGGGTGTCCCAACCCTGGCAGCGCGACCTTGAACTGACGGGCGACACTCAGCCAAAGATCGTTGGTCGATCTGCCTTCGTAGGCTCGGATGCCCGGAGCTCTCAAGCCCACCCCCGGACCGCCGAACACGACGAGGGGCATGTTCGTGTAGCTGTGGTCGCCGGCCGCCACTTCATTCACGTAGAGAATCAGAGTGTTCGATAACAGCGACGTGCCATCGGCCTCCGGCGTCGACTCGAGTGCCTGAATGAACGAGGCAGTCTGCTCAGAATACCAGCGGTCCACACCGGCCAGGCGCAGCTGCAAGTCCGGGTCTTCTAAGTTGCCGTGCGTCTGAGGATGATGCGCGAAACTGTCCGTCGTGCCTTCAGGAATGCCCTCGAACACGAGCCCGCTCACGCCAGGCGACCAAGAGTAGCTTACGACGCGAGACAGATCACAGGCGAACACGACGCGGATGATAGCCAGGTGTTGCGCCCCGACCGTGGCAACGTCGCGGAAGTTCCGGACCTCGACGTCCGCGCCGACCGCTGCCGCCTCCGCCGAACAACCGGCAAGCGCAGCATGGCTCTGGTCAAGGCCCACCTCGAGGCCGCGAATAGCGGACTCGTGGGCGTCAAAGCGTTCTCGGGCGCTGGCCGGCGCGACCGCTCGAAGTCGCTTCAGATCGGCACGAATGAAGTCGAGGACACTTTGTTGTCGGGCCCGGGCGTCTTGTAGCATTGCCTGATTCTGGGGAGTGGCGCCTCCAGCCATGAGCGCCCCAAAAATTCGGCCGTACAGAAGACGGGGCTTGAGCTCCGGGAACAGGGGCTGGTCTGGCCCAGCGTAGGAAAGCACGCGGTCGGCAATCGTGCGCGCGGAAGACTCGAGGCCGTCGTGGGCCGCGACTTGAAGCGATGGGAACGGCACGTTGCCGAGAAGAGGCGAGGTGGCAAGCAATCGCTGGTCTACGGAGGGAGCCGTATTGACGTAGTCGTCCCTGCCGTCCCGAGCGTCGCCAAACGGCTCGCCAGTGCAGAGCGTGACCATGCCCGCTTCGTGATCGGCGGCGGGCCGCGACGGGACGATCCTGAGCCCATCAATGACGATCATGCGCTGGCTCAATCCGGCAAACGGCTGCAGTATCGAGCCGAAAACAGCTTGGGAGCCTGCGCCTTGCGGTAGCCAGTGGCGCCTGATG
>JBBSAB010000255.1:0-3130 GCA_038252755.1 Polyangiales bacterium | reverse complement strand
CTGCCGTTGACCCCGCCCACAACGTCATGCGACGCTTCTCACCTCGCAAATCTCGCTAAGTGTTCGTTAACATAAGATTTTTTATGCGTCGTTCGTCAGACGGAGGGGACCGAAGGCGCTCCGTTCCGTAGCCGCTGAGCTCCGTTCCGGAGCCGCTGGCGACGCCGAGCGTGATGACCTGCGCGAGCACGGGCGCTATCAGAGGCGCCGCTGGTAGAGGTGCTGGGTCGTGCCAAGTTCCGAACCAAGAAGGAGCTGGCCAAGTTGGTGCGCGAGCTGCACCCGCTTCCGCTGGTGCCCGACTTGATCGAGCCGCTGCGTCCCGAGCCAGTACCGCTCCGGGGCCCGACTTGGGAACCATTCGTTGCTTCGTTTGCGCCCGCCGCGCGCGAGTTGCCGCCCAGCCAGCGGCCATGCGATTGGGCAAATGACGCGGAGGCCGTACTGGCTGCTTGGGACGAGCCCGACCCGGCGAATGACCCCCACGACGAACACGCTACGGGTGCTGGCCATGGTGCCGTCGAGGAGGCTCCGGGTGCTGGCCATGGTGCCGTCGAAGAGGCTGCGGGTAATGGCCATGGTGCCGTCGAGGAGGCTGCGGGTAATGGCGGGCTTGAGCGGGTCAGCTCGGAGTCATTTTCACCCGCGCCAGCGCGTGTGGAACCGCCGCGAGTGGAATTGCCGCCCGTGACTGCCCCGCAGCAGTACCAGCTGCAATTCAGCACGACCGAGGAGCACGTGCAGTTGATCGAGCGAGCCAAGGCGCTGCTGGCTCGGCAAGAGCCAGGCAAATCGCTGGGCGAGCTGCACTTGCGAGCGATGAGGTTGCTGGTCGCG
Organism: Polyangiales bacterium; assembly: GCA_038252755.1. Taxonomy (GTDB): domain Bacteria; phylum Myxococcota_A; class Polyangia; order Polyangiales; family Polyangiaceae; genus PMG-095. Next base: position 2,293 of record JBBSAB010000255.1, on the reverse strand, counting down.
GCGCTCGAAAAGCAGAAATTTGCGGTGACCCAAGGCCCCCGAAAGAGGGCCGCATCCGGTGTCGCTGAACCAACGACGGAGTCCGCCGAAGGCCGGCGAGCGGCACCGCACCAACCGACGGCGACGGCGACGGCGACGACGACGACGACGACGACGACTGAGCCGGTGATCAACCCACAGAAAGCACCCCACGAAGCCACGCCGGCCCCGACCGCATCGCGCGGACGGGGCCGGCGCATCCCCGCAATCGTGCGTCGAGCCGTCTTCGAGCGCGATGGCGGTCGCTGTACGTATGTCGACGAGCGCGGTGAACGCTGCCGAGAGACCTGCTGCCTCGAGCTGCACCACCGGCACCCCTTCGGTAAGCGGGGAACCCACACTGCCGCGAACCTGACCCTGCATTGCCCAGCCCACAACGCCCTCGCGGCCGAGTTGGACTTTGGCCTAGAAAAGATGGCAGAGCGGCGAGATCCCCTGCGCCACGAATCGCGCGCGGCCGAGGAACGAGCGTGGGCGCCTGAGCAAGCGCAGCAGTAACTCGTTGCCTTCTTGTTTGGTCGTGAGCGCCAGGGCCGGACGCGGTTTCCGTGTCGCGGACGCGCCGCCGCGAGCCGCGTTCCCGCAGGCGCTGGCCGCCGCACGCGCCTTCCGTGTCGCGGACGCGCCGCCGCCGGAGCCGCGTTCCGCCCGCGTAAACGCTGGCTGCCGAACGCGCGTTCCGTGTCGCGGACGCGCCGCCGCCGGACGCGCGTTCCGCCCGCGCAGGCGCTGGCCGCTGCACACAAGCGCTCCGAATTTGCCAGGCGCCGCTACAGAAGCTTCTGCAAGAAGGCCGCATTTCGGCAGCCAAACCGAGCTCAGACCAAGGCTCACGCGCTAGCATGCACATGACATCCCTCGCTGCACTGCGTCGCGCTGCACTGCGTCGCGCGTGCGACAACGCCGCGCGCGGCAAGCGACACTCGCGCGACGTGGCCGCCTTCCTGCTCGACCCGTCGCCTCGCGTGGACGAGCTCGCGCGCGAGCTTGCTGCGAGGTCGTATCGGCCGGGGCGGGGCCGGTCATTTTGGATTCAGGACCCCAAGCGCCGGCAGATTTTCGCGCTGCCTTTTCGCGATCGCGTGGTGCAGCACCTGCTGATCGAAGCCACCTTGCCGGCACTGGAGCGCTGGTTCGCGCCGCAGAGCTTCGCCTGCCGTCGTGGCAAGGGCACGCACCGCTGCTTGCGGCGGGCGGCGGAGTTGTTCCGCGTTCACCGTTTCGTGTTGCGCATCGACGTGCGAAAGTTCTTTCCGTCCATCGACCATGCGCTGCTCCGCCAGGTACTCGAGCCTGTGACCCCGCCGGCCTGGCGCTGGCTGCGCGATGTGTTCCTGGACGCGCCCGTCGAGTGCGAGCACGTAGCGTGGCATTTCGAGGGCGACGACTTGCTGACGCCGCACACCAGGCCGCACGGTCTGCCTATCGGCTCGCTGACCTCGCAAATCTGGGCGAACGCCTACCTCACACCGCTCGACCATCTGATCGCGTCGCAGCTCGGTTTGGGTGATTTCGTCCGCTACTGCGACGACGTACTGGTCTTCGACGACGACGCGGAGCGGCTGCGCGGCGCGCTCGCCGCCATCGAGCAGCGGGCCCACGCGCTGCGGCTGCGGCTGCATCCGCAAAAAACGCGCCTGCATCGCACGACCGATCCCGTGGCGTTTTTGGGCTTCGTGCTCAGCCGGCGTGGCGACGGTGTCCGCATTCACCTGCGCCGCGACAATCCGCGGCGGTTTCGCCAGCGCATGGCGACGACGGGCGCGCTACTGCGGGCAGGCTCGCTCGAAGTGGAGGACGCGGTGGCGCAGGTGCGCGCTTGGCTCGCTCACGCGCAGCATGGGCACACGCGGGCGCTGTGCCGGCGGGAGCTTGCGCGGCTGGTATTCTGAAAGTCTGAAAGTCCCGCCCCCGGCCGCGTACACCGGTTAGGGCGCAGGGGCGGCTCGAGGAACGGGGGGCCCGGGGCGCTTGCCGCGGGCACTGTTCGTGGTCGCGGGCAGCCGCGATCACCCGGAGCGGCGGGGTGGACTGTGGGCCGCCACGCTCGCGTCGTCCGTGGAGCGACGCGATTCTGGGCGCCCTGGCGGGCAGGGATGCCACCGTCTTGGCGCAGCGCAGCCCGATGTTGTTGTTGCGATTGTCGGGCGTGTTGTTGTTGCGGTTCGAGGAGAGCAGCTTCGACGCATTGTTGTTGAATGAGCCGCCCCGTATCACGCGGTTGGAAGCTCCCCGTCACTCCGGTCGGGCCACG
>JBBSAB010000254.1:0-3236 GCA_038252755.1 Polyangiales bacterium | reverse complement strand
GCTCCGGCACTACCCAGAGCGCGAGCCTTCCGCCTGCTGAGCGTTCGCATCAACCGCGATTGTGCCAGAGTTGTCGAGGCCGACCAGCTACTTCTCGGGCTGAACGACAGGGCACGGCAGATTTTTGAACGTGCCGTCTGCCCCCACCATCACGCACACCCAAAACCGCATGCGCCACCGATACACCAGACCAGGTACGGTTGAAAGCCGCACCTCGCACGATCATGCGGCATACGCCGCTGCCCGGCTGTGGGAAGGTTTTGCGATGCGGATCGCATTTTGCCTGGGCTTGGTTGGTGTTTTGGGTCTCGCGCTCTCGTGCTCCGACAGCAAATCGGATGACTCGGGTCCCAAGGCGGACGCGTCGAAGATTGGCACTGATGGCGGAACCGTCAAAGGCGACAAAGCCTCGGTCGATGTACCGAAGGGCGCGCTCTCGGATGCGACCAAGATTGGCGTGGCGGCGTCCGACGTCGATGTGGCGCCGCCCGAGGGTTACACGTTGGTCGGAGCGCCGATCGCTTTCACTCCCCACGGCTTGTCGTTCGTTGTGCCGGTCACGTTGACGCTGCCTTACAGCTCGTCGTCCGACTCGCTGGCTGTCTTGCGCTTGGAAGACGAGCAGGACACGACCTGGGACGTGGTCAAAGGCGGCACCTTCGCCGACGGCAGCGCAACGGTGGATGTCAGCACCTTTAGCATCTACGCGGTGGCGACAGCGAGCGCGCCCGACGGTGCCGGTGGTGCCAGCAGTATGAGCACCGGCACGGCGGGCGCCGCTCCCGACACTGCTGGTGGAGCCCCTCCAGCAGCTGGGGGCGCACCCAGCATAGGCGCCGGTGACGTGACCTGGAGCTGCGATCGCACCGACACCGATGGCAACGGCTTGCACATCTGTTCTGACTACTTCTACCCGGCGATGGTGGTCCAGCTGCTCGGCGATAAGCTCGTCAAAGGTTGTCCCGGTGCCGGCAATGGCGTCCTGCTCGAAACGTGCGACACGGCTGGCGCGGTCGTCGGTTGCAAGACCAATGACGTGGACGGAATTCCTGGCGTTTCGGTCTTGAACTGGTTTTACGCGGGCAAGAAAGCCGACATAGCTGGCAGCAAGCTCTGCGACCAAGCAACAGAGATCCTCGACCCACCCTGAGACACGGCGCTGAGGCGCTGCCGGGCGCGAGCTGTCGCTTCGGCTTTTTGTCGTACAGCGGCTACTACCTGTCGAGTCGAGGAAGAACGCGCCGGTGCCGTCGGCCAGCGGCAGGAGGAGTGCGCTTTCAAACAGCGTCGGATCCGATCTTCGGTCCTGATAGCGGCCTTTGCCAGGTGCGCGAGTTCGTGACATGAGTGCCTGATGTGGCGGATGACTTGGGTGTTGGCCGTGAGCGCGGCGTGCGTGGGCGCGTGCGGCGGCAAATCGAAGCAGGGCGACGGCTCCACGACCAGGCCACCGTCGGAGCAACCGGTTGCCAAGGCGTGCTTTGCGCTGCCGAGCGAGCTCCCGCACACGGCACTTGCCGAGCGCGCAGCGAACAAGCTCGGTGTCCGGATACCTGACACGACGCGCCTGGATGCGGAACCGGATGGCTTCGTGCGCGCCCAGCAATTGGTCGACGCGGTGGAGCTCGAGCTGCGCGACGCGAAGTCGATCGTGTCGCGTGGGCTGTTGCACGATTTTATTTTGAATCAGCTATTGAGCCGTCCCGAGCTCGACGGTGGGCGCGCACCGTTTCCGCCCGGGCTCAGCGATTCTGTAGCGACGGCGATGGACAGTGAGCTCGACCGCGTCCTCAACCACTGGATGATCGGTGGTCAGGCCACGCTGGCCTCGCTCTTCACCGACGACACGGTGTTCGCGAATCGCGAGCTGGCGGACCACTACGGCATTGCTCACGCACCGGGTGACGACTGGGAGGTTACGCACCAGCCGACCACCGAGCGCGCGGGCATCCTGACTGGCGGCGCGCTCCTCGCCCGGTTTCCAGCGCCGATGACGCGCGCGATGCACCTGAGTGAAGCCGTCAGCTGCGTGGCCATCGTGCGGCCGCCTCCGGGCGTCTTTGCAGACTCGGTGTGGGACGATCCAGCGCGGCCGTCGACGAGAGACATCGTCGAAACCACCTATGGCAAGGAAGTGACTTGCACGCAGTGTCACCGGTATTACGTCGGTGCCGGCATTGCGCTCGACAAGTACGACGAGCTCGGGCGTTACCGCGAAACGTTCGCGGGTCAGCCGATCGACACGAGCTACTTCCTCTCGACGCCCGACGTCGCAGCCGTTCAGACCGACGCGGCGACAGAACTCGAGTTCAAGAACCCGCAAGAGCTGGGCTTGGGTTTGAGCCAGGCGCCGGGAGTGCGCGCCTGCATGGTGCAAAAACTGAACGAAGTTTTGGGTGGTCGCGAGCTGAGTGAAGGCGAGCTCGCTTGCGTGGTCGGCGAGCTCGATCGCGACGATCGGCAGGCTAGTCTTTGGAGCCTGATGGCCGTGCTCGCGCCCGAGTACCTGACGATCGCGCCCTGAGCGTGCAGCCGACCAGCGCAAGCCCGAACAAGCTTCGCCACGCCGCGTTGGCTGAACTCGGAGCCTGCGCGTAGGCGCAAGAGCCGTCGCTCGACGCGTCGCTCTTCGGTTTGCCCACGGTGGCGGCGCCGACCAGCGCCACGTTCGCGCACGTGTAGTACGTCTGCCCAGGTTGCAGATCTGAAGGCGGACAAGCCGCGCCCGGCGCTGGCTCGGCGCTGAGCATGATTTGCCGAATCCTCAGCGTGCACTCGGCGCAATCGGTGTCCGGTAGCGTCACTTCCGTCGAATAGGGGCGCGGTGTGGCGCCGGTCGAGCTGTGCGCCACGGTGGCCAACGTGGACCAACCGGTGTCGTTGGCCGACGCGAAGTCGATCACGAAACAACCGGGGTGATCGACGGTTTCAGTCCACGTTACGCTGAGCGTGGAACCCGGAGCCAGCGCCGGCGCATTCATCGGTTGCGACGCCGCGCGCGCCACCCCGCACGGCCCATTCGGATCTTTGTGCGAATCCGAGTCATCGCGCGGTGACGGCGAAGTCATCAGCGTGTGCGCGCCCGCGATCGACGACGTGAGCCCGAGCAACCCCGCCACACCCCAAGCGAGCCAGTTGCGTTGCATGCCGCGAAGCTTCGCAAATCCGCCGGTGGGCCACAAGGTCGCAGCAGTGGTAGGTTTCGCGTCGTGAGCAAGGCGCCTGACCGAATTGGC
>JBBSAB010000253.1:0-3248 GCA_038252755.1 Polyangiales bacterium | reverse complement strand
GTGGCTTCGCTCTGCGGTGCCGGCAGTATCTTCTGCACCGACTTCGAAGCGTCAACGATCCCGGCGGCGGCCGTGTACTTCCCCGAGTACCAACGCGCGACGCAAACCTTCGTCAAGCTCGATACGGCGGTGTTTCACGGTGGCAAGCAGGCGCTCAAAGTCACCGGCACGGACTCGAGCCAAATGCTGGCGGTGGCGGTGCCGAGCAAATTTTGGGGTCGCGTCTACCTGCGGAGTGATACCGACATTCAGGAAGGCCATGATACGTACATGGCCGCCGGCACGGGCGCGGGTGACCCGAACGACGGCACGTACATTCGCATCGGTGAGCACGAGTGTCAGCTGGAGCTGAACCGCAACACCGACGACAAGGAGCTGCTGTCGAATGGTGGCCAGTACATGTGCTCGGGCGGCGTGAAGCTGCTCAAAGATACCTGGTATTGCCTTGAATTTTACTACGACGGCCCCGGTAAAGAGACGCGCGTGTTCGTCGACAGCGCCGAGGTTCCCGCGCTTCACACCACCGACTGGGGCCCGTACGACTACAAGGTCTTCAAGCTCGGCTACGAAAAATATGGCGGCATGTCGAAGACGCTTTGGTACGACGATTTGGCGATTGCCTCAGAGCAGGTTCATTGTTTATAGCTCGCGTCGCCGCGCCTGCCGTTAAGCTTGCTCGCTGAGCTCGGTGTCGCGGCGTTCGATGCATTCGCGCACGGCTTCGACCAGCGCGCTGGGCGCGAACGGCTTGGCCAGAAACGCGGCTCCGGAAAAATCGCTGGCGTTGGCGTTGTGCATCGCCTCGGGAAAACCCGACATGAAGACGATGCCGAGCTTCGGATCGAGCTTGCGTGCGGCGCGCGCCAGCTCCGGGCCGCTCAGCTCTGGCATCATGACGTCGGTGATGATCACGTCGAACGGGATGCGCTGCTCTTTGACCAAGGCCAGGCCGACAGCGCCGTTGGGCGCCTGCAACACCTCGAAGCCGGCGCTGGTCAACGCACGCGCGGCGATCGCCCGGACTTGCGGCTCGTCTTCGACGACCAGCAAACGGTGCTTGTTGCGCGAGACTGGCAGCACGCCGCTGGTCGCCGCACTGGCTTCAGCTGCCGTGGCCAGCGGCAACAACACGCGCATGATCGTACCGCGGCCAGGATGGCTCTCGACGCGGATCGCCCCTTCATGTTGGCGGACGATACCGAAGCACGTTGCCAGACCCAGCCCCGTACCGCGCCCGGCTGGCTTGGTCGTGAAGAACGGCTCGAACAAGCGCCGCTGTACCTCGTCGCTCATGCCGCCACCGGTGTCCCGCACCTCGAGGCAAGCGTAGTCGCCACTGGCGAGCCCTTCGATGCCTTGCTCTTTGGCCAGCACCGAAAAGCGCTCGGTTACGATCTCGATCTGCCCAGCTTCGGTGATGGCGTCGCGCGCGTTGATCACCAGATTGACGACCACCTGCTCGAGCTGACCGGCATCGGCCAGCACCCGCAATGGCTCGTGCGTGAGCTTGGCGACCAGCACGGTGCGCCCGCCGATCACGCGGCGCAGCATGCGCTCGACACTAGAAACCAGCTCGTTCAGCTCGACCGTGCGCTTGACCAGCACTTGCTTGCGCGCAAAGGCCAACAGCTGCTTGGTGAGCTCCGAGGCGCGGCCAACCGCTAGATGCACCTCTTGCAGATCGGGAATTGGGGAGCCACCTGATGCTACCGCGCGTTCGGCCATCGACGCGGAAGCGCCGATCACCGTCAGCAGGTTGTTGAAGTCGTGAGCCACGCCTCCGGCGAGACGCCCGATGCTCTCGAGCCGTTGCATGTGCAAGAGCGCCTGTTCGAGCTTGGTCGCGCGGCCGCGTTCGGCGGTCGCTTCGCGGGCGGCGGCTTCGGCGAGCTCGCGCGCGGCGTCGGCTTTTTCGGCCTGCAGCGATATGCGCGCCATCGCGGCGTCGACGCTACGCCGGGCCAGCACGAGCCCTGAAGTGGCCATGACAACGACGAGAAAATCGATCGGTTCCAAGAGCGGCGTCTTGAAATGCGAGCGCCAGGCCAGGCCTACGAGCCCGAGTACGGCAGAGCCGATGATCCAGCGCGAGGACGTCAGCATCAACGCCACGATCGGGGGCACGAGCACCGCCAACATCGGGCGCTGTGTGAGGTAGGGCTCGCGCGTGAAGAAAATTAGCAGCAGCGTCACCGTCACGACGGTGATTTGCCGGGCGGGCTCCCAACCTTTGCGAAATGCTAGCCAACAGCCGGCGTACGCGAGCGCCGCGCCCGCGGCGCGGATAGCGTTCTGGTCGCGTTGCAAGGCCAGCAAAACGGCAAGAAATGCCGTCAACGCCGCCTGCAGCGCTAAGAAAACCTGAGCTATGGAGCGCTGGGTAACCAAGGATCAGCACCCGAGGGCAACCCTAGCAGATACAGTCCAGGAACGTGCGTCTGGACGCGCATGCCGTTTTGAGCTTTTTTCTTGGCGTCAGCGCGAGCGTTTCACGGCTTCCGGCAGTCGGGCCAAGGCTCCGTGGACGGCGCCTTGCAGGGCAGCGCGCCGTAGTGAGGCCAAATTACCGGACGCTTCCTCGACGCTGGCCCGGCCGCGCAGCTCGGCAAACAGCACCTGATCGTCGGCGCGTCTCAGCGTGAGAGAAATCGTGGCGCTGGCTTTGGCGCGTTCGTCGCGCCGTTCGCTCGAGAGGCGTGTCAGTGCTGCACTTACGATCAGCGGCCGCCGAATTGGGCCGAGGCCCACCACCCGCGAAAGCTCGTCGTTCAGGGCAAGACGCAGCGCCCGACCCAACTCGGGCACGGCATCGCCTGCCGCGCCTGCATCGACGGAGACGCTCACGTCGCCGATCGAAACTGCAGGTCGCTCGGCCGCGCTGGCATTCGATGAGCCCGCACTACTGGCAACGGAGAGCATCAGCCCGGTTAGGGATGTGAGCAAAGCTCGGGAAAGCGCAGGCTGCGACATGGTTTCTCCGTTGCAGGTCGGACCTCGTGAGGTACCAGCGCGTGGCGGATTCGGCCAAATTCAGCGCGCGCCAGGCCCGCAGAACGCACCTTTCCCCACAAGCCGCGCTCGATGTGCTCGACCCTCGCTCCGGGCCACGTGTACGCTCGTTACAGAGACGGAAATCATGCCCACCTGCAAATCATGCGGCGATGAAGCCGACGAACTTTTGGCCGTGAAGGTCGACGGGAAGACTAAGAAGTTGTGCGAGTCCTGCGCCGACGAAGTGCGCGAGCAAG
>JBBSAB010000252.1:0-3289 GCA_038252755.1 Polyangiales bacterium | reverse complement strand
CGTCGTCTTGGCGCCGCTGCCCGCGAGATACTGCCGAAATGCTTCCCGCAAGAGGTCAGCCTCGCCAGCGTCGACGACCAACTTGTTCTTCGAGCCCGCCGGGGTCGTCACCTTGTCGACGCGAAAGCCGAACGGCGCCTTCGAGCCGTTGAAGAACCCTTGACGAGCGTTCTCGCTCATCCCAGCTCGCGTGCGCACGCCGTTCGTCTCGCTCTCCAGCTGATCGATCAGCTCGAAAACGCCCTCGGCAAAGCGGCCGTTCGGGTCGTCGCTGACTTCTTGCTGAATCGCAACGACGCGAATCCCGCGCTTTCGGAGCGCTTCCTTGTGAATGCGCGCCTTGGTCGCGTTGCGCATGAAGCGCGAGCCGTGCGTCACGATGATGCTGCCCACCTCCGAGCTCGGCCGAAATATTTCGCCGAGCATGCGGCGAAACTCGGGACGATTGTCGTCAGTCCCGGTGATGCCCCGCTCGACATACTCGCCGACCAGCACCAAACCGTGGTCCTGCGCATATCGCCGGATGGCGGACATCTGCGCCGGCAGCGACAGATCTTTTTCAGCCTGGTCCGGCGTACTGACCCGCGCGTAGCCGACGGCTTTCTTCGCGCTGGCGGCACTCTCGCTATTCGGCTTTTTCATCGTGCTGCTCCACGAATTCTTCCAGCACATCCGCCGCCAGCGCCAGCAGGAAGTCCCGCTCCCAAGAGAACACGCCCACTGGCTCACCCAGATTGCTCGTCATTGGCGGCGCAGGCACGACACGACGCGGCGCGCGGTGCGGCAGCGACGCCCGCGCCCCACCCGAGGCGATCGGTGTAGGTACTCGAAACTCAACCTGATCCTCGGGCGCACTTCCGCTGCACGCTATCGTTGGCGCACGCTCGCGCGTGGCCGAAAGCGACTTCGACATGTTGCCCTGCCTTCCACCTCCGTAGTGCCAGATCGGGAAGTAAGAACCCAAGAAAAACTTTCGGCAAGAGCGCAGGCGCCCGAAGCATGAAACGCTGCATTGCCTCAAGAATCTTGCTCGTTAATTCTTAGTCGTAGCCAGCGCCGAAGCTGAATTTGGCTGTGAAATAGTTCGGAGCCAAATGAATTGTTTGTAGAACCAAGGCCGTGCGCGGCGCTGCGCCCGGACGGGCCGAGTTCCACACCGGGCGCTGTTCCTCAACCGATCGCGTTGAAAGCGGACGAAGTCCCGGCGTGGCACTAGAGTGAGGCGAGAAATGAGAAATTTCGTCGCCTATCACAGCGCTGCGGTCATGGGATACGGCTACGAACATGAAGATGGCAGCCCGTTCGTCTTCTCGAGCAGCAAGTCGGAGACCTTCCTCCGGTCAATGCTTGGCAATCCTACCTGGGTCATAGCGAGCGAAAAGCTCGCAGGGACTACCCGCTACTCACTCGCCGGCGTCTTCACACCCTTGGACCTTCGTCACAACGGCGACGGTTCGTCAAGCCAGCGCTCCAGCCGTTGCTGGGACATCGCAGGGCCGGGAACAGCCCTGGCGCCATTGCTCGACGTGACGAACGAACCGTGGATGGCGCTGCTACTGCAAGAGCAGGCCAACTTCAGTTTGGGATTGAACGTGGTCAAGTCGGACGAAGTCGTCGCCGCTCTGGAGCTCACCCTGTCCCTGGACGATCGTGCCGCTTCTCAGCTGGGGGAGGCACCAGAGTTCTTCGAGGAAGGCAAAGGTGTGCGGGTTGTGGTCAATCGATACGAGCGCGATCGCGCGGCGCGCTCCGCCTGCCTGGTGGCGCACGGTCGCGTCTGCGTTGTGTGCAAGGTCGATCTCGCGACCGTTTATGGTCCGATCGCTGCTGGGATCATCCACGTTCACCACCGCACGCCGCTCTCTGAAATCGGCGAAAGCTACGTGGTCGACCCCACTCTCGACCTCGTACCTGTTTGCCCGAACTGCCACGCCGTAATTCATGCTACCGGCCTGCTCTCGCCTGAGGCGCTAGCCGAAATCGTGGCGCGACGCAGGGTCGAACCGTAGCACTCGGGCACAGCCGGCACTGCGAATCCCGACACAAGGCAAGGCGGCACCAACAAAAGTACTATGGCCAACGCTTGCACGGTTGGGGCGTGCCCGGCCGGCAACTGGGCTGCTACCCGCAGCAGCTTGACTAAGCTTCTTTCCCACGAAACAGTGGTAAGTTAGTGATTCGTAAGACCGACAACCTGCGGTGGCACGAAGGGCCTGTCTTCCACTACAAGGCGGGCAGTGCACCGATCACGGTAAACGTCGCACACTCGTCGTGGTCGATCAGGGGCATGGCCGCGACGAAGGCCGTGCTCAGCCTCTTCAAGGAATTCAGGAAGACCGCCAGGGCTGGGCTGCACGTGCTTGATTTCGGGGCCGGCGCGTGGCTGCGCTACATCACCCATCTTCGAAAAGGGCTACCATCGCCGAACGTCTACGCGGTCGAGTTCGACGAAGCCTTCCACGGAGAGGCGGTAGAAGTGCGCGAAGGCGAAGCCCCGCACATCACGTTCTGGACACCACGGCAATTCCGAAAGGCAAGTCAGCAGTTCGACTTGATCGTGGCCATCAACGTGCTGAATACGATACCGGAGGACAGCCATCAACGTGAGATCTTCAAAGTACTGGCATCGCGTCTGAACCCGCTCGGCAAGCTGTTCGTCTACCAACGCATCTGGGCGAAAGGGGAAAGCGAGTCAGCCGGCGGTGCAGCGTACGGTGAGGGCTGGATCATGCCGCAGAGCAGTCATCCACACCACACGTATCACGGCAAAACCGGGGCAAATTGGTTCAAGGAACAGGCAGAAGCAAACGCGCTGCGCGTGATACCGCTGGAGACCAAGCTGACTTCCAACAACACGTTCATCCGAGCGTGGGAAAAGCCGTTTGACTAGCCAGGCCCCCGCCGACGAACAGAACAAGCGGGTACTGCAGGCAGTTGCCTACCTGATCGAATGGGCAAAGCACATCGTCACGGCTGCTGCCGCCCTCATGGTATTGGGCGCCACGCTACTCAAGGATCTCGCGAAGGACCTCACCCCAACGGTCTCGATCGTTCTAGCGGTGACACTGATTCTGTTCTACTTGAGCATGCTCGCTTCGGTCACGCTCGCGCTCAAGCTCGTCCGACAGTGCGCCAACGTCGTTCTCACTAGAGACTAGGAAACCTAAACGCCATCGGGCACCTGAGAGTTCGCCCCGCTGCCGTTGACCCCGCCCACAACGTCATGCGACGCTTCTCACCTCGCAAATCTCGCTAAGTGTTCGTTAACATAAGATTTTTTATGCGTCGT
>JBBSAB010000251.1:0-3337 GCA_038252755.1 Polyangiales bacterium | reverse complement strand
GTTCAATTCCCGGCGCCTCCACCCTGTTTCCTGAATCAACTCGCGGTGTTCTGATCCGCCGAGTGTTCCGTCGCCGTCAGGTTGCCATTGCCGTGCACGCTCGAACCTTCAAACGGCGTTTCGAGTAGTCTGATCGCGCGTTCCGTCTCACCCTTGGCGAGGTGCATGTAGCCCAGGGTCGTCTGCAGGTCCTCGTGGCCGGCAAGGTGCCGGATGGAAAGCGCTGGGGCGCCCTTCATCGCGAGGTGACTGCAGAACGTGTGCCTCAAAATGTGAATCGCACCCGTCGCCCGTAGATTCGCTCGTCGCTGAGCCCGAGCCATCCATTTCTGGATGACCTTGGCCGTGACGGACGAGCTTCCGTCCGCATAGAGCACGCGGTCACCTCGGAGATGGCGGAACGCGGCCAAGGCTTTCTGCAGGCGCTGAGTCATCGGGACCACCCGAACCTTCATGCCCTTGGTTGCAGTGACCTCGCTCTTCCACTCCGAACGCTCGATCGTGAGCTGGCCGCGCCGCAGATCGACGTCTGACCACTCGAGCGCGATCATCTCGCCGCGCCTGAGCCCAGCGTCGCCGCCGAGCAGGACGGCGACATGGATGCGCGAATCGATCTTGTGAGCCGCATCCACCAGCCACTGGTATTCGTCGAAGTCGTAGAACTTCGCACGCCGCTTGTCCCGCTTCAGCAAAGCGAACCGATGCGGAATGTACGGAATCACCCGCCAGCGCACCGCGGCCTTCAACGCCGAATTCATCACTGAGGCCGTGTTGTTGTAGGTCGACGTGGAAAGCTCGATCATGTGCTTCTTGAGTCGATCTTCGTCGGCTGGCGAGAGCGTGTCCAAGCGACGACTTCCAAAGACGGGCACCAAGTAGCGGCGAAACACGGACATTTTCGCCTCGATACCGCTTGGCTTCTGCTTGTTGGCTCGGCACCAGTCGTCGATGAAGCGTTCCCGAAACTGTTCGACGGTCGGTGCTGCTGCCGGCTCCTCTCTCCCGAACGTGCCGCCGAGCAGGGCGGAGCGAAGCTCGCGCTCGTAGTGCTCGGCTCCGCGCTGAGTCTGCACGGGCGAAACTTTTCGCACGCGCTCGCGCTTGCCGTCGGGGTGGTGAAAGTTGACGTCCACAATCCAATACTTCCGAACCGCGCCCGTCACCGGGTCGCGGCGTTCTTCGCGCCTCACACTCATTTGAGCCTCTTCGAGTGCGAAACGCGACCTTGACCTGACGCCAGCCAGTCTATCACCGCCGCCCGCAAAATGCGGTACGTGCTCCCGACCCGGCGCGCGCCTGGAATTTCGCCGCGGGAAAGCGCGTCGTAGACCGTCTTGCGGTTCAGGCGCAGAAGGGCGGCCAGCTCGTCCACCGTCAAAATGAGCGATTCGGGAGCCACCCCCGTCGCGGACGGTTCGGGTACCGGTGAGCGACCGCAATCGGCGCTGGCACCGGCCGCCGTCGCCGGCGCCTGAAGCTCACCTTGAGTCTCGGGTACACCTCTGCTGCGCGCTGACGTTGGCGCACGCGCTGGCGCGGCCGAAAACGACTTCGACATGTTCGCCCTGCCTTCCACGTCCGTCATGGCAGATCGCGAGGTGCAGTCTCAAGAAACGCCCAGCTAAACTGTAAGTCGTAGCCAGCGTCTGAGCCGAATTTGGCTGCGAAATAAGCTGAAGCCAAATGAATTGTTTGTCGCCCCGTCGCACGAATAGTCATTCGAAGTGCAACCTCGCCGCCTCGATGCGCGTCCCGGAGCGCAACGGATCTGGGCGTGCTCGTCTACGGCGCGAGCGGGTCACGCAGATCTTCAGGACCGAGGGCAGCTGAAGTGTGGCTCTCGTCGAGAAGCGAAGTGGCAAGGTCGCTTTTCCTAGTAGAGCTGGACGATGCGCTCTTCGATGGTGCCTGACGCAATCAGCCGATACACCGTGACCGGGCGAGTCCGGCCGATACAGTGGGCGCGCTCGGACGTTTGTGCCTCGACGGCTGGGTTCCACCGGGGATCGACGTGCATGACGTAGTCCGCGGCGGTGAGTCTCAAAGCCGAAACCGCCCGCTTTCAGGCTGATCACAAAGACGTCACCCTCGCTGGACTGGAAGGCGTCGACGGCGGCCGTGCGACGTGGCGCCGGCGTCGAGCCGGCGAGGGACTGGTATGGGATGCCCTGCGTGTCGAGGCGAGCTCGGACCAGCGTGAGCACGTCTACGAATCACTGAAGAGTAGCGCGCGGTGCCGCTCCTCGCGTAGCGGGGCGATCAGCACCATCACCGCATTGAGCTTCGCGCTCACAGCTGGGGCACTCGGCGCCACCAGGAGACTAGGAAACCTAAACGCCATCGGGCACCTGAGAGTTCGCCCCGCTGCCGTTGACCCCGCCCACAACGTCATGCGACGCTTCTCACCTCGCAAATCTCGCTAAGTGTTCGTTAACATAAGATAAATTACACACCAGCTGGGACCGAAGGTGCTCCGTTCCGGAGCCGCTGAGCTGGGACCGAAGGTGCTCCGTTCCGGAGCCGCTGGCTGCGTCGAGACGCGCGTGGCGACGGCCGGTAAAGAGTACTGGTGCGAACAACATCGCGAGCACCACGGGCAGCGCCACACGTACCATCAAGATGATCGCGGTTCACGCGAGGTCAACCTTCCGCTGGTCTTCCACCGATGACCTGACGCGCGCTTGGGACAAATAGCGGCGCCCTACCGATTCTGTCGCCACACGTTGCAAAGCGCGCGCAACATTTACTGACCGACTCGGAGGCTTCCCCAACCTTGCGAGGCTCTTAACGGCGGATCCAGCGCTATCCCGAGCATCGTCGTTGGCGCGCATCTCGGCGCGCGCCGAGGCATGGGCGATGCATGCTCAATTCCTGCAAGATCAATGACGAATACCCCAGTGATAGGAGCTTTCATGAAACGTTCGAGAAGTAGAATTCTGCCGCTAGGAGCGTTGCTCGCGCTAGGCGCAGCGACCGGCTGCCACAAGTCCCTCCCCAGTGAAGGCCAGCCAATGGCAACTCCGGTCAATCCGCCCGCGGCGCCTACTCCTACCCGTCCGACGGACCCTGCAGTAGCAACCGCAGTTCGAGTCACCCTCGAGCACGATCCGGGCGTCGACGCTGCAGCTCTGCGTGTCGCCAGCACTGATGGCGTGGTGGAGCTTACCGGCACCACCAAAGACATTTTGACCAAGCGGCGAGCCGTGCGCGTGGCCGAGGCCGTCAAGGGTGTCCGCGCGGTGAGCGACCGCATCGAGCTGATGCTCAAGGGGCGCCCGGACGCTGACGTCCAAAAAGACGTACAAAGCGCGCTCCTGCTCAATCCCGGCACGGATGC
>JBBSAB010000250.1:0-3406 GCA_038252755.1 Polyangiales bacterium | reverse complement strand
GGTAGCGCGAGAAATCCAGGCAATTCGCGGCGAATCTGAACGCCGCGTCCGTGGACGAGCAGGGGAGCGCATTCGCGCTGTCCTGGCTTCCCACGGCTACGTCGTGCCGCAACGCGCGGCTTGAAACCCACAAAACGCAAAAGCCCAGGTCACGAGCCCAGGCTTTCGCTTCACGACGAAAAAGACAAATGTATCCTAAACGAAAACCGGACGAGGTCAAGCCCCGCGCATCGGTGCTGCCTCTGATCATCGGACCGGCCAACGCAGAGGCTGCGACCGGATTTCCCTGGCGATGGTGCCGCGACACTGCCGTTGCCCTTGGCGTGCCGCGGCTCGGACACAACAAAAAGGGCGGTATTCGCGCTGATTTGTTCGTCGCGGCGCTGGAGAAAAATGGCGTTGCTGCCGTTGACGTTGTCGAAAAGACGACGACGACGCCGAGCATCACGCCGGCAGACCCCGTCGCCTACGCCCGCGCTCTGTTGGGCAAGAAGCTCAAGGCGGTGCCGCGATGAACCTGGCGCTCGTCACACCCCAGTCGCTTGAATTGAATCGTACGACGCAAGCGCCAACGGGTGAGCAATGGGCGGCTTACTCGGCCCTGTTCGCGTATTTCAACGCTGAGCTGTTCGGTGACGAGCTGCCGCCCTGCATCCTGAACTTCAACGGGCAGTTGCGGCGTGCATACGGCTTCTTTGCAAAAGATCGCTGGCAGTCCGGTGAGCGCACCACGCACGAAATCTCGCTCAATCCTAAGACGCTAAAGACACGTACGCCGATCGAGATTGCCGCGACCGTCGTGCACGAAATGGCGCACCTGTGGCAAGCCACGTTGGGCAACAGCAAGTGCCGCGCGTACCACGATCGCGAGTGGGCGAACAAGATGGTCGAGGTCGGTTTGATGCCGAGCAATACCGGTAAACCCGGTGGCAAGCGTACCGGTAGCCAGATGACCCACTACAGCATTGAGGGTGGCGTCTTCGACGTCGCTTTCGCGAAAATGCCGAGCGAATTTTTGCTCCCGTGGCTGGCGGGCAGGGCGCTAGATCCAAGTAAGCCGCCAAAGCCGCGCAACGACAAGACCAAGTTCACGTGCCCCGGCTGCCAGGCGAACGCATGGGGCATCGCCACTCTGAAAATCGTCTGCATGGGGTGTTATCAGCTCATGACTGCAACGGGAGGCGCGCCATATGGCTGCGAATCCAGTTATTGAAAAGGTGCGACGCTTGATCGCGTTGACGGCATCCGACCGGATCGAGGAGGCGCGGACGAGCGCGCACATTGCGTGCCGGTTGATTCGTGAGAACGGCCTGCATGTCATCGATGACTTGCCTCATGTGATCATGGTGCCCTCCGAACCGCGCGAAACCACGCGGACGGATACCATGTCGCGCCCGCGCATCATTCGGTCGCGCTTCGAGACGACTTGCATAGAGTGCCGGCTGACGATCGCGGTCGGCGAGACGTGCGCTTGGCTCAAGGGCAAGGGCGTTTGGGACGTCGAATGCTACCGGGAGATCTGGACGTGAACGTCGCCGAACGGCCCATCATTCTGGTGGACACCAGGGAGCAGCGACCGCTCGTCTTCTCCAACAACGTCGTGGTGCAAGTGGTCACGCTCGCCAGCGGTGACTACAGCGTTGCAGGCTGCAGTGAGACCGCGGCGGTAGAGCGCAAGAGTCCCGACGATTTGGTGCAGAGCATCACAGCTGAACGCGAGCGCTTCATGGCGTGCTGCGCACGGCTAGCCAAGCTCGACTTCGCCGCCATAGTGGTGGAGTGCGCGCTCGAAGACATCAAGGCGGGTCTCTACCGATCACGGACGCGGCCGGAGAGCGTCATCGGTTCGATGCTGGCGATCCACGTCGACTTCGGCATCCCGACAATTTGGGCCGGTAGCCGCAGCAACGCCGCGAACGTCACCGAACGTTTGCTGACGCGCCTTTGGCGCAATCACGTGGCTGAGGTGGCGGCGTGAACGCCGAGCTGTTCCGCGCCGCGCGCGCGTACGTCGAGCGTCTCGACTTCTCGCTGTGCGTGACCGGCCCCAGCAAGATCCCCAACATCAGGTTTTTCCCTCATGGCGTTACCGACGCTACAAAAGACCTCGACCTGATTGAGCGTGCAATTTCAGGAACTCGCGATCCGATGCTCGCTGCGCGCGTTGCCCGTCATCTCGTCGTCGACGCCGATGTGCGGAGCGGGGCCGTCGATCAGCTAGCCAAGAGTTTGGTTGGTTTTGGACCGTTTCCGCGAACCTGGACGGCGGAGACCCCGACCGGCGGCGTCCATGTGTGGTTCCGACCGGTGGACTTCTTCGTGCACGGTACCGTCCTCGGGAAGGTCGAGCTGTTGCGCGGCAATCGGCTGGTGACGCTTTCGCCGAGCCGTCGATCTGGCGGTCGGTACCGTTGGTTACAAAGCCCGCTCGATACTGAGCTTGCTGAAGCGCCGCAATGGCTACAGCGAATATCGCGTGTGGCGATCGTTGACAGCGAACCGCGTCATGCATGCGAAGTTGAGCCGCAGGAGCGAGAGATACGAGCTCGAGCTTACTTCCAGGTGATGGACGGAGCTGTTAGCGGCAGTCACGGACACGCAAGAACGTTCCTCGCTGCACAGTACGCGGTCCGCGGCTTTTGGCTCGATGACGACACGGCGTTTAGCGTGCTCAGCGCGTGGAATCACTTTTGCGATCCTCCTTGGAGCGACGCCGAGTTGAAGCGCAAAATCGTTCAGGCACGGCTTCGAGGGCGAATGCCGTTTGGAGACATGTTGGCGGAGAAAACGAGGGCAGCGTGAACACCATCACGAAAATCAACGGAGCGGCGGCGGTCGCACGCGTCTTGGTAGATGCGGCGGAACTGGTTTGGAATACCTACGGCGTTAGTTCCAACATCGGGCGCTTCGCCGAGCGTGCGCTTCACCGTGCAAACGAGATCGCGCTTAGCCTCGATGACGCGCCACCGCCGCGAACCACACCAAACCAATTCAGCTTCGAGTTTCATCGCCACGGGCAAAAGCTACCCGGCGCGATGACGCCGACACAGCACCGAGAGCTTGGGATAGCACTCAAGCGATGTGACGGTCTGACCGGTATGCATTGGATCGAGGAGTCACGTGCGCACGGCAAATCCCACCGCCGGGTCAAGCTCTGGCAACGTCTTCATAAGCTCGTGTGCGAGTTCAAATGCCGAATGGATTCTATCGCGGCGAATGAGCCGCACCCGGACTCCACCATGCTTACTTGGTACTACGGGAGGGCCGCAGAGTGAAGGTTGCAAACATCAACGACGCGAAGCGCAACCCAGAGGCTTGGAAAAAGGGACTACTTCTCAACAAAGAAGGTAAACCGCGCTCCAATCTGGCCAACGTCATGCACGTGATGGCCGTCCATCCCGAGTGG
>JBBSAB010000249.1:0-3527 GCA_038252755.1 Polyangiales bacterium | reverse complement strand
TACGGACTGCGGTCCGAAGCTGGCCAGCAAAGCGCGCAATCACGGGCGGCATCTCGCTCAGTTCGGCCTAACAGGTCAAGACTTGTCCCGCGTGAATTCTTGAACGATCCTGCGGTGCACGAGCGAAGTAGCCACGACAGGTCGCCGAGAATCGCTCAATATTGCCGGCCGAATTGATGGCGTAAGCCATCGCGAAACTGACCGCAGAGATTTGGCCGGGCTGTTGTTGCAACGGTTTGCCGGCCGAGTCCTCCAGCACCGCGCCCTTCCACAGCGTGGCGTGCAGGGTCGTGCCCTTGAACACGCATTGGGTAATAAAGTCCTTGTGCGAAAGGTCGACTCCCGAGAAGCAAGAACGGCTAGCCGTTGTGCCGGACGGCCGACATTGGGGCATCGCCGAGTCGATCGAATCTGCATCGAAATGGGTCGATTTGGGGGAGCGGGCGGCCGGCAACGCCGCGCTCGCTCGGCCGCCCCTTGCACGCCGCCAATCCGTGGGTTACATACTGAACCGAATGGTTCAGTATTCGAGAGCCCGCCTCGATGCCTCTTTCGCCGCGCTTTCGGACGCCACCCGACGCGGCGTTCTGGAGCAGCTCGGACGTGCAGACGCTTCGATCACGGACCTTGCCGAGAAATTCCACATGACCCTGACGGGCATGAAGAAGCACATCGGCGTCTTGGAGCAGGCCGGTCTCGTGGCCACGGAAAAGGTCGGTCGCGTGCGGACCTGCAAGTTGGGGGCGCGCCGGCTGGAGGATGAAACAGCGTGGCTCGAGCGGTACCGCCTGCTCTGGGACGCCCGCTTCGACGAGTTGGACAACGTTGTCGAGGAACTGAAACGGAAGGAAGAGATCGATGGACGCAACAAGAGAAAGTGAGCCCACCCCTATGAAGAACCGCACGACGGTGGAACGGAAGTCCGAGCGTGAGCTAGTCGTCACGCGAACCGTCAACGGGCCGGCGCGCCTCGTGTTCGAGGCGTGGACCAAGCCCGAGCTGTTCAAGCAGTGGTGGGTGCCCAGGTCGTTCCCCATTTCCCTCATTTCCTACGAGGCGGATGTTCGTGTCGGGGGCAGGTACCGTTTGGTGTTCGACGTCGGTGCCTCAGAACCTATGGAGTTCTTCGGTAGCTACATCGAAGTGACACCGCACTCGCGCCTCGTCTGGACCAATGACGAAGGTGGTGACGGTGGGCCCGTCACCACGGTGACCTTCGAGGAAAAGGCTGGCAAGACGCTGCTGGTCATGCACGAGCTCTATCCCTCGAAGGAAGCGCTCGACGCTGCCATGGCCTCCGGGGAGAAGGCTGGGATGAGCGAGACGCTCGAGCAACTGGACGAGCTTGTCGTCACCCTGGGCGCGAGCGTAGGACCGTCATGAAGTCGTAGATCTCGCGGTGGGCCGCCTGGGTCTTCATTGGACCCGGGCGGGGATCGCCAGCTCGATCGGGGTTCAGCCCGATTCGGCCAACGTGCCGCTGCGTCCTGGGGACGATGTCGCCTTCCTCGCGGACTACCTGCGCTCCATGCCCGAGGGCTACCTGCTCGCCAACGGCCCAGAAGAGATTTGCGGATCCGCTGTGTGTCGTCAGAGGCGGACTTGCTCGCCACTCGTGGGACGTTGATCAGCAACGGATCATCACGACCTGTTTCCTCCCGTACGCGGCAATGAGCTCGCGCAAGTCGCGCGGATCGCTGGTGTACAGGGTCTCACCCAGTGTGACCGTCACTACCGCGACGTGCGCGTCGCAAATATCGTTTGTCTTTGCGCGCCCGCACAGTTCGCCAACGGCCCGCGCTACTGCGTCGAACGAAACGATGACGCAATGCGCGAGCGCCTGACTCAGTCGGGATTGAGTCGCGGTTCCTCGCCAAACCTGCGCCAGGACTGTGCTGGGTACCAGGACGTCCGTGCTGCTCAGGGCCGCGTCCTTCAGCGCCGCCCAGAGTTTGCGGTCGTTACGCTCCAGCGCGATCAATGCCCCGGCGTCAAGAACGATACCGCTCACTTCCTTGACCGTGTGCGCCGAGCAGTTCGCAGCTCCTTGGCGCTGAGTTCACCGTGTTCCTTCTCCCAGTCGCTGACCACGTTCAGTAGTCCTTCCGCCCGAAGCTTGCGGCGGGCAGCATCAGCTAGCCATGACGAGGTGGGCTGCTTGCCCGCTGAGCGGCGCACAGCAATCGCCAGCTTCTCGTCGAAAGAAATCGCGAATCGAGCCACCGTCATACCGCGATATTACTTTCCCGAGCGGTTATGCGCAAGGGGGGGGACTGGGTGATCGCTCAAAGCCTGTCCTGGCTACTTGGCTCGTCCGCGAGTTCACGCCGCTGCCGTGTAGTCGTGATGCAAGCCACCGAGGACAGGACGGGCCTGGATATGCGGTGTGGGCGCGGGTTCAGAGCGTGTAGCGCCCATCGGGACTCTTTGTGTCAGACCCTGGTGCGGGCGCACATTGTTGAAGAAGGCGGCGTACTCACTCAGCACACGCTCGAAATGGAGAACGCCCAGAATGATCACGTGATCCAAGCACTCACGTCGCAGCGAACCCAGGAACCGCTCGCAGGTTGCGTTCATCAGCGGGGCATGGATCGCCGTACGGATGACCCGGACGCCGACCCCTTGCGCAGCTCGATCAAAGTCGCTGCCAAACTTGGCGTCGTTGTCACGAATGATGAATCTCGGGAGCTCGGCATCGAACGCCGTGGCGTTCCGCAGCTGCTGAGCCGTCCACTCCTGCGTGGGTGCTCGGGTCGCCGCGATGTGCACCACGCGCTTGGTGTTCACGTCGACGATGACGAAGGCAAAGATCTGGCGGAACCAGATGTCGTAGGTCTGTAGGAAGTCGCAGGCCCAGACCGTGCGATTCTTCAGGAAGGTCTGCCACGCCTGTCCATCTGACGGCGATGGCGATCGCGCCCGTCGCATGTACTTCTGTACGGTGCGCTTCGCGACGCGGATGCCGAGCTTGAGCAGCTCGCCACGGATGCGCTCGGCGCCCCAAAGTCGATTCTCGACGGCCATCCGTCGGATCAGGGCGGCAACCTCGGCGCCGATTCGCGGCTCTCGACTGGGCGTCTTCGACTTCGCTCGCCAGAACGAGCGAAATCCCTCGCGGTGCCAACGAATCAGAGTTGCGGGCTTCACGATCAGCAGTGCGCTGCGCCACGATGGGATCCTGGCCGCGAGAAACGCCAACACGCCGCGCTCGCAGCGCCGCAGTCTGGGCCGTTTGACGCTTCGATTGGCGACGATGAGCTGCTGCCGTAGAAAAGCGTTCTCGGCGAGCAGTTGGCTGCGCGTTCGGGCGACGTCCGCTGCGACACCGCCGAGCAGGGAGGGCGGCAGCTCGGGCAAGAGCGCCTCACGAACTTTGGCGAAGATCTTACGGACTGCGGTCCGAAGCTGGCCAGCAAAGCGCGCAATCACGGGCGGCATCTCGCTCAGTTCGGCCTAACAGGTCAAGACTTGTCCCGCGTGAATTCTTGAACGATCCTGCGGTGCACGAGCGAAGTAGCCACGACAGG
>JBBSAB010000248.1:0-3564 GCA_038252755.1 Polyangiales bacterium | reverse complement strand
GCAGACGGCACGTTCAAAAATCTGCCGTGCCCTGTCGTTCAGCCCGAGAAGTAGCTGGTCGGCCTCGACAACTCTGGCACAATCGCGGTTGATGCGAACGCTCAGCAGGCGGAAGGCTCGCGCTCTGGGTAGTGCCGGAGCGGCGCTCGGTCCGTTCGCGCTGCTCGCGTTGTCTTTGGCCTGTTCCTCTTCGGAAAGCGGGGCGAAGTCGCCAACCAGCGCTGCCGGCAGCGTTGGTGTCAGCGGTGCGGCGGGTCAGACGGCTGGCGCTGGCGCTGGTAGCGGCGGCGGTGGCGGTGGCAGCGCTGGGCAAGGCGCAGGCACATCCGGCGCCGGTGCCGGCGGCGCAAGCGGCAGTGGCGTAGCGGGCGGCGGTGGCAACGCCGGAATGGCTGGCACGGCCGGTGGTGGCGCGGGCGGCGGCAACACTGTCGAGCATTTCGAAAAATCGGCGCTGCAAGCCCGCATGTGGAGCACGATCACTGCGCAGGGCATGCCAACCGCGCGCAGTGAAAGCACGGTCGCGGCGGCGCTCGGAAAAATCTACACCTTCGGCGCGCGCGGCAAGCGACCGATGAATGCGTTCGACCCAGTCACCAAGCAGTGGAGCGAGGTCAGCGCGCCACCGGTCGAGATGCATCACATCCAAGCCGTGGTGCTCGACGACAACATCTGGGTAGTCGGCGCGTTTCAAGGCAATTACCCGAACGAGCCGTCACTCGACAAGGCGTACCGCTACGACGTCAAAGCCAACCAATGGAGCGAAGGGCCGAGCATTCCGCGACCGCGCGGCTCGAATGCCGCTGTGACGTATCAGGGCAAACTTTACATGGTGTGCGGCAGCAACGCCGGGCACACAGGCGGCTTTCAAGCCTGGTTCGATAGCTACGATCCGAAGACCCAAGAGTGGAAGCAGCTGGCCGACGCGCCGCACCCGCGCGACCACATTCAAGGCGCCGTGATCGGCGACAAGCTGTACATCGCTGGTGGTCGCACCACGTCGACGGGCCACGACGTCGAGCTCACGGTTCCGGAAGTCGACGTCTACGACTTTGCTGCCAGCAAATGGTCGACGCTCCCCGCTAAACTGCCGACGCCACGCGGCGACGCTGCGACCGTTGCAGTCGGGGATTGGCTGCTGATCGTCGGCGGCGAGAGCGGCTTGCCAGCCGCCCACGCCGAGACCGAAGGCCTGAATACGTTGGACGGCTCCTTCACGTCATTCTCGAAGCTCGTGCAAGCGCGTCACTCGACCAGTGCCGCGTTGCTGAACGGCAAGCTGTACTCGGCACAAGGCGCGGGCGCGCAAGGCGGCGGCCCGGAGCTGACGTCGATCGAAGTCTGGCAGTAGGCGCTAAGGCTCGACGTAGCGCCACAAACCGGTCGCCCACATTGAGCCGACGACGATTGAGTGCTTGCCGTCCGAGGTGACGGCGACGCTGTTCGGTCCCCAAACCAAGCCGGCTGGCACCGTGCCCTTCATCCAGGTGGTGCCGGGTTGCGGGGCCGTCTGGTACTGCGGACCGCCTTCGTTGGTGCCGCAGCTGGCGCAGGCCCAGCCCCACATCACGTACAGGTTCTTCGGGGTGCCCCAGACCACGCCGCCGCTACCTTGCGTCACACGGGTCCAGCTCTTGCCGAGATCCGTGCTGCGGTACACGCCGTCGCCCGGCCCCTGCACGCCGGCCACGAACAGCGCGGTTGCGTCTTGAAAGATGCCGGTGTCGCCGTGGGGATGCTGCAAGCCTTCGAGGCCGGTCGGCTTGACCCAATTCGCGCCGCCGTCGCTGGTCATGACGGCCGAGCCGCCGTCCTGTGCGATCGCGAACCAGGTCTTGCTGGTCTTCGCGGGGTCGCCCATGTCCACGAAATACGGGAACCAAGACTTGCCGCCCGCCGGCCAACCCGCGCCGGAGACGAAATGAAACGTCGCGCCGCCGTCGGTCGACTCGAGCAGTTTGTCTTCCTCGTGCAAACCGGTGAGCAAATGCGTGGCGTCGTGCGGATCCGCGATGATCGAATACAAGCTACCGGAGTTGGGTTGCTCGGCGATTTTGCCAGTGAGCGTGAACGTGAGGCCGCCGTCGGTGGATTTGTAGACGTGGTCGGCGCCGTTGACGCTCGCCATCCACAAAGTGGCGGGCGTGGTGCCGGCAACTGCCAGCACGTGACCAAGCGGGAGGTACGGGGGGTTGGGCTTGCTGTCGAGCTTGGCCCAGGTGAAGCCGTAGTCGGTCGACTTCCAAATCGAGCCGTAGCCGCCGACGTACATGTCCGTCGGGCGCGCCGGATCAGTCACGATGTTACCGACCCCGAAGCCACCGTTGCCGGTGAACAAAGCCGGGTCCATCTCCTTCGACGTGACGTTCTCCCAAACTCCAGGTGTGCCCATGGCTGGAGTGAGCACGACCGCGCCGCCCGCACCGCCGTTGGCTTTGCCCGCACCACCACTTTGCCCCGCGCCACCCGCGCCACCCGCGCCACCCGCGACACCAGCGGTGCCAGAGCCAGCGGTGCCGCCTTGGGCCGCGCCGCCTGCCGGAGCGCCGCTGGTGCCGGCATGCATGCCGCTTGCGCCGGCAGTCGCCTGATCGGTGCCGCCGCTCGATGCCGAGGGCGAGCCGTTGCTGCCGCACGCCAATGTGAACGCTACGCAGGTCAGCGCGAAGATCGGCCGGCTCAAACGCGGCTCCGTGGTGAAGGCATGGGCTTGTTCGGCCAGTGTAAAAGCGGTGCCTTTCGGGTCACCGCGGGGACGAATCTGCTGAATTCAGTAGAGGGAGCTTCGGTGCGGAGCCGTCGTTGGGCGTGGGACGGCGCAGCGGGCCCGCCTACGCGGGCGGCGTCCAGGCTACTGACACACCTCTCCTACAGGGTCGTTCGGTACGGCCGCAGACGTGAAACACATCAGCGGCCGCGGGGCGCCAACCAAAATTCGAGGACTGCGGTGGAACGGCGCCCACCGCCCTGGATTGACACGACCTGCGACGAGCACAAGGCTTTCGGCATGAGTGAGCCGACCACAGACTTCGACATCGAAGTCTTCTTCGATGGGGACTGCCCGCTCTGCTTGCGTGAAGTGAGCATGCTGCGAAAGTTAGACAAGGAGTCGCAGCGCATCCGCTTCACCGATATTCAAGCTGCTGACTTCGCGCCGGCCAGCGTCGGGCTCACCTTTACAGAGCTGATGCAACGCATCCATGGTCGGTTGCCGACCGGGGAGTTGGTCGAAGGCGCGGAGGTGTTTCGACGGCTCTACGCGGCGGTTGGCTTCAAGCGCGCGGTCGCGTTCTCGCGCTGGCCGGGCGTTTCACAGTTACTGGACGCCGGCTATTCGCTGTTCGCCAAGAACCGCCTACGCCTCACCGGTCGTTGCACCGACGAGGTGTGTGCGGCTCCCAGTCGCCGACCAGCTAGCTCGAGCTAGCTAGATCGCGGCGATAAATGGCGCGATCGCAAGATCGTAGGCGCGCGCGAGGGTGGCGTCTACGACCTCGACAAGCGGCTGCAAGTAGGCTGGCCGCCTAGCAGGCGTCTCTGAGGTGGACCCACCTGGGCAGCGCG
>JBBSAB010000247.1:0-3691 GCA_038252755.1 Polyangiales bacterium | reverse complement strand
CCGATCACTTCTTGGTCTTTGGGCAGGCGCACCTGCGGCACCTGCTCAAGGAGTTCGTCGCCCACTACGACGCCGAGCGCTATCACCAAGGCATCGGAGGCCGGCTCATTCACGCGCTGCCGGCTCCGAGCAACGACAACGCCGCCCTCAATGCCATTCGTGCCCGCTCGCGGCTCGGCGGTTTGCTCAACTTCTATCGTCGAGCGGCTGCATGACTCAAGCGTTCGGGTTTTCGGACACAACGCGATCGCGGGGTGGATGTCTTTGCGTCCCCTGATGGGCTCGGCCTGCAAGACCCGCGCATCTTCGTTGAGGTAAAGCACCGGACCGCGGCGACTGGCGCACCGCAGATCAGGTCGTTTCTGGGCGGGCGCCGCAAAGGCGATCGCTGCCTCTACGTAAGCACCGGCGGTTTCAGTCGTGATGCCATGTACGAGGCCGACCGCGCCGAGGTTGCGTTGAACCTGATCACCCTGCCGAAGCTCCGCCAGTTGATCGTCGATTTCTACGACAAGCTCGACTCGGAGTCCCGAGCACTGGTCCCGCTGCGTCGCTTCTACTGGCCCATCACGAATGTGGCGAGGTAGCGACGACGTGGCCAAGTACGGTGGGCGACGCCGCGGCACGCGGCGGGCGGGGCTTCTAGAACGGAACCTCCGCCAGCAGCTTCTCCAGCTCCGCCGTCGACCGCTGGTACCGTCCGCCGCTGCGGACACTCCGCCCAAGCTCGCGCTCCTGCCGTAGTAGTTCCTTGAGCCCGCGATCGGCTTCCGCCTGCTGGACGGCGAGCACCTCGTCCGGATTCTCCTCCGCCCATTCGAGGAACTGCTCGGTGCGGCTCCGCCTCGCCGAACCCTTGATCGACTTCCGGTGCTTCTCGAACACCGGCACGAGCTCAGGCGGGAGGTTGTTCGTGACGGCGTCGTCGTCTTCGTCGCGGCGTTCCCGCGCCGTCGAGCGCTCGGGGCGTTTCTTGCCGGCGTTGCGGATCTGGCGCTGAAAGATGCGCTCCTCCTTGAAGGTGCGCCGCGCGGTGTGCTCAAGCTCAAGGCCCTGTTCCTTGGCGCTGGTCTTGCCGGTGACGCAGGCGACGCGCCCCTGGTCGCGCTCGGCCTGGTGCTCGAGCGTGAGCCGGCGGCGCTCGGCGGCTTGGCGCTCGCGTAGGGATAGCAACGCCGACCTGCAGGTTTCGCGTGCGCCGCGAACCATGTGGCGACGTTCGACGCGGGCTGCGTCGATCTGGGCGCGCAGCGAGCCCAGGGCTGCGCGGTCTTTCTCGCGCAGGTGTTCGGCTAGCTCGCGCTGGAGCTGCTTTCGGTTTGCGCTGATGGCGGCCGCGGAAGGCATCGCTACGACCTCCGTGCCGGGCGCTCATAGTCGACGGCGTACCACTCCAGAAATTCTTCGGCGTAGTGCGCCGCGGCGTGGCGCCGATCGATCGGCGAGAAGATGATGTTCCAGCGGTCGCCGGGGCCGCCGAATTCGCGGATGTATTTCTTGGCGGCGACGCTCATCAGGCCGGCGAAGGCTTTGGGGGCGAGCGCGGGGTTGTATTTGCCGCGGTCTTTCTTCTTCGCGAGAGCGCGGAAGATGGCGATCTTTTGGCGGTAGAGCGGTTCGTCGTTGTCGAGGTAGAGGGTGAGCTCGGTGGCTTCGGGGCTCATGGCGGACTCCGGGCGCAGGTGTGCCGGTGCCGGGCGCGGCGGACGCGCGTCGGCTTGGCTGTGACGTGCCGGCGTGCCGGCGTGGTCAGGGTTGGTGTTCTCGTCGCGGCTACGCGCCGACGGGAACGGGGCTGTCAGGCGGGGCGGGCGTGCCGGACTAGAGGCACTCCTCGAGTTCCATGTGAATGGTTCCGTTCAGGCCGGAGACAGGCGAGCCACCGTTGGACGTGGCCAGCGAGCTTACGGTGAGGGCCGAGCCGAGCGTCTTGTTCGCGCGAGCGCGCAGCTTGATGCTCGCCGGGGGCGTGGCGTCGTTGATGCCGAGGTCGGTGCCCAGGGTTAACGGCAGCCAGACCTGCATGGGGCGTCCTTCCACCCCGGTCGTGGTCGAGTTGATGGTGTGTGCGTTCCTGGCGCGGTTGGTGTAGGTCGTGCCGCCGTCGAGCGACACGTCGAGGTAGAGCACGACTTCGCCGCCCGGACTGGTCGAGCTGTCGTTCACGTCGAGCGACAGATTGGCTCGGTAGTGAAGAGCCTGTTTCGGGGCGTCGAGGGTGAGGACGAGCGGGTTGGGCACGCCGAAGCCGTCGGGGCTGATGACGTCGGGCACGCTCGGAATGGCTTGGGAGCCACCCATCACGCTCGTTGCTTCGGTGAGTCGAAGGCGCGCGCCGGCGCCGGGGGAAGTGGCCTTGCCGATGATGGGGCCGGAAGGAGAGAGGCGGATGTCGGTCATTTTCAGGGTCCTCGATTGGGTTGCTGCAGTTGCTCGAGCGTCTCGTCGTCCGGCCAGAGCGCACCCTTTTTGATGTGGCCCACGCCGAGCGGGCAAAGGTGAACGCCGCCGAGATTGATCGAAAGCCTGAAGTCTTCGGCGAGCCAGTTGCCCTTGTCCGGACCGCTCCACGTGAACGCGCTGTAGAACTTGCCGTTGAGCTCGAATGATTCCGAGCGCTCTTCGAGCTCCAAGAGCAGCGCGCGCGGGATCGCAACGCAACCCAAGCCGACGAGCCACAGGCCCGGGTGCTCGGCCCAGCGAGACGCGGCTACCTTCGCAGTGAGCGTGGCGTACACCGCGGAGCAGGCGCGCCCGAGCTCGCGTGCCTGGTCGGCGAGCGCTTGCGCCGTTTCGGCGGGTACCTCCATGTCGTCGTCGAGCATCAACACGATGTCGCGGTCGGGGTACTCGCGGAGCTTTTCGCAGGCCCAGGACAGCGCGCGGCAACGCGCAAACGCCACATCGGACGAGCCCGTTTCCATGAGCAGCATCGCGCCCAGGTTTGCGAGGTTTTGTAGGGTGTTTCTGGTCTGCTTTTCGAGCTCGCGGTTGGAGCTCATCACGACGAGCGTGTTCTTCATTTTCGCGCCTCCAAAATGGTCGATTCGAGCCGCGCGAGCTCCGGCCCGACGTCACGGTGGTGGCCGTCGACACCCTCGAGCTCGCCGTAGCCGTACGGACGGCGGCACACCTGCGCGAAGCCGACGACGAGCAAGGCGCCCGCGGCGCTGTGTTCGGTCCAGGCAGTCTGATGACCCCAGCCAGTCAGCATTTGCCAAAGGGCCGCGCGGGTCCTTTCGGGAGCCGTCGCGGGTAGCGTCAAACCAGGCCGGTTGGCGAGGCCGTCGGCGTAACCCAGCGCCGCAGCGTTGAGGGTGAACTCCATCGCGCGCGTGGTCAGAAATCGGCTCACGTCTGGAAAGGCGATGCGCAACACACCACCTGGCTTGAGCACGCGCAGGCATTCCCGGAGAAAGCTCATCGCCTGCAAGAAGGGAACGTGCTCGATCACATGCTCGGCCAGGATGGCCGCGGCCGAGTCGTTCTCGAACTTTAGCCGCTTGCGAATATCGTGCGTTGGGCCCAGGTTTTGCCACGGCTCTGATAGCTGGTTCGGCCCGGCGCCGAAGTTCAAAAACGAGTCCATCGGTCGGCTCAGTGTGCGCAGCGGCGCACGCAGTTCAGGGCCATGTGGTCGCGCAGCGTCTGTTCGGTGACGCGCCGGTCGATTGAGGCTCGTTTGGAGGTG
>JBBSAB010000246.1:0-3853 GCA_038252755.1 Polyangiales bacterium | reverse complement strand
CTCAGCCTGGCTTCTGGCGAGGCTTTCGCGAGGACCAAGCGACCTTTCCGGTCGCCTCTCGTTGAACGTACGTGGGTACGTGAGCACCGGACCGGAGCGAAAACGAAGCCAGAAGCCAGGATCAGCGGGCGTGGCCGCCAGCTGAAATGAGACCAATGATGAGCCGCCTTCCTGTTCTCTCGCTGCTCGACCGCAAGAGTGTCTAGAGTTTGCCCGGGTCGACGACGAACGGGCGAGTCTTCTCGATCAGGCGCCGCGCAATGCCGGGGTCGACGAGCAGTCTATCGAAGGGCTCGAAGTCGATCTCGCGCTTGTCTTGGCCGGCTTCCGCTTCGAGCGCGGCAACCACGCAGTCGGCGAGCATGACCAAGCGCACGTGGGGATTGGCGGCCGCGACGGGATCGTGATGCGCCGCGCAAGCGTCGACGATTTCGGTCGGCAGCTTCCAGGCCATCGCCACCTCGGCACCGGCGCTCTCGTGGTATTTCTGGACCAGTGAGGCAACCAGGGCCGGCGTCGTCGGCAGCTTGAGGCCGTCGAGGATGCGATAGATGCGCGACTCGCCGATGTCATGGAGCAGCCCGCTCATGTAGTCGTAGTCGGTGCCGATCGAGAGCTCGCGGCTGATGACGCGCGCGGCATGGGCGGCGGTGACGCTGCGCCGAAACGACGCTTGCACCGCGCTCTGGTACTTTTTCAGCCCGCCCGAAGTGCTGGCGTAGACCACCTGAAACAGCAGGTCTCGCGTGCTGGCCAAGCCTAAACGCACGATCGCCGACTGCGTCGAGCTGGTCACCCAGCCGCGAAAGTAGATCACGCTGTTGGCGACGGACATGAAGCGCGCCGCGATCGGCGGATCGGTGTCGACCAAGCCGGCCAGATCGGTGATGCGCGCGTCGGGATCGTTGGCGAGGCGGATCGCCGATTGCGCCACCGCCGGCAAGACTGGCAACGCCGCACGCCCAGTCTTGAGGCGTCGCACCAGCTCGCGCTCGAGCTCGGACATGTTCGGATCTTCGGACGAGACGACCGGCTCGCTCGGCACGACTTGGCTCTCGTGCTCCGTCGTGGCCTCGGTCGCTGGCAGCGTGAGCGAGGGCTGGGCACTCATCCGGAACGAAGCCTTTCGATCGGCAGCGACGGCACGTCGGGGATCGGTAAGACGCTGGTCTGAGGCGCTTCAGGCGGCGTCGTGAACGGAATGCTCATCGTCGTGGAGCCGCGCGCATCCTGCTCGACCGCCGCCGGGATGCTTTGGCCGGGGGCGACCAGCACCACGCGATTGCGGCCGGTGCGCTTGGCGGCGTAAAGCGCCATGTCGGCGCGGTGCAACAGCTCTTCGGTGCGCTCCTCGCTCTGGCGCGGGTCGAACACGGTCGTGCCGATGCTGATCGTCAGCTTGGTCGGACCGCCTTTCGGCGGCAGCATCGCCTCGATCGCGCGGCGCAGCCGTTCCGCCACCAAACGCGCTGATTCCGGACCAGCGCCGGCGACCACGCCGACGAACTCTTCGCCGCCGTAACGACCGACGACGTCACCCGGGCGCAGCGCCGTCTTCAGCACGCTGGCGACCGCGACCAGCACGCGATCGCCCATCTCGTGACCGTAGCGATCGTTCACCGACTTGAAGTGATCGAGGTCCATGAACAGGACGCCGAAGCGCTCCTTGGCCTCGCAGCGCGAGGTGACCTCGGCTTGCAGCGAGCGACGATTGAGCAGACCCGTAAGTGGGTCGGTCTGCGAGTCGCGGCGCAGGTTATCGCGTTCGTTCCGCACACGCTCGAGCGCGTCGTAAAAACGTTTATTGCGCAGCTGCACGCGAATCCGCGCGCGCAGCTCATGATGCCGCTCGACATCCGAAACGAAGTCGTCGGCACCAGCCAGCAGACCACGCGCGACTTCATCTTCATCCGCGGAGGTGCCGACCAAGATCACCGGGTAGTGCACGCGGGGGTCCATGGCTCGCAGATCACCTACCAGCTCGACGCCGCTCATTCCGGGCACGTCGGCGGCGAGCAGGATCAGATCGGGCTCGTACTCCTTCGTCAACCTGAGTAGCTCATCGCCGTCAGGCAGAAAGACACAGTCGTAGCCTTCGTGCTCCAGCAACTTGCGGAGCTCGCTCCGACGTTCGGTCTCGGGTTCGACCACGAGCACACGACCGGCGCGCTCCGCGATCGGCGGACTCGAAGAGACTCTGATTGAATCGGCGGAGTTGGGCAGCAAAGGTCCCTGAACCTCAGGGTCACAAACGGACCCCCCGAGGCGAACTGAAGGGGCAGCCGCGACAAGCCCTGGCGTTTCCTACTGAACTTTCCAGAATTTACGCCGTTCTGAGCTCCAAGGCCATGTTCTGGAAAAAGAACGCCCCTACTCCTCCTGGCACCCCGGCTGCCGAAGGCCGGCCCGCGGCCTCCGCCAGCCGCGCTGATTCCGCCCAGGAAGCGCAGGCTTCGGATCTGGAAGGCCGGGATCTGGACGCCAGCA
Organism: Polyangiales bacterium; assembly: GCA_038252755.1. Taxonomy (GTDB): domain Bacteria; phylum Myxococcota_A; class Polyangia; order Polyangiales; family Polyangiaceae; genus PMG-095. The sequence continues at coordinate 1,366 of JBBSAB010000246.1, read as the reverse complement.
TCGACGCTGTCGTGGCATTGCTGCGCGCCTTCGGCGAGCACGCCTTCGACACCGACAATGTGAGCGCGGAAGCTACGCGCGGCGAATGCGACGGCTGGGCGCGAAAGATCGCGCTGGGCGAAAAGCCAGCCGTCGAAGGTGCGGCGCCCAAGCGCGACTTCGGCGGCGCCCGCCGTTACTTCACGGCGCACCGCGCGCACGAGCGCGAATATGTATCGTCGAGCGTGAACAACCTACGCGAAGCAGTTCACGCCTTCGCGCGTTGCTTGACGCGCACGGTCGGTGAAGATCGCTCAGCGGACGCCAAAGTCGGCGAACAGCTTGGGCATCTGGTGGCGGCGTTCGGCGCCAACGACGCCGACGTAATCCGCAAGGAAGCCGAAGCGGTGGTGCAGGTCGTGACCGACGTGATGGATCAGCGCAAGCAGCTCCAGCAAGAGCAGATGCGGTTCCTGAGTGAGAAGATTCAGAAACTGAAGGCCGAGCTTCACGAAGCGCGCGAGAGCGCGGCGATGGATCCACTGACGCAGCTGCACAACCGTGCGTCGCTCGACTCGCAGCTGGAGCGCGTCGCCGATCTTTCATTTCTGATGAGCGCTACGCCCTGCCTGCTGATGATCGACGTCGACCATTTCAAGTCGGTCAACGATCGCTTTGGGCACCCGATCGGCGACGAAGTGATCCGGAAGGTCGCCGACACGCTCGTGCGTAACTTCTTGCGCCGCGAGGACTTCGTCGCCCGCTACGGCGGCGAAGAGTTCGTGGTCGTGGTGCCGGATTCGTCGGCGCACGCCGTGCGCCAACGCGCCGAACGCGTGCGCCAAGCTATCGGCGAGATTGGCTTCAGCAAGGGCCAAGAGCATTTCAGCGTTACCGCCTCGATCGGCGTCGCGGTCTTGGGCCCGGGCGACACCGGCAAGACTTGGCTCGCCCGCGCCGACGCAGCACTCTACGAAGCCAAGTCAGCCGGACGTAACCAAGTCATCTTCGCCGACGACAGCGGCGCCGCCGCCCCGTCGCTCCACCCATCACGCTCACCGTCGCAAGCACCCGCGCGCTCCCTCTCGAGCGGCTCACTACGCATACCCATCAAATCCGTCTAGCCGCACGCGAGACGAGACAACAGGAAGGCGGGAAGGCGGGAAGGATTTGTTTGTTCGAGCACGCAAACGGGTGCCCTTCGCGCCGTCCCCACAACGACGCCAGCAGTAAACCCCACCCCCCAAAATCTTCCCGCCTTCCCGCCTTCCTCTGATGATTCATCGCATCTTGCCCGAGCGAGCGGGGACAACAGGAAGGCGGGAAGACGGGAAGGCCGAGATTTAGGGTGGGTGGTACTGGCAACTGGACGCAGGGGGATCGCGAT
>JBBSAB010000245.1:0-3908 GCA_038252755.1 Polyangiales bacterium | reverse complement strand
GCTGGCTCTTGAGCTCAGCAGTCGGTCGTGCTCAGCGCTCTTTGGCCATCGGTGTCCTGGTGAGCAGGGGGCAGCGCCTCCTCGGTCAACTGGCCTGGCATTTCCTCTACCTCATTTCGCCAGTTCGATTGTCTTATGCTCTCGGCAACCTAGGTAGCTCCGCCATCTTGCTGCGCTCGCGAACCGGGCATCCGGAGACCGGGCGCGGCTTCGTGATGCATCCCTTCTTGCTGCTGATTGGTAACTTCCAACAGCGCATCGACGGCCATGGTGGGCTGTCCTCGTCGGTCTACGCCAGTGACTTCATCACCACGGATTTCAGCGACAAAGCGCCGGATTTCTTGCTCGAGGTCGCAGCGGCGCGACCCGAAGTATGCGCGGCGATGTGCCCGGGACCTGCCAGTCAGGTGCACGGTATGGTGCGAGGCTATCGCAACCTCGGCGGGGTCGGCGTGGTGCTACTGGACGAGCCGTCGTCCAACAATCGTGTCGGCATCGACGCGCGCGGCAAGGCGCGCATCTTCTACCGCATGAGTGATTCGGACAAACAGCGCTTGCGCAGCGGCATCGTGGAGAGCGGCAAGATCTTGTTCGAGGCCGGCGCCGAACGTATCTTGATTCCTAGTTTCGAGGCGAGTCCCGGTTCGAACGGCTATCAAGGTGTCGTCGAGCGTCCCGATCAGCTCGCGGCGTTGACCAGCTCGCTCCAGTTTCGCAGCAATCAAACTCCGCTGTTCGCGGCGCACATGATGTCCGGCAACAAGCTGGCGGTATCACCCGAGCGCGGCGTGGTTTCGCCGGACTATCAGGTGCGCGGTGCACGCGGCCTCTACCTGGTAGACGCCAGCATCTTTCCCAGCTCGATCGGGGCAAATCCCATGCAGTCGATCTACGGCGTGGCCAAGATATTTTGTGACCGGCACCTGGCTTGCTCTTGAATCTCGAGCACGTTAGCGACGGTCGCGTTGACTGAACGAGGAGCAGTACATGGAAACCAACGCCTTCATCGACTACAATACGCGGCTCTTTCGCTGGGTTGCGCCCATCTACGGCGTGTTCGACGCGGCGTTGGCGCCGCTGCGCGGACAATTCGTCGACTATTTGGAGTTGCCTGCGACGGCTCGCTTGTTGGACGCCGCGACCGGTACTGCTCGCCAAGCGCTCGCCTTCGCAGAACGCGGCTTCCACGTCGTTGGCGTCGACTTGTCGGTGGACATGCTGGCTCGGGCGCGGCGGACCGCGCGCTCGCCGCGGCTGCAGCTGATGGTCGGTAACGCGGCCGATCTGAGCTTTTGCGCGGGTGAGTTCTCTGTGGCAGTGATGTCCTTTGCACTTCACTGTATGCCAGAAAATATTCGAGACGCGGCAGTGAAAGAGCTGGCGAGAGTGGTCGAGCCCGGCGGCACGATCGCGTTTCTTGACTACGCCAAGCCAGAACGGCAACCGGCTCGCAGCGTGCTGCCGCGGCTAGTCTCGCTCTACGAAACACAGCTGTTTCAACGGTACATTCACGCGGATTTCGACGAGATGCTGCGACGCGCGGGCCTTTACCGGCAGCGGGAGCGACGCGTGTATGGCGGCATGGTGCGGATGACCGTTTGCCGCCACCTACCGAGCGCCGTGGCCGCGGCGTGAGGCGCCTTCTGCGCTGGGCTCGCTACGAGCTCAGGCGGTGAGTTGGTGTTCGCTACGGTCGCGTCGCTGCCGACCGTGACGACCATGGCTTCGAGTGGGTTGATATGCACGCTGGCAGGTGGCAGAGCGGCTCTTGGTGGGCCGTTGGGGAAGCGCTCGGGATGCAAGGCGTGCGCCGCGTCGAGCGCCGCCTGGCGCACGGCGTGCACCACCGGCACGCGACCGAAGAACACCTCGGCGGGCGTGAAGAGCGCGAGGCCTGAGTGTTGGTGCTGTCGTTGTGCCAGCCGAAGAACGTGCTCAGCCATCCACGGGCGTGGAGCAGGCCTGCGAAGAAGCCAGGATAGTCCGGTTGGTACTTGAGGGTCTTGAACCCTGCCTCGCTGAACGGATTGTCGTCGGAGACATGAGGCCGACTGAAGCTCTGGTCGACGCCGAGCGATGCCAAGAGCTGCGCAAGCGTGTCGCTCTTCATGGCGGAGCCGCGGTCGGCGTGCACGACAAGGCCAGGCTCGATGCCATGGCGAGCGGCAGCCTCGGCGAAGAGCTGGGCCGCCAGGTGCTTGCACTCCTTCGCCGCGACCATCCAGCCGACAACGTACCGGCTGAACAAATCGATGATCACGTAAACGTGCAAGAAGATGCCCTTCTCGAGCGTGGCCAGCTTGGTGATGTCCCAGGTCCATACTTGGTTGGGCGCTGTCGCGGTGAGCGAGGGTTTGACGTACGGGTGTGGAAGACGCTGATTCCTGCGCTCTTTCGAGCACGCGATAGAAAGTGCGGATGGACGCGGTAGACGCCGCGACTGAGCAGCTTCGCGAACACCTCCATCGGCGGCTGGTCCACGAACTCCGGCGAGTGCATGGCGTCGACAATGGCTTGGCGCTCGTCGTCACCCAGTCGCCGAGGACTGGGCGCTCGTTGGCGCGGAGCCCGAGGCGGCGCGGGGCGCCGGCCGCGGTAGAGCGTTGCGCGGCTCGCGCCCACCGACGCGCACGCCGCGACGATGGACACGCCAGGCTGGACGAATTCTGCGACGAGAGCCATCAGGCCTCTCCGTCGCTCTCCGGCAGTGCCAGCCCCAGAACCTCGTGCGTTTTTTTTTGCAGGGCGATGAGCACGTTGGCGACGTGCAGCTTGCGCTCGAGCTCGGCGTTGCGCTTCATGAGCTGCACGTTGAGCCGCTCTGCCTCGCTGAGCTTCGGCTTGCGGCCCACTTTCTTCGCCGCGAGGCCGCCCGCGCCGTGGGCTCCGAGCAGCGTGCGCCAGGACGAGAGTTGCGAGCTGTAGATGCCCTCACGTCGAAGCAGCGCCTCCAGAGCACCACGCTCACCGCCGGCCAGGCAGGCGTCAGCTTCTTTCACGAGACGGAGCTTGTCGGCTGCGCTGAACAGCCGGCGTGGCCGTTTGGCCACCGTCTCCACGGCAGCGCCGCTCACGCCAAGTGAGCGCTCCGGGTCGGCGCTCGCTTGCGAGCCGTCACGACCAGACACACGGGTAGGTTTGGGCACGATCTACGATCCATTCTCCGCCCATCGGTACTTAGATTTCCAGGGGGAGCTGTCTCACGTCACGTTGGCACGGGGGGCTGCGCTCACCAAGACGCTGTGCGCGACCGAGCAGGGCTTCTCCCTGCACGCCGCGACCACCGCGAGCGCCGACGACGTCGCGGGGCGCGAAGCTCTCTGCAAGTACATCTTGCGACCCCCGCTCTCGCAGGACCGCGTCCAGCTGGTCCCAGGCGATCTGGTGCGGCTGGTGCTCAAGCGGCCGTTCAGCGATGAGACCTTCGCGCTCGACCTGCAGGCGAGAACGACCACGACCACGACTGCTTGCTCGGTAGCGCGAAGAAGGACAAGCCGGCCACGCATCGCTCTGGGTATCGCCCGTGGAAGGAACTGTTGAAACGTAGCTTCAAAATCGACGTCGACCGCTGCGGCGGGCGGATGAAGCTCCGCGCCCTCGTGCTCACCAGCGCCGGCATCGACCGCTACCTCACCTGGCTGGGCGAGCCGACTGCTCCGCCTACGCTTGCGCCCGCCGGAGGCGCCACCCTTCTTCAAGAGCGTCATCATCCGCCGCAAGCTCGGCGAGCCAGTGCAGGCGGAGCTGTTCGACGCGCATTGAGGGTGCGTCACCAGGGGCGGAGCTCTGCTCAGACCGGGGCGAAAGGGGGCGAAGAGGCCCCGGGCAAGGCTGGGCGCCGAGGCGGCGGGCCCAAACCTACGCCAGTCCGACCGCGGACTACCCCGCGGAGCCCGCCAGAGTGACGG
>JBBSAB010000244.1:0-3937 GCA_038252755.1 Polyangiales bacterium | reverse complement strand
CTGGCGGATGCCGCGCCGTGTTCGAGCGACGGCCCAGGACCACGAGTGCTTCGCCCGCTCACGCGGCTGGAATACGTCAACACTTTGAGCGATCTGTTGAGCCTGCCAGCACCCGACATCGCGGCCGTGCCTGGTGACATCGAAGAGCGTGGTTTCACGAACAATGTCAGCGTAGCCACGATTTCGGAAGCGCGCGTGAACGGCTATTGGACCGTGGCCGAAAGCCTCGCTGCGCGGAGCGTGACTGAGGCATATGCGCGGGTCGTTCCGTGCGGCACGAAGGATGACGCGTGCGCCCACGAGCTGATTCAAAAACTCGGCTTGCGCGCATTTCGGCGACCGTTGACTGAGTCAGAAATGGCGCGATTTGCGCAGAATTTTCAACCTGATTTGTCAGCAACGTTCGAGGACGGCGTGCGGCTAACCATCCAGGGCATGCTGATGTCGCCGTTCTTCCTGTTGCGTAGCGAGCTCGGGACAGAACAACCCGCAGGGCTGTTCCGATTGACGCCGTACGAATTGGCTTCGTCGCTATCGTACCTCTATTGGGGGACGATGCCGGACGAAGCGCTGTTCGCAGCCGCTGCGGCAGGACAACTCAGTAGCAAGCTGGAAATAGAGACGCAAGCGCGTCGCCTTCTGGCAGATCCGCGCGGAAGGCGTCGCATCACCGACTTCTTCTACGAATGGCTCGAAGCGCCCAAAGCCTATGTGGCGAGCAAGGACGCGGACACGTACCCTCGGTTGTTCTCGAGCGAAGGCGAGTTGGATCGAATTCGGGAGGCGATGCGTGCTGAGCAAGACGCCTTCGTTACGCACGTGACGTTCGATTCGACGCGGACATTCCCGGAGCTTTTCACTTCGCGGACCACATTCTTGAACGATCGGCTGGCCAACTACTACCAGCTACCGCTACCGGGTAGCGCCAATCTCGTACCAGTCCACGTCGGGGAAGCAGGGCGCGGCGGGCTCTTGACCCTCGGGATGTTGCTGTTCGGGCATTCGCACCCGAAGTCCTCTTCACCTACTCAGCGCGGCCATTTCATCCGGGATCACCTACTCTGCCAAGACATTGCGCCGCCGCCGATGAACGTCGACGTCGCGGCCGAGCTGCAGACAGACGTCGAGAATTTGAATGCGCGCGAGCGCATCCTCAAGATCACGGCCCGAGCTCCGTGCAACGCGTGCCACACGCTGATGGATCCTATCGGCTTCGGCCTGGAGGCGTTCGATGGCGCAGGCGCTTTTCGAAGCAAGGATTTGGAACGGGACGTGGACGCGACCGGAAACATCGTCGGGCTCGCAAATGGCGGCGACACCGCGACCTTCGATGGCGCTCACGAACTGGCAGAGCTCGTCGCACAGAGCCCGCAGGCGCAGCGGTGCTTCGCTACTAACTACTTCCGCTTCGCCCGCGGCTTCAACCCGTACGCGGCGACGCCGACCGCGGACACCTGCGCCGCCAATGCCGTCGCCGACGGCTTCGTAAGCGGCGGGCTGGAGCTTCCGCGATTGTTCATCGCTATCGCGCTCCAAGACTCGTTCGCTACGCGGAGCACCAGAGAGGTAATTGAAAAATGAGCCCGGCCATGAATCGACGCCGCCTGCTGCGAGGACTCGGGGCTTCCGCCATCGCCGCATCGCTGGCGCAAGTCTTTGCAATGCACAAAGGACGCGCCGCCGCCATGGTCGCGCCGGCCAAGGTCGTGTTTTTTTACACACCCTGCGGTTTGATCCCCGATCTCTGGCACCCGGCACAGACCGGCACGAATTTCGAGCTGCCAACGCTTTCCAAGCCTCTGGAGGCGGTCAAGTCGGATTGCATCTTCATGGACGGCGTTGCGATGCTGCCGCTGAGCGATCACGGGGGCGGCTCGCAACAACTTCTGGCCGGCGACGACAAAGATCGGCAAACGCTGGATCTGCAGCTGGGCCAGCGCCTGTCGCAGACGACACCGTTTGCATCACTTCAACTCGGCGTACAAACCAACATCAGCAAAGGGTCGACCCACCCGCACATCAGTCGCCACAAATTAGGAGACGAGGTGCGCTGCGAGGACAACCCGCTCGTCGCGTTCGACCGCGTGTTCAAAGATTTCAGTGCACCGGGCAATTCGACAACTCCGGCGGCGGGCGCGACCGCCGAGAGGGCCCAACTTTTGAGGCGCAGGAAGAGCGTGCTCGACGGCACCGTGGCAGATCTCAAGTCGTTGCAGGTTGGCCTGCCAGGCTCCGAACGCGGCAAGATCGATGGCTACCTCAGCTCGCTCGCGGCGCTCGAGAGAGCGCTACTCGAAGGGAGCAGCAGCACGAGCCCGGTCGTGGCGTCGTCGTGCCGCGACTTCGAGTCCTTCAATCAAGCCCCGAATTTCCTGGTACCGGCGGTCACCGATCCCAGTCGCGCTACGTACAACATGGCGGAAAACAAGCAGACCGTAGCCGACTTGCAGATGGAGCTCGCTCGGCTGGCGTTGGCCTGCGGACGCACGCGGGTAGTAACGCTGATGTTCGAGCACACCAACGCTAAGCATCCGATCGTTGCGCTCAACGGGAAGTACGGCGTGCACGACGCATCTCATTTTGGCAAAAGTGGCGATGAAAAATGGAACGAGTGGAACGCCGACAAGGTTTGGTACGCCGAGCGCTTCAAGCAATTCATCCAGATGCTGAAGGATACACCCGACGTCACCGGCTCACTGCTCGACAACACCATCGTGCTGCACTGCTCGGAGCTCGGGGGGCCCGGGCATACGACGCAGCGCGTGCCGTTCGTGTTCGCGGGTGGCAGCGCCTTGGGCTTCAAGCTCGGCCAAGCCATCAATTTTACCGGCACGGTGCCTGAGTTCACGAACGGCAACGCGCACTACAAGGTTCGCTACCTGGCGCATTCCACCCTGCTGACCGCCATCACGCAAAAGCTCGAGCTGCCGCTGCCGAGCGGCGAAACTCGCTTCGGCTTTTCCGGGCCGCAGGCTCTCGATCCACGCAGTGTGGGCATTTGGGCGTGACCCCTGCCGCTGCCTATCAGATGCGGCGTCCTCGAGGGCACCGCGCAATCGCCGCTCTACTGGTGTCGCAGGCGTGCACCGGCAACATCGAAGGCCAAGCGCCACCCGCTCCCACACGGCTTCTGCCCGCGATAGAAGCGCCCGTTGACACGCCGCACCCGACCTGCCGCGCGTCGTCCCCGCAGCGCATTCGGCGCCTGAGCGCGGTTCAATTCGAACAATCGGTGCACCTTTTCACGGGTGCCGAGCTCGATCAAAATCCGTTTGCGGGCGAGACCGTGCCGGCGCGGTTCTCGACGTCCGCCGAAGCGCTGCAAATGGATGCGAGCGCCGTGGCGACCTTGCGTCCTGCGGCTGAAGTTTCGGCACACACAGTGCTTGAGCGGGATCTCGAAGCCAAGGCTTGCGCGGCTAGCGTTAGGATGAGCTGCGTGCGGCAGCTATTCGCGCGCTACTTGCCAATGGCCTGGCGTCGACCAGCCGAATCGGAGGAAGTCGAGCGCTTTGCAGCCCTCGTCGTCGACGCACTACCCGCGCTGGGCGGCCCGGAGGCGCTTGAGCTGGGCCTCGCGGCGGTGTTGTCGTCACCGGAGCATCTGTTTCGTTTCGAGCTGGGTGAGCCCGCAGCCGACGAGCACGGCCGCCACCGCCTGACGCGCTACGAGATCGCCGCGATGTTGGCCTTCGACATTACGGCCGCACCACCTTCGGCACAACTGCTAGCGGCAGCGGAGAGCGGCGAGCTGGACACGGCCGCAGGCGTACGTTCGAGAGCTGAAATGCTGTTGGCGGATGACGCGACGCGCTTGTCCCTCGCGACGCCCAGCAACGGCGTGAAGGACTTAGCCGAACGCTCGCACGCTCCTCGCGACTTCCTAGAGCAATATCTCGGCTACCCAGCCGCCGCCGGCGTTGCCAAGAACGAATCT
>JBBSAB010000243.1:0-3941 GCA_038252755.1 Polyangiales bacterium | reverse complement strand
TCCTTCAACCTGCGGCTCGCGCCCGGCCAAATGCCGGCACGCCAAGCCGCCGACGGCTCCGTCAGCGCGCCGATCGCGCACGCGTTCGAAGCGCTGTTCAGCCCGGCCGTGACCGGCTTCCGACCGCCTTGGACGATCGAGCAATTCTACGATGTGCTCAGCACGTGGGTCGGGGTCATCGCACTCCACGGCACCGCGCTCGACGAGAAAATCGCGCTCAACGGCTGGCTCGTCACGCTTGCCAAGGCTGGTCACCTCGAGGCCTTCTGCTACCAGCTGCTCGGCCCGGCGTATCCGGCCGAGCTCAAGGCGTACAAGGCCAGCAACGCGGCTGCGCTAAAAGCCTACCGCGACTTCCTGAAAGTCGCCCCGCTCCGCCCCGCCCACGCCGCGATGCCCGACGACCTCGTCCGCATCAAATAGACGAGCGCGCGAGCCTCAGCGTTGGCGTGCGCGGTGGGCCACCTGAAGCTGGTTCCAAAAATCCCGAAGAAAATCCGTGACGCGATAGTATCAAGTGATTCTATGTGAGCACGCGCTTCTTGCCGCGAGTTTTGGTTCCAGCGCGGCGCGAGAGGTCGGCGGTGCGCGGCGTGCGTGGCGTGCGCGGCGGTGCGTGGCGGTGCGCGGCGGTGCGCGGCGTGACACGAGGCGCGCGCGGAAGTGTGCGGGGCGGGGCGAGGGCGCCTGCGTTCAGCTGATCCGCGAGCGCGCTCGGGTTTGTTGAGACAAGTCGCACTGAGCGATGCCTGGCGCACGATGTCCGACACGTCGTCGGGCATGAGTGCAGCTCGCACCACTACGGGTCTCCACCGCTCCGCGAGACCTCTGCCGCTTGCGGTCGCGCTGCAGTTTCGCCAGAATTCCTGGATAGGGCGCACTGGTCCTGAAACGAGAGGCCGCTTGATGTCTTTGCCTTCCCTTCGCAACGCCGGTTTTTCGTGCGTCGTCGTCGCCTTCGCGGTGGCGTGCGGTGGCACCGTGTTCAGCCAGAATGACGACGACGGCGGGGGCGGCTCGGCCAACACCGGCGCCAGCTCGAGTCCGGGGGGCTCGACGTCGACAAGCGGCAAGCCGACCAAAGCTGGTTCGAGCGCGACTGGCGGCTCGGTCGGTGCTGGCGGTTCGGTTGGCAAGGCGGGCTCGAGCAGCACCGGTGGCTCAGTCAGCGTCGGCGGCGCCGTCAACTGCGACGCGGTCGACTGCGCGTTCCCGGTATGCGCGGACGGGCAGACGCCGATCACGATCGCGGGCACTTGCTGCCCGACTTGCCCACCCCCGCAGCTCGGCTGTAGCAACGTGATGTGCAAGTCGGTGGCCGCAGGTTGCAGCGCGGGCTACGTCGTCGGTCAGCCTGCCGGCGCCTGCTGCCAAGGTTGCGTGCCCGGGCCTATGGGCGTGATGTGTCCGAAGATAGCCTGCTCGGAGAGCACCTGCCCACTCGGCTACGTGCGCGGCGATCTCGTCGGTGGCTGTTGCACCGAGTGCGTGCCCGACGCGCTGTTCTGCAACGACGACAGCGAGTGCGTCGTCGCGGACCGCCCGCGCCCGTGCTGCGGCTGCCCGGAGGCGATCAGCGTGCGTGAGTACGACGCCGACCAGTGTTGGTCCGACGTCGTCAAGCCGCGCCCGGTCCCGAAAAGCTGTGAGCCGCAGTTCTTCTGCGACGCAATCTGCGCCGCTTGCGCCCCGCCGCTGAGTCCTGTCTGTCGAAGTCACCGTTGCGTGCAGACCGCCCTCGGCCTGAAGTAGCTCAGCGTGCCCGCAGCACGAAATACGCCGCCCCGACGAGCGGCTGCGCCCGCAGCCTTAGCGTGCCCGCAGCATGAAGTACGCCGTCCCAACGAGCAGCAGCGCCCAAAGCCACCAGCGCGAGCCGCCCTTCGCCTGAGCCTTTTCGATCGGAGGCGCTGGCGGATGTGAAGAGCGCGCGGCGAGCGCGGACTTCACGGATGCGGGCAGCGGCGGCGCTGGCGGAAGGTCCAGCAGCGGCACGTTGGCTTCGAACGCCTCCGGCGGTCGCGAGCTGGGTGATGCCGGGCGCAGCGGCAATTCAGCGGCGAAGGGCGTGGAGCGCAACGGGATTTCGTCGCTGACCCAGTTTTCGACACGGGCCACCATCCGCGTGCGGTCGGCCAATGCGTCGCGCGCAAGCTCGAGCACCCATTCGCCGATGCGGCGGGCGTTGGCGCGCTGCGGCCCTGCGGTCTCCACGGCTTCTGCCAGCTCGTGCATGTTGGTGAAGCGCGCCTCCGGATCGCTCGACAGCGCGCGCATCACGATTTCGTCGAGCGCTTTCGGCACGTCGGGTCGGTATTGCGATAGACGCGGGTAGTCGCCGCGCAAGACCGCGTCGCCCGGCTCTTTCTCTTGGTCCGACGGAAACAGCCGCCGCATCGCGAGCAGCTCCCAGATCACGATGCCGACCGAAAAAATATCCGAGCGTTGTGTCAGCCGCTCGCCGCGCAATTGCTCGGGCGACATGTAGCCGCGCTTACCCTTGCGGCGCTCCGGCGCGGTTTCCTCGATGTGCTCGAGCGCCGTCGCGATGCCAAAATCCAACACGCGCGCCACGCCGTCGGCGCCGACCAGCACGTTGGGCGGCGACACATCGCGATGCACGAGCGAGAGCGAACGGCCCTTCTCGTCGGTCGCGTCGTGAATCGCGGCCAAGCCTCGCAGCACGTCAAGCACGATGCCGACCGCCACCGGCAGAGCAAGCTGCTCTTTCTTCTCTTTGGCTTGCGAGCGGCACAGCGTGCTGAGTGCTTCACCGTGCACGTAGTCGAGCACGAGCAACACGTCGCCTTTGGTGGCCACGACGTCGAGCGTGGCTGCGACGTTCGGATGCCGCACGCGCGCCGCGAGCCGCGCTTCCTTTAGCAGCATCTCGGTGAACTCGTGATTCTGGACCAAATGCGGTAACAGGCGCTTGATCGCGACCACGCGCGCAAAGCCACCGGCGCCGTCGAGCCGCCCGAAGTGCACGGTCGCCATTCCGCCCGCAGCGAACTGCTCGAACAGCGCGTAACGGCCGACGGTGTTGCTCGGCCCACGCTCCGAAATCGGACCGTCCACGTGACTGATTTGCTTCTCACGCGGTGCGGAAGCGTGGCCGTCCCCAATCGGGGCGTCGTCTGCGAGCTCCTGGGCCGTCTTGATCTCCGTCCAAACTGGAGGCGCCTCCGCCTCGGTCCCGCCCGGTTGATGTTCGGAAGGGAGCTTCGCCATCTCCGGAACCAACAGATTCATCAGATCATCGGTGATCGGTGTGTCGGGCATTTCCGCTGCGGGCGGAGGCGGGATCGTGCCGTCGACCGAAATCATTGCCCCGCAGCCACGACAAGCGATCTTGACCACCTTGCCGCGGATCTTGCCGTCGTAGAGGTCCGCTGAAACCGTGCGGCGGCTCCCGCACGACTGACAGACGACCGTAATACCCATCGCTCCCGGGACCTTACCGCAGAAATCGTTCGGTACCGCATCTCCGGTAGGCCTGGTCCGCGGCCCAGCTGGGCCGCACCGCCCCATGCGGAACCGGGCCTCACCCCACAGGCTACCGGCGGCGACGTCCGATCGAGAGCGAGCGAACAGGGAGGCGGGGAGGCGGGGAGGGCGAGCAGGAAGCGCAGTTTTTGTTTGGAGGACCAAACAAAAACTCGGTTGCCCCGGGGCGTCGCGATTGAGGCGTTGTCGCGGGCCAGTCAGACCGGCCTGCCGGGACCGGCATCAAAAAATCCTCCCCGTCTCTCCGTCTCCCTCTGAGCATTGGTCTCATTTCGCGATTCGAGCAACGAGAAAACAGGAAGGCGGGAAGGCGGGAAGATTTCTGTTGTTCGAGCAGGCGCCTGAGGCCCAATCGCGATCCCCCTGCGTCCAGTTGCCAGTACCACCCACCCTAAATCTCGGCCTTCCCGTCTTCCCGCCTTCCTGTTGTCCCC
>JBBSAB010000242.1:0-3983 GCA_038252755.1 Polyangiales bacterium | reverse complement strand
CGGCTGGCAACCAGCACCCAGGTCGCAGAGATGCCGACCGACTGAGTCATCTGGCCGTTGACGATGCTGACCTGCGACTGCGAGCCGACGCTCGGACCCGACGCCGTGATGCCGGCCGGAACCTTCAGCTCTGGGTTGCCGACTTGATCGCGACCGTCAGTGCTGGCGCGCAGCTGCAGCGTGAAGCGAGCCCCGACCTCGACCTTGCGTTGGCTCAGCTCGGTGCGGAGCGCGACGTCGGCATGAGCCGCGCCAACGCTGGCGAGCACGCTCAGGCACACGGCGCCCGCAAGGCTGGCGGGCGCCGTTCTCACTTGTCCTCCGTGTGGGGCCGTCCGGTGAGCGCGCGATTCTTGGCGTCCTGCTGCTGCACGCTCGGCGCGCGCTCCAGCATGTCCAGCATGCGGTCGTCTTGGTTCTTGGGTGGCTGCTGCTTGTCGTCTGGCTTAGGCTCGGGTTGCTTGCCGGCGTCGGGCGGGCCGCCGTCTTTGTCTTGCGGCTTGTCGGGCTTGCCAGCGTCGGGCGGGCCGCCATCTTTGTCCTTTTTGTCGTCGTTGCCGCTGTCCGGTTGGTCACCGCCGTCGGGCGGACCGCTGTCGGGTTGGCCGGAATCGGGCGAAGCGTCCGGCGGCGAATCGGGGCCGGCGTCTTTCTTTTTGTCTTCGATGCGGGCTAGCGCGATCGCGCGGTTGTAGGCGGCATCGCGCCCGATGCCGTCGCCGCCGGCGTCGACCGGCGAGCCCGGGATCAACTCGAGCGAAGCGTCGTAGCCCTTCACCGCCGACTCGTAGTCCGCGCGCAAAAATTCGAGATTGCCGGCCAGATAGAACGCGCGCGCGCGCAGATCGATCGGCACGCTCTGGTCAGCAGCGATGATGCGCACAATGCGCAGCGCGCACTCGACCTCCGCGCTGCGCTTCTCTTTGGCGGCGTCGGCTTCGGGCGACTTGGCCCCGCCGTCGCCGACCGGCTCTTCTTCGCCGAAGCGGTGCCCGTATTGTTCGCCGAGCTTGAACAGGCCCAGACCGAGGTCGAACGTCGCGTTCGGCTTACTGCGCACGCTCTCGGGGGCACCGATGTTGCCCTGGTCACATTTGCCCGTCGCCAGATAGCCTTCGAGCAGGGTGACGGCCGAGCCGGCGTCGCCCGCATCGTAGGCCGTTATGGCTTGTTCGACCGCTGGTGCGTTGCGCATCCACAGCTCGTTGCGCTGCTTGGCGCAGCCGACCAGCAGCCAGGCGAAAACGAAGGTCAACGTCAGCGCGGCGGTGACCACGCGCGACGCGCGGCGTTTGGGGCGACGTTTCTTGGGTGGCGGCACGCGGCTCGGCTTGCGCGCCTTGGCCTCGGCCACGAACGCTTCCAAGAACATCAATAGCAGCGCGAGCCCGAGCGGGTAGATGTACACGTCGGCGTAGATCGTCTCGACGCGCTCCGACAGCTCCTCGGTCATCAGCTGCTTCAGGCGCCGCTCAATCTCGGCGATCCCGGTTTGGCCCGCCTCGCTGCGGACGACCGCGCCGCCCGTCGTGGTGGCGATGCTGCCCAGCTGCGCCTCACCTTCGACGGACAACGACGTCGTGAGCGGCTTGCCTTCTTCGTCGGTGCGCATACCGTGCACTTCGCCCGTCTCGCTGACTTGCGGGATCGGCTCGGGGGTACGGCCGCCGATCTGCACCACGAAGATCGTGGTCTCGTCCTGTGCTGCTGCGGTCGCGACGCTGACCGGATCGCCTTCGAGATCTTCGCCGTCGGTGACGAGCAGCATCACCTTCTTGTGGCTCTTCGACAGTGGATCACGCGCTAGCAGCTCGTGACCGGCCTCCAAGGCGCGCGCGATGGCGGTGCCGCCGACTGGCATGTCGTTCGGCGTCATCTGCTGGAAAAATTGCGAAATCGCTGGGCCGTCGCTGGTCAACGGGAACGCGATCGGCTGGCCCGCGAATGCGATCGCGCCAAACCGCGCGCCGGGCAGGCTGGAGATCAGCCGCGCGACCTCGCTCTTGGCGCGCAGCGTGCGCGACGGCGCGATGTCTCGCGCGTACATGCTCTTCGAGTAGTCGAGCACGATCACCAGATCGAGATTGGTGGCCGGGATCAGCCGCGTGCCACGGCCGTATTGCGGCTGGGCCGCCGCTACGAACGCCAGCGCGACGGCCAGCACGCACAAGACGCCCTTCAGGGCGCGCCGCCCACCGGCCTGCGCCGTGAGCAAGGCGCCGACGATCGCTTCGTCACCGAATTTGCGCATGTTGCGCGCCCGCAGTACCGAGCCTGCGACGAACAAAGCCGCGACGACCAGCGCGAAGCCGGTGCCGAACAGCCACAGCGGCGCCGCAAACCTCACGGAAACCTCCGCAGCAGGACAGCGCGCAACAGCGCGTCGAGCGCGAGCAGCATTACTGCCGGCAAAAGCAAGAAGCGGAACAGCTCTTCGTAGGTGGCGATGCTCGACTCGAACTTCGTCTTTTCGAGCTTGTTCAACACGTCGTGGAAGCCGGCACGCAGCCCGGTGGCGTCGGTCGCCACGTACATTGAACCACCGGTTTTTTCCGCCAAATCCTTGAGCAGCTTCGGGTTGACCGGAAACGGCATGCTGACGTAGCGCGGCTGGCCGAACAGATCGCGCCGGCGGTCGAGGATTTGCGCTTCTTCGCCTTGACCGATTTGCACCGTGTACAGCCGGGCGCCGACCGTATTGATCAGGTGAGCGGCGTAGTCGGGGGCGAGCTTGCCGCCCTTGTTGTCGCCGTCTGTCAGGAGCACGACGGCCTTGCTGCGCGCAGTGCTGCGCCGCAGTCGCGCCGCCGCCACGCCCAGCGCGTCGCCAATTGCGGTGCCGTTGCCATCGATCAGCTCGAGCTCCATGCGCGCGACCAAGCTGTCCAGCAGGTGGTAGTCGAGCGTGGGCGGTGACAAGACGTAGGCGTCCGCGCCGAACACCACGACGCCAATGCGATCGGTCTTGCGCTGAGCGATGAAATCACGAATCACCGCGCGCGCGGCGTCGAGGCGCGTTGCCCGAATGCCGGGCGGGCGCTTGGGCACGAAGCCTTCGAGATCTGGCGGCAGGTTGTCGATCGCCGCTTGCATCGAGCCGGACAAATCGAGCACGAGGATGATGTCGATGCCTTCTTCGTCTTGGATGTCGGGTCGCAGCGTGTTGACCGGCCGCGCTAGCGCCAAAATACCGAAAATCAGCGCGACCGAACGCAGCACGCCGGGCAGGTCGCGCAGCCACACACGCACCCCGGAAGGCCCGACACGCAGCGGCTGGAGCGTGCCCAAACGCGCGCGCGGCAGTCGGCGGTCCTCGCCGAGCGTGCTGCGGTAGAACAGCGCTGGCACCAGCAGCAGCAGCAGCAAGCACCAGCGGTTCTGGAAGTCCGCGAAGGTGAGCTCGCCGCCGCGGGCGATCAGCGGGTATGCGGCACCGAGCAACAGCCCGAGCAGCGTGAACCCGACCAGTGACGCACCGCGCAGCACCTTGCGGACCGTGGCCGCGCGCTGGCTGTTCGACGTCTTGGCCTTGGGCGCCAGCGTAAGCTTTGCAGCCTTGGGCACGAGCGCGCCAAGCTTCGGTCCGGCTTGGGGCGGCGGGCTCAGTTGCGGAGGAGTCGACTCAGCCATCCTTCTCGTCCTCGGGCTCTGCAGCTCCGGGTGGTGGCATCGGGGCCGCGTTCACCGGCATCGGCGGCGGCACGGTGCGCTCGACGATCAATTCGGCGTCGCCCAGCGCCGTCGAACATTCGGGCTCGGTCGGGGTGAGCCGAGCGAATTTCACCAAATCGGCTTGGCGCAGGAAGCGCTCGATGTCGTCGAGCACCGGGATGCGCGGCGTTGTGGCGCGCAATTCGCCGAGCATTTCGCGGGTGGTGCTCTCGAGACCGTCGAAGCCGTAGCGGTCGCCGAGGTAGCGCCGCACGATGTCCGACACGCGGTCGAAGTGTTCGGCGAAGCGGCCCTCGCGCGTCAGCCCAGCG
>JBBSAB010000241.1:0-4150 GCA_038252755.1 Polyangiales bacterium | reverse complement strand
GCCGCTCTGGGCTCTGCTATTGGCGCTCGCCTGTCACGAGCCAGTAAGCGGCGCCGGCATCGCGCAGGGCGCCGCTCCAACGCCACCAGCGGGCTCGGGCAGCATGAGCGATTGCAGCGCGGTCAATCCCGGCGCGTCGCCGATCAGGCGCCTCACCCGGCTTGAGTACAACAACACCGTTCGCGATCTGTTGGGGGACAAGCTGGCGCCAGCCAGCGGCTTCGCACCCGAGGAAACGGCGGGCGGCTTCAACAACAACGCGCAGCTCTTGGGTGTGACCAGTCTGCTCGCCGAGCAATACAAGTCCGCCGCCGAAAAACTGGCCCTGGCGGCGACTGAAAACTTGGCGTCGCTGCTCGCCTGCGATCCCGCTGCCGACGGTGAACCTGCCTGCTCCGAAGCGTTCATCCAACACTTCGGCGAACGCGCCTTCCGCCGTCCGTTGAGCGCCGAGGAGCTTCTACGTTTCAAGGGCGGCTACGTTTGGGGCAGGGCAAATGGCGATTTTCGTGCGGGCATCCAGGTCGTGCTGGAGGCGATGCTGCAATCGCCCAACTTCTTGTACCGTCCCGAATTCGGCGGCGCGGCTCTGCCGCAGGCGCGTGACGTCGTGCGGCTCACCTCTTGGGAGATGGCTTCACGTTTGTCTTACATGCTCTGGGGCAGCATGCCCGACGCCACGCTGCTGGATCTAGCCAGGGCCGATCAGCTGAACACTCCGGAGCAGATTCAAGGTCAGGTGAAGCGCCTGCTCACCGATCCGCGCGCCGTGGCGCGCATCGAAGACTTTCACACGCAGTGGCTGGATCTCGATCGGGTAGCTAGTTTGGAGCGCGATCCGCAAGTGTACGCGGGGTATAGCGCGACCATTCCGCAAGCCCTGGCGCGTGAGACGCTGAGCTTCGTGAACGAGGTGCTGTGGAAGGGAGATCGCAGCCTACGCACGCTGCTCACCGCCCAGTACACTTACATGAACGCGGAACTGGCGCGGTTTTACGGCGTTTCGGGACCAACCGGTGACGCGTTCGAGAAGGTACCGCTCGATGCGGCCATCTACTCAGGGTTGCTCACGCAGGGCGGACTCTTGGCCAGCCACTCCTCCGCCCTGTCGACGTCGCCGGTTCAGCGCGGCAAGTTCGTGCGCGAACAGTTCTTGTGCCAAGCCCTACCGCCCCCGCCGGCCGACATCGTGATCCGCCCGCCTGACTTGAACCCGAATCTCACGACTCGCGAGCGCTTCGCTCAGCATTCGGCGGATGCGCGGTGCGCGTCGTGCCATCGCCTGCTCGATCCTGTGGGGTTGGGTTTCGAAAGCTTCGACGCCGTAGGCCGCTACCGCAGTGTCGAAAACGGCAAGCCGATCGACGCCTCGGGTGAGCTCGTGAACGCAGACGTCGCCGGGCGGTTCAACGGCGCCGCGGGGCTTGCCAGCCTGCTCGCAAAGAGCCAAGACGTGGCAGCGTGCGTGGTCACGCAATGGGCTCGCTACGCCTACGGCCGGATCGAAACGGAGACCGACGCCTGCATGCTGCAGAAGCTTCGCACAAGCTTCGCCGCTTCCAATCTCGACATCCTCGACTTGGTCGTGCGCCTAACTGAAACGGACGCCTTCCTGTACCGCAAGGCGGTGACCCCGTGAGCCTTCGCATCAGTCGCAGGACCCTGCTGCGTGGCGCGGGCGGCGTCGCGATCGCGCTACCCCTCTTGGAGATCATGGGCGATGGGCGAAGGGCCCTCGCCCAAGCCGTGCCAGGGCGTTCGGCTGCCGGCTTCCCGAAACGATTCGTCGTCTTCTTCAGTCCCAACGGGACGATCCCTGACGCCTGGCGGCCAACTGGCAGCGAGCTCGATTTCCAGCTCTCGCCCATCCTTGCACCGCTCGAGACGCACAAAGACAAGATCATCGTCATCCAGGGCGTGGATCAACAGGGTGGCGGTGGTGACGGTCATCAAAACGGCATGGTCGGGATGTTGACAGGCCAAGTCTGTAATCCCGGCCCATTCAAGAACGGCGATGGCGGCACGGCGGGCTGGGCCAATGGCATCTCGGTCGATCAACGTATCGCCAACGTGATCGGCAATGAGACCAGGCTGAAGTCGCTCGAGCTCACGGTCCAGCCCGGCAGCAAGGCGGACGATTGGAATCGCATGTCCTACCTCGGTCCGGACCAGCCGGTTCCGCCCGAGTCTAGCCCCTACCAAGCCTTCGATCGGCTGTTCAAGGACCTCAGCGTGAACAGCCGTCCCGTCGATCACACCGTCGATCGCCAGAAGACCGTGCTGTCACTGGTCATGGACGAGTTCAAATCGCTCAACGCCAAGCTCGGCGCGGCGGATCGCCAGAAGCTGGAAGCGCACCTGACAGCCGTACGCGAAATCGAGGCTCGACTCGGGGTCGCGCCACAGGCGGCGCTCGCCTCGTGCAGCGCGCCCGTGCTCGGCAGTCCGCTCGACGTTGCGGCGAACGACAACTTTCCGACGGTTGGCAAGCTGCAAATGGACCTGTTGGTAATGGCTCTGGCGTGCGATCTGACCCGCGTTGCCAGCCTGATGTGGAATAAATCGGTCGGCCAAGCTCGCTTCACTTGGCTGGGCATCGCTCGTCCGCATCACGACATGTCGCACGACGGCGACAGCCAGCTTGACACCGTCGAAAGCCTCACGCGTATCAACCGTTGGTACGCTGAGCAATACGCGTACTTGGTCGCGGCGCTCAAGGCGATCCCCGAGGGCAGCGGTTCAATGCTCGACAACACGGTGGTGCTTTGGTGCAACGAGCTCGGCAAAGGCAACGCCCACTCGCGCGAGGACGCCCCGTACGTGCTGGCGGGCAGCGCTGGCGGCCATTTCAAGACGGGTCGCTACCTGAGCTACCCCAACCAGATGCCACACAACAACCTGCTCGTATCGCTGATCCAATCGATGGGAATCGAGGACACGACCTTTGGCAAGCCGGATTGGTGCACTGGACCCCTGCCGGGCCTCGCGTGAGATTCGAAACATAAGCCATGAAAACCTCATCGAAAACCCTCGCGCCAGCACTGGCGCTATCGGCCCTGTTCGCGGTGGTCACCAGCGTGCAGCCCGCGGCGGCGCAAGTGAAGCAGACGGTCGAGAAAGAGGGGCAGCTCCGCTACCTCCGCTACTTGCCACACGGGCACGAGGCTCGCTACCGCTGGCCCGTGATCGTTTTCTTGCACGGCGGCGGCGAGATAGGCACCGACATCACCAAGCTCTTGGGTCACTCACTACCCGCCCTGGTGGAGCAAGATGACTGGAATTGGCCGTTCATTGTCGTCTCCCCACAGCTGGACCAGGGCAATTGGTACCAGCGCGCCGCGGACATTGGCACGCTGCTCGATCGGCTCGAGAAAGACTTCGGCGGTGACCCGAATCGACTGTATCTGACCGGGCTCAGCCATGGCGGAATTGGAACGTTCGATCTCGGGGTCCTGTTGGCGAAGCGCTGGGCCGCGTTGATGCCACTGTGCTCCAACTCTGCGAAGGGCACTCCGTGGGAGCAACACGCGAGCATCGCCACCAAACCGATGTTCGTCGTGCACGGCACGGCGGACACCAACGTGCCTTATCAAGGCGACGTCGATCGCGTGGCGCAACTCGAAGCACTGGGCGCCACTTTCTACAGATTCGACTACGCGCTGGCGGATACGGACAAGGACGTGATTCCGCAGGAAGTGATGAAGCACAATCAGGTGTTCGGCACCTTCATCGGCTACGACCACGGGGTCTGGAATCCGGTCTACGGCCGCGTGGGCGGAACCAAGAAGACCGTGCAATACCAATGGCTGCTGGAGCACTCGCTCGATGGCACCCCGTTCGTCGATCCAAAGCTCGTGCCACCGGTCGATCCGAATGCCGGCGGCTCAGGCGGTCAGGCTGGTAGCGGCGGCGTGACGGGCACGGCTGGCACGAGCGGCGTTGGTGGCGTTGGCGGCACGGGCACGGCCGCGACAAATGCTGGCGGAGGAGCGAGCGGCGGAATGCCGAGTCTCGCCGGAGCCCCGACGCTGCCGGCCGGCGGCTCCTCTGCTGCGCAAGCTACGGCTGCGAACGACTCCGGCTGTCAGTTGGGCTACGGCGGGCGATCTGGCTCTGGCGGACTTGTAACGCTACTTGCGCTCTTGGTGGC
>JBBSAB010000240.1:0-4243 GCA_038252755.1 Polyangiales bacterium | reverse complement strand
TCGACCTTCGAAGGCGCCGCTTTGGCCAAGGCCATTGCCGAGGTTCAAGACATCGGTGGGCTGCCTTTCAAGGTCGATCAGGCGACGTTTTCCGATGCAGAATCGCTGGCGAAGCGATGCCGAACGGATAAGATCGCTATCGTGTACCTGACGGTCGGCATGGAAGCAGACACCTCGCGCATCGCCAGCGCCCTGGCCAACATTGGCCTGCTGACGGTCGGCAGCTCCGCTCGCCACGCCGAAAACGGCGCCGTGGTCGGCCTCGGAGTGGAAGAAGCCCGGCCCAAGCTGGTCATCAACCTCAAGCAGGCCGCTTTGCAGAACGTCAACTTCAAGGCCGAGGTCCTAGCCCTCGCGCGGCTCATTCAATGACTAGACGCGCGCTTTAGTCATGCAGACCATCATCGTGATCGACGACTCGCAAGCCGCCCGCGAACTCTTGAGCGAGGTGCTCTCCGCGGCTGGCTATGCGTTGATCATGGCCGTCGATGGGCAGCAGGGTCTGGAGACCGTCCGTGCGCATCCCGAAGCATCGCTTGCGATTTGCGATCTTCATATGCCAGGCCTGAGCGGTCTCGAGCTGCTGGCGGCGTGGCACAAAGAGCAGAAGGAAGGCACCTCACCACTTCCGTTCCTGATGTTGACGACTGAAGCACGCAGGGACGTGTTGGAGAAAGCGCGAGCCCTAGGCGCAAAGGGGTGGATGGTCAAACCGTTCAAGACTCCGATGCTGCTCTCCGTAGTCCGCAAACTAGCGCGCCCCTAAGAAGGCTGAAGCCCACAGCTCCCAGCCTTTAGCTCCACGTTCACGCCCGCAGGCTAGCCCAGGAAACCCGCGAAGTCCCACAGCGCGCTGCCCTTCGCGAGCAGCTTCGTTAGCGAACGGCGTACAGGCGAGCGAGCTTGGAGCAGGAAATCGAGCGGCGTGAGAAGGTCGGGATCATGACTAGCTCTTCCCTTCGATAGCCTGATTCCTCGATGCCTGTGTGCGTGACCAACGCCAGCACCGCCTCGGGATGGTCAGGCGCGCGAAACAAACGCGCGACGAACCACTCGCTGGGTGCTGAGAACTCGAACGTGGTCGGGGCGGCGCCCGCCGACGCAACTCGGCAATGTTGCCGTCGGAAATACCCACCCGAGTCGCGATCGAAGAAGGGCGCGGAGCTGCAATCTAGGCCCAGCCCTGAAGCTTGCCAGTTGGCGCGCGGCGTAGGGACCAGGCGTTTCAAACGCGCTCGACTCCGCAGCAGTGTGACGTAGGCGCGCTCGTCCGCGCCCTGTGGTTCGCCGTCAGCAGTGAGGCTGACGCAGGTTTCGCAACGCGCGCGATCGACGCGCCCTTCCGCGACGTTGAAGGCGAACAAGTCGACGATTTCATTCTCGCCGCCAAGCGCGCGAGACACCAAAATGGTCGAGCGAGCTGCGTTCCAGCCCAGCACCTCGACCGTCGCGTCACCGCCCGTGGTAGCTACAGCAGGCGACGCGAATGCGAGCAGGGGCAGCAGCGCGACCAGGCAGCGTTTCACCACCCTCCGAGTCTACTCTTGGCATGCGCCGGGAGGCGAGGTCTTGAAAGTAGAAGACCCACGCCTCGTCGACGAACTGCGACGCTAAGCCGGCGTGGGCCGCTTCAGCTTCGACATGGCGTCGAGCACTGCGTCGAGGGTGAGGTCGGTAATGAACGCGACGGCGGCGACGCCGGCAAAGTCGTTGACGGTACCGACCCAAGTTTGGCGATACGCGAGCCAGGCGACGACCGACAGAATGCCGGCAGAAACAACGGTTCGCGTCAGCTCGATGGTTTGGAGCTCGATCAGCGCGTGTGCGGCGGACGGGGGAGCGGCCACGCGCAGCACCGCAATGCGCGGAGCTTGGCTGGGGCTGGTCGGTGGCGCTGCAGCGGGGGTACGGCTCATGTGCACGCTCGCCGGTCCACTCGCGTCGTCGTCGGAAATCTGTTGGCGTCGAGGCTGCGAATGGGGTGTTGTCTCCTCGCCCAAAGCCTCTGCCGCCTTGCCCTGACGGAGCAGATCCTTGGCTTCAACCGAAGTGAGCCAAGCCGCGATGGTGGTGTGACAGGCGCGTAGGGCTGCGGCCAACTCGTCAAGGTCGTCCTTGGTCACGTCCTTGTTGGAGTCGCCAGCAAGACGCTTTCGAATCTCAGCGATTTTGCTGAGCTTGGTCTGGTCATCCAAGCGACGAGCAACGTCGTCCAACTCGGCTTCCGTGGCCGACTTCACGAGAAAGAAGAAGCGACTGAGATCGGCGTTGGCAGCCTGAACGCTGGCCAAATACGCGAGCATCGAGGGCGGACGTGCGGTGAGCTCGTAGGTTGCGGCGCTGAGCTCGGACCGCAATTTCTGGAGCAAATCGCGAGCTTCTGCCGGCACCCGGTCGGGCAATAGAGAGCCGGTAGGATCGTTAGCGCCTTGCTCGAACGCGTGTAGACCGATCAGCGCGTCTTTGCCCCACCTGGCAATGTGGGCCCCCAAGGCGTCGATCCCGGTCTTGTGCTGCTCGAACGCTTCGCGCGCTCCAGGCAAGTTGTCCTGGCTGAGCAATCGTTCGCTCTGCGCCAGGCTGGCTAGCGGCTCGTCCAGCGTGAGCCCCGCCGGTAGGTCGGGTTTCCGGGGCAAGTCCTGCTTGGCTGCGGCAATCTTAGTGAAAAGGCCAGCAACTTCCTCATCGCGCTGCTTGCCCGCCAGGTCGAGCAGCGTCGCCAAGGCAGTCAGCGCGCTCGAAAGTACTTGGTTGTCGGGTTGCTCGAGGGCGCTCGTCACTGCGGCGCGACCATTCGTCAGGTCGAAGCTCAGCTTGCCGTCGACCGTGACTTTCAGTTCGTCGGCGCGTTTGATCAGCGCCGCACTACGCACGACGAGCGCGGCCCGAGCGGCTGCGTCCTGGAGCCGATGGCGCACGAGCCAACCGACGAGACCGAACAGCATGTACCAAGGGATGATCAGCCAATCGTAGATCTTAGTGCGGATTTCGAACGGCACTTGCAGCGGCGTCGCGAGCTCTTCCGCGCTGATGACGAGGTTGCCGCGGGTGGTCCCCACCTCGACCCCTTCGGCCTTGAAAGTGACGACCGTGCGCCGCCCAGCCCAAAGCTCGGCGGGGGGCAGCACGGGGACCAGCGCGACCGGCACTTGTTGGTCACCGTTGAGCACCGGATGGGCCTGCGCCAGCGACAGCCGCTTGATGGATGTCACCCCGCTGGTTTCGTGAAGGGGTAGTTTCAGCTCGGCCAGATTGGCCGGGGCGCTACCCCAGGGCCACTGCCCGTGGTTGATGACGAACGGCTGCACCGGCTCGAGAGTGGCCGGCGGCAACACCAAGTCGACGGTCACCAGTTGCTTGGCCGGCCCCGTTGCCCCCTGGCCCGCGAGCTCGATCCAGACCTTGTAACTGCGCGGAAGGTGGACGCGGGCGAACAGCGTTTCGATTTTCAGGCGCGCACCTGCGGTAGTCGCGACGAAGCCATGCAGCAGCGTGGGCTGCTGCCGATCTCCGACATCGACCCGTTGCACCAACGCCTCTTTGTCGAGCGCGGCTTTGTCGCTCAACTTCAGCGGTACCTCGACCGGCTCGGCGTCCCAGCGGTTGCTCAGCTCAATCGCGGGCTGTACCAGCGGTTCTACCAGCTGCGCGTGCGCACTTCGGTGCCAGCCGCACACCGCTATCCCCAACGCCAACCAGCTGCGTTTAGCCCTCATGGGTGATTTGTTGCGACCCTACTACGCGACGGATTCGTCTGACAATGGCGACAGATCGTTGGTGTATGCTCGCGCCCGGTGATCACCGAAGGGCAGCAGCGCGCGATCTGTCACGTGCAATTCGGAAACAGCCGCGGCACAGGGTTTCTCGTCGCGCCCGACGCCGTGCTGACGGCAGCTCACGTAGTCAAATCTGCAGACGGCAAGGGCCACTACGCCGGCGACATCAAACTCACCTTTGGCGGCGCCAAGCGCGTTGTCGTGGAGGGCGCGCGGGTAGACGCCACTCAGTTCGATTTGGCAAACGATTGGGCGCTGATTCGGCTCCCCCAAGCGACCCGACTCGAGGCCACGCCGCTGCAAGGCTTTCGTGTACCTGCGGACGCTTCGCCCAGCTGGGAAACGTTCGGGTACTCGAAGCGGGCGAAGAAAGCGGGCAAGGCCTACGGCGGGCACGTGGTCACTGCCCCACCCGGCAAGTTTCAAGTTCGCATCACTTCGACGAAGGACCACGTTGCTGGGCTTTC
>JBBSAB010000239.1:0-4292 GCA_038252755.1 Polyangiales bacterium | reverse complement strand
TACGGACTGCGGTCCGAAGCTGGCCAGCAAAGCGCGCAATCACGGGCGGCATCTCGCTCAGTTCGGCCTAACAGGTCAAGACTTGTCCCGCGTGAATTCTTGAACGATCCTGCGGTGCACGAGCGAAGTAGCCACGACAGGGGGTCCGGGCGTGCGCGACACCCCGCCGGCCTCGCACGCCCGACGTCCGATCGCAATCACGCCGCGAGCACGGCTGCCCGCCGGCGACAATGCCCAGAAACTAGGCCGTCCGCGGATGGCTTACGCGGCGCTTGCTCGGCCTGTGAGTAGGGCTTGAAGCAGCGAGGCGTTTGGTGTTGGCCGGCTGGCCTGGGCACGCTGGACTACTCGCCTGGCGTGACGGCAAGACGCCGCAAGCGCTCGGCCAGAGCGTCGCGGTAGCCCGATAGCTCGCTGCTGGTGAGTGGCAGCAGCATCGTGGGCAGCGGCTCCACCGGAAACGTGGCGATTAGATGGGCCAAGATTCCTGGATCTATCCCCGCGTCTTTTTCGAGGGCGTTTGGTAAGTCGCTCTCGGGCAGGTGTCCGGAATACTCGAGAAAGCGCACGTCAACCAGATCACGCGGTTCACTGCGAGACAGCAGGCAGGTCAACTTGTTAGCGCGCAAGTCCACGAGGGACTCGACGACAACGCCCTCTACGACATCCGGTTGCCCCAGACGTCGGCTAGCGTCGTGAACGAGATCCACTTCGAGCCCGGAATTCGGGAACTCAAGGACACCGCGCACGAACCCGCCGCCGTCTCGAACGAGCCGAAAGCTTGCCCCGACGGCAGCGGCCGATTCGGGCAAGGCGTGCAGCGCCTCGCGTACGAGCGCTCTCTCATCGAAGAACACGTCGACGTCACGCGAGAGGCGATGACGCAGGTGGACGCCACCGAGTACTGCGCCACCTGCGATACGGCAGGGGACGGTGCGTTGCAAGCGTCCCAAGAGGTCGACGACTTGCCGGCCAACGATGCGCGCGTCCCAGCTAAGCGACACGGGCGTGCTCGGCGGGAGCTTCAAGCTGCAGAAGGTACTGCCACAATGCTCTGGAGCGACCCAGGTGTCGGTAGAGCTGCGGCCACATCTGCCGGACCTCGGCGACGGAAGTAAACAGCCACACGTCTCGCGTGTTCGCCTCCCTCAGCAGAGCACCCAAGAAGTAGGCGCGCTCATCCACCGTTCCCTCGCTCAATTTTTGTCGAAACTGGCCGCACGTCAGGTCCGACCACCACAAGAAGTAAGGCTTCTCCTGGTCATCGGCAACGTGCGGAGAGGTGGGAGGCAGACGGACCACTCGCCCAAGGCTAGCATGCGTCGCAAGCGCTGCACCAAGCTCATGGACATGGCCGCTCGCCGATCGTTTCGGCGGCATCGGAGCACGGGCTCTATCGGCCCGCCTGTGGCTGCAAATCGCCAAAACGCGCGCGCTCGCCCGACGCCGCGAGCCGCGCTAAACCGTCCTCACCGCTGGCATGCGCGGCGTCGGCGAGCGCGTGCAGTTGATCGCGCGAGCAGCCCTCGAAACAATGGTCCAGTCCACGCTCGCACGCGTCGAGCGCGGCCTGCGCTCGCTCGAGCAGCGACTGAGGAAGCTCCGACTCAGACGGCGGTGGCGGCACGAAGAGAGCGCGCAGCTGCGTCCACACCGTCGAGCACGGAAACGCCCCCGTCCACCAGCTGTGCCACCGTCGCAGCGTGCGCGCTGGCACGCCCGTAACCTCGCTCGCCAGGCGCAGCGTCTCGATCGCCCGCGCCAGCGCTGACGCCAGCAACACGACGGCTTCCAAGTACACGCGCCGGCCGATAAACCGCAGCGAAGGCGGCAGCGAGCGCTTACGGCAACCCTCGCGCCCGCAGCACAGCGAGTGCCGCAGCCGGAACACTTCCCCGGCCTCGGCGATATTCCCACCCCGCGGCTTGCGCTCGTAGTTGCCTTGATGGAGCGGCCCGCCGCAGGGGCGGCAGCCAGCAGCCGCCACCGCCTCGGCGATCTGCCGGTCAAATTCCTCCAAGCTCGCGAACCACTCCTCACCGAGCCTCGACTCGTGCGACATTGAAAAACCTCCAGGATTTAGACACCCAGGAGGCGAGCCCTCTCGGACAGCTTTCGCAAGTTTTCTGAGGGGGCTCGTTGTTTTCCTCTCAAGAAACCTGATCAGACCCGCCCGGCAACCCCTCCATCTTTGTGCGGCCGCTCATGGTCACGCCGTGATCGGCAGCTGGCCCTTGTAGGCGCTCTGTTTTCCGAACGGAACGTTGACGCCCATGGAGCGCAAGACGGTGTTGTACAGGTCGATGTCCGATCGTTCGCCCAACTCTTGCGTGCCTTTCTTGAAGCGTTGCTTGGCGCCGGCCAAGAAGAACGTCATGTCTTGGCGCGAGTGGCTGGGTGGATCGCTGAGCTCGGTACCGATCAGGACGGTGGTGTTATCGAGCAGGGTCTTGCCGTCCGTGTCCGGAAAAGCCGAGTCGTTCAACTTCTTCAGAAACTGCGCGATCATCTCCATTTCCCACCCGATCACGTAGTCTACCGAGGCGCGGTGATTCGAGTAGTTGTGCTACCAGTCGCCGTGGGACTAGGGCTTTCAAAGCCGTTCGCGCAGCCTAACCCGGGCGTGGCAGTTGTCGGAATCGCCACTTATGCGCGATTTGCGGCCGAAGGCGGCCCTGGAAAGAGCCGCTGAGCGATTCCAAAGGGGGCTCCGCCTTGCCGCGCGTGGTGGCGCCGGTTTCCTAGGCCAGGAGGCCTGGCGTAAGGCCGCTCAGTCCGGCGCTGTATCGTAGTGGTCGGGTGCGCGAGCACGGGCGATCGGGGGCGGGGACGAGGGCAGATGAAGCGCGGTCAAGATCGCAGAAGCGACTTCAGGCGCGGTGATCAGGGCGATGACGCGGAGGCGGCCGCCGCAGGGACATGCCAGTGCGTCAATGTCGTGCACGCGCCGAAGCAATGTGGCCCAATCGATGCGCGCGTCGCTGGTGGGTGCAAGAGACATTGGGGCCAGCGCGACCTCCGGCGTTGCGAGCGCCGCGTCGGGCGCGCGTTGGCTGGGCGTGTCCGCCAGCGCTGCCTGGCACGCGGGGCGGGGCGCGTTGGCTTCGACGGCATCGGTGCTTTGCACGTGCGGTACGACATGGCTCCGCCAAGAGGAATGAGGCGCGAAAACACCGTGGAAGCGCACGAGCGGGTGGCGCGGCGGCGGGATGAGTGCGCAAAGTCGGGCCAGAAACTGCGTGGGCGTCATGATGCGGTGCGTTTGGCGACCGCGAGGATTCTTGACGCGGTAAGCGACTCGCCCGTCTTCGAGAACGCTGAGTCGCTCGAGGCTGAGCGGTGCACGCGCGCAGTAGCGCAGGAGTCGTTCTCGGCCTTCGCGGTCGACTGCGGGCACAGCTACGGCGGCGTGAATGTCGAATCCTCGCCCGGAAAGGGCCCGGCGTGAGCCGAGTGCACCGGTGTGCGCCGGCCCGAACGCCTCGTCAGCGCCGTCGTCGTGCTTGGCCTTGGGCAGCACCACCAGCTCGCCGACACCGAGTGAGCCTTCCAGACAAGCGTCGAGCGCCGTGCGTCGGACGTTCGGTTCTTCCATCGAGGCTTGGGTGTCTTCCGCGTCGAGCAGGCCCCGTCTCCGAAGCCAGCGCAGGACTCCGAGCTCCACCGCGTGACCGATGGCCTCGAGGTCGGTGCGGTTTGGCATGGGAAGTTGGTGAAAGACTGCTCCGGCGGTTTGGCCTGGCTGCCGACTGAAGACGCCGTCGGGGACTACGACGTGATAGTGCACGTTTAGGTTGAGGCTACCGCCGAAGCGCTGCGGAAAGCAGATCGCGCCGCCTCGAAACTGTAGGGAGTCAGGGCGGCTCTTTCCGTGCTGCGGCGACGCGCCGGCCTGCTCGCACTGCCAGCGTGAGATCTCTCGCACGAAGATTCTTCCCACTGCGCTTAGAGCGGCGGCGTTGCGGGCGAGCAGCAAACGTAGTTCGAACGGTACACTGAGGACCCATTGCCGAACGGGCACTTCGGGGAGTAAAGCGTCCGTGATGTGCGCTGCGGCGGCAAACATGCGCCGAGCATTGCAAGACGGACAAACACCGCGGCGCTTGCACGAGAACGCGACGAGCAGCTCGTGGCCGCACGCCGAGCAGCGCGGAGACTAGGAAACCTAAACGCCATCGGGCACCTGAGAGTTCGCCCCGCTGCCGTTGACCCCGCCCACAACGTCATGCGACGCTTCTCACCTCGCAAATCTCGCTAAGTGTTCGTTAACATAAGATAAATTACACGCCAGC
>JBBSAB010000238.1:0-4417 GCA_038252755.1 Polyangiales bacterium | reverse complement strand
GCGACCGCGACGACGGAATGATTGCGCTTGAGCCTGGAGGCCCGCCGCCGCGCAAAAGCGACCCGGCGAGCCACGGTAGCGGTGAGCCGCCTGCCTGTTGTTCCCCTGCTCGTTGCGGCAAAGATGCGATGAAAGGTCAGCCGATCGCTACACTTACCCGCACCGATCAAGACGACGGCCCGTTAGCTCAGAGGCTGAGAACCTTCTGTCGGTACTTCTCGTCGGGGCGATCAGCGATGCGCTCGACCTGCTCTGGCTTGAGAAAAACGGGCCCGCCTAGGGCCGCTGCACCCAACCAGATGTTTGCGACCTTTTCGGCCATCAGCATCGCGGAGACCACGGCTTCGGGAGTGCGACCGATCGTGATGATCCCGTGATTCTCGAGCAGAATGACCCGGGGCGACCGCGCATGCTTCTCGACGAAGGTCATCACGCCCGTGCGGATCTGCCTCGCCAGTTCCAGTCCCGGGTCGGCATAAGGCACGTAAACTGATGCCACACCGCAGCACACAATCTCGTCGGGGACGATGCGGTGTTCCGCGAACTCCCGCGCGCGCGGCGAGCACAAGATCTGGGCAACCGCCGTGGCGTGCACGTGGCCCACGAACTCAACATCAGGCAGGGACAGCAAGCTGGCGTGGAACAGAGCCTCCAGCGACGGCTTCTTGCCGTTCGGGTCGATACGGCTCGCGAAAAGCGCGGCATCGACGTCGCTATCGCCGAGATTGGTGTTTTTCATGAGCTGCAAAAGCGCGCTCATGCGGCATTCGACGACATCGTTCGGCGTTAACGTGCGCAGACTGGAGCCGCTGGCTTTGACCAGAAACGTGTCGGGACCGACGCGCGTCGATGTGTTGCCCTCGCCTAGAATCGCCATGCGAAGATCATCGCGCCCCAGTTCGTGCGACATACGCAGCAAGGCTGCTTTGCGGTCGACAGCGTCGCGGGCCACGTGATTCTCGAGATGCTCGTTCTGGTTCTGGGTCATTGCATGATCTCCCTCAGCGAAGGCACGAGCTCTCTGACGAGCGTCTGGAGCTCCTCGAGCCGCGCCGCCGATCGCGCCTCGAAACGCATCGTCAGGAGTGGCTCTGTTACGGACGGACGCGCCAACGCCCAGCCGTCCGCAAAAGCGACCCTCACGCCATCGAGAGTGGTGACCTCGCAGGCGGGATCGTCGCGGAAGGTTGCTTCGAGAGCCGCGAGCGCCGTAGTCGCCTGTTCGGGTGAGCACGGTCGCCTCAGGTCCGGGGTGATGAAGTAGCGGGGCACGCTGTCAGACAGCGCAGCCAGACTGCGCCCCGCGGCGTGGACGATGTCCAGCATCAACAAAGTCGCATAAAGGCCGTCGTCTCGGCCCAGCTCGCCGAAAAAGAAGTGGCCACTGATTTCACCGCCCAGGACGGCGTTCTGCTTGAGCAGGGTTCCGCGGATGAAGGCGTGGCCGGACTTCTCCATCACCGGAGTTCCGCCCGCCTCGCGCACCTGGTCGGCAACCACACTGGAGCACTTGATGTCGTAAACGACGACGCCGGGACGGTCCTTCAGGGCCGGGCGGGCATAGAGGACCACCGCGATGTCGCTCTCAATGATGCGGCCGTGCTGGTCGACGAAGACCACGCGATCGCCATCGCCGTCGTAGGCCACGCCAAGATCGGCCTTCTCGCGCACGACCACCTCGGCGAGCACCTTCAGATTCTCTGCCACGGCGGGATCTGGGGATCGGTTGGGGAAGCGTCCGTCAGGCTCGCAATTCAGCTCGACCACGTCGTACCCGCAATCACGCAATACGCGCGGCGCGATCTGCGCATAACATCCGTTGCCGGGATCGACGACGATCCGAGCACCGCCTGCGCGCCGAGGAAAGCGTCGCTTCAGGAAGTCTTCGTACGCCCCCCCCACATCCGCACGCGTCACACTGCCATCAGCCGTGACGAAGTCGGCACGCTCGACCCGGCCACGAATTTCCTGAATGTCGGCCTCGGTGATCGCCGCCTTGCCGAGCGAGACCTTGAAGCCGTTGTCTCCGGGCGGATTGTGCGAGCCCGTCACCATGATGCCGCCGTCGGCGTTCAATTGATCCTTGGCGAAATAGAATGCCGGGGTTGGCAATACGCCGACGTCGATCACTTGGCAGCCGGCCGCGACCAAGCCCTCCGTCAGCGCGCCTCTCAACGGCTCGGTGCTGGGCCGCAAATCGCCGCCAACCACTACGGTCTTGCCCGTCAACATCGAGCCGACAGCGCGACCGACCGCCAATGCGATGGTAGGATCGAGGTCGGCACCGTAACGACCTCGGATGTCGCACGCTTTGAAAATGCTCATTGCGAACCCTCCAGGTACCCGCGGCGGGATAGCTCTGTGCGAAAGCGTGCATAACGGTCGTCGTAAGCGGCTTTCATTTGAGGACGAGGCTCGATTTGCTTCGTCGTTCGTACCATCGCACGCGCGGCGCGAATGACGCCGTCATACGCGATCGCGCCTGCCGCAACGACCGCTGCCCCCATGGCGCCGCCGCTGACCGTGGGCACCACCAACGTCTTTTGAAGGACGTCGGCCCGGATCTGCGTCCACTCGTCTACCTTCGCCGCTCCGCCGGCGATGTATACCGTTTCGGGCGGACGCGCTCCCAGAGTTGCCAGCACCTCGTAGCTCATGCGCTCCACGTACGCTACGCCCTCGAGATGCGCCGTGTACAGCGTAGCGGTATCGGACGCGTCGCCCACGATGAAACCCTCCGCAGACGAGTGGTTGAATGGAAAGCGTTCCCCTTTGCGGGTCAGCGGGTAAACGACGAGATTGGTCGGGGTAAGCGCGCTTGCCTGGGCGGCCAACGCCGCCAACTGCACTTTGTCGAAACGCCTCGCGATGCACTCGCCGCCCGTGTTGCTGGCGCCCCCGGGCAGCCAGTGACCGGCGGGATGGCGATGACAATAGACCCGGCCCAACGGGTCGCGGAGCAATTCGCGCGTGACGCCCTTGATGACAAGCGTCGTTCCGAGCGTGCTATTCCAGTCCCCCACGTCCACGGCTCCGGTGGCTACCTGCGACGCACAGCCATCGGTCATCCCCGCCACGACCGAGGTGCCGACCGCGAGCCCGGTCGCATCCGAAGCTGCTGCGGTTATCTCGCCGACTCGCGTTCCCGGCGCCACGACCTTGGGTAGCTTCGCCAGCGGGATCCCGAGGTTCTCTTCGATGAACGACGGCCATCGTCCCTCGAGCAGGTCGTAACCGGTCTTTAACGCGTTCGTGTAGTCGGTGAGCCCGAACTCACCCGACAGGCGGCCGCTGATGAAGTCGGTCGGCGACAGCAACCAACGCGCGCGACGGAAGCGCTCGCTGGCATGACGCATGAGCCACAACATCTTCGGCAGTCCGAAGGACGCGGCGAACTTGTAACCAAGCTTGGACGCGAGCGCAGCCCCGGCGCGATTCACCTCGGCCGCCTCCGCTTCCGAGCGTGCGTCGTTGTACATCACGGCCGGACCGAGCGGGTCGCCGGCGCTGTCGACGTCACAGACTGTTCCGGAGGTGGACGTGACCGACACCGCCTTGATGTCTGCAGCATCGCGACCATTGGCCGCCAGCATCGCCACGCTCTCGCCAATCGCCTCGCAGGCGGCGCGCCACCAGATCTGTGGATCTTGCTCTGCCCATCCTGGGGGAAGATCCGAGGCCGGGGTCAGTGGAAACGACCGCTCGGCCTCAGCAACAATCCGGCCTTGCAAGTCGCATATAAGGGCGCGCGTTCCTTGCGTGCCCACGTCGAGGCCAAGAACTAGCAGGCCTCGCACTTGCTAGTGCCCCCCCGTCCCACGCGGCTCTGTTTGCGAGATCCCATTGGCAACCTCGTGTTGGTCGTTCAGAAAGACGGCAAGCCCTTCGGCAAAAAAATATCGCACTGACAAATCGTGTCCTCATCTAGCACACCCGAGCGCCCAGTGGCTTCAGCTGCGCGATGTTGCACGACTCCAGCGTTGCTTGCTGGGGAGCTGGCGATCAGTACCAGCTCGGCAACGGCGCTCGCTCCAAGAGCGCGCAGCCCAGCGCCGTGCAGCTCAAGCCGTAGCGGACCAGTAATCTGGTCACACCGGAAACCATCGCGGCTGCCCTGCTCTAACGCGCCGGTCGAAAATGCGCCCGGCCCGCCGTGGCCTCGCACTAAGATGTCGCCCTGCCTGCAGCGGCGGGCACAGGTCATGCTCTTTCGACGGAGTCATGACTGTGTTTCAAGCCTGGGCGTCGGACCCCGGTGCGCAAGGCGCCAAGCGCTTTGCACGCCAGGCGATCGCGCGAGGCGAGGCCCTGTTCAACCATAAGCCGATCACGATCTCGGGTGTGCGGGGCGTCAATGACGCGCTCGGCGTCGCCAGCTTTCAGGGCACGTGCACGACTTGCCACGACTCGCCGAATG
>JBBSAB010000237.1:0-4732 GCA_038252755.1 Polyangiales bacterium | reverse complement strand
GCGCTGCCCAGGTGGGTCCACCTCAGAGACGCCTGCTAGGCGGCCAGCCTACTTGCAGCCGCTTGTCGAGGTCGTAGACGCCACCCTCGCGCGCGCCTACGATCTTGCGATCGCGCCATTTATCGCCGCGATCTAGCTAATCACGCGTGGGGGCCGCGGTGGCCCCCACGCGCACCGAGCCCGCGCTCAGGGCTTGGTGCAGGTACCGGTGGTGTCGCAGTTGGTCTTGCAATCGCCGCCGGCGCACGTGAACGTGCAGTTGGCGGCGTCCTCACAGGTGAAATGGCAGCCACCGCCCTCACAGCTCGCGGTGCAGGTCGAGTCGCCGGCGCACTTCACATCACACCCACCCTCCGCACAGCTGGAGGTGCACGTGGAGTCACCATCGCAGTCCAGACCGCACTTCCCGGAACCCGCGGCGCAGCTTTGGCTACAAGTGCCACTGGTCTGGCAGTCGATTTGGCATTCGGCGCCCTTGGCGCAGGCGTTCGTACAGTTCGCACCGCCGACACAATCAACGGTACAGTCGGTGCCCTTTTGCTGGCAGGTCGACGCGCACGTCGCGTCAGCCTGACAAGTCTGGTCGCAAGTTCCCGTATCGCAGGCGAGCGTGCAGTTGGCCGTGCCGTCACAGGTGCCGTTTCCGTTGATGGCCGTGCCTGCACCTGCCATGCCCATGGCTCCCGCTGCGCCGTTTGCACCGCCGGAGGTCATGGCGCTGCCGCCCGTCGCCGCTGGCTCACCGGCGGCGCCGGTCACATCCCCACCGACGCCGACATTGCTGCCGCCTGTCGCCGTCGTCCCGCCGCCCGACGTGCTCGAGCCCGCCGTCCCCGTCTTGCCCGCCGCGCTCGAGCCCGCCGTGCTGCTGCCGGCGGTCGCGCTTCCGCTAGCGCCGTTGCCTGAGTTGGTCGACGAGTCGTCGCCACCGCACGCGGCGACCGTCACACCAGCCGAGAGAACGAAGGCCAAGGTCAAGCTCAAGTTTCGCATCGATTACTCCTAAGATTGGTGGTTCAGCTCGAGCACCGTGCCCGCTCTGGCGCCGGAGGCGCATTCCACTTGAAGCTAGTGGGGACAACAGCTGCCGTTTACGAAATTACGGCGCGGCTGGCGGCGAGAGCCGGTCACTTGCCGACGACCGAATCCCCATCTGCCTACCGGCTCGCTCACCGCACCACACCACACCACACCCAGAAAAAACTCAGGGCGGCGGTTTCCGGCGCCGCCTTCGGCAAAGACTCGCGCGACCGCGCCGCAGGCGGGGGTGGCTCC
The DNA here is from genome assembly GCA_038252755.1 of Polyangiales bacterium. Lineage (GTDB taxonomy): Bacteria > Myxococcota_A > Polyangia > Polyangiales > Polyangiaceae > PMG-095. Next base: position 3,457 of record JBBSAB010000237.1, on the reverse strand, counting down.
AGCAGCGAGCCGCCTCGAGCAGCTGCGCGGCCTCCGCAAGATCGCTGGTCGACGAGGCCATCGTTGCTCTTTCGCACGAAAACCGGCAGCCGTGTGCACGCCCTCTGCGCTTCGGTGGGTTTGCCGACGGTATTGGCCACGACGACGTCCGGGTGAATTCCGATTGGCCTTGGCCGTTGTGGCAGGTGACGCAGTTGCCGAATAGCAAGCGCTTGATGCGCAGCAGGCGGCGTGCGTCGTGGCTGGCATCGGTGATGGTCGCAGCCTCTGCCGGAGGCGGATCGCTGAACAACCCTGAACGTTTGCAGCTGCGTCTTGGGCGCGTCGACCGTCAACTTCGAGTGCTCGCCTCTTGTAGACAAGCCATGGCGCTCCTGCGCGACAGCACGCTCCCACCCGAACGCAAGCCAACACCGTCCTAGGCGCTCGTCGACGCGCAACAAGCGATGAACGAGTTCTTGATTCGTTGGGACGAAAAGCGGGTCAGGCGAACCTTCGCACCCAGGAGCGCTCACGCCGCCCGGCTTGCGCCTCTCACGGCGAAGATGGCTTGCGCCATTTCTTGAGCGCCGCCGCGGCCACCGGCGTGGCGGCCAACGTGCCCGCAATGCGCAACGGCTGCGTCAGCTTGGTCGCAAGCCATGCTGAGAGCAGCACTCCGGCGCCGCCAGTTTTAGTGGCCACGTCTAAGCCGGCCGAGATTGCGATGACGAAGCCCGCTAGCACCACGATCCAAATCACCAGGTAGGTGTAGATGGCGATTCGACCGTATTCTTCGAGCAGTGCCTTGAGCTTTTCGCGCGTCACGGGGCGAGCCTAGCAAGTTGGCGTAGTGCGCGCCGGCCCGCCGCTCGAGGTTTTGCAAACGCCTGATCCAGCTCTGCGTCGTCTCGTTGTTGCGGATAGGTGATCCAACCGCCAAGGCGGCGCCTAGCCCGGCCGCCGGAGGTAACGGAATGGCTACATATGCGCGATTTATGGTCGAAGGCGGCCTGGAAAGAGCCGCTGGCACCGGCGTGGCCAGCGCGATGCGAGGCTTGCTCTCGGTGGCTTGCAGCGCCGCGATCAACGCATCCATGTCAGTCGGGAAGCCGCTGAGTGGAACGCCGGCGACCGTGTCGTGCCAGGCGAACGGCCCGAGCACGACCAGGTCTGGTTTAAAGGCGACGAGCAGCGTGTACTCAGTGCTCTTTAGGTCAGTCTTCGGATCGTCGAGATCGTGGTTGAGCACGCTGCCTTGCGGATGGGCAAAGTTGTGCCGAATGCTGCGCGTCGAGCTCAACGCCAACTAAGCATCACGCCTGGGTAGGCCCCGTTACGGGCGCGCAGCTGCGCGCCCACCAGTACCACTACGGGCAGTGCAAACTGGGGCACGGCGTGTAGTCTGGCGGCCCGCAGCTGCTCGGAAACAGCGTGGGCTCACCGCTGGGGCTCAGGTAACACATGCTGTCGTCGGTGCAGGCGTGGTCCGCGTAGGGGGCGCACTTCAAGTAGTGCAGGTTCCCGCCTTCGCTGCACAGCTTGGCAGTGTAACGGTGACACTTCAGATCTGTCGAGCAGCTCTGCTCGGCGCGCTCGGAACAGGGCGTCTTCATCACGCAGCGTGCGGTCTCGCAGGCCACCACCGGATCAGACGGACAGACCTGGTCCTGACAGTCGGGCGCAGGACACGCCTCAGCGTCGAAGTCAGCATCGAGCGCCGCCGCTTCAGCGTCGTGCTCCTTGTTCACCGCGGCGGGCAAGCAACCGCCACACGTTGGCCTTTCGATGGCGACGCAATCCTGGTCGGTGATGCAGATGCGAAGATCGTCCGGTATGGCGTCGGCGCTGGGCGCGCACCCGTCGCCAGCTCCGCCCTGACCCGTGCCGCCCTCGTCCGCGGCGCCGCTGCCCGTGCTGGCCTCGCCCGTTACGCCCGCCTGAGCGCTGTTGCCGCTCGAACCCCCGGTCGCACCCATTTCGGTGCCGCCGCTATTTAGTGAGCCAGCACCCGAGCCCGAGCCCCCAGCACCAGAATCACCACCCGCAGACGAGCCGGCGGCGCTAGCGCGCTCACACGAAAGGGGCACGAGCAGCAGCCAAGCCCAGCCCCAACACCCCGCACCTGACCACACCCGCGTCCCGACTTCCATGCCGAGCATTTTGGCACGACTCGTGCCAGCAGTCGAAGGGTAACCGTTCAGGGGTGGGGTTGAGGCAGACGTCGTGAGCGTGCGATTGGGTCGTGCACGATTTCCCGCTATCGGTCGGCGCCCCGAGCTGAAATCTCAGACCGGGGCGGCGGCGTTGAACAGTGAAGGCGGTGGCACGTCGTCGCGCGCGGCGTGGCAGCAGGCGGTCAAGAAGGCGCGCACGTCACGCTGCTGGCTTGCGAGCGGTGTGCGCGACAGTCATCAGACCTTCAGCGAAGGTATTGCCGCGGTGCGATCGCGGCCGGAACTTCAGGCCAGCGCTGGCGTGCCGTCCGCTATTTCGCCGAGCGGGCCCTGCACGCCCACCGCGCGCATCGCGCTTACGAGCACGCTCGTGGGGTGAGATTTTTGGCCGTCCACGGGGCCGCGCTGCGTGAACCCACCACCGCCGCGGCTCGCCACCAGCGCGAGCATGTTGTTGCCCGAGTGAGCGCCGAAGTTGTCGTTCAATTGCTCGGTGGCGCCAGGCTCGGTGCCGAAGCCGGCCCCAGGCGCGCGCGCAATGTGTTCGCGCGCTCAAGCACCAGATCCACCACCGCGCGTTCTTCACGCCCGCTCAGCTCGGCCGCTGTGCTGTCGGGTGGCGCGGTGCCAAACAGCTGAGCGCAGGCCGCTCAGTCCGGCGCTGCAACTTAGTGATCGGGGGCTCGAGCGCGGGCGATTGGGGGGGGGGAGGAGGGCAGATGAAGCGCGGTCAAGATCGCGGAAGCGACTTCAGGCTCGGTGATCAAGGCGATGACGCGGAGGCGGCCGCCGCAGGCGCACCCCAAAGCGTCGACGTCGTGGACGCGCCGGAGCAATGTGGCCCAATCGATGCGCGCGTCACTGTTTGGGGTGAAAGACGTTGGGGCGAGCGCGAGCTCGGGCGTTGCGGGCGCCGCGTCGGGCGCGAGTTGGCTGGGCGTGTCTGGCAGCGCTCCCTGGCACACCGGGCTGGGCGCGTTGGCTTCGACGGCAGCGCTGTTTTGCGCGGGCGGCTTTACGAAAGCTTTGCGGAGAGGGAGGGATTCGAACCCTGCGAAAGGCGCTGGCAAAAACCTTAAGCGGCACGCGACCTTGCGAGCCAACGCCGTGAAACTGAAGGCAAAAGGATTCGGATCGTCTCTCTCCGCAGGTCGACGTGAGTCGACGTGAATCGACTGAAGTTGGGCACCGTTTGGGCAGTGGATGGGCAATGGCGAAGCGGCTGGCTTGGGTCGTTCCCACGGTCTAGGATCGGTTCATGGCTGACCGTGCTCGGGTACTCCAAGACGCCTTGACCTTGC
>JBBSAB010000236.1:0-4777 GCA_038252755.1 Polyangiales bacterium | reverse complement strand
TCGACCGCATTGTGCTCAAGGCGCTGGCCAAGCAGCCTCTTGATCGCTTTCAGACCGCCGACGAGTTCCGAGCCGCGCTCGAGAGTGTCGCGGACCTTCTAAGGAGGCCGTCCGGCTGGCTACACACGACGGCCTTCGATGTATCGCGTGTCGCGCCGAAGTTGGAGAGGGCGCAGACATCCGGCGCGAGCCGCGGCGAGACGGCAGCTACGCCTCCAGTTGCGTCGGAGCTTCGAGAGTCCCCGAGCGAAGACTCACCTCGGGTGCAGGCGCTGCCTGCGCCGATAAGCGTAACGCCTGGCGTCTCTCGCACCCAAGTCAGAGTCTCCCCTGGGGTGGCTCTTGCCGTCGTCCTGACGGCTATCGTCGTAGGTCTGTTGGCCTCTGTTGGCCTCGTTTCCATCTTGCAGAGAGGCCCATGAAGCCCATGGCCAGCCAAGAACAGGGGCCGCTCGAGATCGGAAGCCTTTTCGAGAACAAGTACGAGATCCGCGGTTTGATCGGGCAGGGTGGCTACGCCTACGTGTACGAAGCGCGGCACCGGTTCATGGGTCACCCGGTCGCCATCAAGCTCCTGCGCGAAGGCATCGGCGAAGAGATGCTACGCCGTGGGCAGGCCGAGGCACAGTTCCAGAAGCGTACACGGAACCCTTATATCGTCGAGGTGTTCGACGCGGACATCACGATCGGGGGCCGTCTCTACATCGTGATGGAGCTGCTCAATGGGCGACCGCTGCGAGAAGCGCTCGAGCAATATGGGCGTCTCGAAGAAGAGGAAGTGCTGCGACTCTTCCTCAAGCTCGCGCAGGCGATGCAGGTCGCGCATGAGCACGGCGCCATCCATCGCGATCTGAAGCCTGAGAACGTGTTTCTGGTGTTGGGCAATGAGCCCAAGGTGCTCGATTTCGGCATCGCCAAGCTTTCGGACACCGCGGCTTGGGTCACGATGCCGGACCGAGTCCTCGGTACCGTCTTCTACATGAGCCCCGAGCAGCTTCAGGCGATGCCGCTGACAGCTCGAAGCGACATCTATTCGTTCGGCGTGATGATGTACGAGGCGCTCCATCGCCATCCGATCCAGCTGCTGATCACGACGCCAGACCCTAGCCTCATGGCCGTCGCGCGCCTCGTGATCCAGGAGGTGCCACCATCGCTGCACGAGCTAGATCCGCGCATTAGCCCCGCTGTCGCCGCGTTAGTGGCGCGCGCAATGGCGAAGCTCCCCGAGCAGCGCTTTGCTTCGATGGCCGAGTTGGCCAGCGCCATCGCGCACCTGCTGGAGCCGTATGAGATGCGCCGAGCCCGCGCGCGGACACCGTTCGCAGCGAGGGAGCTTTGGGAGCGGCCAGTTGGTCGCTCGGGAGTCAAGAAGGGGTCGGGCACGCCGCGCGCCGCCGAGATCGAGTCGCTGGCGGCACTCGTGAGCACACAAGATACTGCTCCCGCATCGCGCCCCTTGTTCTACGGCGAGCTGCCTGCCGAGTTCATTCCAAAAGCCACGGCGGTGGGCGCCGCCACGCGGACGCAGCCTCTGGGGTCCCCGCTTAAGCCGCCGTCCCAACGTCAGGTTGCGGCTCCGTCGGCACATGCTCACCAGCCCCAGGTGAGCGCTCGTATTCCCGCCGAGCCGCAGCCGGTTAGCGCTCGCCGAGTGCCGTCGACAGTAGCAGAGCCAGCAAGCCGGTCTTCTCCACCCCACGTGCCCACCGTCGTGATCAACGCGGAGAGCGAAAGCATTGAATCGGCGCGCGCAGCAGGCGTCCCGCAACCATTCGGGCTTTCACTCAGGAACCTCGTCGTCATGGCGCTGGTCGCGCTCGTCGTGGCTGCCGTGTCGGGCGTCGCCTACTCTCGCCGCTCGACCGCCGCCATCGAGTCGGCGCCGCGGGCTATCGCCACCACGCCTCCCATCGCCACGCACTTGCCACAACCTGCGCCAGTGGAGCCTCCGCCCCCGCCCGCGGCTCCTTCCGTCGCAGCGCCTGCCACCCCCCGACCCCCGCCCATAGCCAACGCGCCAGCAGTGCGCACATCAGTAGCGCCGAAGAAAGCCGCGCCGGTGGACAAAATGGAGGAGCGACTGCAGCGCGTGGCGGAGGATCTGCACCGCGAAAGGCTCGGTAAGGAACCGGCAAGTAAGCCCAAATTTCCCGTCGGCGCTTCGGACAGTCCCACCACCGACCCAATACCCCGCGCAACGCCACCCCGCACGGCGCCATTCTGATGCGGGACCAGGAGCTTCCACCAGTGGACGAGCACGAGCAGGCGGATGCCATGTCTAACGAAACCTTGCCGGGCGACCCCACACGCCCGCAGACCTTCGAGACCCAGCCGCTGGGTTCGTCCGTGGCCGATAATACGGCCTCCGTGCAAGACAAGCTGTCCGGTGGCGATGCCAAGTCGCCGGACGGAAAGGCCAAGAAGAGCTTCAATCCCTGGCGCTTTGAAGCCATCACTTTGTCCCCCGAGGTGCGGCGCGAGCTCATCCAAATGGAGGTGCCACGCATTCCGGAAGACCAGCTCTACCACTCAGACAGTGCGACCACTTTGCCCTCGCCAAGCCAGGGCGAAGAATCCGGCACCAGCGCTGATGCGCCCGCCGACGAAACGGCGCGACGCGCGGACACGCTGCGCAATCTCCGCGCGGTGCCACCTGTCAGCTTCGTGCGCCCGGCGTTGTCGCCGCTAGTGAAGCTCGTGCTACTCGGGCTGGCCCTCGGTGCGCTCGTAACCGTCAGCATCTATCTCCTGCGAACACCGGACGCGGCACCGGGCGGTCCAGTAGCGCGCAACGGTCACGCGCTGCCGAGCGAGCCGGCGCAATTGCGGCCACCGGCGGAAGCGGCTGCTCCTGCCCCGCCCACCACCGGAAGTGCCCACCTTGCCGCGCCCTCGTCGACAGCTGCGCAGCAGCACGATGTGGCCCCAGCTGAGTTAACACCGAAGGCCGAAGCCAGCGCGCGGTCTTCCAAGAAATCTGGCGACCGTACGCGCGCACTGGGTGAGGCCGCTCGACCTGCTGCCCCGCCACAGGCGCGTACGACTGCAGCCCCGCCGCTGTCGCCACCCGCGCCGGCTACCGAACCGCAAGACAACGGCAATTGGTTCAAAATTAGGGACTGAGCTTGGGATGAAAAGGCATCGACTCACTCAATTTTCGGCGACTCTATCAGCGCTGTCGGCGCTCGCGTTTGCGGCGCCAGTGGTCGCACAAAACAAAGCTCCCTCGGACGCGATCGAGCGCAGCGATCGCGCGCGCTCGCTGTTCAAACAGGGGCTAGAAGCGCTCGCTTCACGCAAGTACGAGGTCGCGCGTTCGTCCTTGCTGGAGGCTTTCAAGCTAAGTCCCTCGTACGACGTAGCGGGCGCGCTCGGCCAAGCGGAGCTCGAGCTGGGGCGCCATCGCGATGCGGCGGAGCACCTCGAGCTTTCGCTACGTGAATTTCCGCCTAGCGAATCGCTGCAAGTTCGCAAGCGAGTAAGTAGCGGGTTGGAGCTGGCCAAGAAGCGCGTGGGCGGTTTGCGGCTCTCAGTCGTGCCCGACGGCACCGAAGTGAGAGTGGATGGCGTGGTGATTGGCACGGTACCCCTTGCCCCTCTCGTGTTCGTCGAACCGGGCAGCCACGAGCTGGAGGCTCGCTTACCTACCGGCGAAACGGACGCCGTGACGCTCAGCTCCGTAGCTGGCAGTGAGCAAGGCGTCTCGCTCGCGCCCCAGCGCAAGCAGGCGGTTCCCGCTGCATCTAAACCCCCGGCTCGGGTCGTGCCCGTCGCGGCGCCAGAAGCGCACCGGGCGCTGCCCGATTCGGCCTCCAAGTCGACCGCGGGCGTTGCGCCCAAGACTTGGGTGCTGCTCGGCGGCGGTGTCGCGACCGCGGTACTCGCGGGCGCCGCCATTGTGCAAGTCGTCCGCGCAGGGAACGCTGACGATGATGTCACGTCGTTGCGACGCAGCTCGGCGGACGAGCTCGGACAGAATTGCCCCGCGAATTCATCCAACCCCACCTGCCAGCGGCTATTCAGTTCACTCGATCGCCGCAACAGCGCTAACCAAACGGTGCCTTACCTGTTCGCCGGAGCAGGCATCGCTGCCGCCGCCACTGCTGGCATCTACTATTGGATGTCTACGGAGGAAGCGCCTGCCCAGGGCGCTCGCCTGGATTTGTTTATCTTGCCCCACGCGGCGTCGCTGTCTATTTCGACGCCTTTTTGATCGCTTGCCTACTCAGGAGTCCTCGGTCATGCGCTTCACCAACACGTTTCAAATCTCGCTGCTCGCTCTCGTTGCCGCGGTACCCGTCAGCACTTCCTGCGGCCCCACCGAAACCACGTGCGCCGACGGCGTCGGCTGCGTTCCCAACGAAGGTGGCAGCAGTACCTCGGGCGTCTCCGGGACCGGGGCCAAGGCCGGAGCGAGTGCTGGCGGTAAGGGCGGCAAAGGGTCCGGCGGCTCGTCGGACACAGGCGGCGACGCCGTGGTGGGTGGAACCAGCGGCGTCAGCGGCAGCGGTATGTCTGGCGCAGGTGGCGACGCCGGCAGCGGCGGCACTAGTTGCGACACCACGAAGAGCCCTGGTGATGAGGCCTGCTTGGTGTCGGATGAGTTTGCGGTGTTCGTGTCGCCGAACGGGATGGATGACAACGATGGGAGCCAACGCAAACCGCTGGCGACGCTCACGAAGGCGGTCGAGGTGGCAGCCGGCGGCAAGCTCGTGCTGGTGTGCGATGCGACGTACAACGAGCACGTGAGCATCACGGCGGGAGCGCGCATCTATGG
>JBBSAB010000235.1:0-4794 GCA_038252755.1 Polyangiales bacterium | reverse complement strand
TTCCGCGCTGAGCTCAACACGGCGCAGGTCGTGGCCTCCGTCGGCAACGTGGAGCGCTCGCTCCGGGGGCGCTTTCCAGACCTGAAACGGATTTTCGTCGAGGCTAGTAACCTCACCAGAGCCGCCCAATCCGACCCCGGGAATCCGATCAAGGCCTGATAGCGTGAGCGCCTGATAGCGCGAGCCATCATTCGGCGTTTGCGTTGAGCAACGGCAACGCAGGCGCGCTGACCGGCAGGAGCAAGTGGGGCGCTGCGAGCGCGAGCTACGCATGAAGCAGGGGATGTGACCCTCGGAATTGCCAAACATGCCTTCCGATCGCGTCAGCCACCGGAGCGGAGATCACTCCTTTTCGGTGTGAACGTCGACGATGACGCCGGAGTCGGCATCCACGTTAACCTCGGTGACCGCCTTGCCCTTCTGGCCGACGGCACGGATTTCAAACGAGTAGATCCAGCGGTGCGCCTCATGCTCGAGCTCTTCGTCGACCACCTTGCCGGGCACTTTGCCCAGCGCGGTCCGGCGCGCGTCTGCCATGGACACTTTCGCGTCGTGTTTGGCTCCGCTCGCGGCGTAAGCCGGTAGAGCGCTCGAACAGGCAGCAGCGACGGCAAACGCCGCGAAATGGCGACAAATACTCACTAGAATAGTCTCCTTCGTAGGGTCTGGTCCGACAGCTCAACCTGAGGCTTCACGTCAGGCGTGCAACCCAGAAAACCGATTGACGCAGAAATAAATGGAGTACGAGTCAAAAGGCACCGATTGAATCGACGCCGTGCAGTCTGGACCGAGTCAGCTGACTCGAGTCGCTGGAAAGACCTCGGCGCCGGTGTCGACCCAGGCATCTGCGCCGTCGAGCTCACTGGAATAGGCACGGCACGCAGCGCGTTCCGCGCCCGTCAGTACCGCGCCGTCGGACAAGCGGAATTGGGACCCGCTGCTTCGACTGTAAGCAATAGGTATTGTGGTCTCACTCGGCAGGACTTGCCCATGGCGACGATTCGCCGCAGGCAGAAATGACCGAGCAGACGCTGCGTGCGCGTCGTCAGCCCAACGCGGGAGCGCCACGCTCGCGCCGCGCTGCTCGCAATGTGCAACGGCTTCTCGCCTTTCGGAGAACGTCCAACACAGCTTGACCCGGCGATCCTCGCCGCGGCACGAGCATTGCTTTGCTCTCGGGGTGGAGATTCACCATGACCACATCTGCAAAGCGAACACTTCAACCAATGCGAGACGCGCACCTGACGACACGCGACCGAGCCGAGGACATCCGGTCGCGCAAGGTCGTCGATGCCGCTGGGAAAGACATCGGAGAGATCGACGCACTCTTGATTGACGATCAGGAAGAGAAAGTCCGCTTTCTTCAAGTGGCGTCGGGAGGTTTTCTCGGCATAGGCCAGTCCAAGGTCCTCATCCCTGTGGAGGCGATCAGTAAGATCGATCGCCACGTCGTTCACGTCGAACAGACGCGGGAACGCATCGCCGGCGCGCCCAACTACGACCCTGAGCTCATCGAAGACCAGTACTACGAAGGCCTCTACGGCTATTACGGATACCAGCCGTACTGGGGAACCGGGTACGTCTATCCATCGTATCCATTTTACCCTCCGACGCAACGCCCCGCTTCGACGCAAGACCGCTCTTCGAGCGCCGCGAGGTAACGAAGCAAAGCCGCTGCTGCGAAAATCGCGACTCCGATTCTCCGCAGCGCTTACGCCGCGGGTGGGGCTTTGGCACGCCTCACTCCGTTGCGCCACAACGATGTCCACTAAGCCGCCGCTCACCCATGAGGGCGTACGTTGCAGGTATGATCGTATGAAAATAGGAATCGTCGGCCTCGGCCGTATGGGCTCGAACATCGCTCGCCGGTTGACGCGCGCCGGACACGCATGCGTCGCCTTCGACACGGCGCCGAGCGCGGTTAGCGACTTGGCCAAGGATGGCCCCGAACCCGCCAGGTCTCTCAAAGACATGATTGAGAAGCTGCCCTCTCCGCGGGCGGTGTGGCTGATGGTCCCCGCCGCCGCCGTCGAACCCACGATCCGAGAACTCTCGCCGATGCTGGATGCCGGGGACACGATCATCGACGGCGGCAACTCGCACTACCACGATGACATTCGCCGTGCGAAGGAGCTCACCCCGCGCGGAATTCACTATGTGGACGTTGGTACCAGCGGCGGCGTATGGGGCCTTGAGCGCGGCTTCTGTCTCATGATCGGGGGTGAGAAAACTACGATCGAAAGACTCGACCCGATCTTCCGCGCGCTGGCACCGCCGATCGAGCAAGCCGCGCGCACGCCTGGTCGTGAAAGGCGCAAAGGTACTGCCGAACACGGATACCTGCACTGTGGTCCGAGCGGCGCCGGTCATTTCGTGAAGATGGTCCACAACGGGATCGAGTACGGCGTGATGGCCGCCTACGCGGAGGGATTGAACATCCTGAAGCACGCCAACATCGGCAAGGAGAAGCAGGCCGACGACGCCGAGACCGCGCCGCTTAGGAACCCCGAGCACTACCAGTACGACCTCGACCTAGTCGACGTCGCGGAGGTGTGGCGGCGCGGCAGCGTGATCCAGTCGTGGCTTCTCGACCTGACCGCCGCGGCGCTGTTGCAAGGGGTCGACAAATTCGAGGGCCGCGTCTCCGACTCCGGCGAGGGGCGATGGACGATGATAGCCGCCATCGACGAAGGAGTGCCTGCGCCCGTCCTGAACATGGCACTCACCGAACGTTTCGCCTCTCGAGGAGCGGAGAACTTCGCGAACAAGCTGCTCTCAGCGCTTCGCTACCAGTTCGGCGGCCACGAAGAAAAGCACTCGTGAGTGCCCAGCGCTGGGACGCGCTCGTCTTCTACGAAGATCTGATGGTCCCTTGTCACAGCTTCAGCTTTGGCGTCGTTAAGGCCGCGCCAGCCCGAGGGCCGCCGAAGAGTTTCAAAACTCCATCGATGTATCGACGCGCTATTCTCGACGGCTGGCTCAGGCTCCAGGAGTTCTTGCAGAGCTTCGAAGAGGTGCTCTATGGCTACTGGCTTCGAGAGATGGCGTCGAGACTCGGGGGCCATGACGTGATGGTGCTGGCTGAACATTTCCTTCAGAAGTTCGCACGCGAGAACCAGCGCCGAATCGACGGCTTCAGTGAGGCGGCCCGCGCCAAAGTGCTCTCGCACAGCTGGCCCGGAAACGTTCGCGAGCTCGAAAACGCCATGGAGCGCGCGGTCGTTTTGAGCGAAGGCGCGCTGGTCGAAGCTGAAGCGTTGCCGTTCGATCGCCTGCCCTTCGGCTTCGACGACATCTTGATTCCGGGCGCTTCGCTGGCCGAAATAGAGCGCCATGCGATCACCAAGACATTGCAGGCCGTAGGCGGCTCGACCGGCCGCGCCGCCGAGATTCTAGATATCAGCTTGCGGACGATTCAGTATCGGATCCAGCAATACGGCAGCCCGGAGAATGCGAAGCCGAGCGTTGCGGACTAGGGCGCGGCGTTGACGCGCAAATTCTGCGCTACAAGATCGCTGTATGATTTGTCACGCAGATCGAAATTCAGTATATCGCCCGACTGAGGGATAGCGAACGTAGTTTGGCGGAGCTAAGTTGCTCATCCGACGATGACCAAGCTCGACCCGCTGCAGGCACCCGCGCACGAAGCGCACGGAGCGCACGTCGCTTTGCAGCGCGAGGTCGCCCGCCTCCATCAGTCCGAGCAATCACTGCGCGAAGAGAACGAAGACTTGCTGGAGAATCAGCGACTGCTCGAAGAAGCTCGCGATGATTTCGTCGAACTCTACGACGAGGCGCTGCTGCCGCTACTGACGTTGGGGCCACAGGGAACCATTCGCAGCGCTAACCTGGCAACGGCTGAGCTGTTCGAGCGCGAGCGCTCGTGGCTCGTGGGGCGTTCGTTCCGCATGTTGTTCCAAGTCCTGGATCGGTCGCGGGTGGCGGATTGTTTGAGCGCTGGCGCCACCATCAAAGAGTGCCGGGCGCTGCTGGCCTTGGCCGACGACGTGTTGGTCCCGGTCCAAGTTGCGAGGCGTTTTTCGCTTAGAAAAGTCGGCGTCTCGCACGTCGCGCTGATCGACTTGCGGATGCGGGACGGCGCCCGCAATCGGCACGCGAGCGAGCAAGACTATGCACCGTCGCGGCGACGGATCCTGTTGGTCGAGGACCAAGTAGACACCGCGGAAGCGATGCAAGAGGTGCTCGAGCGCAACGGCTATCGCGTCGTGTCGGCTGATTCGGTCGAGACCGCGGTCGACGTCGATCTCGCGCGCGTCGATGCGATCGTGAGCGATATTCGGCTGCCCGATGGCTCGGGGAACGATCTGCTACGTCAGCTACGCAAAGCGCGCAACGTTCCCGCGATCGCGTTTAGCGGCCTCACCGCCCACGCCGATATCGAAAGCGCGAAAAGCGCTGGCTTCGATGGTTACTTCACCAAACCAGTCGATTTCCCCCGGATGCTCGCCTCGCTCGCGACCCTGCTCAAGCCGCGACCACCGGAAACGTCCGTGGTGACCTGATTGCTAGCGATGGGGACGAACCAAGCGTAGGCTCCGGCTTTCGATTCCTATCGTGTTCGGCGTTAGCGCCACGACGCGACTTCGCGTCGAAAAGCAGACTGCCTTGAACACCACGCAAGAGATCTCGTGTGGGTGTGGACCACGCACGGATCCCGCTTCATGCCGCCTCGGCCACGTCGGCGACGTAGCGGCGTGACAGGTGGGACCAGAAGCGCGGGAGCCGGTTGCTTTGCTGCACAGATCGCAGCGTGAGCGCTCCGCGCAGGCCAGG
>JBBSAB010000234.1:0-4894 GCA_038252755.1 Polyangiales bacterium | reverse complement strand
CGACAAGAAGCTCGACTTCATGCGCAAGGTGTTCGACGCGGCAGCGCTGCTCGGCGCCCCGGCCGTGTGCGGTTTCGTCGGCCGCGACCAGACCAAGAGCATGGATCAGAACCTGGAAGCGTTCGAAGCCGTGTTCGTGCCGCTGCTCAAGGACGCGAAGGCGCGCGGCCTTCGCTACCGCGTCGAGCAATGCCCGATGCCGGGTTGGACGACGACCGACAACTTCCACAACAACATCGCCTATTCACCCGGCGCTTGGATCGCCCTTCATCGCATCTGCGAGCGGCACGGCGTCGGTGAGCAACTGCGCATTCACTATGATCCTTCGCACGCGATCCTCATGGGCCAGGACACGCGGTCGATTTTCCAGTTCCTGAAGGACAGCGGCTACGCGTTCCTGATCGATGGCTTTCACGTGAAGGGCCAAGTCATCGCCGCCAAGGGCGTGTCCGAATGGGGCTACGGCGGCCAAACCATGTGTCGCGGCGACTGGGTGAACGGTCGCCCGTCGGACAACCCGGCCGATCAGCTCAACGCCTGGAAGAAGCAAACCGTGCTGTGCGAGCACGAGTTGCCCGGCACCGCCCGCCATGATCCGTTGGCGTACCTACAGAATCGTACAGTGGACTGGCTGGATCACCAGCTAGCCGCCCGTGAGTTGCTGGCACTGGACCTGAACACCGCCCCGCTGATCGTCGAGCATGAGTACGGTCCCGCGCGCACTCAAGACAAAGAGAAGCTCAAGCCGATCTTGGCCGGCTCTCTAGCTTTCACGCGCAAGATTGACGAAGCGGCTGCATGCATGTTCGCCTTGCAGAGTGAAGTGCTCCCCGCTCAAGGCATCCCGGTACAGGGGCGCGGGCGTGAAGCTTATCGTTCTTGATGGCTCTGTCACCAGTGTGAGGAAACATGCTCCCGGTGCCCGCCCCACCTGCCTGGCTGTACTGCGCCGAACGCCGCGCGAGCTCCGGTAGTCCGACGCGCGTTCCGTTACAAAGATCGCTTGATCTATTCTATACTGAACGTTTTTCGCGTTTATACTGTCACTGAACTCGCGGAGCCCCGCTGTCTTGAAAGGCCGAATCATGCGTACCTCCTCAATTTGTGCCCTTAGTGTCGCGCTGGTTGCTTGTGTCGTTGCTTGCAGCGACGGCAGCGGGGCATTGGTGCCTGGCGCGGCTGGGACGGCCAGCATGTCGACCAGCGGTTCGCCGGGCAGCACCGCCGGGACCTCCCCGGGGACGACCGCGGGCACCGGGCCGAGCACCGGCGGGACGGGGAATACCACCGGTGGCGTCAGCAACGCTGGTTCCGGCATGACGGCTGGAAACTCCACCGGCGGCGTCGGGACCGGCGGTGGAGCTGGTGGCGCGTCGACTGGCGGTAGCGGCGGCAGCGGCGGCGGCGCGGTGGTGGACCCCTACTCCGGCAGGTTCAAGGTCCTGGTCCTCGATTACACGCTCGACTTTCACCACGACTCGATTGAAATTTGCGACTTGATGCTGGGGTTGGAGGACAAACGAGCCGGTGTCGAAAAGGACCGCGGTAAGACGGAGCCGCCCAACCTCGGTGTAACCCCCGACGCGATGATGCCTGCTGGAACGAAGCCGGGCAGTCAGTGGACGGCCGACCTCGCCACGCCTGACATGGCCCAGTTCACCGACGCGAACCTGAAGCAATACGCGCTGGTGTTCTCATGCAATCCCACCGGCACCATCTTCAGCAACAATCCCAAGGTGGCAGACAAAAACGTCGCCATGATGGCGCTTCAGAAGTTCGTTGAAGGTGGCGGCGCATGGGCCGGGGTTCACTCGGCGTCTGATTTCGAAAAGACGAACGGCTTCCCCTGGGTCACCAACCTGCTGATCGGTGGCTTTTTCGATCACCACGACGGCGACGGCACGTCAGGCACCGTGAAGCTCACGGCGGAATTCGCCACCCACCCGGTGATGAAGGGTATGCAAACCACGTGGAATACCCAAGACGAGTGGTACTACATGAATCGCGACGTCTCGGCGCAGCCGGGCTTTCAGATCCTTCAGCGACTGGCCAGTGACAATCGCCCCGTCACTTGGGTCAAGGAGTTCGGTAGCGGTCGGGCGTTCTACACGATCCGCGGGCATAACAAGTCCGTTTTCGAAGAGCCCGATTTCCGGAAGCTTGTACTAAACGGCATTCTTTGGTCGACTCACCGTCTCAATTAGTAGATTGGGTATTTGAGTTAGTAGCGCACACGGTCTAGGCTCGCGCGCGCGGGCCTTCACCGATATCCGCATATCCTCAACGTTTGGGAGAAGAGTTTTGAAAAGCTCAGGGTGGTTTCGTACGTTTTATGCCGGGGCGTTCGCCTCGTTGGCTGCAACTGCGGTTCTGGCGACGCCGAATGCGGCTCGCGCCGAATTGCCATCTCCGGAGCCGCTTTCACTTGCGAAGGTGAAGGGTTGGGACGTCTCGCTCGACGGCCGTATGAGCGCCTTCGTCAGCTTCGCTCACGGCGACGCACAGCCGCCGGGGTATCCCACGTGGCAAGGCTTCTACGACTATCCGACCGCTGACAAGAAGATCACCGACACGCGCTTGCGCTCTGGATTCGTGTCCAACGTCTTGGGTTGGACGCTCCACAAACAGGTCAATCCAGACTACGCGCTGACGGGACGTTTTGCGATTTGGGGCAACATCTCCCAGAAGCGCGACAAGACGCTCGTGCCCGATGTCGACCTGCGCGAAGTCTACTTGAAGGTAGACGGTCCGTGGGGCAGTGTGCTCGCGGGCCGCAACCTTGGCCTTTTTGGGCGGGGCGGCATCAGCCTTGATTACGATATCGAGCACGGTTACGGGCTCGGCAGCCCTTGTATGACCATCAACCGAGAGCCTTCGCAGGGCCCGGTCGGAGCCTGCGGGCATGTGGGCTTCGGCATCTTGTTCCCCGCGTTCAACGCGCAGATAACCTACGCCACGCCAGAGTTCGGCGGTTTTCAAGCCAGCGTCGGCATCTTCGATCCCGCAACGGTTCAAGAGCGCGGCTACCTCAGGACGCCCCTTCCGCGCGTCGAGGGGGAGCTCAGCTTCAAGGTGCCGAAGTATTTCCACGCTGAGGTTTCTGGCAGCTGGCAGCGCATCGGTCAGGCGGACCAGCTGACTCTGAATGTGGCCTCTTACGGAGTAGCCGGATCAGCCGGGGTCAATTTGGGGCCCGTGCAGCTCGGTGCCGCCGGATTTGCGGGCCAAGGGCTTGGCGTTTGGGTAGCCATGGAAAACTACCCGGTCTTCAGCGACGACAAGTTCATCCTGCGCCATCAGAAGGGCTTTCTCGGGATGGCCGCGCTCAACTTCGGTCACACCAAGATCGCGGCGGGTGTCGGTGAGACGCTCATATCGAGGACCGTGAACGACCCGGCCGTTTTCACATCCCTGAACTTCCCCGCCAAGCAGCTCGGCATCTCGGCTGGCATCTACCAGGGTGTCCTCGAGAATCTGGTCCTCGGGCTCGACTTCTTCAACGCCAACACGACGTGGGGCACGGGCATCGACAACGTCACCAAGGCCAACTACGTGCCGAAGCAGTCGGTCAATTTCTTCAATCTGGGTGCCACGCTGGTTTTCTAGCCTGCTACGCTTTCTCTGTGCCGAGGGCCGGAGCTAGCCACTGTGGGATTGCGTTGGCCCTCGCGCTGGCTGGGGGCCTAACTGCATGTGAAGACGGCACGGGGCTGGCGCCCGTTGGACCGAGCGCCGGCAGGGGCGGTAGCGGCGCGGAGGGGGGCGCGCCCATTGGCTTGGAGCCAGGGCGAAAGGACATGCATCGGTTGAACTCGGCCGAGTACAACGCGACGGTGCACGACGTGCTTGGCACAGTGCTCCAGCCGGCGAACAATAGCTGGCGCGGGGGTGAGGTCGCTGGTTTCGACAACATCGCGTCCGTCCTCGGGGTCGATGAAGGCCAGTACGGTCGCTACTTCGATGCCGCCCAGGCGCTGGCTACGGAGGTGCTCGCGTCCGACAAGCTCCGGGTTCGTTTCGTCATGTGCGACATCGCTGATTCGGCGTGCGTGCAATCCAGTATCGCGGCGGCCGGGCTGCGGCTGTTCCGCCGTCCGCTCGCACCAGACGAGCTAGGAACGTATCGAAGCGTCTACGACAAAGCGCGCACTCGGGGTGACGACGTGTCCGCCTCCCTGACGCTGACGTTGCAAGCGCTGCTCTCGAGCGCACAATTTCTTTACCGCATCGAGCTCGACCCCGAGCCCGAATCAATCGCGCCACACTTGCTGGACTCGTACGAGCTGGCGTCGCGGTTGTCGTACTTTCTCTGGAGCAGTGCGCCTGACGACGCGCTGCTGCAAGCCGCGGCAGATGGCTCACTGACACGGCCGGATACGCTCTCAGCCGTCGTCGACGGTATGCTCGACGATCCGAGATCGGAGCGGCTGATCACGAACTTTGCTGGCCAGTGGCTGGGGGCGCGCCAGGTTCCGTCGCATCCAGCGATCCCCAAATTCTATCAATGGACGCCGCCGGTCGCGCTCTCGGCGGGCCAGGAAATGCTGCTGTACTTCGGAGACTTCCTGCGGAGCGGGCGATCTTGGTTCGAGTTCCCCACCGCAGATTTCAACTACATCGACGGGGAGCTCGCCTACCTTTACGGGATACCTACGAACCTGACGGGCGCCGGAACTTTCGAGCGCGTCGAATACCACGACGATCAGCGGGCCGGCTTCTTGGGGCTGGCCGGCTTTCTGGCAGTGTCATCGTTTGATCGGCGCACTTCGCCGTCGCGGCGCGGTCACTGGATTGCCGGCAACTTGCTTTGCGCAGAGCCACCACCGCCTCCGGCCAACGTGCCCGTGCTGGGCGGGCAGGGTGAGGGTGGCGCCGCCCCGACGCTCGACGTTCG
>JBBSAB010000233.1:0-5126 GCA_038252755.1 Polyangiales bacterium | reverse complement strand
TCATCGACGCGCCACTTTCGGTGCGCGAAGCCGGCTTCAGCCTGCACGCCGCGACGCGCGCCGGACCGGCCGACGAGCAAGGACGGGAAGCAGTACATCCTGCGCCCGCCGCTGGCCAACGAGCGGCTCCTACCCGGCCCCGATCGTGCGCATCGGGCTGAAGAAGCCGTTCAGTGACGGCACCGTCGCCGTCGACCTCGACCCGTTGTCGCTGCTCTGCCGCCTCGTCGCGCTCGTGCCTGCGCCCAGGTTCCACACCGTGCGCTACTTCGGCGTCCTGGCTGCTGCTGCCAAGTGGCGGCCGCTGGTGGTGCCCAAGCCACAGCCAAGCGAAGTCACTGACGACGCTACCCTACACGCCACCACGCCGTGGCGGGCCACTGGCTCGCGCTACCGCCCTTGGGCTGAGCTGCTCCGGAGGACCTTCGCGGTCGACGTCGAGACATGCCCCCGCTGCGGCGGGCACATGCGCCTGATGGCGCTCATCACCGAGCCGCAGAGCGTGGCGAGGTTCCTGCGCCACCGAGGTGAGCCAACCGAGCCGCCAGCTCGTGCTCCGCCACGAGACCCGCCGTACTTCAAGAGCCTCGTCGTCCGACGCCAACAACCAACCCAGACCTCCCCGCAGCGCGAGCTGTTCGAGGAGCACTGAACACTGAGACTCCCGCAGCAAACGTGCCGCAGCGCGGAGCCTCGCCCGGAGACGGGCTCCCTGTTCGAGTCTTGCGCTCGGCGCGGCTTGCGGGGAGTGATGAAGCCGTTCAGGGAGGCTCACTGGGCCTTCCGAGGGGAGGAGTGCCGACGGCCATCTCGGCCCACCCGGCTTAAATTGCCTACGCGCCGACAGCTTTTCGGACAGTAAGACCTTTCCCCGGCAGTCAGCGTTTCTTTTTCCCCGCTCTCGGCGCCAGCTCGGCCTCGATCTGCTCGATCGTCGGCAGGCTACCTTCGAGCTCCTTCGGCAGTTTCTCGACCAGCTCCGTCTCCCACGCGGCGACGCCGACCGGGCGCTTCAGGTGCCGGAGCGCGTACTCGACGACGAACTTGTTCTTGCTGCGGCACAGGAGCAGGCCAATCGTGGGCTGATCGGTCGCGTGCTTCATCAGGTCGTCGACTGCCGAGAGGTATAGGTTGAGCTGTCCCACAAAGGACGGCTCGAACGGAACAGCCTTCAACTCGACGACGACGAAGCAGCGCAGCTTGAGGTGGTAGAAGAGGAGATCGATTTTGAAGTCTTGATCACCGACCTCTAGCTGCAGCTGCCGCCCGACGAACGCGAACCCTGCGCCCAGCTCGAGGAGGAAGCGTTCGAGGTGGTCGATCAGCGCCTGCTCGATCTCGCGCTCGCGGCGACGGTCGGCGGTGCCGAGGAAGTCGAAGAGGTACGGATCTTTGAAAGCCTGCGCGGCCAGGTCCGAGGTGCCTGGCGGCAGCGTCAGCTTGAAGTTGCTCTGCAGCTTGCCCTGGCGCGTGTGCAGCTTGCGCTCGAGCTGTATGGCCATGACGTCGCGGGACCAACCGTACTCGATCGCCTGATGCATGTACCAGTGGCGCGTGTCTGGGTCCTTCACACGCTGCAGGAGCATGATCACGTGGCCCCAGGGCAATTGTGAAACGAGCCGTTTCACAATTGCGGAGTCCGGGTAGGCTTGGGCGAAGCTCCGCATGAAAAGCAGGTTCCTCGGTGAGAGTCCAGCCATGTCCGGGAACTCGCGCAGGTCGTGCGAGAACCGGTCGATGACCTTCGTGCCCCAGCCTTCGCGCGCTTGACGGTCGAGGATCGTGTGGCCCAGGTCCCAGTACAGCTGGATCATCGCTGCATTCGCTGCAAGGACGGCGCGTAGCCGCGTCTGCTGGATGCGCGCCTTCAGCTGGCGCAACGTCTCCGCGTAGCCACGAGGCAGCAAAGGCCTCGTCCAGCACCAGCTCGAGGCGCGCATCGGCTGCCGCGGCTACCGCGTGCCCTCGGATTGAAGTGGACCCCATCAGTCGGACCAAAAGCAGGGTGGCGTAAGCGGGACGCCTGCTCGGATTTCGAGATCATCAAAAACACATCGTAGTCTTCGTCGTCAACCGGAAAGCGTGTCAGTCGCCACGAGCGAGCACGAGCTCACCGGACGCGTTTCGAGGGGGGTCTGGGGGGAGACTGACAACTTGTGCGAAGTCGCTTGGGGTTGGGGAAATCTCACGCAGCCCTGTGAGCAAGGCCGCGATAGAAAGCGTCGGGCGTCTGGTAGCCAAGCGCCTGGTGCGGACGCTTGAAGTTGTAGAACTCGAGGTAGCGGCCGATGCCGGCGCGCGCTTCATCCAGATCATCGTAGGCGTGCAGGAAGACTTCTTCGTACTTCAACGAGCGCCAGACGCGCTCGACGAACACGTTGTCGATGCAGCGGCCCTTGCCGTCCATGCTGATGGTGATGCCGGCGCTGCGCAGCGCGCCGGTGAAGGCCTCCGCCGTGAACTGCGAGCCCTGGTCGGTGTTGAAAATCTCGGGCTTCGGGAAGCGCTCCAGTGCCTCTCGGAGCGCCTCCAGGCAGAAGCTCGACTCCATAGTGTTGGACAGCCGCCACGCCAGCACGCGGCGGCTGTACCAGTCGATGATGGCAACCAAGTAGGCGAAGCCATGGGCCATCGGGATGTACGTGATGTCGGCGGCCCAGACGTGATTTGGTCGGCAAATCGAGAGATTTCTGAGCAAATACGGGAACACCGGGTGCTCGGGGTGGGGCTCGCTGGTGTCGGGCTTGGGCGCCACCGACTCTAGCCCCATCACGCGCATGATGCGCTTCATGCGTTTGCGATTGACCGTCGTGCCCTCTGCTCGGAGCGCCTCGCAGAGCTTCCTGGCGCCGTAGAACGGCCACTTGAGATGAATCGCGTCGATGCGGCGCATCAACGCGAGCTCTTCGGCGCTCGTGCCGACTGGCTGGTAGTACAGGCCGGAACGGCCGATGGCGAGAAGCTCGCACTGGCGGCGCAGGGAGACTTGCTCCTGCACCTGGATCATGGCTCGACGCTGCTTCAGCGGTGTCGCGCGAGCCCGCGTGCTAAAAAATCGCGCTCGACGGTCAGCTCGCCGATTTTCTCCAGCAATTCTTTCTCGCGCTCAGGGCTGCCGCCGGCGGCTTCGGCCGGATTCTCGAACACCGAGGCCGCGCGCAGCAAAAATTCCTGCTTCCACTTGTAAATCTGGTTGGCGTGAATGCCATGCCGACGGGCAAGCTCAGGGACCGTTTCCTGCTCGCGGACGGCCGCCAGAGCGACCTTGGCCTTGAACGCTGCGCTGTGTCGGGTGCGGGTGCTTTTCATCGTCTTCTGCTCCTGTTTCGTCAGGAGCAGGCGCCGTCTATCACCACCTTAGCTGCTGGCCCAAATTTTGGGGTCCACTTCAGATCGCGATGCAGTAGCCTACGATCGCCTGCGCCTTCATTTCTCGGTCTCACGCCGAAGCGTGTGCAACCCCAGCCCTCCCCACTTCGTTTGCGGGCCCTCCCCCCGATCCTCCCCCCTTTGTCGAAACGCTTGGAACGCTCGAGAAACGCTTCGACGGTCTGATTGTTGTTGTTTCGCGGCTTTAGTAACGGGGGGAAACCGCTAGAAACGCCTGATTTCACCTTGCCAAGGTGGACGTCGAGAGTTCGAATCTCTTCTCCCGCTCCGAAATTCGAAACGAGATCAGCCGGTTGGGACAGCGTCCTGGCCGGCTTTCTCTTGGCCTCGCCTCTATTAGCCTTTGGAAAAGGCCGATGCGCCGTCCGACGAATAGTTTCGACCGCGGCCGAGCCGATCTCCGGGACCGCAGCATCGGGCAAGGCACGAATGCTGGCAGCTTCGATGTAACGCTGGTGGACCTTGGGGTCCGAGTGGCCGGTCATTATCATGGCGGTCTGTTCGTTCATGCCGATGCGGGCTAGCGCCGTTGCATAGGCGCGTCGTGTGCTGTGAAAGTCGACGGGTAGCGTCGTGGCGGTCTCTCGGTGCAGCTCGTGGCGCACGATGCCGGCTGTCATCAGATCGCGTCGCAACCGCCCCGTGCTGTCCGGAAACTCGAAATGTGGCAATTGTCCCACGATTTGCTGCGAGCGACCAGACTGGTTCTTGTCGAGGTCGGCTGGCATTGTTCCTGCGCCTTGATGCTTCCAGTGCCCGTACAGTTCATCATCGCGATGGTCGCATACGCGATCAACGAGCGGATGGCGCGCCGGGTCGAGTACCTACAGGAGGAGGTCCGCGTCCTCAAAGAAGCCCTCGCCCTCGCTAGCGGCAAGAAGCGCATCGCGTTCACCGCGGACCAACGGCGACGGCTGGCCATCAAGGGCAAGGCGCTCACGCCCGAGGAGCGTGAGGCCTGCTGCCAGCTCGTCCGCCCCGACACGATTCTAAGATGGTTCCGTGAGCTTGCGGCGAAGAAGTACGACAGCTCGAAGGTGCGCAAAGGACCAGGCAGACCGCGCAAGCCGAACGACATCCGTGATCTCGTACTGAAGTTGGCCACCGAAAACCCGGGTTGGGGCTACACGAAGATCCGAGATGCGCTGCGTGGGTTGAAGATCGAGATCGGTCGCAGCACGGTGGCCAGCATCCTGGCGGAGGCGGGCATCGAGCCCGCACCCGAGCGCAGTCGAAAGCGGACTTGGAAGCAGTTTCTCAAGAGCCACTGGGAGACGCTGTATGCTTGCGATTTTTTCAGCGTCGAGACCGTCGGCGTGTTCGGTCCAGTCCGCGTCATGGTCTTCTTCGTCATCGACCTCAAGTCTCGCGCTGTGCGCATCGCTGGGATGCGAGTTGACCCCGACGGCGCCTGGATGATGCAGGTCGCGCGAAACCTGCTCGACCCTGTGGACGGTTTTTTGCGCGGCGCGACGCACCTGATTCACGACCGGGACCCGTTGTTCACGAAGGCGTGGACGGCCCTGCTCGAATCTGGCGGCGTCACGGGCGTGCCCATTCCCGCGCACAGTCCAAACTTCAACCCGCACGCCGAACGCTTCGTCAAGACGGCCCGAACCGAGTGCACCGATCACTTCTTGGTCTTTGGGCAGGCGCACCTGCGGCACCTGCTCAAGGAGTTCGTCGCCCACTACGACGCCGAGCGCTATCACCAAGGCATCGGAGGCCGGCTCATT
>JBBSAB010000232.1:0-5255 GCA_038252755.1 Polyangiales bacterium | reverse complement strand
GGCCCTGTTCAACCATAAGCCGATCACGATCTCGGGTGTGCGGGGCGTCAATGACGCGCTCGGCGTCGCCAGCTTTCAGGGCACGTGCACGACTTGCCACGACTCGCCGAATGTCGGCAATCACTCGGTGCGCTTGCCGCTCGATCTGGGGCTCACCGACGCCTCACGGCGAACAGCCGACCTTCCGCTGTACACACTGTGTAAGCGATTGACCGATACCGGCGGGGCGCCGATCGCCGGCACATGCGATCCGAGCGTGCCGCAGCTCAGTACGACAGACCCAGGGCGCGCGTTGATCACCGGAAAATGGAGCCATGTCGCGACCTTCAAGGGCCCGATTCTGCGCGCTCTATCTGGACGCGCGCCCTACTTCCACAATGGCTCCGCGGCCACGCTCGACGACGCCGTGGCGTTCTACGACACCCGCTTCGCAATCGGATTTTCGACCGGAGAGAAGGCCGATCTCGTGGCGTTCCTCGGCGCGCTCTAACGAGCCATGACCGCGACGGCGGGCGGCCGGTCGTCGCGCGTCAGCAAGCGAGGAAGGCACAGCCTTGGCGATTCTTGGCGCGAAAGATTCGGCGAATGGCACCAAGAATGCGCAAGCACCCAGCCTGCCTGCGCACCGGGCAAGGCCGCCAGGTGGACAGCCAATAGCGCTCAGTTGGGTCTCAGTGGGCGGCCGAGAAGAAGTCGGGGGCACCGGGCGTGGACGCCGCCGCCCAGACCTTAACGTTTCTGATCTGGCCCGTGTTGTCGAAGCTGCCAAAGCCGACGTAGCCATCGGTCAAGCGCTTGTCGTTCGCGGTCAGGATCGGCGCGCTGGGCGCATCGAGGTCGTAGATAGCCATGGCGCCGCTCTCGACATCGCGCACCAGACGCAACTTCCTCCACACGTCCCGCCCCCAATCGAAGCCTTGAGTGAAGGTGACCGTGATCGCGGTGCGGTCGGCGTTGTCGACGATATGAATGTTGTGGGCGATAGCGTCGTGAGCGGTCGAGATGTGCGAGTAGTAAAGCTGACTCGGGTTCATGAAGTTCCAGACGAACACCATGTCGCGGTGCGCGTCGCCGTCGGGGCTGGTTTGCAGCATTTCGGCGTCCATCACGAAGCTTTTCAGCTTGATCGACTTGATGATGGCCAGGCTGAACGGCGAACGGTACGGCCCGACGTACGAGTATCCGGTCGAGGCGATGAAGCCGCCTGGTTCGTGCTTCCACTCCGTGGGATTGGCGAACACCAAATCATTCATGGAAGCCGGGTCGGCGAAGGTTTGCGCGTAAACGAGCTGGTAGGTGGCGGGCACGCCCTCTGGCGGCCGCTCTGGATTGGCCTGACCTCCGGCTCCGCCACCAGCTCCGCCACCGCCCGAGCCGGCGCCCCCAGCTACCGGCGCAGAACCGGAAGCGCCGCCCGCTACAGCTCCAGCTCCAGAACCGCTCTCACCCGTCGCGGTGCCGGCCGCGCTCGTGCTGCCCGCCGTGCTCTGGCCAGCGGCACTCGTGGCGGCGCCGCTCGCGCCGCTGACACCGCCTGCCGCCACCGATCCGGTGGGGTTCGCGGAGCTGCACGCCAGGCCCAGTGATAGCGAGACCGAGGCAACTAGCGATCGCGCGGTGTGCATTCAGATTCCGAGTCCTGCTAGCGGTCCGGTGCTCGTCTCGGTCGCGCCGAACGCCTCGACCTCGACGCCCATGGCGTGAGCGATGCTGACCAGCAAATGACCGTGCGGCTTGGAGCCGAAATTCAAGTAGCGCCCGGTCTTGAAGGCCCACTTGCCGCCAGCCAGCATCAGCGGCAAATCGACCTTGCGGTGCGCGTTGCCGTCGCTCAGCGGGTTGGCGAAGAAGATCAAGGTATTGTCGAACAGGGTGCCGCCGCCAGCCTCCGGCACTGCCTTGAGCTTTTCGATCAGCCGCACGTGCTGTTCGCTGTACCAGGTGTTGATCTGGATCAGCGCTTCGACCTTGCTGGCATCGTGCGACAAGAGATGGTGGTTGTTGCCGAAGTTGCCCAGCCAGGGGAAGGTCTGGGTGCTGGCGGGCGTGGACCAGACAAGCGATCCGACCCGGGTGGCGTCGCACGCTAGGGCGCCGACCATCACGTCCATCTGTGCGTCGGCCAGCTCGCGGTAGCTAGCCACGCTATGGAAATCCGCCTGGGAGGCGCCCAAATCTGGGCGAAGGCAACCCGCCACTTGGCCTTGGTTGAGACGGCGTTCGAGATCCGCAATCGCCTCGGCGTGGCGGTCGAGCAGCGCCTGATCTTCGACTCCAAGCTCGCCGCGCAAGCGCACGAGGTCGGCCTTGATGCCGTTGAACACGCTTGTGCGCTTGGTGCCGAGCAGCTTCGCCGCCGCGTTGTCGGGTGTACCGGTCGCGCCGAACACTCGCTCAAAAGCGGCGTAGGGGCTGGGCTCGCACGGCACCGCTTCGTACGCCTTGCGATACAGAATCTCGTGCGTGTAGAAATCGTCGCCGCCGAAGGGCACGACGCCCAGCTCCAGCGTGCCGAAGCGGGTCATGTCGCCGCGCTGTTGGGCCAGGAACTGATCGAGCGAGATGCCGGGGCTGAGGCGAAATTTGTTCAGATCGGCGGCTACGTTGGTCAAGAGCTGCGGGTGACCTGAGTGAGGTGGCCCTGGCTCCGGCGAAAGGTCGAGCCCTGAGAGCACCAACAGATCGCGCTTGTGTGCTTCGAATGGCGCTAAAATGCGCTTGAACGTGAAGTCGGTCTCGCCGCCCTGGGGCTTCCACTCGCTGTGGATGGTGCCATTATCTTGAAATACGAACAGAAAGCGTTTGGGCGGACCGGCGGCTTGAGCGCGACTGTTGAGCACCGGCATGAACGGCAAAAGTGCCGCGCCGGCGCTGGCGCCGAGCAGTGCGCGTCGGGCGACGCGCGGCAGACCAACCCGACACGCATTGAGGACCGGCCTGGCCTTCGAGCTCATGGCGCCGCCTGCGTCTTGAAACGGAAGGCGTCGCTTTGCGCGACGGCTGTTACGAGTTTTCTCATGTCGCCGCTTTCACGAAATGCCGCGCGTATTTGTTGCTGGCTGCATGCGTCCGCTTCGCTGTCGTCGCGACGCACGGCATAGCGCAGCCACTGAGTGGCCATGCAGTCGCGCACCTGCTGCGACGTCGCGAAGCGCTGGATTAGCCCGATGGCGTCTTGAAAAGGTCCGTCGATGTCTTGTGTGCCAGTCAACGTGCCAGTGGAGTCGACGGCTAGCGCGCCGTCGGTCGCGCGATACATGCCCATACCGTCGTAGTGCTCGAACGCGAAACCGACGGGGTCGATCAGCGAGTGGCAGGTAGCGCAGCTGGGCTGAATACGGTGCTGCTCGAAGCGCTGGCGAGTCGTGGCGTTGGGATCGACGACGGGCGGATTGGCGTTGACGTTGGGCGGAGGATCCGGAAGTGGAGTGCACAGCACGCGGGCGCGAATGAACGCCCCGCGCCTGACGGGAGAGGATTGGTCGGAGTGGGCGTGCACCGCCAGGAAGCTGGGATGCGTGAGCATGCCACTGCGCACGAGTGGGTCCATGGGCGTAAACGCGGTGCCGGGCGAAAGACCGTAGAGCGGCGCCAACGCCGCGCTCGGCAGCGCTAGGTTCGACGTGAGCAACGTGGCAAGGCGAGCGTCGCCCTGGCGCACCACGAAATCGACAAAGCTTGCCGTCTCGTTCCACATCGCGGTCCTGACCGCGTCGCTGTAGCCTGGGTAGGTGGCGCTGTTCTTCTCGGTCATGCCCAGCTTCTCGATGCCGAGGTACTGGTTGAAGAACTCGACGACACCGTCGCGACCCCTGTCGTCGAGCAACATGCGCTCGGCCTGAACCGCGATGCCAGCGGGCGTATCGAGCTCGCCACGCTCGGCCGCGTCGAGCAGCGAGGCGTCGGGCAGGCTGTGCCAGACGAAGGCGGCAAGCCGATCCGCTACGCTGAGACCAGTAAGGGGCGCGACCAGGCCAGCGGCTCCGGCGACAAGCGTGCCGCTCGTCCGCTCAACGTGATAGATGAAATGCGGCGATTGCAGGATGCGTTCGATGGCTACCTGAACGCCGACCTTGAAGCCGCCGTTGCTCTCGCCAAAACTGTAGAGTTGCCCAAGCTCAGCGAGCTCGCTCGCATCCGGAGTGCGCCGGTAGGCCCTGCGCGCGAGGTCGGTGTAGAACTTGCGCGCGCAGGCGGCGTCACCCTGCGCGACGGCACAGGGCACGAGCGTGTCGAGGCGCGTCGCGGCTTCGGCCGCGATCACCTCGGCGGCCAGCATCACCTTCTCGACACCCAAGAGCGACACCGCATCGCCGCGATTGCTGGCGAAACCACCGCCGGGCAAATCGGGTGGAAAATCGCGCGCTGGCTGAAGCCCAGTACCGAGCAGCGCGTGGACGGCGTTGTCGTACTCCGCGTGAGTGAGCCGCCGCAACGGTGTCGGCGCGACCGACACGCCACCTGGGCACGAGACGGCCGGGCTGCCGGACGATCCACTGGCCCCGCCCGCCACTCCGGGCTGAGCGCTGGACCCGCCCGTGCTCGCCTGCGGAGCTGAAGGCCCGGTCTGCCCCTGACAACCAGCGAGCGAACCGACGACCGCACACGCGGCAGCCGCGCGCAGCCAGCCGCTGCTCTTGCGCTCAGCAAAAGCGGCTCCGCTTAGCAGCTCCGAGTTTCGTCCAGCCATGATTGACGTAGTCGACAAGTGGTTAGCTCACCGCACGAATTTTCGTGCCACACGAGCCGCCGTAACGAGCGACTGTCCGTTGAGTGTCCGGGCACGACGGCAGGCGTGCGACGGACTCACCCAGCAGGGGATGACCCCATAATGGTCCTTGGTTCCCGATTGCTTCTGCCGCGGCTCACATTTCTAATCGGAACGGTCAGGGGCTCGTGCTGCCAAGATTTGCACGCTCAGCGTTCTCCGGTGAGCCAATCGAGGCGCTGGCGGTACGTTCGAGCCAGTGCAAGTGCACCCCCCATCGTCGGAACGGGTCGATACCTCCGGATGCAGGGAGTTGCCACCGGGAACCCTAGCTACGGCTACTCCCCCTACGAGCTTACGATCTGCGCTGAGCCAGGGTAGGCGGCTCGCCGAATCTCACTGACGACTAGCTAGATCGCGGCGATAAACGCCGAAGCGCGCGAAAACAAAAGCGAATTCGCGCCGACGCGGCGATGGAAATAGAAATAGTCGGGTATCCGTTTCCGGGAAGGACGCCAATCCAAACCCAAAAAACAGATGCCCGATG
>JBBSAB010000231.1:0-5260 GCA_038252755.1 Polyangiales bacterium | reverse complement strand
CCTTGAAGCTACGTGATAGCTCGGAAAAACTGAGTGGCGCGTCGCCCGCTTCAGGCAATCCGGCCAGCTTGCGCGCCATGTCACGACTGACGCTGCTGGAGAACGCCACGCCGCTCACCTTCACGTCGCCGCCGAGCACGACCAGCGTCTTCAAGGCATCGTCGAGGTGACCGGCCGGCACCGGTAAGCTCGTCTCTCCCGCCGACACGGCGCCGCTCCGCTCGAAATACCCCACGCCCGTTTCGTAGAAACGCACACGAGTCAGCGGCAAAGTGCCCGCTCGCGGCGCCGCTGCCAACGCCTGCGGGCAAAGCACGACCAGCACCAAGGCACACCCGCGCAGGCTCGAACAACGCATGGCCTCAACCGACAGGCGCGCGACCGAAAAGTTCCAGTCGACTCACCTTGTCGCCGCCACGCCCCAGACGTATTTCAGATCCATGGCAGCGAGCTCATCCGACGCTCCAGGCGGGCGCCTCGCCCTGGATCATCTGGCGCTACCAATCTTCGAGCTCGAAAAGAGCCTGCATTTCCACTTGAATACGCTGGGGCTCCCGCTCGTCGACGCGCTCAGCGGCGACGACTGGGACGGCAAGCCGTGGCTGATGATGATCTTCGGTCTAGCCGAAGGGCGACAGCTGGTGTTGGTCACCCTTCACGGCGCGACGCGAGAGCAAAGCATGCTACCGCGCGACACTCGGCACTACGCATTCGCAGTCGAGACGTTCGATGCGCTGATCGAATGGAAGCAGCGACTCGACGTTGCCGGTGTCGCTAATTGGGAGGAGGACCACGGCTCGCAACGTTCCTTGTACTTCGAAGATCCGAACGGCATCGTCCTCGAGATCACCACGCCGCCCAGCTCGCGCGCGTTCACGACACCGTCGGCTGACGCTCGAACGACGGTCGAATCTTTCCTGGCGCGTAACAAGGACTGAACCAGATTTGGCGCTGCCGGGCACGCAGCGGTTCGGTCAACGCTCCTTACGTTGCAGTTTGCGGCAACGCTAACTTCCTTCGATAACGCTGGAGTTGGGCGCGGGAAGTCCCGCTGAAAAAGCATTCTGTGCGGGTGGCGCGCGAGTGAGAAGTGCTATAGCAGCCTGGCCTCGCACTGGAACCGGTTGCAGCTATTGCTGGCATCGATTCCAGGTTCAAGCCACGTGCGTAGCCCGGACGGACCACCCGCCCGGATCAGAAGGCCACTACATGCGAAAAAACCTACTTTCCGCGCTGCATTTCGGTTCGAGCCTGGTCGTCGTCGTTCTGCTTCACTCGGCCTGTTCGACGCGCCCCACCGGCCTCAAGGTCACCCCCGGCACAACGACCACTGGCGGAAACGCCAACAGCAGCGGCGGCACGGGCAGCATGCTGCCAGGCGGCGGCGCGGCGACGACGGGCGGCCTGGGAACAACTACTGGCGGCGTCGGCAACCCCACCGGCGGCATCGGCAACGGCACGGGCGGCACGACTCCGTTGATGGAGAACGACGCGACTTGCACCGCCTCGCCCCTGGTTCGCGCCAACTACCTCGCGCCAGTCGACCCCAAGGTAGCCGGCCTCGTCAGCCAGCTGTCGCGCGACGAGAAGCTCAAGATGTTGAACGGCGGGGAGCGCCTGAACCCCGAGTGGTGGACGATCGACTTCAACGCCACCGGCGCCACCAAAATTGGCTTGAACGACATGCCGATGCGTGACGGCCCGCGCGGCGTTCATCAGCTGAACAATGGTCAATCCACGACGCTGGCGGTCGCCGAAGCACGCGCCGCGGCCTTCGACCTCGACCTCGAATACCGCGTCGGCGCGATGATGGCTTCCGAGATGAAGGCGTTCAAGTACGACGTCAGCCTAGCGCCGACCATGAACGTACTGCGCCATCCGGGTTGGGGCCGCGCGCAAGAGACGTACGGCGAAGACCCGGTACTGGTCGGCAACATGGCCGCCGCCTTCGTGCGCGGCATGCAGGACAACAAGATGATCGCATGTCCGAAGCACTTCGCGGTCAACAACACCGAGAACAACCGCGGCGACGGCGCGGACGAACCGAACGTCAACATGGTGGTCGACGCGCAAACGCTGCACGAAAACTACCTGCGCAATTTTCAGATCGTGGTCGAGAAAGCCGACCCGGCGTGCATGATGGCTGCCTACAACCGCGTCAACGGTCTGCGCTGCACGCAGAGCTCGGCGCTGCTGACCGAGGTAGTGCGCAAGGACTGGAAGTGGACCGGGTTCATGATCTCCGACTGGTGGGCGACCGTCGCCAACCAGGGCAACACGTCGATCAACGCGGGCCTCGATCTCGAGATGCCCGACAACAATGCTTTCAAGGGCATCGACACCACCGTCGTGGCCACGCGCATCGACGAAGCCGCGAGCCGGATCGTCAACGCGCGCCTGCATTTCGGCCACGACACCGATGCGTACAAGAGCTCGCCGGCCAACACGGCGATCGTCAACGACCAGACGCACAAGGACCTGGCCAAAGAAACCGCGCTGAAGGGCGCCGTATTGCTCAAGAACGACGGCCTCCTGCCGCTCGGCGCGAAGGCGACGATGGCCGGCATGGGCAAAGCAGACGTGAAGAGCATCGTCGTGCTCGGCCCAGACGCGATGAAACCGGACACCAACGTCAACACCGCCGGCGTGGCCTCCGGCTTGGGTGATCGCGGCAGCAGCGCGACGATCCCGCCGTACGCGGTCTCATTCTTCGACGGCATCAAGAAGTCGCCGTCCGCGGCGGGCTTGACGGTGACCACGAGCGCCAACGCAGCCGACGCCAGCAAAGCCGATATCGCGATCATTCCCGTCACGATGGCCTGGGAAGACGAGGGCGAAGGCTACGACGTGGGGCAAGATCGCGCCGATCTCACGCTGAGCGGCCAGCACCCCAAACACTGGACCGTCAAACCTGCGGCCTTCATCGCCCAAGCCGCGGCCGCCAACCCGAACGTGATCGTCGTGCTCGCCGTCGGCAGCGCGATCGTCATGGAAGACTGGTACGGCAGCGCGAAAGCGATCGTACAGACGTTCTATCCCGGCCAGGAGGGCGGCAACGCTTTCGCCGCGCTGCTGTTTGGCGAGAAGAACTTTTCCGGCAAGCTGCCGTTCACGGTCGCAAAGTCGCCCGACGACTACCCGCCGTTTCAGAACACCAGCGGCGGCGACGCCACCGTCGACTACTTCCACGGCTACCGGAAGATCGAGCACGACGCCAAAACGCCGCGTTTCTGGTTCGGCTTCGGCTTGAGCTACACCAAGTTCACCTACGGCGAGCCGAAGCTGCTGTGCACCGCCGGCATTGGCGCCGACGGTGCGCTCAACGTCGAAGTGCCGGTCACGAACGCTGGCATGATGGCCGGCGACGAGATCGTGCAGCTGTACATCGGCTACCCGATGACCAAGCAAAAGCGCCCAGCCAAAGAGCTGAAGGCGTTCACGCGCGTGACGCTGGCACCTGGTGAGATGAAGAATGTGCAGTTCAGCGTGCCGGCACGCGACATGGCCTATTGGAGCGCGACGGGCTGGATGGTGGAGAAGGGCATGCACACCGTGCTGGTCGGACCGAGCGCAGATCCAGCAGCGCTCAAGATGACCTCCTTCACCATCAACTGAGAGCCAACGGTCAATGAAAGCGCGCGCTTCGATGTCGCATCGTACGGGTTTGTCCGGGCTCGGCTGGCTCTCCACGCTCTGCTCGTTGGTCTTCTGGCTTGCCCCCGGCGTAGCGCACGCACAACCGGACGGGCCTGCGGCCGCGAGCGGCAAGGACGACGATGACGAGCAGGAGGAAGAACCAGCGGAAACGGCCAAACCTGCCACCAAGTCCGACGCGCCAGCAAAAGCCAGCGTGACGGCCGAGGCGACCGTGCCTACGCCCGCGCCTGCCAGCGGCGATACGCAAACGCCGGTGCAAGCCGACGACCAGCTCGAGCATGCCAATGGCTTCGTCCGCCCCGAGTCCCAGTCGCTCCTGCAGTGGCACGGTGGTTTGGAGGCCGACACCACCTACGCCCACTACTCGGACAAGAGCACGACCCGACCGCAGAGCTTTTACGACATGCGCGGTCGGTTCGTCGCCGGCCCGAGCCTGGAGTATCGGTTCGGCGAGCACAAGGACTGGTTCGTCGCCGCCCGCGGCGAGTTAGTGGCGTGGTTGCGCGAGACGACCACGTATCAGGTCAACGCCGACGACGTGTACGGCCAGTTTGGTCTCAAGGGCGTTTGGGATCTGAAGCTCGGGCGCTTCCAGACCTGGCGCGTCTATCACAAGGGCGCCGGCTTCGATCTGTACACGATTGAAGATCAGGGCGCGTGCACTTCGGGCTCGCTCACGACCGGCAGCTGCTCACTGGAGTCGGGTGTGTTCGGGCCACACACCTACGAGGTCAGCCACAACTACTACCGCGAGCCGGCTGGGCGCGTCGCGCTACACGCCTACCCGACACCGTGGTCCGGCATCGAGCTAGCCGGCTCGCTCGGCAACGTCGGTTCCCTGAATCAGCTCGGCGCGCGCGGCGCCGGCCTGGTGCATTTCGACTTCCTACGCGTCTCCGCAGCAGCAGAGTACCGCATGACCAAGCCTGGCCAAGAGCAAGCCAGCATGGATCCCATCACGGGCGCCGCCGTGATCTGCGAGAACTGCCAAGTCTCGCGAAATTACGGGTTTGGCGGCGGCGCCGAGCTCACACTCAAGCCCGTCGCGATCGGTATCAACGGCGCCCAGAGCCACGAGACCAAGTACTCCCCCACCAACGGCACGTTGGACCGGGACGCCTCTGCCACTCGCACCAGCCTCGGCGGCTACGCCGAATTCGATCTGGGCTCGCTGGCTTTCGAGCGCAGCCTGATCCTCGGCTTTGGCATGAATCGCACTGAGGTGCTCGACCAGGTCGACAACTTCGAACAGCACTATCAGAGCGCCGCGTACGTGCTCTTCCCGCTCGGCTTCAACGCCGCTTCCGTCAAGCTAGTCGTCAGCCAAGCCACACTCGACATTCAAAAAGCCGTCGGCGACGGCACGGCGATGCAGCTACCGACGAGCACGATGCGGGCGGCGCGCGTGCGCCTTTCGTATCCGTTCTAGTTACGGGCTTTGCAAGCCCCGCCGACGCGGCCCCAGTCTTGATCCGTTGTCTGGACCCCGCGCGAGCGCGGCCCCGGGAAGGGGCTCGGCCGTGGGATCGGGATCGGTCTCGGCAGGGGCTTCGGGCAAGCCAGAGGCTGGGCCGCGCTCGCGCGGGGCCTTTCTCGGACTCGG
>JBBSAB010000230.1:0-5273 GCA_038252755.1 Polyangiales bacterium | reverse complement strand
CGGGAAGGCGGGAAGATTTCTGTTGTTCGAACAGGCGCCTGAGGCCCAATCGCGATCCCCCGGCGTCCAGTTGCCAGTACCACCCACCCTAAATCTCGGCCTTCCCGTCTTACCGCCTTCCTGTTGTCCCCGCTCGCTCGGCCAAGATGCGATGAATCATCAGCCGCCTTGGCGTCAGCGTTTGCGCGCCAGATACAGCCCGTCACCGATCGGCACCAAACTGGCGGTAACCCGCGAGTCAGCGGCGATCTTGGTGTTCAGCGCGCGGATTGCGCGGGTGGTGTCGCGCTGATTGGACTCGTCGGCGACTTCCCCACTCCATAGCATGTTGTCGACAGCGATAAGACCACCCGACCTGACGAGCGTCACGCAGCGCTCGTAGTAGGCGTCGTAGCCCAACTTGTCGGCGTCGATGAACGCGAAGTCGAAGCTACCCGCCTGTCCGGCAGCCAACAGCGCGTCGAGCGTCTGCACCGCCGGCCGCACGTGCAGCTCGATCTTCGACTCGACGCCGGCATCACGCCAGTAGCGCCGCGCGACGTTGGTCCACTCTTCGCTGACGTCACACGCCACCAGCTTGCCATCGGATGGCAGCGCGAGCGCCACAACGGTCGAACTGTAACCCGTGAAGACGCCAACCTCGAGCGCACGGCGCGCACCGGTCAGCTCGATCAACAGGCTCATCAGCTGGCCCTGCTCGGGCGAGATCTGCATCCCACCGCTCGGCAGCTCGGCAGTCTCTTTGCGGAGACGCGCGAGCAGCTCGGGTTCGCGCACCGTCGTCTTCAGCAGGTAGCCGTGCAGCGCCTCGGTCATCGCAATGGTGGCTACCGACATCGTCCAGAACTGTACATCGATCTGCTACTTTTTTGGCGCCCCGTGCTGGCTACAAGGCTCGCGCCGGTGCGTTTCGTTCGCTACCCTGCAGCCTATGCGCATGTCCAAGCTCGGCGGTCAGCGTGCCCAGGTCTCGCTCTTGGTTCTTGCGGCCACCTCGCTGGCAGCTTGCGTGCAGCAAGGCGCCGACGGGCCAGGCGTTTTCGGTGGCAAGGGCGCAAAGGTGACCAGCTTAGACGAGAAGCCGCTGCCGCCCGGCGCAGGCCAGCCAGACACCTTGGGACCGTGTGGCAAGGTGGGCCCGCTGAGCGACGTCCAGCTGATTGACGACTTCGAGGACGGTAACGACCGCATCTTCAAGGGCTTCGAGCGCGACGGCTTTTGGTTCGCCGCCAGTGACAAGACCGAAGGCTCGACGGTCGCGCCGACCGCGCCGTTCGCGGCCGAGCTGCTGCCCGCCGCCGAGTCCGGCAAGGACAACCGCTACGCCGCTCACCTGACCGCCGCTGGCGAAAAGAATTGGGGCGTGGTTTGGGGCGCCGCGCTGAACTGGACGCGCGAAGGCATCAAGTGCCCGCTGAACGTGTCGGGCTTCGCTGGCGTGCGCTTTCGCGCCAAGGGCCCAGGCACGATCCGGCTTTCGATGGCGGTGCCCGAAGTGACGCCCAAAGACGGCGGCGGTACCTGCGTCGACCGCTGCTACGACGCGCATGGCAAGGTGTTCCTGCTCAGCGAGGTTTGGGACAGCTACGAAATGCGTTGGGAGAAGGTGCAGCAAGGCGGTTGGGGCACCGAGGCGCGTTTCACACCCGCGCGCGTCGTGAACATCGCCGTCAACGTGGACGTGAAGTCACTACCGATCGATCTGTGGCTCGACGACGTCGAGCTGATCCCCCAAACCGCGCCGGCCGCACCTACTACGCCTGCGCCGACCGCACCGCCCCACCCCTGAGCCATGCGCCGGCAGCTTCGCGCCCTGTCCGTCTGTTGTGCGCTCAGTGCTGCCGGCTGTGCGGCGCCCGGTGCGCTTGGCCTTTCGGAGCCGCACGTCAGCCTGCCCGAAGGCGCCAAGCTCTTGCCGGCTCGCGCGCGCCGGCTGACCAATTTCGAGCTCGATAACAGCCTCGGGCGGCTGAGCGGTCTGGAGGTGGCGCTCGCGCCCCAACTGCCGCCCGATGTTCGCCAAGAGGGCTACACGCCCAACGCCAACCAAGACGTCTCGAGCGCCTGGGCGACGCGCTACTCGGCGCTCGTGGCGCAGCTTTCGACGCGCGCGGCGAGCAAACTGACCCGTGCGGGCGGCTGCCATGACCTGGGCGCCGCGTGCCGCGAGCATCGCGTGCGCGAGCTGGGCAGGCTGGCGTTTCGCCACGCGCTGACCACGGAGGAGCAGCGCACGCTCGAGGCACTGCTGGCTGAGGCAGCCGACAGCGGTGAGGGTTTCGAGGGCGCGCTCGGCCTCTTGCTGCGCGCCTTGTTCGAATCACCGAGCTTCCTGTACGTGACTGAGCTGGGCTCAGGCGGCACGCCGGGCCAGCCGGTCCGTCTCGACGACGCGGAGCTGGCTTCGGAGCTCGCGTTCATGCTGACCGGAGCGCCCCCCGACCCGCAGCTGCTCGACGTCGCCCAAAACGGCGACCTACGCACGCCACACGGTCGTAGCGTGCAAGCGTTGCGGCTGCTCGGCATGCCATCGACTCGTTACCAATTTCGGCGCTTCGCGCTCGAGTGGCTCGAGGTCGACGGCCTACTCGACACCGCCAAGAGCAGCCAGCTGTTTCCCAGCTACGACGCGCTCAAGCCCTTCATGTTGGGCGAAACCGAGAACTACGTCGACGAGGTGATGGTCAACGGCGGCGCTTCGGTGCAGTCGCTGTTGGCGGGCGGCTTCGCGTCGGTCGGGCCGGAGATGGCACGTTTCTACGGTCTATCCAGCTACGGACCGCGCGCGTCGCTGCGCGGCACCGGTCGGCTGGGCGTGCTGCAGCAAGCCAGCTTCCTGGCCGCACACGCGCATGAAGACGTCACCAGCCCGGTCAAGCGCGGCGACTTCGTGATGCGCAAGCTACTGTGCGAAAAACTGAAGCGACCAGCGGAGATCGGGCTCGAGGTCGTGATGCCCCCGCCGTCGGCGACGCTGTCCAACCGCGAGCGCTTGAGCCAACACATCAGCGATCCTGGCTGTGCTTCATGCCACGCCACGCTCGATCCGATCGGCTTTACATTCGAAAACTTCGACGCCATGGGCACGATGCAGGCCACCGACCATGGCAGGCCGATCGACGCGCGGGTCAAAGCCCACCTGGGACAGAGCGCGAAGCAAGCGTTGGCCCTCGACTCGAGCGCGGCGCTTACCCAGGCGTTGCTCGAAAATCCAACCATTTCCGAATGCTTCGCTCGGCATGCCTTTCGCTATTTCAGCGCGCAGTCCGATCCCGCCGTCGAAGCGTCGTTCCTGAGCCTGCGTGCACAGCTACCAGCCGCCGAGCGTGATAACCTGTTTCAGGTGTTGCTCGCTTACATCGCCAGCGACTTGTTCGCGCTTCGCGAAAACGGAGGCGGCTGAGCGTGCGCGTCTCGCGACGTAGGTTTCTGGCCGCGCTCGGCGTTACCGGCAGCTTCTTGGCGCGGGAGACGCGCGGCTGGGCCGACCCGGCACCCGCTGCGCCCGCCGCTCCACGGCGCTTCATTGGTATCTACACCCCGCACGGCCGCGCCCACGAGCTGTGGCAACCGCGGCCGGGCTTCGACATCGCCTACGCCGACTCGACGCTCGCGCCCTTCGACGACGCCAAGACCTACGGCAAGAGTTTCCGCGACCGCCTGCTCGTGCTCGACGGCATCGATCTGAGCACCGGCATCGAGGTCGGCACGACTGGCCACGACGGCGCGCGCGTGATCCTGACCGGCAGTGGCGCCGACGGAAAGAATGCCTCGCTCGACCAATTCCTGGCGATCGAACGCGGTCTGGGCAACGACACCCCACACACCAGCTTGGCGCTGGGCGTCGGCAGCGACAGCACCGAGGTCGGTCAGAACGTCAGCTGGTCGCGCGGTGGCACGCCGGTCCCCAAATGGATCGATCCGTCGCGCGTGCATGCCGAGCTGTTCGGAGCGCCGCTGGGGGCGCACAAAGAAGAGCTCGAACATCTGCGCCGAACCGGCAAAAGCGTGCTCGATCGCGTGCGCGCCGACCTGACGCGGCTCGCCAAGCGCGCGCCGGCCAGCCAGCGCACCAAGCTCGAGCAGCACGCGACAGCGCTCCGCGACCTCGAAAAGCGCCTGACCCACATCGAACGTAGCTGCGCGACGCCAGCGGCCCCGCCCGGCTTTGACCGTCTCAAGGCTTTCGGCGGTGGCGAACCGTTCTTCGACGCGATCACCGATCTACAAATCGACCTTTTGGCGCGGGCGATGAGCTGCGACCTGACGCGCATTGCGACGCTGTATTTGGCTGATCTCACGCGCTCCAAGCTCCTGGCTGAGCTGCCGGAGGACGTGCATCAAGAAGTAGCCCATCGCTACGACGCAAAAGACGAAGTGCACGCCGGCACGCCCGAGAGCTGGCACAAGCTCGGGCTACAGAATCACTACACTTACGCTAAGGTCGCGCGCCTGCTGCAGCGCCTCGACGAAGGCTCGGTGCTCGAGCAAAGCTTGGTCCTCACGTCGAGCGACATGAGCGATCCCGCTCGTCACAGCTCACGCCAAGTGCCGACCCTGCTCGTCGCCGGCTCCGCGTTTCCGCTCAAAACTGGCCGCTACCTCGATCTGCGCCACGGTAAAAACCTGCAAGAAGGCGTGCCCAACAATCGCTTGTTGGTCTCGATCGCCCAGCTGTTCGGCGCGCCGATCAGCCGCTTCGGCGAATCCAAAGACGCCAACCTGCTGAACGGCCAGCTCGACCTGACGTAGACGCCGAACACGAGCACGAGCAAACAGGAAGGCGGCTGAGCATTGGTCTCACCTCGGTTGGGCTGCCGAAATGCGGCCTGTTTGCAGAAGCTATTGTAGCGGTCCCCGGTGAATGCGGGAGTGCGGGCGTGCGGGCGTGCAGCGCTCAGCGTTCGCGCGGGCGCGAGGGGCGCGAGGGGCGGGGGCCGCGGCGGTGCGGGGGCCGCGGTGCGAGGGCCGCGGGCGGGGGCGGCACGAGACGGAAACTGCCGTCGGTTCCGCTGCACCTGACGCCCACGCGCTGCTCACGGTTCCGTAAGTCTTCTCGATTGCCTGGCCTTCTGAGCGTGCCTGCTCTGGCGACCCGCATCCAGGCCGCAGCGGCCGCTACGCGGCCGTGAGCGGCTCGCTGGCGCTCGCGCTCAGCCTGGACCCGGGTCGCCAGAGCAAGCGCGGGGGCGGCTGGCGTGCAGTTCAGCGCGTCAGAAGGAAGGCAACATGCTCCGGATTTATCACGTCGTTTTGGAGGTCTTGAAGCAGCT
>JBBSAB010000229.1:0-5350 GCA_038252755.1 Polyangiales bacterium | reverse complement strand
GAGGCCCGTGCAAGGCCAGACCCCGAGGCGGCGGGCCCAAAGTCACCCCAGTCCTACCACCGACTACCCCGCCGAGCACCCCGGAGCCCGCCCGAGTGACGGGGGCAGCCCGAGAGAGGGCGCTTATCCGACCTACGCGCCCGACCTCTCACCGGCAGGTTTCCCTACCGGTGCCTCCACGCGCTCAGAAGACGCAATCCAACGGAGGCCAAAGGAGAGATCGGCCATGCGAAAAGTAGCACTCGACCTTGGGGCACGGAAGACGTCGTACTGCGAGGTGCAGGACGGCGCGGTAATTCGGCGGACAACCGTCACATCGGTGCACGAGTTGTCAGCGCGGCTCGGACCCGAGCAGCCGCCGGCGGTGGTCGCGATCGAAGCGTGCCGAGAGGCTTGGCACGTCCACGACCTGCTCAGGAGCTGGGACAACGACGTGGTTCTGGTCGACACGACGCGCAGCCGGCGACTGGGCATCGGCCAGCACGGCCGCAAAACTGATCGGATCGACGCGGAGGTCTTGGCCTTGGCGCTCGAGCGAGGCGGCATCCCGATAGCCCACGTGCTTTCGCCGCATCGGCGCGAGTTGCGTCGCTGGCTCAACGTACGGCGCGCCTTGGTCGAAGCGCGAGCGCAGTTTGTCACGACAGCTCGGGGCTTAGCGCGCGAGCAAGGCGTGCTGATCCCCAAGTGCACGGTGCCCGTTTTCGCCAGAAAGGCTCGCCAATTCGCGGAGCAAGCTCTCTCGGTCGTCGAGCCGCTGCTCAAACAGCTCGACATGCTCAATGCCGAGCTCGAAGGGGTCGAGACTAAGCTTGCCGAGCTGTGCGAGACCGAGCCTATCGTGAAGGTATTGATGACTTCGCCGGGCGTAGGCCCGACGATCGCGGCCAGCTTCGTGAGCGTCATCGACGACGCCAAGCGCTTCCGTTCGCCGCACCACGTCGAGTCCTACGTCGGCTTGGTGCCCAGCGAGAATACCTCCGGCGGCGGCAAGCAGCGGCTCGGCGCCATCAGCAAGAAAGGCAATTGCTACCTACGCTCGCTGCTCGTCCAAGGAGCCTGGTCGGTGCTTCGCAATGCCGACCGAAACGACCCGCTGCGGCTGTGGGCCGAGGCAGTGGCTGAGCGCCGCGGCCGAAAAATTGCCGTCATCGCGCTCGCCCGTCGCATGGTCGGCGTGCTCTGGGCCATGTGGCGCGATAGCGCTCCCTACAATCCCGCAGTCTTGGCTTCGGCCAGCAGTCGCGGCACTCGCCGCCAGTCGCAGGCCCTCAAAGAGCAAGCTCAAACCATGAGTGCTGCAGCACGCAGGCTCGACCCCACTTCGGAGGTGGCACTCCCAGCCTAACCCCCTCTCACAACCTGCGCCCGAGCGCGACAACTGAGAGCGGCAAGATCGGTCGGTGGATGAACGCGAAGATCTCGGTGGTGCGGGGCTCCGGCTCCGATAACCCGGCGGATAGAATGCGTCGCCACCCTCCTCCTCGGAACCCCTCCTGCGGCCGAGCCACCACAGTCCTCAGACTGGCTCGCTGACCGCGCATAGTCGATCGAAAGCTAGCTCGTTTCTCGTCGCTATCGCTCGCTGTACCCTCAACACCGGACGCCGATCCGACAGGACACCCCCATGCCCACTCCTCCGACCAGCCCACCCAAGCCCGACCCAGCAACTAAAAAAAGAGTAACCCGACGGTTGAACTCAGGCCCGACTCATAGTCGAGATCTGGTTCGGTATCCTGACCCGCAGCGCGCTGCGGTACTCCTCGTTCGACAGCGTCAAGGCCCTCGAGCGAGCAATCCTCGCCTTCACGAAACACTGGAACGAAGTCATCGGTCACCCGTTCGCGTGGACCTACACCGGCAAAGTGCTCAAAGCCTGACGTTCACGACTTTTGAGACGCGGCACTAGGTCACATTGGCGTCGAAGCCGACCGACTCACGTGACGCTCGGACGTTGTTGGCTTCATTCCCGTCAGCTCAATAGAGCTGGTGGAACACCCAATACACGGTCTGATTGACGCCGGCCTTGACCGAGTAGCCCTTCAACTGAAGCTGCCAGGTTCCGGTGGTGGTGGTAGCAGCACGGGTTTTCTCGAAGATACTCCCCGTCGAGACGCTTTGGGCTTTCTGCGCACCACTGGGATCGAGCAGCTTCAAGTCGATGTCGCTGTGCTGAATCGTATCCGAGTCCGGCCACCAAATGGCGGCGTCGATCCTGCTCAAGGTGCCCCCAATGGTCACCGGGATGGTGACGTTTTGACCTTGGCTAACCGTCGTCTTGCCGCCAGTCCAGAATGTGTTGAGCGGCAACTTGAGGATGCCCGCTCCAGCCGTGTTGCTGAAGTCATAGGAATCGCCCATGGCGATTAGATGCGCGTAGATTTGGCCGGGCTCCACAGCCGGCACAGCTTGCTTAGCCCAGTTGTGCCAGAGCGCAGCCGCACCAGCTGCGTTAGGAGCGGCCGCGCTGGTCCCTCCGAAATTCCCCGTACCTGTGTCGCTGCTGTTGTTCGCGGTGGTGACATTCGTTGGAGCTAGGAAGTCGGGCTTGAACCGACCGTCGCTCGTTGGCCCTCGGCTGGTGTAGTTCTGGTACGTGTACGGCGACACCGAGTCGACCGCGCCGACCGCAACCACTCTGCGAGCATTCGCGGGGCACTCGATTGGAGCAGCGGCAGGGCCGGTGTTGCCGCCGGAGGCAATGATTACTTTGCCCGCGTCGAACGCGTGGTTCGCGGCGAGCGAAACTCCGCTCGTTTCGGGCCAGGCGTCACCCGGCAGCCACATGCTGGTGGTAATGACGTCATCGCCGCCGGCGACGGCAGCTGAGTAAGCACGAGTCATGCCGTCTGCGCTGGTGCCGCCACCGGGCACATGCACCTTGAAGCTGTCGACCTGGATTCCGGTGACGCCGCGCTCGGTCCAAGTGAAGCAATTGTTGTGAGGACGGCCGGTCAGGATCGCAGCAGCGGCCGTGCCATGATCCAATGAATCGCTCGGGTCGATGCCAACGCCGGTGCCGCAGTTGTTGCTGGTGCCATTTACGCAGTCCCTAACCCACGATAGTGCGTTAAGGAGCAGACAGTGGCTGCTGCGCACACCGCTGTCGATCGACCCAATATAGCCGCTGGCGAGCCCGACGTTGTAGTAGGGATCGGTGACCATCAACCCGCGCGCGTCCGCCATCGTACCGTTGGCGCCGCCACCAACGAGCGGCTCGATGTGGAGCACGTCCGCACGCTGAGCCAACGCCTCGACAGCGTCCGCAGGGATATCGATTGTCATCCCATTGATCAGCCAGAAAGTCTCCCTCACTTTCGCCCCGTGCCTGGCCAAAATCTCACCGCCGCGCTGAGCGTAGCCCGC
The DNA here is from genome assembly GCA_038252755.1 of Polyangiales bacterium. Classification (GTDB taxonomy): domain Bacteria; phylum Myxococcota_A; class Polyangia; order Polyangiales; family Polyangiaceae; genus PMG-095. The sequence goes on along the minus strand of JBBSAB010000229.1, from coordinate 1,984 downwards.
CGCGCGCGCGTCGCGGACGCGTTGAACGAGAGCCTCGTTGCGGCTGAGGATGGCCGTGTTGAAGGACGAGCTACGAGCTTCGTCGCCGCGGAGGGACGGAAAACGAGGCAATTTCGTGTCTTCTTGGAAAGTTACCATCACCGTAACGGTCGGATTGCTGCCGCCAGCCTTCGCTTGAGCGAGTTGCGACGCTAGCAGCGTTGAGACCTTGGGCGCGGCAGGAGCGGCTCGCACCTGGTCCTTCTTGATGATTCTCGGTTCCTCATCCTTCGAAAACGCGGATGAAGGTAGTGTGGTCGGTGCATGGTTCACAGCGACCCTACCGTCGACGATCTCTTGCGCGTAAACGACGTTGAGCGGCTGCTCGGGGGCAGCCAATTCATCTTCGGTCAACGCTGTCTGCACGGCCAGCGTCGCACCTTCAGGCTCACGGTCATGCTGCGCAGAACATGCCCCCAGCATGCTGCCAAGACAAATCAAAGCGAAACCAGATTGAACTGTTTGATGCATCATTACCGCTCCCACCGAGAGCGGTGCGTGCTTGCCCCACCCGATCGGGCGCTGAAGCTAACAGATTCCGTGGCAAGTTGTTGCAAAAAATTTGACGAGACTAACTTTGAGAACGCACTTTTATTTTGAGGGGGATTCTCACGATTCTGATCAACTTCTTTGCGGGACCCGCTCATCCCTCAAAAAACGTGATCACAGTCCCGAACGCGGGAATGCGAATGCTTTCCCGCGCAATTGCCGCACGCCGAGGCCGCGGATGGTCGTCAAGGCTCGCCCTGCGACGGCTCAGCCGCTTGGCCTTGACGAGCGTCCGCGGACTTGGCACGGAAGGAGGCCCCTCAGAAAACGTGCGAACGGTCCCCTCAATTCTCGTGCGCACGCTCAACTTGCGATGAAAGCTTTTGGTGTGACCAACCGTCGTCGGCTAGTAATTTTATCGATACTCATGCTCACCGGAGCCGCCAGCTCTGCTTGCGGAGGACGTTCGGCAGAGAAGACTCGACACTCCAGCGGGGGTGCTGGTGGCACAGAGGGCGCTGCAGGGGCCGATGCGACGCCGGGCGGACAACTTGCATGTCCTCCAGATTTGCCTTCCCAAGCAGAACTCGCGGCAACGCCTCGGAAGGACGAAAACCTTGAGCTTCTTGCGCTCAAACTGAGCCCCGGAAAGATCATCGCCAATCAAGCCACTTACGAGCGAGTGATTCGCGATGTGGGCGCGATCCGGAATCAGCAGCCGCAGCTGAAGGGCATAGGTTTTTTTCCAGCCGAAGATGGACGAACGATTGCACTGACGGTTTCAGCCGGAACGCTAGCCCAAATGCAGCGAGGTGAGTATCACCCCTGGGATTGCCTCAATGCGACGTACCACGCCAAAGAGCCGTTCACACATTCGAGCCAGGGGTCGACTGCAAGCGTAACCCTCGAGCTCCGCGGCATCTATGCCACTACTCTGCTCGCCGCGGACTATGAGCGATTGCCAGACGTCGTATCCGCCACGCGTGGAGTTGGCGGTGGCGACGGTCCGACCATTTGCGTGACCCCGACTTCCAACACATGGCACTACGTTTTCGACGCCGCATCGGGAGATTGTCCCGGCGGGTGCATTGATCATGCCTACTCCTACTTCACTACCGAACTGAGCGGTGACGTGAAGGCCATAGACACGTGGGCTACCCAAGCGAACGCGCCTGCGCCTACCTGGGTCGCGACCTACGCATCGCGCTCCGTATGCAGGTAGTGGCGGCGGGCTGCAATCGCCAACAGCGCTCACGCGCACTCAGCGCGACGCGGACCGGAGTGAGGCACTACCCAACCTTCCCGACGCAGGTGCTCAGCGGCTCCGGAACGGAGCACCTTCGGTCCCAGCTGGCGTGTAATTTATCTTATGTTAACGAACACTTAGCGAGATTTGCGAGGTGAGAAGCGTCGCATGACGTTGTGGGCGGGGTCAACGGCAGCGGGGCGAGCTCTC
>JBBSAB010000228.1:0-5538 GCA_038252755.1 Polyangiales bacterium | reverse complement strand
TCCTAATTTGGGCCCGTTCGCGGGGGCCCGTGCCCGTGCCCGCCGTTCCTTGAGGCTCGCCTTTGAGCTTTCCTTTGTGTGTAGGCATTGTCTGCGCGCCCCGCGGGGCGCGGCGCGCGCGGGCCGAGGCCCGCGCCAGGAACCTCGGCCTACCCAGGAGAACCTTGCCGAAGCCGTGGCATTTTCGGGCACGGGCACGGGCACGGGCACGGGCACGGCGAGACCAGCAATTCAGGGACACTCCCTACTGAACGCTCCATGGCATGCTCCGAGCAGCGCCATGCAGACCACCATCACGGGCTTTCATCGAGATGAGCTGGGCGACTGGATCGCGGAGCTGGCGTGTGAGCACCAGCAGCACATGCGGCACCGTCCACCATGGTTGCTACGAGAGTGGGTGACGACCGAGGCGGGTCGGCAGCAGAAGCTGGGCGCAGCCATCGACTGCCCGTGGTGCGACGAGCTTACGATGCCGGCAACGGCCAGCGAATATAAGCGCACGGCTACCTTCACCGCGGAAACATTGCCAGCTGCGCTGCGCGCCGATCACCGAACGAAAGCTGGAACCTGGGCGCGCATCGTGGTCGAAGCCGGCGCGCTCGAGTACCACGTGCGCGGCCGCGTTCATCGCTTGGAGCCAGGCCAAATCGGCTTGGTCGAGCCCGAGCGGCCGCACCACGTCCAGCCGCTCGGCACCGTCCGCGTCCACGTGGAATTCTGGCGCTAGGCTGATCAGCACAGTGATTTGAGGCGAGCCGTGGATTCGCCTTGCGGGAACTAGAGGGCCCACGCCTTGCGCTGGGATCTAAAAAATCTGCTGGCCGATGTAGTTGCCGGGCGGATCGTAGCGGCAGACGATGACGTTGCTGCCGGAGCAGGACGCGCTGGCGCAGCCGATGTGCGTGGTCTTGCGCCACGCGATTTGCGTGTAGTGACCGGTGTCGCCCGAGAACACGTACTTGGCCGAGTAGGTGTAGTTCTTCTTTTCGGCCGCCCACAGATCGACCGCGCCGCGTGAGTTGAGGCGCGTACCAGCCGCGAGGTTCTCGCCGTAGCCGGTGTTCATCGCGTGCTGCAGCCCGCAGCCGGCGGTGTCGCGCAGATGGTTGGCCCACGATTGCGCAGTGGCCGCGACTTCGTCGGACCACGCGACGTCGGGCAGCGGCTGCCAGGTGCCCGAGTAGCCGTCCGGCTCTGTGACGGCAGCGCGCACGTCGTTGTGCGCATCGACGTAGACTTGCGCTTCCGGAGAAGTGGAGCTGAGCCCGGTCGAGCCGTCGACTCCCTTTGAGTCGTCATCGCCGCTACCGCAGCCGAAGGCCGTCGCTGCCAACGTCAGCGCCACGAACAGCTGTCGGCCACAGCAGCCAGCGGACGCGGAAAATGGCCACGACTCACGGCAAAGGCGGTGCTTCACGAGTCTCAGTATATCGTCTTCCGGCGCTGCGAGGAGCAGGTTAAGCTGCGCCGGACCTAGGGCGACGGCGCCGGGATTTGTATGTCGCTGCCACCAGAAAGCTTGTCAGCAGAACTCGCCGAGCTGCTCGCGCGAGACGACGCGACACAGGGCCTCCAGCAGGCTCTGGCTCGACTCGCCCAGCTGGGGATTCGCGAGCACGTCGACGGCGAGCGCGTGGTGTGGCTCGTGATCGAAGCCAAAGGTCGGACACTGGCCCTCGACGGCGGCACCGACGAGCTCGCAGCTTGGCTCGCGCCGGTGCTGCGCTTGGCGCTGTTGCGCGTCGCCGAGCAAGACGAGCACACGCGGACGCGTGAGCGCCTGGCGTTGCTGTCCGAGGCGTCGTTCGAAGGCATCTTGGTGCACATCGACGGCGTGGTCATCGATGCCAACCAGCGATTGGCCGAGATGGTGCGCTGCGAGATCGCGGATCTGCTCGGTCCAGAGACGATGCGCCGAACGATCGCGCCGGAGGACCTGGCCTCGACCATGCAACGCGTGGCCAACGGCTACGAAGGCGCTTACACCATCACCGGTGTGCGCCGTGACGGCACGCGCTTTCGCGCCGAGCTTCAGTCGAAGCAAGGTAGGCTCGGTGATCGCCCGGTGCGCATCGCGGCGGTGCGCGACGTCACCGAGCGCGAACGCACGCTTTCGTTGCTGCAAGAAGGCGAGACGCACCTGCGCGATTTGGCGCTCGGCGCCTTCGACTTCATGGTCGTCACTCAAAAGGGAGTCCTCGTCGACGTCGGTGGCAAGTTCCGCGAAGTCCTCGGCTATGAGCGCGACGAGATGGTCGGGCGCGAGGGCGCGAGCTTCGTCAGCCCTGCGATGCGACCCACGGTCGTCGCCGCGATCGCCGAGGATCGTCGCGGCGCCTACGAAACGTTGCTGATCGCCAAGGACGGCGAGGAAATTCCACTGGAGGTCGTCGGCGCACGCTCGACGCTAAACGGCGAGCACGCGCGCGTAGCGGGTTTCCGCGACTTGCGCGACGTGCGACGGCTGCAAGGGGAGCGGCGCCGCCTCGAGCAGCAGCTTCAGCGCAGCCAACGCCTCGATAGCTTGGGCGTCCTGGCTTGCGGCATAGCTCACGACTTCAACAACCTGCTGGTCGGCGTGATTGGCAACGCCAGCCTGCTGATCACGACCCTAACCGATCCGTTCGACCGCCAGTGCGCCGAGGCGATCATGTCGGCCGGTGAGCGCGCTGCCACGCTGACGCGGCAAATGCTCGCCTACGCCGGACGTCAAGATCTGAGTCGGCGTGACCCGGTCGATCTGGGCGAGCTGTTCCGCGAGCTGCGCACGTTGCTCGACGCCACGCTGTCGAAGAAAGCGTCGGTGAGTCTGGCGCTCGAAGCGAACAGCATCGTGCTCGGCGATCGCGCACCGCTGACGCAGGTGATGATGAACCTACTGACCAACGCCTCCGACGCGCTGGCGGGCCAACCCGGCAGAATCGAGGTCCGCACCCGTCACGTGCGCGAGCTCGACGCACGCTGGGACGACGCGCTCGGCGCCAGCGTTGGCCCCGGCGACTGGGTCTTGACCGAGATCGAAGACAACGGCGTCGGCATGGACGAAGCCACACGCCAGCGCGTCTTCGAGCCGTTCTTTTCGACCAAAGAGCACGGCCATGGCCTGGGCTTAGCGGCTTGTTTGGGCATCGTCACGGCCCACGGCGGCGCGCTCTTGCTCGAGAGCGAGCCGGGGCGCGGTAGCCGCTTTTCGTTGGTCTTGCCGGCGACCGACCGCCGAGCCAAGGCGGAAAAGAACGCGCCAGCCGTGATCGCCAGCGAGCCGTGCCGCGTGCTCGTGATCGACGACGAACAGCTGGTGCGCGCGCAATTGCGCCGGTCGCTCGAGCTGCGCGGCTACCAGGTCGACGAAGCGTGCGACGGTTTGAGCGGCATCGACGCGCATCAAAAGCGCCCCGCGGATGTGCTCGTCATCGACATGACGATGCCCGACATCGACGGCGCGGAGGTCGTGCGCCGGATCCGCGAAACCGGTTCGAAGGTCGCGATCGTGCTGTCGTCGGGCTACCAAGCTCAAGCCGCCGCCGAACGCCTCGAAGCCGGCGCCTACCAAGTCTTCCTGCCCAAGCCGTACGGCATGAGCGAGCTCTTGCGCGCGATCGAAACCGCGCGCGCTGCCGCAGCTCGGTGAGCGCACGCGCTCAGAATGCGTACTGCGCGAGCGCCATGCCGCGCAGATTGTGCGGCTTGTTGCCGTCGAGGTACCGGACTTGGGTGTACGCGCCGGTCGCACCGAAGCGCACGGCGGCGGTCGCGTCCCAATACAAGCTCGCGTCTCCGCACTGGGTGGTGTCGGCCACGTAGCCCAACAACTCGATCTCGGCGCCGCCCCGCGGGAAGAGCTTCTTCATGTTGGCTGAATGCGCCTGACTGTAGTTCGCGGTGACGAACACGCGTGCTGATCCCGGCAAGTAGTACTGAATTCCGACCTTGATCGCCTGCCAATCGATCGTGCGCAGGATGCCTTTGTTGTCGAACGACACCAAGCCACCGTCGATGTTCGGCGTGTAGAGCGGGGCTGGGTTGGCTTGCGCCGGGTTGGGCAGGGTCGGAAACGCCGCGCCGCCGTTGGAGCTGATTAAATCTCCAATACCGGTGCCGGTGACGAACGAGCCGGTGACCGTCAAGCTGTTGCCGCGGTCGTCCGCACCGTGCGCTGGGATGACCGGCACCAGAGCGTCGACCGACACGCCCCACGCGGTCGCGGTGTTGGCGGTTTGCGTGGGCGGTGGCGTGAACGCGTCCACTTTGTACTGCCGACCAACGCCCGAGACCTGCAAGAACATTGGCTGCGCCGCGCTACCCGAGGCGGCATTCGTGGTGATCATGCCCCGCCAGTGGTTGAGGTTGAGCCGCAAGCCGGCGTTGGCGTCCGGCACGCTCGAATCGCGCTGCGCGGGTCGCGCGACCGACGCCGCGAGCATCACGCTCACCGCACCCGTCTGCGCACCGAAGTTGTGCGAGAGGCGAAACTGAGTGCTGCGGAAATTCTGCCAACCGAACACGTTGTACGTTTGGCCCGCCAACACGTCGAGGTAGTCGCTCTCCAGCGTCATGTACGCGTGCCGAATCCGCAACGTCGGAGCGTCGAAGTAGTCTTTCTCCGGCGTCGTCGAATCGACCGGTTTGGGGCCGAAAAAATCGGCTTCGAGTACCGCCGACGGCCGAAACGCGCCCGACGTCGGCGATTGGAACTTCAGTCCGAACCGCGTATTGCGAATCGCAAACTGCGTGCGGCCGTGACGCCCTTCGAAGGTGTCACTGCGCGCGACCAACGTGCTGCCGATGCGCTCGTCGTAGCTACGCGTCGAGTCCACGATGAAGTCGGCTTCGATGAAGCCGTAAAACGTCAACGACCATTGCTTGTCGGCTTGGCCCAGGGTCAACGCCAGCGGTTGGCGCATGAACCACGACGAAGGCGGCGCTTCGACCGCCGGCCCGCCCGCGCCCGGCGGAGCAATCGCGACGTCTGCGTTGGGCGGTGTCACTGGTTTGGCCGTCACCGCAGGCGCGCTCAGCGTCTCGGCCGGTGCTGGTGCCGGGGTCGCCTCGGCAGCCGCTGCGTCGCCAGAGGCGGGAGCGCTGTCGTCGGGTTGGGCACGCGCAGGGCTGACACCTGTCAGGAGCGCGAGCGCAACGAGGAATTTCGCCGCCGGGGGCGTGGAGGGGACCATCATGTAGCGGGGGCCTTCGTGGGTGAGCAGGCGTCTCTTTGTCGAGTCAGGGAGCGGCGGAGTTGGGGGAGCTACGGAGTCGCGTTCGCTTACTGGTAGTCACAGCAATAGAGAGTCGACGCGTAGCCCTCGAGACTCCGACCTGGAAATCCGGGGCCGTCGCAGACCATCGGCGGAAAATCTTCCTCGGGTGTGTCGACGCCGGTGCACGCAAAACCGAAGTGACCCGCACCACACCCGGGCACCGAGGTGTTGCCCAGGCACGACGAGCCTTCAGGCGTCGGCGCCGCCATGTAGCAGCAGTAGTCGTAGGTCTTTCCGTCAGCTGCCAGCGTCGGTGTTTGGCACAGGAACCGATAGTTAT
>JBBSAB010000227.1:0-5540 GCA_038252755.1 Polyangiales bacterium | reverse complement strand
CGAGCAATGGGATGACTTCTGCGTGCACCTCGCAACCCGTCCCCTCAAGCTTGCCGCACAGCCGACACCGGCAAGGACCCACGACGCCAAACCTCAGCAGCTACGCGAGGCTGCCTGATGCAATCTGGGATCTGCACCCAATCAGCTTCGCCAAGTCTGCGATCGAGATTTCCCGGGTATTACCCAGGTTGAACACCTTGCCGTCAGCTTCGGCCTTTTCGACGCAGCGAATGATGCCGTCCACGTGGTCGGAGACGTACGTAAACGACCGCGTCTGCGAACCGTCGCCGTGCAGCTCGAGCTCCTTGTCGTCGAGCGCGCAATCGATGAAGACCGACTGCGGACCGCCCCACCACGTGAGGTTCTGGTTCGGGCCGTAGCCACCAAAGAAGCGCAGCGCGACGATGCGCATTTGGTAGCGGTCGCGATAGCCGAACATCATCTGCTCCTCGAACATTTTCGAGATCGCGTACGCCCAGCGTTTCACGTCGGGATTGCCCATCACCAGGTTCGAATCCTCGGTGAACGGGACTTGCGGATTCTTGCCGTAGACGTCGGAGGTGGAGGCCGCGACGAATTTTGCGCCGACCGCGCGGGCGGCGTCGAGCACGCTCTCCGAGCCGTGCGCGTTGGTGCGCAGGGTATCGAGCGCGTCCGAGTAACGCGGGATCTTGTACGCCGCCAAGTGTACGACCACCTCGCAGCCGGCGGCGACCGCTTCCATCGCGGGCCGATCACAGATGTCGATCTCGTGGAAGGCGTAGGCGGGGTGCTCGAAGAAGCTCGCCATGTTCAGGCGTTCTCCCTGCGAGAGATTGTCGACACCGACCACGGAGTGGCCGCGTTCGAGCAATCCTTGCGTCAGATTCGAACCGATGAACCCGGCGACCCCCGTGACGAGTACCTTCATGACAAAGTCTCCCCTGACTCGGCCGGCTCACGGCCGAGTTGGACCGAGCAAGTCCCCGAATCTCGTGACGAATTTCGCAACTAGGCCTCGCGTATTGCTCCGTAATCGCTGACCAGGCAGCGGTCAAGCCGTCGAGGCAACGGTCAGCGGTGTCGCGGCTCTCGGCGCACGAGTAGCTCGAGCGGGCCGTCGTTGGCGACCCAGAAAGGCGAGCCCAGACGTTTGAAAACCGGCGAGCCACGCAAAATTTCGCTGGCGTCGATCCACGCTGGCCAGCGTCCGTGTCGGCGGTCTTGGCTCCGCCCACCGGCGAGCACGATCACATAGTCGGCCTCTTCGACCAGGCGGTTTGCCCAGCTTTCCGCCGTCACCGTGGCGGCACCGCTCACCTGCGGATCCCAGGCCCAGGGGTCCAGGGCCAACGGATCGATGATCAACGGGTTTCTCGAGCGGCGTTTGGGTTGGAAGGCAGGAGTCGCGACCCTCACGCCCAAGTCGAAGATCAGCGAATTGACCAGCGCGGCGTCGTGAAGCGTTCCCCAATGAACGAGGCCTAGGGTAACGCGCCGCCGTCCGGCGCTGGCCGCATCCGCCCGCAGTTCTTCGAGCGCAGCCACGGTGGTGCGCTTGTTGTTGCTGGTCGAATCGTGGACTGAGCGGAGCTCGCTGAAGAAGGTCCAACAGTTGAGCGCGCACGCCACCGACAGCGCCGCGGCAAAGCGACCACGATACGGCAGCGGGGCGTCGGGCCTCGTGAATGGAAAGAAAAGCAGCGCGAACAGCCCGAACAACGCGACCGCACCATAGGGTTGGAAAGTCGTTCCCATTCTGGCGAGGACGAGCAGCGGGGCGAGCGTCGCCCAGAGCGCGCCCCAATTGAAGCGCCGCCAGCGTCGCTCCGGGCCGCTGAACAAGCCGGCTGCCAGTGGCCAGCTCAAGACACACACCAGCGCAATGTTCTGGGCGAACACCAATCTCGGGAAGTGGAGCCACTCGAAGACGGCATCCGTCAGCGTGGTGTGGTTCAGCACGCCTTCCGTCCCGTACTGCGTCGGGTAGCGGAGCAGGATCTTCCAATGCCGGAGCACGAACCAACCGCACACCGCGTACGCTACACACAACGAGATGAAGCCGCCCTGCAGCGAGCGCAGCATGTCACTCCACGAACGGCGCCAAAAACACGCCAGGACGTAGGGCAGCATGGCTGGCGCCACGACGCCGAGTGTGTACACGCGGCCCAGTGCCAGGCAGCCGAGAAACAAGCCGACGAAGGCGGCGGGGAGCACACGCGTAAAGCGCTCACTCAGGATCGTGCAGCAAAGCACACTGGTGCCGAGCATGAACCCGACCACGTTGGGGTCCATGCTGGTGAGGCCATAGGTGATCGTCGTTAGGTACGGGTTGAGGACCAAGAACGCGATCGTGCCTAGCGCCGCCGTCGCAGACTTTCTAATCCGCGACCACAATAGCGAGTAGACCGAGCCCGCCATGCCGACGAACCAAATGCCGTTGAGGATGATGGCCATCGCGGGCCGTAGCGGTAGGAATGCGCGCAGGTACCATGCCATCATGGTTTGGAGCACGTAAACCTCGGTACCACTGTCCGACGAGCGTAGCGGCGCGGGGTTGCGCAGCACCTGGCGCAAGCGGAAGTCGTCCTTGCCGCTGACCAGCAAGCTGGCGCTCATCAAGTAGTAGGATGAGTCGGCTGCGGTCAGGTGGCGTTCGTAGTAGCGATCGCTGGCGCGAAACGACCCGACGAGGACGCCGCCGCAGAATAAGAGGACGACAATCGCACCCGGGATCCGGCTTCGTGCCAACCGACGCAGCGGTGCCCGCACCGGACTGACGAAATGCAAAAGTTTGACTAGCGGCGCCAACACCGGCCTGGCTAGCTGCGCCGGCTTACCGAGCGCGGCCTTGGCGAATGCCCAGAGCATGACGAGTCGTTTCAGAAATGGCATTCGGGGACTACTGCTAGGCTAGAAGCAGGCCGGCGCTCAACACTCCGACCCAACCAAAGCGCACCATCTCCCAGAACAGCGCGAGCAGATTCTCGCGTCGTGTTTGGCGCAGCCGATCGAGCCAGCCCAGAGCGGGGGGCGTCGGAACGGGAGGTTGGCTCGGCGGCACGCCGGGCGAGTAGCTCTCCTCCTCCGGCCTGTCAATCGAGGTTGGCGCGCTGCAACCAGGTTTCAGACGTCGTTGAAATCGAGCGGCGCGCCAGCTTCGATGAAGCGCGTGAACCAGTCGGCGACGTCGATCTTGTCCGCTAGCATGCGCTGGTGATTCGCGACCAAGCCGTCGCGCGCTCGGGGCTGTTGCAGCCAAGTGTCGAGTTGCGCCAGCGCGGCCGCGGTTTGGTCTGGGCGAAACGCGCGCGTCAAGCCGTAGCGCTCTTCCAGCTCGCCCAAGATTGCCAAACGACCGGCCCAGCTCGAAATGCGGATGCTGGGCGTGCCGAGCACCGCGGCTTCTGCGGCCATGGTTTGGCTATCGCCGACCAGCACATCGCAGAACGCCAGCACGTCGTGCAGCTTGTCGGCAGACAGCGGAAACTTGAGCTCGCTGAGTGCGTCCGGCAGCTTGCTCTCATGCGTCGCGACGACCTTGCCGTGTTTCTGTAGTCGCTCGACGATCTGCGACAGCACGGCGGGCGGCAGGCCGCCTTCGGCGTTGTCGTGACTGGCGACCATGTCCACGAAGCGCAGCATGAACAGCCGCTGGCCCGGTGCGACACCCAGTTGTTCCAGCACCTTCGGATCAGGCGTGAAGTTGTTGGGGTGCAGGTAGGCCGTCTGCTTGTAGCCGGCGTACTGCACGTGGCGCCGGCCGTAGCTCTCGCCGATGCAATCGGGCGTGGTGATGACGCTCGCGAACGGCGACGCCGCCCAAAAGTGCACGCCGGCGGCCTTGCCGTCGTCGGTGTCGAAGACCGAGCGAATGCCCAACAGCCGGCCAGCCTGCGCGCCTGCCGGATTGCGCGTCACGATCATGTCGGCGCGAAAGCGGTGCGCGATGCGGGCCAGCGCGAAGTCGCGTTCGACTAGTTCGCGCGCCTGGCCCAGCCGGCTCTTTTTTCCGGACTCGCCCGTGACGTCGTAGTCAATGCCCAGCTTGTCGAGCAGTGCCGTCGTGACGTCTTTCTTGCGCGCGACAGTGTGCGTGGTGTGGCCGCGCTTCTCCAGCGCCCGCACGATATTCTTGAAGAAATGTACGTGCGCCGGGTGCGCGATATCGAACAGAACCCTCACGTCGGCGCTCCGGTCAAACGCATGCCAAACCCGCGACGTGCTTGAAGTGTGCGTCTCGCGTGTAGAGCACCAACCCGTGCTCCAGGGCGATCGCCGCGATCCAGAGATCATTCGTTGGGATGGGTTTGCCCCGCCGCTTCAGGCGGTCGTGTACCTGTGCGTAGCGATGCGAGATCGCGCCGTCGATCGCGAGCACGGACACGCCGTCTTGAGAGAGAAACCAAGACAGGCGCGCCTCGTTGTCCGCGGCGCGGCGCCCGCTCAAGAAGCCGGAACGAATCTCACCTAGGGCGACCGCGGGCACGTAGATCGCCTCCGCCGTCTCCAGCAGGTCGAGCACGGCATCGTCTTGCAGTAGCGCGTCCGACAGACGATTGGTATCCAGCAGCAGTTTCACTTCCAGAGCTCTGGGTCAATCGAACGCTGATTGGTGAGCGACGCTTCGAACGCTTCCGCTTCGGTCTTGGTCCACGACCCGGGCATGCTCCTGAGGTTGCGTCGGCGGAGCGTTTGCTGCATGCCCTGAGCGAGCGCCTCGAGCGTGACTTGATTCACGCTCTTGCCCAACAATTTCGCGCGAGCTTTTAGCGCGCGATCGAGCTCCTTCGGGATATTGCGCAGGGTGTACTGCATGCACTCAACGCTAGCAAGTGCATGCAGACCGTGCAAGCGCGCAACTGCGGGCGAAACGCGGGTTTTGTGGTTCAGCTCACGAGCAGCTGCATTTCAGCCGATCGCCGCTTTGACCGCCGCCACGACCTTGTCTTGGTCGGCTTCGCTCAAGTACGGGTGCATCGGCAGGCTGATGACTTCGCGCGATGCCTTTTCGGACTCGGGCAGCTCGCCCCAAGCCGAGGTGCCGGCGAACACCGGCTGCTCGTGCAAGCACTTCGGGTAGTAGACGGCCGACGGCACGCCGGCTTCTTTCAGCTTGGCGCCCAGCGCATCGCGGTCTTTCACGCGGATCGTGTACTGCGCGTAGACGTGGGTGTTGCCGGCGATGACTTCCGGCACCACGCAGACGTTGCGGAGTAGATCCGAGTAACGCGCGCCGATCCGGTTGCGCTCGGCGACTTCCCACTCGAAGTGCGGCAATTTGCCGAGCAAGACTGCGGCTTGCAGCGTGTCGAAGCGGCCGTTGGTGCCGACCATCGTGTGATGGTGGCGCTTCTCGCCGCCGTGGGTGCGGATGGCTTTGATCTTGGCGGCCAGCGCGTCGTCGTCGGTGAACAGTGCGCCGCCGTCGCCGTAACAGCCGAGCGGCTTGGCCGGGAAGAAGCTGGTGCTGCCGATCAAGGTCACGCTGCAGCTCTTCTTGCCGTTTTGCGTTGCGCCGAAGCTCTGCGCGCCGTCTTCGATCACCGGGATACCGTGCT
>JBBSAB010000226.1:0-5546 GCA_038252755.1 Polyangiales bacterium | reverse complement strand
GGTCCACCTCAGAGACGCCTGCTAGGCGGCCAGCCTACTTGCAGCCGCTTGTCGAGGTCGTAGACGCCACCCTCGCGCGCGCCTACGATCTTGCGATCGCGCCATTTATCGCCGCGATCTAGCTAGTGGCCCCCGCAATGCGGAAGCCGCCTTCAGAGACGGCAAGGCGTTTGGACGACCGCCGCCACACCGGGCATGATCGGAGGGGATCACCCCGCCACAGGTCACCCTCGAGAACGGGTGATCCACTGGATCATTCCGATTTCATGGCGAGCGTGAGAGTTGCGGGCCGTTCCTGGCTCGCGCCTGGATTGGATGCTCATTGGCAGAGGGAGAAAGTGAGTCACCCGATGAACTTGAAGAAATTCGTGCGCTACACGATTGGAATCGTCTTGAACTCCAGAACGGCAGTAACCTCAGGTGGGATAGCTGCCACTACTTCGGCATGTCCGTGTTTCCCTCCAAGCGTCCGCGCTGGAGCTTGTTCGGTGTCGTTTTGGCATGTGCCGGCGCATCGGCTTGTGACGCGCAGCTACTGGGCGCGTCACGGGTAGGAATGAACAGCGTTGGGGCGGCTGGTACGTCGACGATGGTGCCGGGGACGACCACCGACCCGCTGACGTGCGCGGAGCCTCACGTGCCACGCGCGCCATTGCGGCGGATAACCCGCTTCGAATACAACAACACCGTTCGGGATTTGCTTGGCGTTTCCTCGCGCCCCGCTGACGCTTTGCCGGGTGAAGAGCTGGGCAACGGCTTCGGCAACGACGCGGACGCGCTCGATGTTTCGCGCCTTTTGATCGATGGCTATCGTGCGGTCGCCGCGGCGCTGGCGAAACAGCTAACGGCTGATCCACCGAGCGCGGTAACGTTCGCCGGTTGCGATCCAGCGGCGGGGGGCGAGCAGCCGCGCTTGGCGGAAGTGCTGTTGCGAGCTCGGGGGCGGGCGGCAGCCCTGGAGCGGGCGGCGGCTCGACACCCGGCGGATCTTCAGCCGGCGGAGGCGGAAATGGAACCGGCACCGCGGGCGCAGCAGGCGTGAGTGGCGCGAGTCAAGCCGGCGCGGGCGGTGGCGCGAACGTTGCGGCCGCGCTTTCGGGACTAAATCTGCTGGTGCAATGCGGCGCGCAGGCCAACCAGATGCGCAGCTGCAGCTACCTACCTCCCGCCGACGCGAACTGTGGCTCGGGACAGGTTCGCAGCTATGCGACGTCGGTCGTCACGATGGGCGGCGACTCCGGCACCGTCTACGACGTAACGCTGCGCTTTCGCGGCATCATCGAAGCCAATGAGTACCAAGGCGGTACGAGCGACAACAACGGCTTCTACGTCGGGGGCAACGTCGAGGGGCAAGGCGGCCCGCAATACAGCCAGTATTCGCTCGAGGTTTCGGCCCCGGCTGGCGTCTACCACCTGAACCAGCTCGACCCGGGCGCGCAGCAGGACAAGTACAAGAACCCGAGCAACGGCGGGGTCGTGCATCACTTCGGCTTCATCATCGACTACGCCAGGGCTAGGGCATCGCCGGCGATATTGGCCTGAAACTGCAAAGCTCCAAGCAAGCCTTCGAGGCGCGCTCGATCCTTCACTGGTGAGAGCTAAGCGCGTATTGGTTTCGCTGGCAGAAACTAGAGGCTGGCGATTTCACCTCCGAGCACAAAGGCGATCTTCGGCTCACATTTTTTCTACTCAAGGCAGCCGTCAAGCAACAAGGAGGGCATGCCTGCCTTGCCGAATGCCGTGAAGCACCGAGGGTTATCCCGTCGTGCGCTGTTGTCCGGCTCGTGCCTGGGCGCGCTGGCGAGTGCGCTTCTTCTCCCCGCCTGCGACGGAGTGTTGTCCGGTTCCCAGCCAGGGGCAGGTCCAGCGCCCGGTGGGGTTGGTTCGAACCCCGTTGGCGGCAGCTCTGGCACTGGAGGAGCGCCGATTACCGCGTCGTCCAAGCCGGAGGTGGACGTGATGACGATCCGGCGCCTCAACCGCGCTGAATACACGAACACGCTGCGCGCTTTGACCGGAACCAACCAGGACTACGGCGCCAAGTTGCCGCCCGACAACCTATCTTTCGGCTTCGACAACATCGGCGAAGCGTTGACGGTGCAGCCCCTGCACATCGAGATGTTCGAGCAGAGCGCGGACGCGGCGCTGGCCGAATTGTTTGCGCTACCGGCGAGCGACGCCCGGCGTACGCAGACGCTGAGCTGCGACGCGCTCACGGGCGGCCCTGCGTGCGTGCTGGCTACCGTCCAGGCATTTGCCGAGCGAGCCTACCGAAGGCCCGTAGCCGCTGCGGAGATTACGCCGTTCGTGAGCGTTGCCGACACCTTCACCCAGACGGGTGGTAGCGCTCTGGATGGTCTCAAGTTGGCACTGAAGGCCGTGCTGCTGTCGCCGTATTTCCTTTTCCGCGTCGAGCTCGATGTGTCGCCGACCTCGAAGGAGCCGCACCGGCTGACGGCCTACGAGCTGGCAACACGCCTCAGCTACTACCTGTGGAGTTCGATGCCGGACGACGCGCTGCTGACCAGCGCCAAAGCGGGCAACCTAGCCAGCGACGCAGGCTTGGCCGCCGAAGTTTCGCGGATGTTGGGCGACAGCAAAGCGCAGGCGCTGGTCTCGAACTTCGCGGGTCAGTGGCTCAACCTACGGCGCGTCGCGGCGGTGAAGCCTGACGAAACCGCGTACCCGAACTTCAACGCACAATTGGCCAGTGATCTGCAGGCCGAGAGCACGCTGTTCTTTGCCGAGCTGGTCGCGCAGGGGCGCCCGATTTCGGAGCTGATTACGGCCGACTTCAGCTATCTGAACCAAAACCTGGCCGCGTACTACGGCGTCACTCCGCCGAGCGGCGAGGGCTTCACGAAAGTGCTGCTAACGGGCGCGCACCGCGTCGGGTTCCTGACTCAAGGCAGCTTCCTGACTCTGACCAGCAACCCGACCCATACCTCGCCGGTCAAGCGCGGCAAGTGGGTGTTGGATCAACTGCTGTGTTCGCCGCCACCGCCACCACCACCGGGCGTCGACGCCAGCCTGGCCGGCACCGGCACGCCAGCGTCCGTGCGCGCCCGACTGGAGCAGCACCGCGCCAAGGAGCCATGCCGTAGCTGTCACGCGATCATGGATCCGATTGGCCTCTCGTTCGAGAACTTCAGCGGCATCGGTGAGTACCGCGCCTCCGACCAGTTCGGGCCGATCGACGCAAGCGGAACGTTGGCGACGCCGAACGGCGATGTAACGTTCAACGGCGCGAGCGAGCTCGTGCCGCTGTTGGCAGCTGACGCGCGACTCGCGCCGTGCGTGGCACAGAAGGTTCTGACCTACGCGGTCGGGCGCGGCTTCACGACCTCCGACACTAGCGCGCTGCAAACGGTGCTCAACCTCACCGGCGCGACTGGCCAAGGCCTACGCGGGCTCTTCAGCAGCGTCGCCTTGAGTGAAGCCTTCAGGAGCCGCCGGGCGGTGGGAGAATGAGCATGCGAAAGCTTTCAGTTCCGCGACGAGCATTCTTGGGTGGGGCGGCGGTCGCCATCGCTCTACCGTTCTTCGAGTCCCTGACGCCCCGCGAAGCGCGCGGGCAAGCGGCCGCAGCGCCCAAGCGCTTCCTCGGCGTTTTCATGCCGAACGGCTTCGACATGGCCGACTTTCGGCCTATTGGCGGCCCCGGAGCGTTGCAGCTGGGTCCAATGATGGCGAGCCTTGCACCGTTCAAGGACCAGCTGTTGGTCCTCGGTGGCCTGCAAAACACCCATCAAGACCACTCGACCGGCGATCACGCCGGCGGAATCGGCGCCATGCTGACGAGCCGCAGCGTCAAGTTCGACTCCGAAAAAATGGGCGGCGCGTCGATTGATCAGGTAATCGCCGAACAAGTCGGTGGCGGGAGCCGGCTCAAGTCCCTGGAGCTTGCCGGCGAGGCGGGTGCCACCGAAGGCGCCTGTGACAGTTACCGCTGCTCGATCGGCAACCACATCTCGTTCGACGCCAGTGGCACGCCGCTACCCAAGCTCTTCGACACCGGGCAAGTATTCGATCGTCTGTTTCAGGGCTTCGACCCGAGCGCCAGCGCCGTCGATGTCGCGCGTCGCAATCAGTCGCGCAAGAGCGTGCTCGACGCCGTGCTGGCACAAGCACAAGACCTCAAGACCAAGCTCAACGCTGGCGACAACGTGAAGCTGGACGAATACCTAAACGCCGTGCGCGAGGTCGAGACGCGGATCGGGCTCGGCTCGAGCGCGGGTAGCTGCACGCCGCCAATAAAGAAAGAGGGCTCGCTGACCGACCAGCAGCGCCACGAAGTGCTCAACGACCTCGTCTCGCTGGCTTTCCAGTGCGATATCACCCGTGTATCGACGCTGATGTGGGGCAATTTCGGGAGCAACCGCAATTACGCCGCGGCCGGCGCCGCAGGTGGCCACCATGACCTCAGCCATCATGGCACCAACCAGTCAAGCCTCGACAAGCTGAAGATGATCGGCAAGTGGGAGATGGACCGGCTGGCGGATCTGCTTGGCAAGTTGAAGGCGCTGCCCGACAGCGACGGCCGCACCGTGCTCGACAACACCCTGATCTTCTACTCGAGCGACGTCTCGGACGGCGATGCGCACAACCATGACGACATGCCGGTCTTGCTCGCCGGAGGCGGCGCGAATTTCGCCATGAACCGCTACCTCACCTACCCCGATGAGCCCTACTTTGGCGAGCTGTTCCTCTCAATCGCCAACGCCTATGGTTCAACCATGACGAGCTTCGGTGAGCACGGCGACAAGCCGTTGCCCGGACTGAACGCGTGACCGAGCGACCGGGGCTCAGGCTCTCCGCCGCCGCGTTACGCGCTCTCGGCCAGCGCCGCTTCGATGGCGGCAGCTAGGTCGGCGCTCTCGGGCGTGGTGTCGGAAGCGAAGAACTTCAGCACTTTGCCGGAGCGGGCTACCAGGTATTTGCCAAAATTCCATTTCGGAAGCGTGCCGGCGCCCTGCTCAAGCAACGCATGCACAGGTGATTGTCCGGCGCCCGCCTTGGTCTGCACCTTCTCAAACATCGGAAACTTCACCCGGTACTTGCTCGAGCAGAAAGCGCGGACCTGCGTTGCGGAGCCGGGCTCTTGACTACCGAAGTCATTGCTCGGAAAGCCGAGGACGGTGAAGCCCTTCGCTTCATATGGATCGCCAGCCGCTTGGGCCAAGGCTCCCGCTTGCGCTCGGTCGTACTGGGGCATCCGTTCGACGGAGCTACAGCGACTGCGAAATCAACGCCCTGATGTCGCTCACTGGAGGGGCGGCGCAGAAGCGCTCGCTGAGGCTGGAGATTTCACCTCCGAGCACAAAGGCGACCTTCGGCTCGCATTTTTTCTACTCAAGGCAGCCGTCAAGCAACAAGGAGGGCATGCCTGCGTTGCCTTCGCGTCAGCCGCTCTGGGCTCTGCTATTGGCGCTCGCCTGTCACGAGCCAGTAAGCGGCGCCGGCATCGCGCAGGGCGCCGCTCCAACGCCACCAGCGGGCTCGGGCAGCATGAGCGATTGCAGCGCGGTCAATCCCGGCGCGTCGCC
>JBBSAB010000225.1:0-5562 GCA_038252755.1 Polyangiales bacterium | reverse complement strand
CGCGCATCAGCGGCCGAATTGCCGCAATTAATCCGTACGCCACCTCTTCGACTTCAAACGCCATGAAACTCTCCTTCGCGCTCTGCATGCGAACGCCCCACCCCATCGGCAGCGCGCGCAGCCGGGGTCTAGGGCGCGAGCACAGCGAGCGTCGTGCGCAGCACGAGCGCAGCCCCTAGACGCCGGCGAGCACGCTGGCATCCTGAGAAACCACGAGCAGGACTTCCTCCGTCTCGGTGCTCAGTCCCGGTGCTCAGTCCCGGCGATCGGTCTCGGTCTCGGTCTCGGACTCGGTCTCGGACTCGGTCTCGGTGATCGGTCTCGGTCTCGGTCTCGGTCTCGGTCTCCGACTCGGTCTCCGACTCGGTCTCCGACTCGGTCTCCGACTCGGTCTCCGACGCTCCCCTCCCACGCGGGCTGCGCCCGCGTTTGGGAGGGGCAGCGCGCGCAGCCGCAGGCGAGCACGCTGGGGATGGGCATCAAATACGAAAACGCCCCGCAGCGTTTCCGCTCCGAGGCGTCTCGTTTTCGACGATCTCGAAGTTACTTACGTCCAGCAGCTTCTTTCCTGCTCCCCCGCTTGGTTACGGCGCCGCGAGGCCCGTCCGTGCTCGCTGCGCTGCGCGCGGGCGGGGGCCCTCACACGCCGGGCATTCGCCCGGACGTGAGGGTCCCGCATGGGTTGGGCCGCTGCCGCAGGTTGGGGGCAACGGCATTGCTCCTCGCGTCCAGCGTGGGGCCAGGCTTCGCGAGCGCGCACGCTCTGTGCCGCGCGCGGCGCTGAGTGCCTCATGCGTCGGGCGCGCGTCACAGATCCTGCGCTTGGGTTGCTGCGCCTGGCCCCACGCCGGACGCGAGGAGCCAACATGTCAGCACCACACACCAAGCACCCGCAGCAGCTCCAGCTTGAAGCGCACGCGCACCGTATGCGCTCGGCGCCGTCGGATCCGGAGCGGGTGCTCTGGCAGCTCCGCTGACCCAGAGAAGTCCAGGCTGCGGCGGGCTCGCCTTTGCAGCGATCCCGCCGAAGCGGCTGCGCGCGAGCGCGGCCCTGGTCTTCCATATTGGCGCCAAAGGCGCGGCGCTTACGGCGTGATGGTGAAGGGCATGGTGGGGGACCCAATGCCGTTGCGGAAGGTGACGCCAACGTTGTAGTTGCCCGGGGCGATGGTGGGGACGCTGAAGGTGACCGAGTTGCGGTTCACGGGGTCTTGGGTAAGTACAGTTTGCGGGTTACCTTGCTGATAGACGGGGACGCCTTGCTGATTGTGAAAGACGACGTTCGAGACGAAGTGCGTCCCAGGGTCCGCGGCGTAGTACGTGTCCCAACCCGCGCCGGTAGCGACGACCGAAGCGCCGACCGCACCGCTCGTCGGCGCCAGCAAAGTTAACGAAGGCTTGCAGTAAGCGTAGGTGCCGTTGCCGTCGCTGTCGGAGTAGCTCACGGTCGCGTTGGCGTCACCCAGTTGGCAATCCGTAGCGCCGGGCACCACGCAACAATGTGCCTGGATGATTTGGCAGAAGTTGTAGCCCTTACAGCCAAAGTCCATCGAGGTGGTCGCGGGCGCAAACGCGGCGCAAGCGGCGGCGTCCGGGGTAGCATTCCAACCGCTGGTGCTGTCGCAGGTCTTACCCGACGGCACGACCGCAAGCGTGGAAAAGTGCTTGAGCAACAGGCCGTCTTTGCTGGCGTTGAGCGCCAAGCCTTGGCCGGGGCCCTTCTGGCCCGACGACGCGAAGTCGAGGACGATCAGGCTCTTGCTGGCGAGTCGAATCACGACCGGATCGGGAAACGTGAGTCCGTCGGGCTCCATCGTGATGACGTCGGTGAACTGCCCCGCGGGCCAGCCAATGCTGGTGGCGTCCGTTGGCGTCAGCGTTACCTGTTCACCGGCGGCGCTCGCTGGAAACGTGAAGCTGACGACCTGTCCGCTCGGTAGCATGACCGGCACTTCGCCGCCTTGCGCCGGGATCGTCGCCATCACCGCCACGCCGGCTGCACCGCCGGCTCCACCTGTTTCGCTCATGCCACCGGCACCTCCATCGCTGGCGCTGACGACGCCACCGGCCCCGGCATTGCTAGTGCTCATGCCCGCGCCGCCCTCTACAGGCGTTGCGGTGCCGCCGGTGCCGCCGGTGCCGCCCTTACCGGCTGTGCCACCGTTGGTGGCGCTCTTACCGGCCGTCCCCGGGGCGTCGGCAGGCTGACCACCGGCACCGGCTTCGGTGTTTGGTTTATTGGTCGCGTCGTCGGTGGAGCAACCTTGCCCAGCCAAACGAGCCGGCATCACCAAGCAATCGATGGGTGAGCTCGTCGCGACGATGCAAAGGGCTGGCTACGTCGAGAGCGTCGACGACCCGACCGACGCTCGGGCCAAGATCCTCCGCCTCACGCGCCAAGGTCGCTCTGCCGGTCGCCTGGCTCGAAAGCTCGTGCGGGAAGTGGAGGCCGAATGGACCCAGCTCGTCGGCGCCTCCGCCGTGAACCAGCTACGCGACACCCTCACCAGCATTGCATCGGCCCTGCGTTAGAGCCAAGGCTGCGTTGCTGCAGCCCCCGATGTACCGCGAGTTTTCCGCGGTATTCCGCATTCTGATTGCGGCATGAGGGGTGGCACGCGGCGTGATAACCTAAGCCAATGCC
Organism: Polyangiales bacterium; assembly: GCA_038252755.1. Lineage (GTDB taxonomy): Bacteria > Myxococcota_A > Polyangia > Polyangiales > Polyangiaceae > PMG-095. The sequence goes on along the minus strand of JBBSAB010000225.1, from coordinate 2,918 downwards.
CAGCGAAGTCGAAGCTCTGGAGGCGCGCAAGCTCAGGGCGGCGGCGCGACGGGCGCGCATGACGGTCGAGGTCGTCGCACTGGGTGAGCGCAAACCATTCCCGTACGCGGACAGCACACCGGATGACAGGCTCGCCGCGGCAGTCCGACTCATCGAACATCATCAGGCGCTTCGGGGCGGGTTTTCGACGGTTCCGCGCTCCGCGTGGCCCGGCGAGACCTTTGTGACTGGTGAGGCGGTTGGCTAAGCTCCCTCAGGATTTTACGGATTTGCTGATCGAGCTCTGCGAAGTCAACGCGGAGTTCCTGCTGGTCGGCGGTTGGGCCGTGATCCTGTACGGCCACGTTCGTGCCACGGACGACATGGATATCTTCGTCAGGCCGTCCACGACGAATTCCGAGCGCATCTTCGCAGCACTCGAGGCGTTCGGGGCTCCGCTGCGCGCGCACGCGGTTACGCCAGGACATTTCGCGACGGCAGGCGATGCCTATCGCTTCGGGATTGCACCGCTCAAGATCGAGGTGCTCACCAAGATCAGCGGCGTGTCGTTCGACGAGGCGCTGCGAGGCTCCAAGACGTTCGAGCTCGAAGACCATACGATCCCCTACATCGGCAAGGCAGCACTCATCGCCAACAAGAAGGCGGCTGGGCGACTGAAGGACCTGGCCGATGTTGAAGAGCTCGAGCGTCTCGACGAACGCTAGCTTGATCACGAAGAACGAGCGCCGAATCGGACGTCTCGGCTTGGCTCCTACGCAGGATCCTCGGCCTCGCCGTCGGGCGACGCGATAACCACGGTGTAGCCGTTCGGATCGCGGACCCAGAGCTCGCGGTGGTGTGCGTTCGGATTGCGGTGCACGTCGAGTAAGATCGGCGCGTCCAGCTCGCGCGCACGCGCCACGGCGGCGTCGAAGTCGTCGACCTCGAACCACAGCAGCATGCCGTTGCCGACGGCGCGTGTCGGGTCGCCCATCGGTCCGTGGTGGTGATCGACTTCCCACGCGTGGAGCTGCAGGATCAGGCCGTCGGAGCCCCACTTGCTGGTGTGGTGCTTCGGATCCCAAAGCCGTTCGTACTCGGCCCCTCCGTGACCGCCAACGCACCCGAGGAGTCGTTGGTACCAGCGGCTGGAGGCCTGAACGTCGTGGCAGTTGATCAGCGGTTGGGAGCGCACGGGCGGATTCTAACAGGCATCGTCAAGGTGACGAAGCGATCCCGAGCAGCACGTCGACGGCGCTCTCGATGGTCGGCATTGCCGCAATCTCGCTGGCGAGTTTTACGGCTTGCGTGCGCAGTTCCGCGTCGCCGAGCACCGTCTGACTTGCGGCGCGGAGAGCGCTCGCTTCCGGCTTCGTCAGCGCGAGGCCGGCGCCCGCTGCAGCGATCAGGCGGCCGTTGTGCGGCTGATCAGCGCCAACGCCCATGATCACCATCGGCAAGCCCGCGGCGAGACCGCCGAGCACGGTTCCGGAGCCGCCGTGACAGACGAGCATCGCCGCGCGGGATAGCACCTCGCGTTGCGGGACCACGCCTCGACGTGAACGTTCGCAGGAATGCCGCCGAGCGCGCCGGCCTCGACGCCGTGGCCCGTCGTCAGCAGGGCGCGCACCGGCAGCTCTGCAACTGCGTCGAGCGACGTGCGGTAGATGGAGCGTAGGTGCGCGAGGCCGCCGATGATCGAGCCGAAGGTGATGTAGACGAGCAGGCGTGGGTCATCGGCGGCCGCCCAAACGGCGGCTAGCCACCAGTTGATCGCCAAGAAGCGGCAGCAGCTCGCTTCGACAGGAGCGCGAGCGCCAACATCACGCCGATGCTGGCGTGCTCGAGCAGAAGGTGGCCGAGGTGAACAGACGGGCAACCGGCGTGCAGCAGTAAGCTGGCGGCGATGCCCGCCAATCCTCCCCTGCCCCACCGCGCTCGCCGAGCCAGGAAGCGACGATAGTTCGCCGATCCCGAGGGACCCGCGCAGACGAGCATCAAGGGCGTCGCGATGCCGCTCAGCATCGTGCTCGCCCGCCTCCGCTTCGTCGGCGTCGAGCAGACCCCGGCGCCTGAGCCAGCGCAGCACTCTCAGCTCGACCGCATGCCCTATCGTCTCCAGATCGGAGCGGTTCGGGATGGCCAGCTGATGAAATACGACGCCCGGCGCTGCCTCGCGCTCACGGCTGCCGCTTGGTTGCGGCGCCGCGAGGCCCGTCCGTGCTCGCTGCGCTGCGCGCGGGCGGGGGCCCTCACACGCCGGGCATTCGCCCGGACGTGAGGGTCCCGCATGAGTTGGGCCGCTGCCGAAGGTGGGGGCAACGGCATTGCTCCTCGCGTCCGGCGTGGGGCCAGGCTGCGCGAGCGCGCACGCTCTGAGCCGCGCGCGGCGCTGAGTGAGTCGCACGTCGGGCGCGCGTCACAGATCCTGCGCTTGGGTTGCTGCGCCTGGCCCCACGCCGGACGCGAGGAGGCAACATGTCAGCACCACACACCAAGCACCAGAAGCAGCTCCAGCTTGAAGCGCACGCACACCGCATGCGCTCGGCGCCGTCGGGGCCGGAGCGGGTGCTTTGGCAAGCGCTCCGGTCGTCGCAGCTCGGCGTGCCGTTTCGGCGGCAGGTCGTCGTGCAGGGCTACATCGTGGACTTCTTCCTTGCTCCCCCGTTTGTTTGAACAGCCGCAAGGCCCGTCCGTGCTCGCTGCGCTGCGCGCGGGCGGGGGCCCTCACACGCCGGGCATTCGCCCGGACGTGAGGGTCCCGCATGAGTTGGGCCGCTGCCGAAGGTGGGGGCAACGGCATTGCTCCTCGCGTCCGGGGGGGGGGGGGGGGGGGGGGGGGCGGGCCGGGGGGGGGGGGCGGGGGGGGGGGGGGGGGGGGGGGGGGGGGGCGGGGGCCCACCACGCGCCAGGGGTGGGTAGGGGGGGGCCCACCCCGG
>JBBSAB010000224.1:0-5588 GCA_038252755.1 Polyangiales bacterium | reverse complement strand
GCTGCCGTTGACCCCGCCCACAACGTCATGCGACGCTTCTCACCTCGCAAATCTCGCTAAGTGTTCGTTAACATAAGATTTTTTATGCGTCGTTCGTCAGACGGAGGGGACCGAAGGCGCTCCGTTCCGTAGCCGCTGGCGGGAAGATTCTGGATGTTCGAGCGGGCGCTTGAGGCGCCATGGCTGCCCCCACGAGCGAGCTTGTCCGTACCATCCACCCCAAATCTGAGGTCTCGCCCTTCCCGCCTTCCTTTGACCATTGGTCTCATTTTTCCGCTGCGCGCCCGCCAAGCTGGTTTCTGGCCAGGCTTTCGCGAGCAACGGAGCGGGAACGTACTCCTGGACGTGAGCACCGGAGCACAGCGCCAAAAGCCCCAACACGCAGAGATCGGGCGAGACGAGTGCGGGCGCCACTCCGCTCACGGATGTGCCGGATCATTTAATCGGGATTCGGCGTCGTGGTGGGGTGCGATTGCTAAGCTCAGCGCGCCGCGGAAGATCTTCGCCGCTAAGGGTCCGCGAATGGCTCAGTCAGTCGATGATCGCGGCCGAGGCGCCCGGATGGCGAGGCGCGACGAAGGCGCATGCTGCGGTATGTAACTGAGGAGCAACGAAGCCCGCCGGGATGCATCGGCCGCGAGGGCGACTGACTTAGCCATTCGCGGGCCCTAAGTGGAGATGGTTGGGTTATCATTGCGGAAGCGTGCCTTCGTTGTGGTTGAGTGGTGTCGGAGTGTTTTTGGGCCTCGCGGGCGGTGCCGCGGCGCCGGCTAGTGAGCCGCGCCAGATGCGGCTTGTTTATGTGCGCGAGACGGGCGCGGAGAGCTGTCCGGATGAAGGGCGAGTCCGCGCGGCAGTGGCCGGGCGACTGGGTTACGATCCGTTCAGTGCGGCGGCGAGCGCGACGGTAGTGGCGCGGATTACGCGCGAGAACGGCCGGTTTTTCGGCAGTATCGAGATCGTGGACGAAAGCGCCGGGTCGCGCGGCAACCGCGAGCTGAGCACCGAGGGCGCTGAGTGCGACGAAATGTCGCGCGCGATGGCGCTGTCGATCAGCATCGCGATCGATCCGGAGCATGCAGAATCGGACAGCTCGGAAGGCCCGCGGACAGACCAGACGTCGACTGCGGTCGCACCGCCGAGTCCTTCGGCGGCGAGCCCTGCGCGGGGCGCGTTGCCTCCGCCTCGTCCCGACCCGCGGTCCACCAGCGACCGCCCGGTTAACGTCGAGAGGCCTGACGCCGGCGCGGGGAAGCCCGCCTTTTCGAGCTGGTTGGCGGCGGTTTCGATGCTGGGTGTTGGCACCGCTCCGGTGTTCGGCGGCAGCTTGACGCTCCAAGCTAGGCGTGGGCGCTGGTCGCTCGGTGCAGGTGGCCGGTTGCTCAGCGGCCCGCGCGGCGCCGCGCAGGGCGACACCGAGCTTCGCGCTACGTTGGCGGCGGGGGAGCTAGCGGGTTGTTTCGAGCACGGCCCGCTCAGCTACTGTGCCTTGGGACTGGCTGGTGCCACGTGGGCGCGAGCGAGCAGCATTGCGGTGCCGCGCACGGCCGTCGGGGCATTCGGGGCGCTCGGCGCGCGCGTCGCCGCCGCGGCGCCGTTGTCACGCTCGTTCGAAGCGTTCGCCCAAGCCGAACTGCTTGCGGTGCTATCTCCGATCCATCCCCAGATCGATGGGCAGGATGTGTGGCAAGCGCCGCCGGTTGCCGGCGGCCTGGGCGTGGGAGTCCGGGTGCGCTTTTGGTGATGGATCGCGGTGGGGCTGGCCAAATGGGGGGTGTGAAGTGGCGCGAGGCGCAGTCCGAGGCCGCTCAGCTCACCGTCATTCGGCCGCGCTTCCCCGAGCTTTTCGAGGCCTACGCCGGGTATGTGTGGACCACCCTGCGGCGCTTGGGCGCTCGACCCAGCGAGCTCGATGATTTAACGCACGATGTTTTCGTTCAAGTTTTTCGTCACCTCGACGAATACGACCAGGCTCGGCCGATCAAGCCGTGGTTGTTCGGATTCGCGTTTTGGATCGCGTCCGAAGACCGTCGCCGCGTGCGCCGGCGTCCCGAGCTCGTGGTCGACACGCTGGAGGCTGTCGACCTCAACCCGACTCCGGTCGAGCACCTGCTCGCTCAAGAGCGACGCGAGTTGGCGTGGGCGGTGCTGAGCGAGCTCGAGCTCGATCAGCGCGCCGTGTTCATTTTGCATGAGCTCGACGGCTGCCCGATCCCCGAGGTGGCGGACGGCCTGGGCATACCCGTGCCGACCGCCTACTCACGGCTGCGGCTGGCGCGCGTAGACTTCAACCGCATCGCGCGCCGACTGCGGAGCAGACAGAGGTAGCCATGGCCGACGTTGACGATTCCGCAGACAACGCGTTGCTCATTACCGAGCTACGCCTAGATACCGCGACTGAAGCTACCGCCTTGGCTGCGGTGCGCGAGCGGCTCGCGGTCAGTTTGACTGCCGGGCACGCGACTGCGGCAAGCGAACGACGAACGCCATCGGCTTCTACCAGCGTGCGTCGTAAATTCGTGGCGGCTTCGCGGAGCGGGTTGCTGGCCGCGCTCGCGGTCGGCACGGCGCTCGGCGCAGCCGGTCACGCTCTGGTGCGCGCTGAGCTCGAACGCCGCGCCGAACGCGATAGCGCAGTCGAGAAAAGCTCGGTGGTTGCCAAGAAACGCGACGTTTTGGCGCCCAGCGCTCAAATGCTTCCGGCGGCGTTGCCTGCAGTGCCGGTGAGCGTTGCCAGCGCTTCGAGCGGTGTCGTGACGTCCGCTCCGACCCGTCCGTGGCTGCTGCCCCGCGCCGAGATTGCACAACTCGAAGCGGTGCCGTCTGCCGCGCCGGGCACGAGCGATAGCTTGGAGCCGGAGCTTCGTCAGTTGGATCAAGCGCGCAACGCCATCGCTCATGGCGAGCCGGCGCAAGCGTTGGCCACGCTCGCCGCCCACGCTCAGCTTCACCCGAGCAGCATCCTGCAGCAGGAGCGCGATGCACTCACGGTCAAGGCGCTGGTGGCGGCCAAGCGCTACGCGGAGGCGCGCGCCGCAGGCGATAGCTTCGCGCTGCGCTACCCGCACAGCTTGCTGCTCGATTCGGTCCAGCACGCGCTCGGGTCGATTCCGTGATGGAAGCCGGCCGCGACGGTCAAACGTTAAGCACGGGCTTTTAGATGAGAACATCCTCAGCGAGTCGCTTCACGATCCTCTCGACCTTGGCCGCGCTCAGTGCGTGCGGTCAAACCTTGAACGTGGGCTCTCGCGGGGCAGGTGGCTCCAGCGCCAGCGACCAGGGCGTGGGCGGCAACGTCGACGGCAGCGTGGGCGGCAACGTCGGCGCAATGATCACGAGCGGGGGAACGCCGCCGAACCAGCCCAAAGCGGGCCGTGGGCCCGGCGGCGCAGCGGATGATCTCACAGTGGGCGGGAGCGACGCCGGCGCTGGAGCACCTGGGGAACCTGGGGCACCACTTTACGATTTCGTGCTGATCCCCGCGCTGCCGGCGCCAACGGTTCCGCCCAGCGACGCGCAGCCCGGCGACGAGATCAGCTTCGATGTGTATCCATCCAGCGCAAGCGCCGACGGCAAGGTGATCTTCGGGAGCTCGGAGACTTTCTATCGCCACGTCAACAGCTCGCTCGGCGCGACAGACGCTGCCCTCTTCGCGTGGACCGCCGCGACCGGTACGCAGCGTATCGGTGCGGGCTTTCCAGTTCGAGAGTGGCCGGACCTCTACCCAAGTCCGTCCTGCGTCGCGAGCGACGGCTCTTCAGCGCTCTTCCAAATGGGTTCCGGACCGGAGGCGTTCAAGATCTCGCGTTGGACGTCCGCCACTGGCCTTGTCCCGCTAGCGTTGCCCCTTGATTTTCATGATGCGTACCTCCAGAATTGCTCGCCCGATGCGACCCGAGCCGTCGCGGACACCCCAGAATCCGACGCAAATCGCCCACTTTATTGGCAGCTCGGCAAGAATCAGAACGCTTTCACCCAGGCCGCCACGTTGCCCGCTGGTGCACAGAGCCAACTCGCGCTCAGCCTCGACGGCACCGCCGGCATCCTGAGCGTTAGCGGCGAGGGCGTGGCGGGAGTCGATTACTACCGGTGGCAACCAGACAGCGCTCCGGTCAAGCTGGTCTTTCCAACCGGCTACAGCTGCCAGGGCGAATTCCTCAGCGCCAACGGCAACGTGATTGCCGGCACCTGTTACGGCAACGCAGGCAACCGAGAGGGGCGCCTCTTCCGTTGGACACCGGCTGGCGGCCTCGTCTTGCTCGACCAGCCGGTGACGCAAGCGTTGCTGCTGAGCGCGGACGGCAACACGCTATTTGTAACCAATGACGCTAATTCTCAACTCATGGTGTTTTTGGGCGAAACCCTGACGAAGACCGTACAGATGCAACCCGAGATGTCCGTGACCTTCAAATACGGCGCTGACGCGGTAGTGCCCGTTAGCGCCGCGAATGATGCGGGCTCACGCCCGGGCGTGTTCACCAAAGAAGGCAACCTGCGACTCCTTCCGGTTCTACCGAAGCTGCCGTTCAATCAACTGACCCTGACGGTGAACGAGGGCACGATCGGCATCGGCGCGGCTTGGCCGGCCGGTACCCAAGTGCAAGATGCGGCGCGCGGGGACGGTGTCGCGGTCGTTTGGGATCAGATCGGCATTCGCGACGTCGCCGCCGAGCTGCTCGCCGCCCACGTCGACCTGCAGCAAGCCGGAGGCCTGGTCGCCGAACACGTCTGGCTCGACGACCGCACGATTCGCATCGAAGGCCGGTGCTGGACCGAAAACCAATTCAACCACCAAGTCTTCGTCGCCACGCTGCCCCGGCGCTAGGTCCAGTCGCAGCGGGGACGGGTAGGCTAGGGTTCGGGCGCCGGTAGCGGTGCGCACGAACAAGGCGACGGCGGCAATGTTGACGACGCTCGCCCCGGCCGGCGCCTTCGGCGTCCATGAGCAGCCGCGGCAGACACCTTGCGGCCGCGCATCGCCCGTCACTGCGGGCGCTCGAGCACCTGGTGCCGGTGGCGAGCACGAGACCCCGGCGCGCTGCTCGAGCGCCTCCTCGCCATACTTCGGAAGCTGACGCGCAGCTAGGCGAGCGGCGCCGGAGCCGCGTTGCACGGCTCCGGCGTTTCGCGATGCTACGCGCCGACTAATTTCACGAGCGTCCCGACGACCCGCGTCAGCTCACTGCGCAGCGCCGCCTCGCTGCCGACGTACCCAGACGCTTCCGCAACCTCCAAGCACGCCAACGTCTCCCGCGCCGACCCCAGCGCCGAGTGATACCGCGCGCTCCGGTTCTGCCCCCGGCTATACATGCCCTCCGCAACGTTGAGCGCCACGCTGGCACTACATCGCCGCAACTGCCGCCCCAAATCCCGATCCTTCACCTCAACCCGCCGCAACACCGGCTGCAACCCCTTCAAAACCTCCAAAATCACCGGATAAATACGCAACGAGACTAGGAAACCTAAACGCCATCGGGCACCTGAGAGTTCGCCCCGCTGCCGTTGACCCCGCCCACAACGTCATGCGACGCTTCTCACCTCGCAAATCTCGCTAAGTGTTCGTTAACATAAGATTTTTTATGCGTCGT
>JBBSAB010000223.1:0-5614 GCA_038252755.1 Polyangiales bacterium | reverse complement strand
TCGCTCCACCGATGCCTGCGGCAATCAGCTGATCAATCGACGGTCCACCTTCACCGTTGTCAGCCTTGCCCTTATTCCCGGTGAGCATCATGTGATAGTTGTTGTGATCGCGCTCGGTTCCGCGAAAGCCTTCCAGGATGATCATCTCCTTGCGGTGCGGCGCGAGCGACGCAAGGCCTTCAGGTAGCTGGTAGTCCCGATCGCTGAGCGCCGGAACCAGGAGCTTGTCGCTGTTCTTCTTGGCCGACTTGGGGAGGTAGCTTTCGGGATGAGAGCCCGGAAAGCGCGGCAACGGCATGGTCTGCACGTCGTAGGCAGTGCCGCGCGGAAATGGCCAAAAATCGGGCCCATAGATCTGCGACGACTGCACGTAAAACACGATCTTTTTGGGCTTATCAGTCGCGGCGATCGCCGTTCTGCCGCCGCCCAGCGGACGAAAGCTTTCGAACAGCGGTAGAGCAATCGCAGCTCCAGCGCCGCCGCGTAGGAACATGCGGCGCGATAGGGGCAGACGCATCAGTGGACTCCTTGGCTCAGATACAGAAAGGCATCGCTCTTGGCGACTTCGCGCACGAGCGCACTGAACGTGTCGTCGCGCATGGCAGCGGTCGTGGCAGCGTCGATCGCCGTTCGGTCGCCATCGCCCTCCTCACGGCCCTGGAAGAATCTGAACCACTGCCGAGCAAGGCACCGGCGCACGTCCTCGCTCGCCGCGAGCTTGGCGCCAAGCTCGCCCGTACCCTTGAACGGCCCCGTCTCGTCCGCAAAGCCCGTGTCGTCAATCGCAACGCCGTTTTGCTGGGTCCGCGGCAGTCCAGCGGCGTCGTAGCCTTCGAAGCCGAAGCCGATCGCGTCGATCGATGTATGACAGCCCGCGCAGCGTGGATTGTTAGCGTGCTGAGTTTCGAAGTATTGGCGCGTGGTCTTGATCGTTTCCGTGGCAGGTTGAGGTGTGGTGTCGATGTCGGGGCCAGGTGGCGGCACCGGGCGGCACAGCACGCGATTCAAAAGGAACACGCCGCGCAGCACCGGCGACGAGCGGTCGGGCTGCGCCGATTTCGCGAGAAATGCGGGCATTGAGAAGAAGCCAGCATGCCGCGCTGGATTGTCGACCAATGAAACACGCGCGAACGTCTGTGGCGCCGCGCCGTTGCCGGGCAGCCCGTAGAGCTGGGCCAGCGTTTGGTTCGCGAACGAAAAATCGGCGGTAAAGAGCTGCGAAAGTTTGCCCTGCCGCGCGATGTAGGCGAGAAACGTTTCGGCTTCCTGCTGCATAGCTTGGCCAATCTCTGGCGTGAAATGGAACGTGGTCGCGTAGTCGACTTTGTTGACGCCGGCCATGTCCAGATGCAACCACTGTTCGTGAAAGTGGTGCAGCGACTTCTCAGTCTTGGGGTCTTCGAGCATCCGGTCCACTTGCTCAGCCACCGCTTCGGGGCTCTTCAGTGAATCACTCGCGGCGCGAGCGAACAGCGTATCGTCGGGCATGCTGTTCCACAGCGAATACGAGAGACGCGAGGCCATTTCCCACGAGCTGAGCCGGGTCAAACCAGGGCGACCGGCGACCAGCGATCCATCTCCGAATTCGAATCGATAGAAGAAATCAGGCGCGATCAAGATCGCTTGGCTGACGAGCTTAATGCCCGCCGAGAACGCGCCCTGCCCTAGCCGTTCGCCGCGCGCGTAGACGCTGAACAAGCGCTCGACTTCGTCATTCGAGAGCGGACGACGCCAGGCCTTTCGACCCAAGTTCGCGATGAAAGTGCGCGCGCACTCCGGCCCAGGCGTGCAATCGGCGAAGATCGTCTTGCGCCCTAAGACCAGTGCGCCAAGTGAGGCCGTTACACGGAAAGCAGCGTCGGCGAGCGCCGGCGAGAACGAGAGCGCGTTGGCGTTGTTGTCGAAAATGCGCGGGTCTTCGTCGACCGGGAAGGCTCCTGCAGGCTCCGAATCATCGGCAAGCAGATCGCGCACCGTGTTGTCGTATTCAGCGCGCGTCAGGCGCCTAACTATCGTGCGGCTCAGATCCGTGGGCGTGCTCGTGGGCATGGTGGCGGCGCCACCGCTTGACGTCACGGCGGCGGCGCCGCCGGTCGATTGGGCGATGCCGGGGAGCTCTCCTCCGACCGTGCCCGTGCACGCCGTGAGCAGCAGCGAAGCGACGAGTCTTGCGTGGCTGGATGCCATTCGCTTAAGTACCGCCGCGACGTCGAAACAGACCAAGCCGAAGCAATAGGCCAGCAGCCACGGCGAGCGCGACGCTCGCCGGAAATCTTTCAGCGCTTCCGTAGCTACAGCTCGGAGCGGTCGGAGCGGTCGCTGGTGCATTTGCGGTCGCGCCGCCGCTCATCCCCACGGGCGGGGCGGCGGCGGTCGAGGTGCCAGCTGAAGCCCCGCCCAGCGAATCTGCGTACATGGTCCCAGCAACTCCGCCGGTGTCGACGAAAGTCGCGCCCGCGCCCGCGCTGCCGGAAATGTTTGCGCCTGCGGCACCTCCGCCTGCTGTGTCGACTAGCGGTGCGGGCAGTGACTGCGCGAACATCCAGTCGATGAAACCTGGATAGTCGTAACCAAGATCGTGGATCGAATGACCCACGTGCTGAAAAGGCGTGAAGATAGAGTGCTTCGCGCCGACGCCGATCATGGCCGACGCCATGGCTTCGGCGCCCGGGAAGTAATGGTCGGAGGTTCCGCACATGGACCAAATCGGCATTTCGGTGAGGTTGCTCAACAGCGTGCGGTCGGGGTCGCCCTGGCAAGACTGCGGCGACGCGGCAGCGAAATAGTCGGGTCGACGCATGATGATGTCCCAGGTGCCATAGCAACCCATCGAGATGCCGGTGATGTAGCGGCGCCGTGCGTCAATGTTGAACTCGCTGCCGAGCGCGTCGAGGATGCCAAAGACGAGTGCGCGTGTCGGATGTTCGGGTGCGCTTGCTGACCCTTCGACTCCACCGCCGAAGCCCAGCTTGGAGCTGCTGGCCTGTGGTGCGACGAGAAAATGTGGGTACTTTGCTTGCGTGTCGAAGAGCGTTTTGTCTGCCGCCGTGGCCGCATGAACGAACACGCCACCGTAGCCCCCGGAGCCCGCTTCTTCGCTGAGCTGACCGCAGTTGTCCGTCCCGGCCAGGCCAGCATGGTGAAGGTAGAGCACGAGCGGGTAGGCCTTGCTCGGGTCGTACCCGAGCGGAACGAACAGCCGATACGGCATTCTTTGCCCGTCTTTTTCGAAAACGCGACCCTTGAAGCCGCGAAATTCTGCCGTAGGGCTCGGCGAGGGATTTTGTGGACAATCAGCCCAGGCTCGAGCGCCTACGGTCAGCTGGATACCGACGAGTGATAGCAGCAACCAAACCCTGCCCCGGGTGCTCACGCTAGTAGGTCCTCGAGCGGGCCGATCCGGTTCTCGAGCGGCAGCGCGCTCTGCCGAGCGAATGTGGTGTCGTCGGCGCCCATCGCGATCGCCACGGCGCCGTACAAATCGGCGAGCGAGCGCGCTTGGCGGTAGTCACGATACAGGCCCGCGGGTTTCAGGGCGCCGCCGGCTTTGCCGATGACCAACGCGCGAAAGGGTGTGTCGCTGGCGGAGTGATGGGTGCCCCGTTGTCGTTGACCCAAAGCACCAGCGTATTATCCAGCATCGTTCCGCTGCCCTCGGGTACGGCTGCTAGGTCGTCGCACAGCTTGGCCAGAAGCCCTGCGTGGTACGCAAAGATTTGCCCCTTGTTGCCCAGAAGGTCGGGATCATTCCCGCCGTGGTTGAGGGCGTGGTTGTCCTTTGTGTATCCCAGAAAGTCGTACGTAGCGTCCAGGAACTTGTTGCTGGGCGTCATACCGATACTGACCATATGGGTTTGCCGGCAAATTAGCGCCGCAGTGGCGTGCCTGAACGTGTCCTCAATTCGAGCTCGCAGGGTGATCCCACCCGCCGCTTGCGGCGCGAGACACTCAGTGCTCGGTGTTGCCACGGGCGTATCTAGAGCCCGCAGCTGGTCGGCGTAGCGGTCGAGTTTGCGCTGCTCTGTGCCCGCGAGTTTGCCCCGCAGCCGCGCAATATCTGCAACCAGAAAATCGGTCAGCAGGCGGCGGCGGAGAGGTTGGTTCGTCGAAACCTCGAGCTGCGGCAAGCCGAAGATCACCTCGCGCGCCGTCTCTGGATGCACGATATACGGGATGGCTTCACGAGGAGCCGACGCGAGCGTGCAGGCGAGGCGCCGCACGGTCATGTCTTTCATGCCCTTGTCGGAGAGCACACCGAGAGCGAGCAGCGGCAAGCGGTCGGCCTGTCCGACTTGTGAGGCGATGAACGAGTCGATAGTCGGCCCGCCTGGTTGAGGATTGTCGCTGTCTTTGGGCTCGTTGGGTAAGCAAGACAGCGCCGAGAACAACTCCGAGTGGCCGCCGGCGGCGGCATTGTGGAACGGGCGTCTCAAGTTGTCGATGACGCTAAGAATCGGCAGATGTTTGGTGAGCGGCAGCAGGGAGCTCCGATTCAGCTCGAGGATCTTGGAGTTAGAGTCGGTGCTGGCCGGCTTGTGCCGGTTCGTCTCCCACCCGCCGCCTTCGAGGAATACAACTAGCCGTCGTCGCTGTGGCGCCTGCCCGCGGGCCTCGCCAAGCCACGCGCCGAGCGCTGGGCCGAGCAACGCCGCGCCGGCGCCGAGCTGCAAACCTCTGAGCGCATTTCGACGGGTCAGTCGCATGGAGCACCTGGAGTAGATCGGTACAAGAAGGACTCAGATCCGAAAAGGCTAGCGAGGAGCGCGATCCAGTCGCCTTTCACCCGGTAGGCAATCTGCGCCTGCTCGAGTGCGTCGGCGTCCGCTCCGGTCGCGTCTCTGCCGAGGAAGTAGCCCAGCGCATGGCGCGCGAAACACTCCTCCGCAGTTCGCGAATGCGCGAGGCGCTCGCCGAGCTCTGCCGCACCAACGAAAGGGCCGTCTTGTTCGCCGGTGTTGACGAGCACGCCGCTGGCGTCGACGGGCCGCCCGAGCTCGGTTTCGCGGTAGTAGCCGACGCTGTCGAACGCCTCGAGACCCAGGCCGAGCGGATCCATCAATTGGTGGCAGGCCTTGCAATCCGGGCTCGCGCTGTGCACGGCCAGGCGTTCGCGTAGCGTTAGGTTGGGATCTTGAACCAGCGGCGGGACACCGTTGATTGGCAGAGGCGGCACCTGCAAGCATAAGAAATTTTCCATGATGTACTTGCCGCGTCGAACGGGATCGGTCTGGTCTGGTTGCGCAAGCAAACCTAGGATCGACGGCTGTGTCAGAATCCCCGACCGGGCCGCCTCGCCCCCACCATAGAAGCCGCCTGGCCGCTGTTCGGTGGCAAAATAGGCGTCGGAGGTGAAGAGCTGCGCGATGAAATCCACACGTTGTCGCAGCAAGAACGTGACAAAACGTGCGGTCTCGGCCGCGCGTCGCGCGCCGTCCCACTGCGGTAGCAGAACGTCGCCGTTGCGAGGATAGATAGATTCGTTCTTGGCAACGCCGGCGGCGGCTGGGTAGCCGAGATATTGCTCTAGGAAGTCGCGAGGAGCGTGCGAGCGTTCGGCTAAGTCCTTCACGCCGTTGCTGGGCGTCGCGAGGGACAAGCGCGTCGCGTCATCCGC
>JBBSAB010000222.1:0-5653 GCA_038252755.1 Polyangiales bacterium | reverse complement strand
TTGGACGCTAAATCAAACCCGGTAGCGGGCCCGTACAATAACGCGAGTCGCCGAAGGTGGTGTCGGGTACCCCCATTGCGTTCAGTATGGATACGAGCAGGTCATTGTTTGAGGCGTGCTGGTACTGCAGGTAACGCCCTGAGCGAAGGGCTCCGCCAGCATTTCCCAGCAAGAAGTAAGGGATGTCTTCCAACGTGTGATTGCCCTGACCGATCGCCGAACCAAACAGCACGACGGAGTGGTCGAACACCGTGCCAGCACCTTCGGGTAGCGCTTTCAAACGGTCGGCGAAGAGCGCGACCTGCTCCACGTACCAGGTGCTGATCTTGATCAGCTGAGCGCGTGCGTCGGGCTGGGAATCGTTGTGCGAGAGCACGTGATGGTCCAGCGAATGGTCAGGACTGTTGAAGTCCTCGGTGCGGCTGTCGACGCCCGCCGGGCCGATGCCTAGCCAATTGTAGGTACTGATGCCGCCCGTCGAGCCCTCGAGGCGCATGACGTAGCTTGCCGCTCGTGTCAGATCACAGCTGAATGCGAGCGTCAGCACATCAAACATTTCCGCGTGCATCGCAGGCAGCATGACGGTGGAGTCTTCGGTCGTCCCCGGTTTGAACGCCGCTGAGTTGCAAGCCGTAGTTTTCCCAAGGCGCTGCTCGACCTCGCGCAGTGCGTCGAGGTGTGACTGCAGCCTCGCGCGGTCTTGCGTGCCGAGCTTTGAAAGCAACGCATTCCCGTCCTTCAGCGCGCCATCGAGAATGCTCTTGCGACGCGCCCGCACGTCGCTCATTGCATCCGGTGCGGCCGCGCCTTTGAACAATGAATCGAACAGATCACTCGCCCGCCAAGTCTTATTGAGCGGCATCCGCGGTCCCGCGTACGACAGATTGGAGGTCCCGGAGCCGCTGTAATGAGTGCCGGCGACGATTGAACGGAACGGAGGAGCAGAGGCGCCAGCGGCGATTTTCTGGCCCAAATATTGGTCGATCGAGATGCCGTTGGCGAGCATGCTGCCCTCGGTGGCGCCGATCGATGGGTGACCCGTCAGCATGGCGCCGAGTCCACCGAAATGAGGGCTATCGAAGCTCGATACGTGGCCCGCAGCATTGTCGATGCCCTTGAAAATGGTCAGCGAGCTGCGATATTTTTCGAGCGCGGCATGGATCGCTCCCAACTTGAAATCGGTCTCGCCACCGCTCGGAAACCAGGCATCGGGGATCGTGCCGTTCGGAATGTTCAGTGCAATGAAGCGCTTCGGAAATCCATCTGACGTGACACCCGGCGCGCCGTCGAGTGATTGCCGGGTGCTGCCGACAGCATCTACGTCGATGCGCGAGCCGTCGCCATTTGCGCAGCCCATTACCTCGAGCCAAGGCAGGGCAATGGCGGCTCCGCAAGCTCCACGTAGCAAAGTGCGTCGATCGAGTAATTTTTTCGACATGCTTAGATCCAGGTCAGGGCCCTACGACACGGCTCGCAAATTCATCGGCCTGCACAATGGCATTCAACAAGTCTTCGATGCGGTGTCCGGACTTGTCGAACGCAGCCACGAGCGACTGCAGCGCCGCGTCGTCAGCAGGAGTTTCGAAGCGACCGTTCGCGAATCGGAACCAGTGCCGAACCATGCACGCTTGCACTTGCCGGCTACTGGCAAGCCGAAGCGACAATTCGCCGACGCTCGCGAAGTTGCCGTCTACGTCCGTGCCGTGCAATGCCCCGTGGAGATCCAGGGGGGCACCGCCAGCGTCCGCGGCGCGCACACGGCCGATTGCATCGAACTCATTGAAGGTCCAGCCAATGCCGTTCAAAGCAGTATGACAGGCGCTACAAGGAGCGTTACCCGTCAAATGTTCGAAGCGTTCCCGTTCGGAGTTGCCCGGGGTGCCGCTCGGGACGCTGGTTGGAGCGTCGGGCGGCGGCGGCGGCGGCGCGGCGCAGAGAAACCGACCGAGGACGAAGGCCGCCCGCTTCATGGGTTTCGGACCGTCGTTGGAGGTCAGAGCGAGGAAGGAGGCTTGGGTGAGTATCCCGGTTCGAACTGCAGGATCGAGCTCGGTTCGCAACAGCGCTGTGCCGGCGACCTTGACCCCGTAGACAGCACCAAGCTTCTCGTTGACGTATCCCACGTGGGTGAGAAACATGCCGGTGCTGTCGCCGCGGCTCCAGACCAGATCACCCAAGAACGTTTCCGTTTCTTCCCGCATCGCACCGGCAAGCTCTGCGTCCCAGCCGGCTACCCCTTTTTGCATACTGGCTAGACCGGAGAGGCCCAGCCAGCCGTTGTGAAATTGGGCTAAATTTGCGCGCGCTGCTGCAGTCGGCGCGCCGTCGCTCGCGCGCAGCAAGCGCTGGGCTTGCGCCAAACGGCCGTCAGCGTTGGACAGCTGCCCCGATTCAGCTGCGCTGAGCAGCGTATCGTCGGGGATCGAGCCCACAAGTAACCGGGATAGGCGGGCGGCCACCTCGAAGCTCGTTAGCGGCAGCCGAGCCGCAACAGTGGGCTTTGCGTCGGTCGCGCCGGTCTCGATCCAGTAGAGGAAGTTCGGCGAAACCAGCACTCGCTCGAGCCCATATTCGAGGCCCTTGCGGACGCCTCCCGCGGCGGCGCCTTCTGAGTAAGCATTTGTGAGGTCGGCGCTCTCCTCGGTCGACAGCGGACGACGGTAGGCTTTTTTAGCAACCGAAAGCAGCGACCGTTTCGCACAAGATTCGTCGAGCGCCGAAACCGAACAACTGAGCAGACGCGCCAGGCTCTCGTCTTTGAGCGCTTCGGCTGTCAGAGACTCTGCGGCTGCGAGGTATTGTTCGACCAGTGTCGCAGACACGGTCAGGTTGCCGACGTCGTTGTCGAACGTGCCATCACGTGACTGAGCTGGAAAGCTCCGGGCGGGGTGCAGCGTAGCCCCCAGCAAATCGCGCACGGCGTTGTCGTATTCGAAGCTGGTGAAACGACGCAGCGCGATGTCTTCGACTATCGCAGGCGTATCGGGCGACGAACCGGCATGCCCGGCGCTGCTGCTGCCGCCTGCAGTCGAGATCCCACGGCTACCGCCGGCGGTTGTCGGCGAAGCGCTTGCGGGCTCGTCACCACCGCTTGAGATGTGCCCCGTGCAACCAACGAGCAAGAATAGTGCGGCCGTGGAAATTTCCAAGCCGCGACCCTTGCACCTGCGATGACCTTTCATTGCAGACGTAGGGCGTGTGTCTCGTCATTTCGGCTCGCCCTTGCTGGCGAATCTTGGATATGAATGAACTGCAATTTTATTCCGCGAATGAATTGGGCGCACCCAGTTTGGCCGCCTCAGCTCGGTGTCGGTGATTTCCAACCCCCTTGCTCCTTCGGCACTTCGGCTCTTGCGCGTGGGCTCAGTACAGCGAGCGCGCTATTGCCTCTACTGCCTTTTAGCTTTCCTCGTCTCAGCATTGCGGCCACAATTGGGGAGGTGGTCGCGCTGAACGGGTCGGGACATGGGCGTGCTGCGCTGGCTTTGCGCCAGCGCTGTGGGCGGCTGTGGGGACGCCAGCGCCTCGAGCCCACAGCCGCTCTTTTCGTCCAGAGCCGCGAGCGAAGCGCCTGGCCCAGCGAAGGCAGCGGAGCGTCGACCCCGGTGACCCCGTTCCGCTGCCGATGGGTACTACCAACTCGACTGCAAGCATGTCGCACCTGAAGCTGGTCCGTCTGTCTAGGGCGGGTTCGGGCGAATCGCATTCGCGTGACCCTCACGGCGGAGCTGAGGCGGACGAGGCGTCGCGCCACGATGGGGGACTGCAGCGGCGCTCGACTGACGAGCTGGCCCGCGTCGCCGACGCCGTGCGCGCAGGGGATCCCGTTGCGACCCGGACCCTGATCACGACCGTCGGACCCAAGATGCTACAGGTCGTCCGTCGTATTCTTGGCGCCAATCACGCGGACGTAGAAGACGTGACGCAAGAAGCTTCCTATGCGCTGATCGGAGCGCTCTCGGCTTTTCGCGGCGAGTGCACCCTCACTCATTTTGCCTGTCGCGTGGCGGCCCAGCTCGCGATCAAGGCACGCCGGCGGGGAGCGACGCAGAAGCGGAACTGCCCGCCTGATTGGGACCTGCTCGAGTCGTTTTCTCGAAGGGATGGCGCGCCGGATAGCCAGCTGCAGCGCCACCGGCTGGCTGGAGCCGCCCGCGATCTGCTGGCCAGCCTGCCGGAAGCTCAAGCGGAGGCGTTTGCCTTGCACCTGTCTGGTTACACGGTTTCTGAAATTGCAAGCATGACCGACTGCCCGTCCGAGACCGTTCGCAGCAGACTTCGTTTGTCGAGGCACGCGCTGCGTGAGCGCTTGGTCGCTCTACCGTCGCTGCGCGAGCAGATGGAGGCCGACCATGAAGCGTGATCGAGAGTTCGATCTGCTCGTGCGCGACCGTCGACGCGACCAGTCTCCAGCAGAGGCCGACGAGCTGCGAATCCTGCTAGCGCAAGAGGAAGGGGCGCGCTGGCTGTTCGAGACAGGTCTGGCTCTCGATCCGGAAAGCGCCGTACAGCCTGGGGACGACGCGCTGATCCAACGGCTGGCCATGAACACAGCGAAGCGTGCGTCGACGCGTGGCCGGGCGCACCGCCCTGGTCGACGCTGGGCTCCCGGAGTCGCGGTTCTCGGGCTCACTCTGATCACGGCCGCAGCCGCTGCTGCCGTCGTGGTTTTGGGTGATGAACGCAAGCCTTCGCCCGCAGCAGTCGAAGTTAAGCCTCCTGCGGCGTTGCATCGGGCCGCCTCGCTGCCGCGTGAAGCGGCGCCCGCGAGCGAGCCATTACCGAGCCCGGCGCTGCTGGCGCTCGAGCCGCAGCTCACCGGCGCGGAAGGTGCGGCTGCAACTGAAGCGGTCAGGCCCGCGCGCAAGCCACACGCCGCGGGCAAAAATGATACGGCCGAACGCATCTTCGCTCGAGCGAGCCGTGCGCGTCGCGAAGGGCATCATCGCGAAGCAATGTCCTCGTACCAGCGTTTGCTGAAAGATTTCCCCGAATCGGCCGAAGCAGACCAGGCGCGCATGTCGCTGGCCGAGTTGAACCTGCAAAACGACACGCCCGACGTCGCGCTCAAGCAATTCCAGGAGTCTGCCAAAGGCACGCTCGAGCCGGATTCGTTATGGGGGCAAGCGCAGGCGCTTCGACGACTCGAGCGGGCGGCGGAGGAACGCCGCGTGCTCCTGCGTTTGGTGCGAATGTTCCCCGACTCACCCTACACCAGCGCCGCAAAGCTGCGTCTTCATGACCTGCCGAACTGACGTTGGAGTCGTGGACGCTCACGCGAGTAAATCATTCAGGCTGCTGGTCTCGCTGCTGGTCTCGCTGTGCTCGAGTGCGGAGGGGACCAGCTATGCCGCGGAGCCAGCGCGGGAAGCAGCTCGCGAAGGAGCGCCGGCGTGGGTGCTCTTGGTGCTCGTCGACCCATCGTCGGACGCCGACCTCGTCGAACGAACGGCGAGTTGGTTCGATTCGTCCACCCTCGTGGCGTCCGCACACAAGGTCACAATCAAGCCGCGAGACGTGCTCGCCGCCAAGACGCAGGGCGGGGTGACGATCTGGATCACGCATCCGGGTGTGGAGCAGGTGCGCTTGTACTTCGTCGTCGGTTCCGGCGAGGACCGCCGCTTCCTGGTGCGCAGTGTCCCTCTGCCGCATG
>JBBSAB010000221.1:0-5846 GCA_038252755.1 Polyangiales bacterium | reverse complement strand
GGTGCTGCTCCCTTTGCTGAAAGTGAGCACCTCAGGGCGGAGATCTATTTGCGCGTGCGTGAAGTGGGATTTTGAGCTCCGCTTTGCGTCGGGGTCACCGTTCCTTGAGCTTCGGTGACGTGGTGAGCTGGGTTCAGAGCGCCGACGGCTACCTGGCCTGCTCTTGCTTCTGCTCCTCCTTCCGATCAATTTTGCACTTCGATTGTCTTATGCTCGCGAACTCCTGCGCGGCTTTCGGAACCTGATCTGGGAGCCGTTCGAACTCAACCCGCTCACGACGCCCGATCGCGACACGCTTGTCGCGGCATTGAAACAGAGCAGGGCACTGCCGGAGGTCGACGCGCTGTCCGACCGCGACCTCGATCGCGTGCGTGCGCGCTTCGATACCCAGCGTCGCGCTTTCGAGGACAATCACGCCTACCTTGCCGGGCACCGCTTGGTAGCCACGGTCCCCTCCACCTGACCATGGGTTGCCGCGGGTTGCTGAAGCTTGCGATGCTTGGCTTCTTCGTCGTGCAGGCGAGTCAATTGTTCGTGGGCGCTTTCGGGTGGCGCAATGGCTGGCCGCTTTGCTCTTACGACATGTTCGCATTGCGCGTTGCCCCGCCACACTCTACCGTGAGCGTCGTGTTGACGGACGACCGCGGGGCGCGCCAGCGGGTGCACCCAGGGAACGTGTTGCCCCTCGAGTTCTTTCGAGCCATGGCGCTGGTGAACCGCACGTATCTGAGCCACGCCGACGAAGCCACGCGCGAAAGGCTCGCACGAGTTGCGTTGTCGGAGCTGCGTAGAAGCTGGCCCGCCTTCGACGAAGTATGGGCAGCAGCGCGCCCGGAGCCAGGGCACAACTTCGTGGGCATTGCTTTCTACGTGGAGCGGCAGGTGTTGTCGAAAACGGGACGAGGCGTGCGGCTGCGCACCGAGGCAGAACGACTACTCTATTCCTACACCGAGCGTCGAAAGCAGGGAGAGTCGACGTGAGTACGCTGAAACGTTCGCGATTCGACACCCTACTGTTCGAGCAAGAGGCGGTTCCGTGGCGTCTGGCGTACATGCGTGTGGCGCTCGGAAGTTCTGTGACCGTGCTAGCGGTGTACGGGCCATTCGATAGGTTTTTTTCGGACAACGTCTGGCTGTATGACCCGGGTGGTCTCTTTGCCAAAGTACCTGTGCTCGGCGCCGCCAGCCTCGCGGCGCTCCGAATGACGACCATCGTCGCGTCTCTCATGCTCGCCGCCGGTGCCTGCACGCGCGTTTCGGCATGGTTGACCGCGTTGTCGTTCTTCTTACTGAACGGTTACACTGCGCAATTTACGCAACCGTCATTCAATTACGACACGCACCTCAACTTGTTTCTATTGGCGATTGCCAGCGCCGATTCGGGTCGCGTCTTGTCGCTCGACGCTCACTGGCGCTCATCCGCGCCGACCGCCGATGAGCGCGCTGGGTCGGTGGCGCTTGGCTTCATGCAAATATACGTCGCTATGCTTTATGGGCAGGCATTCCTCGCCAAGCTTCTGCTCAGCGGTCCTGCGTGGTTTTGGACGGGCGACGTCGTGTTGGTGCAAACGTTGCGTATCGGTACCGGCTTCGGGCGTTGGTTGAGCCGGTGGCCAGATGTGTTTCGCGCTATTGGGATCCTGACCGGTGTCTTTGAGCTGAGCGTGGGGTGGGCGTTGCTGCGTGGCGGTAGGGTGCGCAACGCTGGCGCGGGTGCCGCACTTGCTTTCCATTTCGGAACCTGGCTCGTCCTGGGGATTTCATTCTGGCATCTTGTCGTGCTGTTGCCTCCGCTGTTTCTGCTCCGCGGTCCAACGCGGGAATCGGCGCGCGCCGCGGAGCGGCTCCCTGGCGGCACCCAAGCTCTGACCGATTAAATTAAAGGGAGACAAGCGTACTCATGACTCGTCCTGCATTGATTCGTCCTGCGCCACTCCGCTTGGGTGACACCATTGGGGTGTGCACTCCTTCGTTCCCTGCGCACGTGGCTTTCCGCGAGAAATACCTACACGGCATTCGCCAGATCGAGCAAATGGGGTTTCGCGTATTGGAAGGCAGTTTGACGCGCCAAGCTACCGCGCAGGGGTATCGCTCAGGCACGCCTCGAGAGCGCGCGGTCGAACTCGCGGAGCTTTTCGCCGATCGTTCCGTGCGCTGCATCATCACGACGATTGGCGGCACGTGCGCTTCGAGCTTGATTCCCTACTTGGACTTTGCGCAGATTCGCCAGAATGCCAAGATATTCTGTGGCTACAGTGACATCACTTCGCTTCATCTCGCACTGTTGGCACACGCTGGCCTTTCGACGTTTTACGGCCCTGCCGTCATGCCCTCCTTCGGAGAATGGCCAGAGGTGCTTCCGGAAACGGCGCAGTCGTTCTTGGACGCAACTGGTAGCAAGCAAGTTGTCGAACGCGAGCTGGTAGCGCCCGCGCGCTACAGCCGGCACATGCGTGACGCCAAGGGCGACGCTTGGAAGGCTGTCCCTCGCGAATGGCTACCGAACCCCGGCCCCAGCGTGGTTTACCCCGGCACGGTCGAGGCGCCGTGCATCGTTGCCAACCTAAATACTTTGGTGACCGCGGCAGGGACTGATTATTTCCCCGAGCTAGCGGGGCGCATCTTGGTAATCGAGGAAATGAACGCATTGCTTTCCGAAGAGGAGCGCGACTTGCGGCACTTGGAACGCTTGGGGGTTTTTGACCGTATCGCTGGCCTCGTGATCGGCAAGCCAGAAGTCTATTCGAACGAAAGTGCGCCGTTCGAGTACGCTGACTTGGTGCGCGAGATCGTTCCTCAACGCCCCGGTGTCCCCGTCGTGATGGAGGTCGACGTTGGTCATACTGTTCCGATACTCACCCTCGCACAAGAAACGCGACTCCGTTTGATTGCCCCTGGAGCGGGCCCAACTCGCTGGTTCGTGCTCGAGGCGATGGTTCATGACTGATTCGCCTTACCGCCCGAGTCCGCCGCTTTTGGAGCCCGATGCCAACGACAGTATCTGGCCGCTCACGATGGATGATCACGGCTCTTCAGCGCGACGAGGTTTACGGCGCAAGCGCTGGCTCGCGCTGTTGCTCGGTGCCGTGCTTCTGGCTGGGTTGGTGACGATGGTGCTGCGCGGCCACGGGGAAGGAACCGCTGCGCCGCTGTCGGAGCCGATTGTGCGTCGGGTGCTCCGTGTTGACGTCACGGCGAGCGGCAATCTCGAGGCGCTCACCACCGTGGACGTCGGAGCCGAAGTGAGCGGGCGAATCATCCAGCTCGACGCGAACGAGAATGACTTCGTTCGACGTGGGCAGACTTTGGCGAAAATCGCACCGCAAGACCTCGAGCTAGCGGTCGACCAAGCACTCGCCGAGTTGCATCTCAACCGCGCGGCAGTGTTAGAGACCAACGCCACGTTGAATGAAGCCGATCTGGCGTTCAAGCGCAGCTCCAAGCTTCGCGAACCGGGGCTCGTCGGTGAGCAAGCGTTGGAGGGTGCGCGGGCCAACCGCCAGCGTGCCGCCGCAGCCGTCGCGGCAGCCAGCGCGAAGGTCCAGCTGGCGAAAGCCGCACTGGCGCTTGCCCGCTCGCGACTGGCGAAGACTACGATAAGCTCTCCAATCGACGGCGTTGTATTGACTCGCTTCGTCGAACCCGGGCAGACGATCACGGCCGGATTTCAGACTCCACAGTTGTTCAAGCTTGCAGAGGACCTTGCAAAGCTTCGGCTCGAAGTCGCCATTGCCGAGGCGGACATAGCGAGGGTGAGAATCGGCCAAGTGGCGACCTTCACCGCGGAGGCGTTCCAAGATCGTAGCTTCAGCTCTCATGTGACCTCGCTCGCGAACGAAGCCACGGTTAAGCAAGGGGTGGTCAGCTTTCGGGCGGTGCTGCAGGTCGACAATACCGAACGGCTGCTGCGACCAGGCATGAGCTGCACGGTCAAAATCCGTACACTGGAGCGCGAGGGTGCTCTGGCCGTTCCCAACGCGGCGTTGCGCTACGGCGCAACGCAAGCAGCGACGGACGGTGACTCCAGGCGCTTAGTGTGGGTCGTCGAGCCCGAGCGGCCACGGCGCATCGAGGTGCGCTTGGGAGAACGCGACGGTTCGTTCACCGAGCTTCTGGAACCACCTTTGCCTGCCGGGACACGTGTGCTCGTGGCGAGCGACACGGGAGAATGAGGGCTGGCCTTCGTGAACCCCGCACTCGCAGAATTTCGAGCCGTTAGCAAGACTTACGGTCGTGGCGCTCAGGCGGTTCATGCCTTGCAGGATGTCAGCTTGCGCGTGCATCGTGGTGAATTCGTGGCCTTCATGGGCGCAAGCGGCTCGGGCAAGTCGACCTGCTTGAGCCTCCTCGGTTGCCTAGACCTTCCTACGGGTGGCAGTCAATCTTTCCTCGGTCGAGAACTTTCCCGCCTGTCTCGGTACGAAATTGCGCTCGTACGCCGCACCTATATGGGGTTCGTTTTCCAGAGCTTTTGTTTGCTAGCGGGTGCCACGGCGCTCGAGAACGTTGCGCTGCCGCTTATGTACCGAGGTGTTTCGCGTGCCGAGCGGCGCGAACGGGCTTCGGAGGCGCTTGCGCAGGTTGGGCTTTCGGCCCGAGCGACGCATCTGCCCAGCCAGCTTTCTGGCGGGCAGCAGCAACGCGTCGCCATCGCGCGCGCTTTGGTCGTTCGACCGCTGTTGCTGTTGGCCGATGAACCTACAGGGAACCTCGATTCCACGAACAAGGCGGATGTCATCGTGCTGCTGCGTCGTTTGAACGAGCAGCACGGTGTAACGGTCGTAATGGTCACGCACGAACCAGAAATGGCTGCGTACGCCAGTCGCACACTTACGTTTTGCGATGGTCGAATCACCGCCGAGAGCGAACCGGGCTTATGATCGGCGCTACGCTTTTGCTCTCTATCGCTGAGCTCTGCCGGCACCGCTTACGCTCCCTTCTCACCGCATTGGGCGTCGTTGTCGGTGTGGCTTCCGTGGTATCGCTGGTGACGCTGGGTCGGGGCGCAACCGCAAAAGTGAACGAAGAAATTAGCAGCCTCGGCAGCAACTTACTCATCATTACGCCGAAAGCCCCGAGCTTCGGCTCTCTAGCGGGCTCACAAAAACCCCTCACGGTGGAAGACGTGCTGACTTTGAAGCGCGACCTGCCAGCGGTGCTCGCGCTTGCGCCCACACGTAGCGTGGGACGAGAATTAGTGCTCGGTAGCGAGACTTGGAACACTACCGTAGTCGGGACGACTGCGGCATATCTCCAGATACGCGGCTACCAGCTCGAGGCTGGGGACTCGTTGCCGGACAGCGCGGGCTCTGCCAGCCCGGTTTGCGTGCTGGGCTCCGCGGTCAAGCGCCAGCTCGAAAAGCATGGCCGCAGCGTCCAACGTCTGCACTTGCCCGGCTTCTCCTGTGAAGTGGTGGGGACGCTACGGCGCAAGGGACAAAGTGGGCTGGGCGACGATCCGGACAATGTAGTGTTGGCGCCGCTCGGCGCCGTGCGACAGCGCTTGGCAGGCGATGCTGCCCCGTCGCCAGCTGGAGCGCCTCTGCAGGTATATTACGCGCCCTCCGCTTGCTCAGGACCGCCTGGAACTTCGCCCCGATGGCAAGCTCGAGCTCACTCTCAAGAGCGTTTGGAAAGACGGCACCCGCGCCATTCTGCTTCCGCCCCGCGACCTCATCATTCGCCTCATCGCCGCTATCCCACCACCGCGCTTTCATCTGGTGCGCTATTTTGGCGTCCTCTCAAGCCACTCCAAGTTCCGCTCCGAAGTAGTCCCTAAGCCGCCACAGGATTCTGCCGTTTTCAAGCCGCCTCCGGCGTCGGGCGACCAGCTTGAGTTCCCCAAG
>JBBSAB010000220.1:0-5871 GCA_038252755.1 Polyangiales bacterium | reverse complement strand
GCTGGCGTGTAATTTATCTTATGTTAACGAACACTTAGCGAGATTTGCGAGGTGAGAAGCGTCGCATGACGTTGTGGGCGGGGTCAACGGCAGCGGGGCGAACTCTCAGGTGCCCGATGGCGTTTAGGTTTCCTAGTCTCAGTACGACGCTGCGCTTTGCCACGAATCTGGCGTCGACGCTGCCGGTTACCGTTGGCGTTTTCCAGCTTGGCGCCGTCGGCGAACACCGTGTCGCTGGCCAACGCCATCTGTTTCAAGTTGGTGACGCTGGCCGCGCACGGCGGCGGGATTCAAGACCCCCTCGACCTCCAGCGGATTACCCGGCTCGGGCGCCATGAGCGGTCCGAGGCGCTCCAGGACCAGCCCGCTCATCGAGGCTCCAACACGCGGTCATTCGCGGCCGAAACGCCAATCGGACAGGCGCAGATCGTCTCGATTAGGCGCTTTGTCTCATCGCTATCGCGGACCCGAATCGAGGCCACGCCCGCTTGCTGGGCTGGGTAGTCGTTGCCTCCGGGAAACAAGGCATCCCCAATGAAGATCATCTCGGCGGTCGAGATGCCGAGCAGGTCGCGCAGCTTACGGATGCCGTACGCTTTGTCGATGCCTGGCTGGGTGACGTCGATGGACGTCGCGCCGCCCAAGCGCACGGAGAACTCGGGGATTAGCTGCGTAAGCAGCGCTTGCATCCGTTTTCGCTTGGCGAAGTTCGGGTCCCACTTCTTCTTCTCATCGAGCGGCGCCTCTTGCCCCAGGGCAGAGAAGGTGATTTGGCTGCCCCGGTCCTCGATCAGCTCGCCCCAAGTGCCCGGCGTGGCGACGTGAGACGACTCGACGACCGATTTCAAGGCGCCGATGATTTTGTCTCGCTCAGGCCCTGTGAAACCTTCCGAATACACGAGCTGCCAATCACCAGCATAGCGGTAGAACTTAGTGCCACAAGTTGGCAGCAGAGACAGCGCTTTCAAGTTTGCGTTTGGCGGCAAATGAGAAATCACCTGCTTTTGAAATTGAGGCCAATTGCCGCCGGAGATGATCGCCACGCGGACGATTCGCAGCAGGTCGCCGAGCAGCACGGCCATCTCGGCATCGACGGACGCCTTGCTCTCCGCGAGCGTTCCATCCAGGTCGAAGACGACGAGCTTCTTCGGCAGAGCGCCCGCTTCGCCACCGGCCCTGCCACCTTCGTTTTCCCAGCGTTCGATCGCGGGGCGCCTCAACGATGCGGCGCTACCCCTGAGCGGAGCCGTGGCCTGCGCGGACCTCACGTCTCCGGTCCCGTTCCATTGCTCGATCGCCGGAACGTCGGGATGATGCAGCGCAAAGCCCAGAATCCCGAACGACGCTGTGCCAAGCGAAAAATGCTCTGCTTCGACCAGAGGCAAGCCGATCCAGCGCGCGGCTAGAACGGCGCCGAACTGCGCATGAGAAAACAGCGCGACGTTCCCGCGCAAGCTGCGAAGATGCACCAAGAGGCGGTCCGCGCGAGCGAGCACTTGCGCCGGCGATTCACCCTGGGGACACCCGTCGCGATAGAGATTCCAACCCGCACGGCTCGCGCGAATGTCCGCCGTCAGCCGGCCGTCGTACTCGCCGTAGTCCCACTCCGCCAAATCGGGATCGATCTGAACAGCGGGTCCTGGGTCGACCAATTCGCTCGTCCGCCGCGCCCGCTGTCGCGGGCTGCTGAAGGCATGGGCGAACGAGATGCTTGCTAGAGTCTTGCCAAGCTCGCGCGCGTCGTCCTCGCCTTGGGCGGTCAACGCGATGTCGCTGCTACCGGTGTGTCGGCCGGACAGCGACCATGCGGTTTCTCCGTGTCGAATCAGATAGAGCCGCAGCGGCTCGGGAGTCGCGGCGGTCATGGCGTGACGCCTTCGAGCGCTGCGCTGTATTGTCCGAGACAGGCGGCGCGATTGCAGGCGGCTCGCTGCGAGAGAGCTCGCTGCGCTGCAGCCACGTTTGCCTTCTCGCCGCGCCAAATCTTCAGCGCCGGCTCTTGCAAAGCGCGCGCAAACGAGAAGCTCAATGCCCATGGCAGACGCGACTTGAATCGAACATGCATGGCGTTCAACCGCGCGGAGGCAAGCCGGCTGGCTTGTCCTCCGGACAAGAAGGCGATCGCGGGAACCGCGGCGGGAACGGCTCGCAAGAGACAGCTCACAGTCGCGTCCGCGATTTGCCCCGGGGAGGCTTGCTCCGGGCAGGTCGATCCGGGCAGCACCATGTTGGGCTTCAGGATCAGCCCCTCGAACATCACTCGCTGCTCGTTGAGATGTGCGAAGACCGCGCGCAGAACCCTCTCGGTCACTTCGCGACACTGCTGCAAAGAGTGCTCGCCCGCCATCAGCACCTCGGGCTCGACGATCGGCACCAACCCGGCTTCCTGGCAGAGCCCCGCATAGCGCGCCAAGGTCAGTGCGTTCGCCTCGATACAGCCCCGACTCGGCGTGCCGTCGCCAATGGTAAATACCGCCCGCCATTTGGCAAAGCGCGCCCCCATTCGCGAGTACTCCGCTAAGCGATCGCGCAGTCCGTCCAAACCCTCGGTGACCTGCTCGCGTGGATGACCGGCGAGAGCCTTGGCGCCAGTGTCTACTTTGATTCCGGCAATGAGCCCGAGTGCGGTAACCGCCTCGACGAATGGGGTGCCGGCACTCGTCCGCTGGTGGATCGTCTCGTCGTACAGAATCACGCCGCTGAGCGACGCGCCGATGTCAGGTGTGCTGATGAGCCAATCGCGATAGGCGCGGCGCATCTCTTCGGTCTCGGGGATCCCGACTTCGGCGAAGCGCTCGTTGCACGTCGGATTGCTTTCATCCATCGCCAGCAGGCCTTTCGAGCCCGAGACGAGCGTGATCGCGGTGTCGATCAGCGTTTGCTTACTCATGACGGCTGCCCCCACTTCCAGTTGCGGATCTCCGGCAAATCTTGGCCGTTCTTGTTGATGTAGTGCTTGTGCTCCAGCAGCTTGTCCTCGAGCTGTTGCTTCAAGTAGACGCCCTTGTCGCCGGTCTCAGGCACGCGGTCGATCACATCCATCACGAGGTGGAAGCGGTCCATCTCGTTCAGGACCGTCATGTCGAAGGGCGTCGTAATGGTGCCCTCTTCCTTGTAGCCGCGGACGTGGATGTTGTCGTGATTCGTGCGCCGATAGGTGAGTCGATGGATGAGCCACGGGTAGGCGTGGAAGGCGAAGACGACCGGCCTGTCTTTGGTGAACAGCTCGTCGAAGTCGACGTCGCTCAAGCCGTGCGGGTGTTCGCTGCGAGGCTGGAGCCGCATCAGGTCAACGACGTTGACCACACGGATCTTCAGCTCTGGCAGGCGCTCGCGCAGAATGCTGACAGCGGCGAGCGTCTCCAGCGTGGGCACGTCGCCGCAGCAGGCCATGACCACGTCGGGGCGGGCTTCTTGATCATTACTGGCCCACTGCCAGATGCCGATGCCCTCGGCACAGTGCCTGGCGGCGGCGTCCATCGTTAACCACTGGGGCGCTGGATGTTTGCCAGCGATGACGACGTTGACGTAGTGACGGCTGCGCAGGCAATGGTCCATCACCGACAAAAGGCAGTTCGCGTCGGGCGGCAGGTAAACGCGCACGATTTCGGCCTTTTTGTTTACGACATGATCGATGAAGCCTGGGTCCTGATGCGTGAAGCCGTTGTGATCTTGACGCCAGACGTGCGAAGCCAGCAGGTAGTTCAAGGAAGCGATCTTCCGACGCCACGGCAGCTTCGCAGTCACCTTGAGCCATTTGGCGTGCTGGTTGAACATCGAGTCGACAATGTGAATGAACGCCTCGTAGCAGTTGAAGACGCCGTGCCGCCCGGTCAGCAAATAGCCCTCGAGCCAGCCCTCGCATTGATGCTCGCTGAGCATCTCCATCACGCGGCCAGCGGGCGCGAGAAATTCGTCGTTCGGCGCGACGCGCGCGTCCCACTGGCGCTTCGTCACTTCGAAGAGCGCTTCGAGACCGTTCGACAACGTCTCGTCAGGGCCAAAGACCCGAAAATTTCTGGCTTCTCCGTTCAGCTTCGCGACGTCGCGTAAAAAAGGCCCGAGCACGTGCGTGTCACCGATGCCTGGCGCGCCCGGAACCGGAACGGCCGCCGCGTAGTCGCGGAAGTCTGGCATGCGCAGATCGCGCAGCAGACTGCCGCCGTTTGCATGCGGGTTCGAGCCCATGCGGCGGGCGCCTTTCGGCGCGAGCTCGGCTAGCTCGGGCTTCAGACGCCCTTGCCGATCGAACAGCTCGTCGGGCTCGTAGCTTCTCATCCAGCTCTCGAGGAGCTTCAAATGCTCGGGATGTCCGGCGTTCACTTGCAGCGGCACCTGATGCGCCCGGAATGTGCCCTCGATCTGCACGCCATCGACGACCTTTGGGCCGGTCCAGCCTTTGGGGGAATTGAGCACGATCATGGGCCAGCGCGGACGCACGCCGTTGCCGTGGACGCGCGCGTCGGTTTGAATCTTTTTGATCTGCGCCACTGCCGTATCGAGCGCGGTCGCCATCGCTTCGTGCATGAGTACAGGGTCGTGACCCTCGACGAACAGCGGCGTCCACCCGTAGCCGCGCAGCAGCTGCTCGAGCTCTTCATGCTCGATGCGGGCAAGGATGGTCGGGTTCGCAATCTTGTAGCCGTTGAGATGGAGGATCGGCAGTACCGCTCCGTCTGTCGCAGGATCGAGGAATTTGTTGGAGTGCCATGCGGTGGCGAGCGGTCCGGTCTCCGCCTCGCCATCGCCGATCACGCAGGCGACGATCAGCTCCGGGTTGTCGAATACCGCCCCGAACGAATGGCTGAGCGAATAGCCGAGCTCACCGCCTTCGTGAATCGAGCCGGGGCACTCGGGCGAGGCGTGACTGGGAATCCCTCCAGGAAACGAGAACTGAAGAAACAGCTTTTGAAGGCCCGCCTCATCCTGGCTGATTTCGGGGTAGGTCTCGCTGTACGTGCCCTCGAGGTAGGTGTTGCCGACAACGGCTGGTCCGCCGTGGCCAGGCCCCGATACATAGATCATATCGAGGTCGAACTTCTTGATGACGCGGTTTAGGTGCACGTAAATGAAGTTCTGGCCGGGTGTCGTACCCCAGTGTCCCAAGAGCATGTGCTTGATGTCCGCCTGCACCAACGGACGCCTCAGGAGCGGATTGGCATAGAGGTAGATCTGCCCCACAGAGAGATAGTTGGCGGCGCGCCAGTAGGCATTCATCTGGCGCAAGAGCTCGGGCGCGAGCGTCTTCGTGTCTGTGTTCGTGTTCATGGTTCACCTTTCCTTTGGGGGGCGCCAAGTCCGAGCGTGCGCGAAACCGATTCTGCAATCAGGAGTGTGCTGGCCACGGGCGGCGGAGTCGTCACAGCCATCGGATGCGCCCTTCCTCGAGCGGCACCGCGACGCCTTCGTGGTGCGGGATGACTCGCACTGTGTAGTCAGCCGCCGGGCGCTTACCAGACACGCGCGTCCGATAAGCGTAGCCCCCCGGCTTCCCAGCAGGATCTGGCAGGTACGTCATCTGCTGCTGCACGGGAGCGGCGCCGCCGAGTCCGTCGGCATAGAGCTCGACGCGAACGGCGTCCGGGTCAAGCCCAGCGAGTTGAGCCGTGACCTCGAAGGCGTGGTTATCGCCGTTGGTCACGACCTTGACCTGCTCGAAACGGATGTCGCTCCAGGCTCTGTCGATCGCGCGCCGCCATTCGGCCACCTGCTTGCCCGCGGCGCCCTTGTTGGAAGCCCGCTCCCGATACGCCGAGGCAGCTGGGAGGTAGCGTTGCTCGGTGTACTCGCGTACCGCGCGGTTGGTTGAAAAGCGCGGCGTGAGACGCGCCATGCTCTCTCGTATCTTGGCGACCCACGCGGCCGGGATGC
>JBBSAB010000219.1:0-5908 GCA_038252755.1 Polyangiales bacterium | reverse complement strand
GGTCTCGGATGGCATGACGCTGTGGCACTTTCGACAAGGTCAGCGGCTGCTGACGAAGGTGTCGCAAGTGCGACAGCGTCATGCCAACGAATCGGGGCCGCGAATTCATTGAGCAAAGTGTGTCGCAAGTGCGATACGGATTGACGCGCCGAAAGGGGGCGGCCCAACCATACGGGAGCGCGAGTGCGGACGGGAGCGCGAGTGCGGACGGGAGCGCGAGCCGCTTCTTTCCGCCTTCGTCCGCCTTCCTGTTCGCTCGTGCTCTTGGGGAGAAATGCGATGAATGGTCACCCGCCTTCCTCCGCCTTCCTGTTGTCCCCGCTGGCTCAGGCAGGGCGATGAATCATCGCCGCCTTCCTGCTGTCTCGCTCGCGCGGAGGGTCGGCGCTACACTTCGCGGATGCGGATCGCTGTCGGCGCGGATGACTCGACGCGGTTGGTGGACAGCATCGTGGAGCTGCTGACCGCGGAGGGTCACGTGGTCACCCGCTACGGCAAGGCGGCCGGCGAAGCCGAAGCGTGGGGCAACACCGGGCGGCGCGTGGCCGAGGCGGTCGCCACCGGCGAGCAGCAGCTGGGCATCGTCTGTTGCTGGACCGGCACCGGCGTGAGCATCGCGGCCAACAAGGTTTCGGGCGTGCGCGCGGCGCTGTGCGGGGACGCCGAGACCGCGCGCGGCGCCCGCAAGTGGAACGACGCCAACGTGCTCGCGTTGTCCCTCCGCTCCACGTCGGAAGAAATCGCCAGAGAGATGATCGTTGCCTGGCTCGCCGAGCCGTACGCGGGTACCGAGGACGAAAGCCTAGCGGTCTTGTCCGCTCTCGACGGCCGTGGCCGGGGGTCGTAAGCTGGTCGACTTAAGGGCGGCGAGATTCCGCCCGTACCGTAGATCTGGCTGAAGATGAGCGAAACGGTCGCGCTAGCGCAGGGGCTTCCGAGCCATATCCAGCCGGGTCTGATCATCGGTGGCAAGTACCGCCTCGAAGAAGAGATCGGCCGCGGCTCGATGGGCACGGTCTACCGCGCGGTGCACGTAACGCTCGGCCAGCGCGTGGCGATTAAGTTGATCTCCGGCGAGCATTTGCAGTCGACCGAGGCGCGCAAACGCTTTGGCGTCGAAGCCAAGGCGGCCGCCAAGCTGCGTTCGCGACACGTCGTGCAGGTGTACGACGACGGCGAAACGTCCGAGGGTAATCCGTACATCGTGCTCGAGTACCTCGAGGGGGAGACGCTCGAGCAGCGGTTGGAGCGCGACCACGACCTACCGTTGGTCGACGCCGTGCGGATCGTGGCGCACGTCGGTCGTGCGCTGGCGCGCGCCCACGCGCAAGGCATCGTCCATCGCGATCTCAAGCCGGCCAACATCTTCTTGGTCCAGAGCGACGACGACGAAATCGGCTGGATCGGTAAAGTGCTCGATTTCGGCATCGCCAAGCTCGAGCAAGGCGAGAGCGGCACGACGCAAGCCGGTACCGTGCTCGGCACGCCACTGTTCATGAGCCCCGAGCAAGTGCGCGGCGCTAGCAGCGTCGACCATCGCGCCGACTTGTACTCGCTTGGCATGTGCTTGTTCCACATGTTGACCGGCGAATATGCCTATTACTCGCCCAACTACAGCGACATCTTGGTCGGTATCTGCACCCAGCCGCTGCCACTGTTGCGGGAAAAATCACCGTGGGTGCCAGAGGCGGTCGAGCAGTGGTTTCAAAGGGCTTGCGCCAAGGAAGCGATCGAGCGCTTTCAAAGCGCGGACGAGATGACCGAAGCGCTGCAGGCCGCCAGCGGTGGCGCGGCGCTGTCGAAGCACAAGTCATTTCCGGAGGGCCGCATCGCGCCGGAAACGCTGGTCGGTTACGCGACGCCCGCCATGGCAACTCTGCAGCTCGATGCCGGCCCCGCCAGCCTGGCGCGCACGCAAGTCGTCGCGCACCAGACCCGCGTCGTCAGCGCGTCGGCACCGATCGCAATCACGATCGGACCGGGTGCGCACCACGAACAACGCGAGCAACAAGTCAGCGGCGACTGGACACCACCTCCGCAGCGACGCGTGCCACCGCTCGCGCTTGGCGTCGGGCTCGGCCTGCTAGTCGTGACGAGCATGACCGTGACTCTGAGCCTGCTGACTCCGGCCAACAAAACCCGCGACGCCGCGCCGAGCGCTCCGGCGCGTCTGGAGGCGAGCCCACCACCACGCGAACCAGTACCGCCGGCCCCCTTACCCGCGACCACAGCTACCCCGGAGATCGCTCAGCCGAGCGGAGTTTCCAGTGTCGCTGCTGAAACCCCGCCGCGAACGCCGAAACCGCGCGGCAAGGCCGCCAGCCCCAACAAACTCGGCGCAAACACCCACTCCGGGTCGGCGCCGGCAGCGGCGCCCCGACCCCTACCGGCCAAGACTCCCGGATCCGATCTCGGTTTCTAGGCGCTCCAGCCGCAAGGTGCGGTAAAAAGGCGCCAGGGTGCTTATGATCACTTGCTCAACCGCTCGACGTGTCTTTTCGCGCCAGCGCTTCATCGCGCTGGGCCTGGTTTCGATGCTGACGACCTCGCTCGTCGCTCCGGCTGCCTTCGCGCAGGACCAACCTCAAGCCGAAAGTGTGGCGGCCGCTCGCACCCTCGGCCTCGCTGGCATCAAGCTGGCCGATTCAGGCGACTGCAAGGGCGCGATCGAGAAGCTTTTGCGCGCCGAGTCGCTGTATCACGCCCCGTCGATCCTCGGACGATTGGGCGAGTGCCAGGTGCAGGTGGGCCAAATCGTCGCCGGCACCGAGAACCTGAACCGCGTCGTGCGCGAGCAGCTCGCGGCCACCGCGCCGAAGGCGTTCCGTGACGCGCAGGAGCGCGCCAAAGGCGTGCTGAACACCGCGCTGCCCAAGATCGCGCGCTTGACCGTCCGGGTCGACCCGGCAGACGCCAAACCGCAGGTCACCGTCGCCGGCATCGCCATTCCGCCAGCGCTGATCGGCATCGAGCGCCCGACCGATCCGGGAACGCACGAAGTCGTCGTGAGCGCGCCGGGCTACCTCGAGCAGAAGACGACCGTCAGCTTGGCCGAAGGCGCTACGCAAGAGATCGCGGTCAAGCTGGAGAAAGACCCGAACGCCGCGGTAGCGGCAACGCCGCCGCCGGTCGCCGCACAGCCGGTCATCACCACCGGCCCCACGGCGCCGCCATCCGACACCGGACCGAAGAAGAACAACACGCTGGCCTACGTCGCACTCGGCGTCGGCGGTGTCGGCTTGGCCGTCGGTGGCCTCACCGGCTTCTTGGCGCTCGGCAAGAAGGGCGACCTGAAAGGCTGCGTCGACACGAAGTGCCCGACCAGCCAGAAGGACACGCTCGACGGCGCCAAGAGCATGGCGACCATTTCGACCGTTGGCTTCGCGGTGGGCTTCGTCGGCGTCGGCGTCGGCGTGGTGCTGCTGCTAACCGGCAACAGCAACAACAACGCGAGCCTCGGCACCTCGAAGGTAGCCAAGCGCGATTCATTCCACGGCGTTCACGTCGAACCCTGGGTGGGCGCTGAGAGCGCTGGCGTAACCGGAACCTTCTAGGCTCGCCATGGCATCCAAACTCTCACGCCAAGTCTTCACAGTTTGCTCGTCGCTGGCCTTCATCAGCGGCTGCGCGCAGCTCTTGGGCATCAGTGACTACGACGTCGATCCGACACTCGGCGCCACCAACGCCGGCGGCGAAGGTGGCAGCGGCGACGGCACCAGCGGTAACGCCGGAACCAAGCCGACCGGCGGGACAAACAACGCTGGCAGCCCCAACGGTGGTCAGCCGCCGAGCGATGGCGGAGCGCCCGAGCCCGGCACCGCAGGCGGCCCGATGACCGGCGACGCAGGCGCGGCCGGAGCCGCGCCGATCGGTACCGTCGTGCCGTGCGACTCGGCGGATTGCTGTGCCGCGCTCGGCGGCAAAGCGGTCGGCGTCGAGCTGTTGAGTGACGGCGGCTTCGAGCTCGGGCCGGTCGGAGACGGCAGCAGCCCGTGGACGCAGCTCTCGACCAACAACTCCGAGGTTATTACCGAGACCGACCCGGACGGTACGGGACTCGGCTTCAAGTCCCATGCCGACAAGTACTACGCCTATCTCTCGGGCTTGCAGGGCGAGCGCAGCACGCTGTACTCGGAGACCGTGACGGTTCCGAAAGACGGTGGTTGGCTTGCGGTCAGCGGCTTTCGCCTATTTCAGATCGACTTGCAAGACGCCGTGAACAGCGATTTTTGCGGAATTGGCTTCTACGCCGTGCCGCCCAGCGACGCGCTAGAGATCCCCTTCTACTGGAGCGATCCGGGCAGCAGCACCGACGGTTGGGGTGACACCGCGAAGTGGCAGCGCTTCGAGGCCAGTTGGGATGCAGCTCCGCATCAGGGGATGAAGCGACGGCTTGGTCTGGTCGCCGAGTCCGACAGCTACCCGGCCAAGGCCAACGTTCCTCCCGGCGGTTCCGCGGCGTCGAGCTACCTGTTCGACGACGTGTCGCTCAAAGTTTTCCGCTGCTACAAGTGAGCGCCGCTACTTCGTCTCTTCGAGATCTTCGGCCAAGTAACTCAAGATCACTTCGTCGAGCGACTGCTCGCTGATCGCGCCGTCACCGAAGATCGAGCGCGCGTTGCTGGGCGGCGCCGCGGCGAGCCGCGTTTGAGGGCGACTCATCGCTGCGACGTCCCCACCGGCCGGCACCGCGGCGGCCGCGGGACGCACCGGGATCGGCGGGCGCGATTTGCGCGGCGCGGGGTTGCTCTTGCGCATCGGGGGTCGCACCGGAGCAGCCGGCGGAGTGCGCGTCGACTTGGGCGGATTCTTGTCCAGTGACGGGAGATCGAGATCGAAGGCTTCGGCCGGGGGCGGCGCGACCGACGGGGTGGGCTTACGCAAATTGGGGTTCGAAATCGGCCGACGCGAACGCGGCGACTCGTCCGAATCGCGCAGCGACTTCATGCTGTCGATGACGGCTTGGGCGTCGGCCACCGGCGCTGGCTCGGCAAGCGGCGCGGCGGACGCGACCGCAACCGGCAGGTTTGAAGGCTCGACCCGGACGTGCGGTGCCGCGCTCGCCCCAGCGCCGACGATCACGCGCGCCGTTTCAAGATCATTCTTGGACGTCAGCTCCGCCACGCTGTCGGGCGCCTTCGATTTGGCGGGCTCAAGCGGGCCGCACACGTTCTCGAGCAGCGGGTCCATCTCGCCGGTGCGCAGCGCGGCGAACATGGCCTTGTGCTGCTCCTTCATCATCCCGCGCACGACCGCGGCCATGTCGGTCCTCTCGAGATGCTCGCTATAGTCGGTGCGCGTCGTCTTGACGATGCGCCCACCGTCGGCGAACAAATGCGTCACGATCCGCGGAAACTTCACGCCCGAGTCTTCCGTTTGGATGTGGAAGATCCGACCGCGGTGGCGGACGTTGTTGTTGAAGCCGAGTAACGGCGGGGGTGCTGCTTTGGACACGCTGCGCCCGTGCAAAATCCGTGAGGGTGAAGAGCTTCGAAGACTACCACGACGGCCCCCCCCCGCCCTCATCAGACTCACCCCGCGCTCACCCGCGCCACAGATGCCCGGAAAAGCCCCTACACCACCGTCATATATATGTAGTGAAACGGGCGAGCAGCGAACGGGAATCGACAGGAAGGCGGGAAGACGGGAAGAACGAGAGGAAGGATTTTCTGGTTCGAGCACACGAGCACCGGCCGACGCCGAAACTGATTTCGGGCAACGTCGAGCGGCGTGCACCCCCAAAAATCTTCCCGCCTTCCCGCCTTCCTCTGAGCATTGGTCTCATTTATCAGCTGCCCGCCCGCTCAGCCTGGCTTCTGGCGAGGCTTTCGTGAGGACCGGAGCGGAGCGTACGTGGGTACGTGAGCACCGGACCGGAGCGAAAACGAAGCCAGAAGCCAGGATCAGC
>JBBSAB010000218.1:0-6146 GCA_038252755.1 Polyangiales bacterium | reverse complement strand
TTCGAATCCCTCCCTCTCCGCAAGTATTCCCGAATCGTTCTCGCTACTTCAAACAACAGCCCCGGCGCCACTGCCCACCGGCTGCCCAAAGTTCAGAAGTCCGATCGCTTCGGTGAGCGCGCTCGGCGCCAGGTGCATGTACCTGAGCGTCATCGTGAGCGTGCTGTGGCCGACCAACTCTTGGATCGCTTTGGGCGCCGCACCCCTCATGGCGAGGTGCGAACAAAACGTGTGCCTCAGCACATGCGAGCCAATGCTCCGAAGCCCGGCGCGTTTGCAGCCGAACCTCAGAGCCACCTCGATCGCCGATTGGGTGAGCGGCTTGCCGTCCTGATGGCAGAGCACGAGCTCTGACTTCAGGTGCTTGATGGCCTTGAGCGCCGCCTTCAAACGGCCCGTGAGCGGCACCTTCCGTTCTTTGCCGCTCTTGGGGGTCCCGATCACGCCCTTCCAGGAAGAGCGCCTCACGGTCAGCAGCCCGGCGACCAGATCCACGTCGCCCCATTCGAGCGCGATGTTCTCGCCTTGCCGCAGCCCGGCTTCGGCACCGAGCAGCACCAGAGCCAGCCGCTCGGGATCGTCCTTCATCGCCTCGACGAGCCGGGAAAGCTCCTCGAAGGTCAGAAAGTCGAACCGTTGCTGCGGAACCTTGAGCAACTTCACCCGCGGCACGCTCTCGAGCAGCTCGATCTCGTTCGCGTAGCGCAACATCTTGCCAAGGCAGGCCAGGATATTGTTTACCCGTTTGCGACTGAGCCCCTTGGCGAGCAGATCCGCCTTCAGGATTTCGATCGCGTGCATCTTGATCGTATCGAGCCGCATCTCGCCGAACACCGGAAGCAGGTGATGCTTCAGGATGCTCGCCTTCATGGAACGCTCGGACGGTTTGTTGTTCGCGAGCACGTACGTCTTCTTGAACTCGTCCGCGTAGGCCGCGAACGTCGGCACCTCCTGGGTTGTGTGCGTCGGCGCTAGAAGCGCCGTCCGCAGCTGATGCTCGAACTCGTCGGCACCCGCCTTGGACTGCACCGGCGAGCGCTTGCGCACCCGCTCGACACTGCCGTCCGCATGTTGAAATCGAAAATCCGCGTACCATCTTCCGTCGATCTTACGTGCCGCCACCCGGGCCTCCGGACTGCGACACGCGACCTTGCTCGACGTAAGCTAGCAGCTCCGCACGGATGAAGTAGAGCCGCCGACCGAGCCGCGTGGCGCCGGGCAAGGTGCCGCGCTCGGCTTTCGCGTAAACCGCCGAGATCGTTGTCTTGAGCCAGGCGGCCACTTCAGCTGGCGTCAGAAGTGCGGGCAGCGACGGACCTGCTGGCCGCCGCTGGTCAGGCTCGTCGGGACGGCGTGCAACATGTAGCGGACTTCGCATCTTCGCCTCGAAAGCGATGCGCGCGTCTGCTTTCGGCCGAAGCTGAAAAGGGCGGCCTTGCCGCCGCCCCGCCGAAGGCGAGTCGCGCGACTCACGTCTGGCACCGTAGGCGGCGCGCTACCAAATTCTCAAGAAACGCCCCGCTATATTGCTAGTCGTAGCCAGCAAATCAGGGAAAATCGGCTGCGAGATTTTCGCTAGCCCAGATAATACTTTTGCTCGGCGCAAGCCGACCACGCGAACGCGCGCCTCTGCCGACGTCGCATCACTTGCGGCTTCGCGGATCAACTCAGCTAGGAAGCAGGCGTTGCACGTACGCGATGCGATACAGGTCATGCAGGACGACGGCTGCCGCTGAGCCGGATCGGGTTCGGCAGGTCGCGAGCCGTTGCCGAAGACCTTCGCGGTCGCGCCAATAGTGAGCAGGCGCGTCAGCGACACGCCGTGCGCCCCCAAGAGGTCGCGCACGTTTTTTGCCCGTTGCTCGGCGAGGCCCGGCGGCTCGCCTGCCGCGATAGGGCCCACGATAGCAACGCACTCGATGGCGGGTTTGGCGGCCAGCACCTTCGCCACTTCGCTCGTAAGAGTTCGGCATCGGGTGGCAGCTCGGTCGAGTTTTCTGCGAACGCGATGCGCTGAGCGATGAAAGTCTGCGTACTGTAGGCTACTAGGAGACTACAAACGCTACCCGGGCGCGAAGCCCGTGCCGACCGTTGACCGCGCAGCCGCGGACTGGCAGGCTCTCGATCTCAAGAATGCACCTAAACCTTCGTTAACATAAGACTTTTTGGACGAAGCCGCTGCGCGGCAGCTTGCGCGCTGATAGGGGGTGGCGAGGTCTTTGGGACGCGTCGCCACGGGGTGATGGAGTGGCGAGCGCGCGCAGGCATCTCGCCTGGGTAAGCCGTTTTCTCGCGGCAGATAGCGCTCGATCCGAGCTCCGTTTTTCCCGTTGGGGACCCGGCCGCTACCCGTGATGTGTGCGCCCCGATGGTGGGGCGCCCATCACGGGAGCAAGCGATGAAAGACACGACAGATCCTCGATTGGCGAAGTTGGCCGAAGCCTTGGAGATGCGGAGCGCCAGGCCCAATACGCGAGCGACGTATCTGCGCTGTGCGGCGAAGTTCTTGGACGCAGTCGGCAAGCCCATCAAGCAGGTCACTCGTGGCGACGTTGAGCAATTCCTGCTCGCGCAAACGCGAGACGGGCGTGCGCCGCGCACGCGCAACATCTACCTGGCTTCGATTCGCTGGTTGCTGCGCGCCTCGGGACGACGTGACGTGACCGCGCTCTTGCGCCAAGCCAGAGTCTCCAAAGCGCTCGGCACGGTGCTCAGCGGCAGTGATGTCGAGAAGTTGCTCGCGGCCATCACGTCCCTCAAGCACCGAGCGATTCTGATGACGGCGTACGGTGCCGGACTGCGCATTGGCGAAGTGCTGGCGCTCGAGGTCGGCGATATCGACAGCAAGCGCATGCTGATTCGCGTCAAGGACGGCAAGACCGGAGGGCGCTTCTCGGTCATGGGTGGGCGCCTGCTTGCGCTGCTGCGTGAGTACTGGAAGCAATACCGCCCGCCGGGCCCGCTGCTGTTTCCAGGCCGCGACGACCAGTCGACGCTTTCACGCGCGGCCGTCTGCAAGGTGTTCAAAAAAGTGGTTGCAGAGGTGCTGCCCGGTCAGCGCGTGACACCACACACGCTGCGGCACGCGTTCGCGACTCACTTGCTCGACACCGGCACCGACCTGCGCACCGTCCAAGTGCTGCTCGGACACGCGCATCTCGAAACCACGACGCACTACCTGCAACTGAGCCCGCGCAGGCTCGCTCGGGTCGAGAGTCCCAGCGAGCTACTCGGGACAGCGCGCGGGCGACGGCTGGGCTGACGACTCACCGTCATGCCTGCGCCTGCCTGCCCGGCGGGCGGGGCGCGCGATGGGCCGGCGCTGGAGATCGCGGAGCTGCTCCGTGACCATCTCGATGCCGTCTTGCGCGAGCCCTTGAGTAGCGAGCAGCACGCGGCCGTCCGCGCGCTGCTGCGCTGCCGCACCGCCCAACTTGGTGGCCACCTCGACACATGTGCCGCTTGTGGCTTCGCTCGCCCTTCCTACAACTCGTGCCGTGACCGGCACTGCCCCAAATGTCAGGGATTGGCCCAAGCCCAGTGGGTCCGGGCGCGCATGCAGCGCGTGCTCCGGACCCACCACTTTCATGTCGTCTTCACGTTGCCGGCGGAGCTGCGCGCACTTGCCCTCCGCAACCGGAGCGTCGTTTTCGAGCTGCTCATGAAGGCCGCCGCCGACTCGCTGCTCGAGCTGGGGCGCGATCCGAAATGGCTCGGCGCTCCCGCTCAGCTTGGCATCACGGCGGTGCTGCACACCTGGACCCGCGAGCTCGCCTTCCATCCGCACGTCCACTGTATCGTCACGGGCGGCGGACTCGCGCTCGATGGCAGCCGCTGGCTTGCCGCACCCGGCGAATTTCTGTTCCCCGTCCGCGTCCTCGCCGCCCTCTTTCGCGGCAAGGTGCTCGATGGACTCGCGCGTGCTCGTCGCGACGGCAAGCTCCGACTCGGTCCCGAGGACGAAGGTCGCGCCGCGGCTCGTCGTACCGATGCGCTGCACCGCGCCTCGTGGATCGTTTACGCCAAGCGACCCTTCGGCGGACCCGAGCAGGTCTATCGATACCTCGGTCGCTACACGCACCGAGTCGCGATCAGCAACTCGCGACTCGTCGGCACCCATGAAAACGTCACGTTTCGGACCCGAGGCGACCAGACCGCATCACTGCCGCCGCTCGTCTTCCTGAGACGATTTCTCCAGCACGTGCCGCCCCACGGTTTCGTCAAAATCAGGCACTACGGACTGCTGGCCTCTGGCAACGTGACCACCCGCCTCGAGCGCGCTCGAGCCCTGCTTGGCGGTGGTGGCGCAGAGCGCGAGGACCTGCCCGCCGACCAAGAAAGCGACCCTAACGAGGCGTGGTCGGGGCGGCTCGCGGACGGCGCTGAAGTCGACCTTTCCCTCTGCCCTAGCTGCGGCGCCCACGCCGTGCAGCGTGGGCCCCTTCCGTCGCATCATCCGACCAGCGCACGGGCGCCGCCCGAGGTCGCTGCATGACCAGCGTGCAGACACCCAACGACGCTCTCGCGCTCGTAGCGCTGGCGTGTACCCGCAGCCTGGCGCTCCGTGCCATGCGGCCTGCGAAGACTGCCTTCATCGCCAGCCGCAGGCCGGCGGACTGCCAAGTCTTGGTGCATCTGCCACCCGCTTGCGTCCGAATACGCCGCAAGGCGTCCGGCTCCGCCCCAGCGGCACGACCAAGATCCCCATAGCCACGCGACCTGCGCTGCCGCGCAACGGCTCCGTCCAACAAACCTCAGCGCGAATGCGAGCTCGGTCGGCCACGGCCTTCCTCACTCGACTCGCGCCGGACGCTTCTTATTATGCGTCGTTCGTCAGACGGAGGGGGATCGAAGGCGCTCCGTTCCGTAGCCGCTGGCCGACGTCGCAGCCTGCCGCGGGTGCGTC
This sequence comes from Polyangiales bacterium, assembly GCA_038252755.1. GTDB lineage: Bacteria > Myxococcota_A > Polyangia > Polyangiales > Polyangiaceae > PMG-095. Next base: position 1,240 of record JBBSAB010000218.1, on the reverse strand, counting down.
AGGCGGCGGTACGGCCGGCGACAGCGCTGGCTCCGCAGTAGGCCAGGGCGGCTCGGCGGGCACAGGCCAAGGCGGCTCCGTAAGCACGGCCGGCAGTGCCGGGCAGGGCGGCGGCGGCGGTGGCGGTGCCGGCGGCACGAGCGCAGCGGGTAGCGGCGGTGTCGGCGGCACGAGCGCAGCGGGCAGCGGCGGTACGACTCCGTGCAGTTCTGGCCACGTGTGCGATGGCTTCGAGGGCGCCGACTTTGTCGGCTGGACGAAGAACGGAGCGGGCGCGATCCAGCTCGACACGACTCACGTGTTCGCGGGCTCGAAATCCGTACAGTTCGTGAGCGAGCCAGGCGGCAACAAACGGGGCCAGCTCGAGCGCAGCGGAGCGCCACTCTTTCCGCTTACCAGCAACAAGATGTGGGGCCGCGTGATGGCCTTCGCCAAAGACTTGCCGGGTATGAGCGACAAAGAGAACAAGAACGTGCACTACGACCTGATTCAGGCGTCAGGAGCCGATCCGGCCCTTGGCGAGTACCGCGTCGCGGGCATGGGTGGCGTGCTGCTCAACTACAACCCGCACGATTGCTACTTTGGTACTCAAAAGCCCATCCCCGTGGACAAATGGGCCTGCTGGGAGTGGCTGTTCGACGGCGAGAAGAACGTGATCGAGTTTTACATCGACGGCGTGCAGCAAGCGCGCATCGAGAACAAGGGGCAGGGCTGCGTCGACGGCACGAGCTCGGTCTGGGAAGCGCCGACGTTCTCCGAGCTGAGGATTGGCTTCGTCAACTACCAGAGCAAAGCCGAGACGACGACGCTGTGGCTCGACGAGCTCGAAATCGGTCCAGAGCGCCTCACTTGCCCGACCCCGACGGCCGCGACACGCTGAAAAGACGAAAACCCTCCGCCGTGTACGCCTGCTAGCGTAGCCGCGTGCGCATCACCGAGCGTGGCGTCCGGCCGACTCGCTGGCTGTGCCTGAGCTTGCTCGTCGTGGTCGGGTTGCTCGCGATCGCGCTTGCGTGGCTGCCGGCTGCTGGCGCCCCGTACCAGTATGACGACTACGTCACGCCGGTGAAGGATCCAGCGTCGCAGTCGCTCACCAGTCTTGCGGGCTCGGTGCCGGGCACGCTGCGACCGCTCACCAAGCTCACGTTCGCGGTCGAGTCGAGTTTAGGTGTGCGCGACGCGACAGGCCGGCGTGCGCTGAATGGCGTGCTGTTCGTGATTGCAGCGGCGCTCTTGGCCC
>JBBSAB010000217.1:0-6178 GCA_038252755.1 Polyangiales bacterium | reverse complement strand
GTGACGGTGCGGGGTGCGGCCGGCTAGCTGCCGACGAGCTTGACGAGTGTGGCGACGATGCGGTCGAGCTGGTCGTGCAAGCTGGGGTCGTGTTGGACGTAACTGCACACGACGGCGATTTCCAAGCAGGCGAGTGTTTCGCGCGCTGACCCCAGTGCGCTGTGGTAGCGCGCTGAACTGCACGCCAGCCGCCCCCGCGCTTGCTCTGGCGACCCGGGTCCAGGCTGAGCGCGAGCGCCAGCGAGCCGCTCACGGCTCTCGTGCCGCCCCCCGCACCGCGGCCCCCGCACCGCGGCCCCCCGCCCCGCGCGCCGCCGCCCCGCGCGCCCCGCCCGCGCAAACGCTGAGCACTGCACCCGCGCGCGGGCCGGGCCCGCGCCGCAACCCCCTGACCTTTCATCGCATTTCCCGATTCGAGCAGCGAGAAAACAGGAAGGCGGGAAGGCGGGAAGTTTTGCTTGTTCGAGCAGGCGCTTGAGGCCTTGTCGCTGCGCCAAGCGTCGAGCTCGCCAGTACCACCGATCCCCAATCTGCCGTGCTGGCCCCTTCCCGCCTTCCCGTCTTCCTGTTGTTTCGCGCTCGTTTGGCCAAAGATGCGATGAAAGGTCAGCACAACCCCAGGCCTACCAGCCCCCCTATCGCCGACGGTAGCTTGCGGACCGACGGGCACGTTCACGGGGGAGAATTTAGGGTCACGCACCCGTTAGCTAGATCGGCTCGACCCCGTAAACGAGGGCCCCGGCGCGGTAGAGCGTCACGTGGGTCCACTCTTCTGGCACATCGACCTTGGTTGGATCGAACGAGTAGTCGTTGGTCTGATCTTGCGGCGCAAAATTGCCGTTGTAGAAACGAAGCTGCATTACACCGCTCGTACCGCCGAGCGGTGAGAGCTGCCAGTCTTGGCCGTCCGGCGGCTCGAAGTTGATCTCGACATAGTCCTTGGCAAGCTGACCGTTCAGCGTGCCAAAGGTGGCCTGGATGCCCGCGCAATCGTTCACCACCGCGTCCTTGCGCACGAAGTCGCACAGGAACGTCTGCGTCGTCGCCGCTTCCAGCGTGTAGTAGTAGCGAATGCGCAGCTCGGTCAGGGGCACGCGCCGGCTGCCGCGGTTTTCGATCGAGAAGTTGGCGCGAAGCGAGCGCGAGGCCGTACTCGGTTCCTTGTCGCCGCCGGAGTGGTCGGCGTAGAGCAAGACCAGCTCGGGGGCTGGCTCGGCGCCCGCTGCGCCGCCGCTCGCACCATCGTTCGCCCCGGCGGTGCTGGCGGTGCCGCCTGCGCCTGCGCCTGCTCCGCCTGCGCCCCCATCGTCACCCGAAGCGGGAGTGCCTCCGCCGCCGGCTGTCGCGGCCATCGACCCAGGGCAACTGCTTGATGCCAGCGCGCCTGTGCAGCGATCTAGCCGCTCCAGCGAGTGCAGGGAGCAGGCGCTCGCTAGGGCGAGCACGGTGCACAGCGTAGGCGAACCAATCCAGCGCAAGCAGCCACCGAGTATGGCTCAATGAACGAGCGCCTGTCGACGGCCCGGCTCAGGTTAGTTTTTGCAACCAATGTTGGACAGGCCGGCCGCGGCCCCGCTCACGACGTTGTCGCACGAAACCAGCGTGCCTTTTGCGCCTTCGCTGATGCGAAAGCCGTAACCCTTGGCGTTCATTTCGGCGTGATTTTTTTGGAAAGCGTTGTCGTTCCCCCAACCGCTAGCGATGACGTGGACCTGAAAGCCATCCGCGACGGTGTTCACACCCTGATTACCGACGATGCTGTAGCCGTTGCCTTTTACGTCGATCCACGAATCGGCAAAGCCGCCCTTCGCGATGCCGGCGCCGTCGAAGCTGTTGTCTTGGATCAATCCCCCCGTCGTGCCCTCTTTTGCGTCAATCAGCTCGGCGCGCACGTTCGGACCGAGCTTGTTGTTCTTGACGATGTTGCGATCCGAACGATCCGGCGTGTTGGGCGAGCCCGTGAATTTTTCCCACTGCGTAATGGCGCTGCCGATGTACACGCCTTCGCCGAACTCGGGGGCGGCGTTGCCGGTGTCGAACACCTCGGACCACTGAAGTGTGTTGTCGATGCTGTTGGCGCGAAAGTGCACGCCTTCATTGCCGGTGCCGTGCACGGACAGCCCTGTGAGTACGTTGTGGCTGGCGCCGTCGAGCAGGACACCTTTCTGTCCACCGCTCACGCTGAAGCCGGACACCACCCAGTAGTCACCTTTCAGAGACAGCACGGTCGACGTGGCGTTCGCTTTCAGGACGGCGGCGCGCGTACCGCACAGCACGATCGGATGCGCTGCCGTTCCCGAGCTGGAGGCTTCGTAGGCGCCGCTGAGCTCGACATCCGGTAGGCGAATGAGCGTGCCCGCCTTGGCGGAGCCGAGCGCGACCCGCAACTGCCCGGCGTCTGTGACATCGACCAAGTCGTCGTGGGGGTAGTCGCAAGCATCTGTCGCCGGCGGCGACGACGTCCCGCCCACGCCCGCACCTGCGCCACCGGTCGCGTGGGAGGTTCCGCCTTGAGCTACGGCCCCGCCCGCTCCTGCCGCGGTGCTCAGGCTACCCCCGGTGCCGCTCGCGCTCGTGGACGGCAGGCCTCCGGAGCCGTTTGCGGGCGCACCGGCGCCGCTCACGCTCGCGGTGGGTGTCGGTACGACACCGTTGGCGTCGTCCGCATCGCGCGGCGCCGAGCACGCCACGGATGCGAGCACCAGCGCGATCAAGACGCGGACTGGATGAGGCTCAATCAAGCGTCACCTCCATGATCTCGATGCTACTCAGTGCGAGCGCGTTTGAAGCATTGCTGCCGGTTCCCAGCTTCAGGCCAATGCGCGAAGCGCGCTCTGGTGTGAAGCCCGCGGCCGCAAGCGCGTCGACCGCCAGCGTCAGTACTGTCACGTCACCGGATGAGAGGCTTTCGAACCCGGGACTCACCCAAGCCCCCGCGTAGACGTAGAGCTGCACGCCAACGAACCCGCCGCTGATGCGTTGCAGCGTTGCGCGCAGGGTACGGCCGCGCAGATCGGCCGCCGCGGGAAAGGAATACGCCACGTCGACGAACTGCTTCGTCGTGCTGAACGGCACGCCCAAAAGCTCGAGCGCGCCCGACTTTTGCGTGAGCGATGCGGCCAGCTCTTTGCTTTGGTCGCGCAGTGCCCAGCCTTCGCTATCCGTCTCGAAGCTCCAGGTTTGCGTCGCGCCGTCCGGAGCTCCGCCGATCGCGAGGCCAGGTTCGCCTCCGGCACCCGCGCTCTCGCCCGGACCTACGGCGCGCCCCGTTCCACCCGTGCCAGTCGGAGCTCCCGCTCTGCCACCGAGTGTGCCCGCACCAGGCACGCCCCCGAAGCCGGCGACCCCGCCGGCCGCTCCCGTCATGTTTGACCCGCCCGCCACGCTGAGCCCGCCCCCGGTGCCCGCAGCCGCTCCGCAGCGCGTCGCGCAGCCGGCGCCGCCACCAGGCTTGGCATCACCTTCCGGCGCGCTGGCCTCGTAGGTTGCGCAAGCGAACGCCAGACTAGCGACCACGAAGCACATCGGGGCAAGGTCGCGTTTAGACACCCCGCCGATACTTGCAAGCCACGCACCACGACGCGAACCCCGCACACAAGCCCTATCCCCCACCGACAACCACGTTGCGCCCTGATCGAGCGAGCGACAACTCGTGCGCTTCATGCACAACCCGTGCAGGCTCGGTGCATCCCAAGCGGCCGATTGTGTGCTCCAGCCTTCAGCAAGCGGGTGATAAGGGAAGCCCACCGCCGGCCAGCTCGAGCGTTGGTTGGCAGGAAACCGCCGCCCGAACGTGACCTCCGAGCACGGGGCTTGACGGCCGGACCTACTCGGGAAATCTTCGCAGCTCATGCGGTGGTTCGGAAGTGTCTTCGGGGTGCCAAGCTTGGGTATTTTGGTGTTGTCCTGCGCCAGCGCGCCGCCAGCCGAGCCCGCGACTGCGCTTCCCGCTACCGCTCAACCTGCTGCCGCTCCGTCGTGAGCTGCAAAGTCGGCAGCTACCCGGCGGGCGACAGCGCGCAAGGCCTGAAAGACATGGCCGGCAACGTGCTCGAGTTCACGACGACCGACAACGACGCGCGCAGTGACGTGCGCATCGCGCGCGGCGGCAGCTGGCGCGACGGCACCACCGCGCTCGTCAAGAACTCCCGCCGAGCGCGGTGCCGTGGTGAGGCTGCCGGAGCGATCCTTGAAGCCTACCTCCATCAAGACGGGTGCCGGAGTTTGGGCACGTGGCCGGAACGACAGGCGTGGCGCCTCGCGATCGGGTAGAGAAGTGCCTTGCACTTGGTCCTAGCGGCAGTCGATTCCAAAGACGCTTTGCAGCACGAGCTGGGGCAGGTCTTTCCAGGATCAATCCGTGAAATCAGGCCTGGCCTGTTCGCCTGCGAGCTCGCGCCTCCAGCCGGGGCTCGGGTTCCGTTTCTCGCGTTCGCTCGCCAGTTCGTGCCGGACGCTCGAGCAGTCGAAGCAGCTTCGATCCGCAGCTGGGCGAGCCTGCTCGTCGAGAGCGTGGCCGGAGTGCTGCCGGATCACCAGACTTGGTCGCTCCATGTGATCCCATTCAGGGAGGTCGTGGGGAGTTCGCGCACGGGAGCTCGCGCTTGGCATAGCCGCACGCGCCGAGGCTTGCCGCTGCCCTCCTCGGACGTCGAGAGTAAGCAGAGTGTCGGAGACAATCGCTGCCGGCTCGTACGGGAGGCCGCGATCGAGCTGCTTCAGAAGCGGCGCCGTCATCTCGTGCGCTACCTCCGCCAACACGAAGGCGTTTTCGTAGAAGAGGAGGCGCTCGTTCAGCTGCTCTTGATGTCGCCCGAGACGGGATTTCTCTCCGTGGCGAAAGCTCCGCTGCCTTTCCAAGAGCAGCAGGTGGTGTCCTGTTTCCCCGGCGGGGAGGTTCCTCTTGCTGTCGACAAGCAGGCGCCCAGTCGCGCGTTCGCCAAGCTGGTCGAGGCCGAGCTGCGGCTCGGCCGCCGCATCGCTGCGCGCGACACGTGCGTCGACCTGGGGGCGTCTCCAGGGAGCTGGACGTACGTGGCGGTGCGGCGCGGCGCGCGGGTTACCGCTGTGGATCGCGCCGATTTGCGAGAAGATCTCATGCAGCACCGAAACGTCCGCTTCGAGCGGGGCGACGCGTTTCGCTTCGAGCCCGAGTCACCGGTAGATTGGCTGCTCTGCGACGTCATCGCCAGCGCGGAACGCTCCGCGGAGCGCCTCCTCGAGTGGTTGCGGCGAAAGTGGTGCCGGCACTTCGTCGTCACACTGAAGGTCGACAACGCTGGCAGCGGCGCTGTCCTTGCAGGGCTCAAGCGCGAGCTACCAGACCTGACGAGCGAGCTAGGTTTGCTGCGGCTTTGCGCCAACAAGAAAGAAGTCTGCGTATTCGGCACGATCGCGTAGTTCGAGTCACGGGGTTGCCCCCGTGGTTACCGCCCCAGCCATTGTTGGGCGCCGGAGCGTGGTGCGCTGAACCCGATGCGGGCGGGGTTTCTAACGTGCCTTTGCAGGTGGGACGTGGCCTCTCGACCGTCGAGGCCGCGGATGTCGCCACGCGCTTGCGAGGTTTGTGGCTCGATGGTCGAAAGGTTCTCGTTGACGTGACACCGCCTCTGCCCCGTGCCGCCGTGCGTGAGGCGCGCCTGATCGATGCGCAACGACGCCGTGATACCACGCCGGCGTTTACTCGCGCTGATACCCGGCTAGACGAAGAAGGCCGCTACTCCCTCACCCCCGAGCTCATCGCGCTCGAGATGGCCCAGCGCGTCAGCGGAAAGCACGTGCTGGATTTGGGCGCGGGAGCGGGCGGCAACGCCATCGGCTTTGCGCGCTCGGGTTGTACGGTCACCGCGATTGAGCAAGATGCGCACCGCCTGGTGCTCGCGCGCCACAACGCGCGCTGCTACGGAGTCGAGTCGCAGATCCGCTTCGTCCACGCCGATGGCGTCAGGCTGTTGCCGGAGCTCAGCGCTAGCTTGTTGTTCGTCGACCCGCCGTGGGGCCGCGACTACAGCAAGCAGCGCGTCGGCCTCGTGGACTTGCCGCTCTTGCAGGCCGCTCTCAACGCGCGGACGCGCTTTGGCGCACTGTGGGCGAAGGTTCCGGTTTCGTTCGTTACCGACGACACGCCGCAGCTAAGACCCGAAGCGGTGTTCGGTCGCGCGCCAGGTGACGCGCGACG
>JBBSAB010000216.1:0-6189 GCA_038252755.1 Polyangiales bacterium | reverse complement strand
GCTTCAACCATCGAAGGCGATCGGACCTTGCTCGATCATTCGTTGGTGCTGTGCACGAGCGAAATCGGCCAGGGAAACGCGCACAGCACAGACAACCTTCCCGTCGTGATTGCGGGGCGCGGTGGTGGCATGGCGTCGGGTCGATTGCTGAAGCGCCCGCGTGCCAACTACAACGACATGTTGTGCTCGCTGCTCAACTACACGGGCGTTCCGCAGCAGGCATTCGGCATTGAGGGCAAGGGGCCGCTGGCAGGTCTTTGAGCCGCCGCCGCACCCGCTATATTTTCTGCTTATCGGTACGCGGAGCGGTTCCCCAAGTCATATGCGGACTAAATTCGAGGTTGGTCGGCTCTCGAGCATCGGCGTCGGCATCTCCTTGCTGGTCGGTTGCAACGCCGTCATTGCTGGCAATGTAGGTGGAGGACTGACAGGCGCGGGCGGCTCGAGCAGCGCTGGCGGCACGTCTATGGGTGGCTCCGTCGTCGCGCCGAACGACGTGCCGGCTCAGGCCATCGGAGCTTTGACCTGCGACGTGCGCTACGCGCCCGATGGCCGCGTTTGGCGACTTTCTCCAGAACAATACGCGGCGGCGGTTGCCGATTCGTTCGCCATGAACGTGGACATCTCGGCGATGCCCAAGGACGGCATCAATCAATCCACTGGCTTTTCGACGGGCTCGTCCGACAACTACGTGACCGTTGGCTTTGCTGACGTCGTTTGGGACGCAGGCAAGCTCGCGGCGGAGAGCAGGGCCTCGCAGCTGCAAACTCAAACGCCGTGCTTGACCGCTGCGCCCGACGCCGCGTGCATCGCTGCGGTCGTCACGCAGGTGGCAGGGCGCGCATTCCGACGCCCTTTGCCAGACGCCGAAATCCAGCGCTACGTGCAATTCTTTCAAACGCAGTCGAAAGGCAACGGCGAAACCCTCGCCCGCTCCACGCCGACGGCGAAAAACAGCCAAAAACGCACGCTGAGGGCCAGTAATGTGCTGAGTGCTGAGCGCTGCCCCGGGCCCCTCCGGAGAGATGCGCCCACATGTACGCCCTTCTGAGTGAGCGGCAACTACCCCGCATCTACCGCTTGATAACGACAATGGAGTTTTCGCTTGGCATGCGATCCGGACCACACTCGCAAGCGCCCAGATTTCGTACAAAGCCTGAACCGTTTGGTCGTCCAACTGGCTCGTACCTGACGATGACCTCGGGAGTGGTGTGCGCGCTCGGATTGGTCGTTGGCCTCTTTGGCTGCACTGCGCGCCTCACCGGCACCGATCAAACGACCTCTGGTTCGGGTGGTCGAGATGGCGGCGGCGTTTCTGGGGCGAGCTCCGTGAGCGAAGCTGACTCAACACGCTTCGAGTGCCGCGGGGGGACATTCCCTCAGCGCAATGCCCTACGCCGCCTGTCGAGGGTGGAATACGTGAACTCGGTCCGAGAACTGTGCTCTCTGTTTGCCGACAAGGGCGCGGTGTTCGCCGCGCTTCAGACGACGATCCAGAACCAAGTTCCCGAGGACGCGGCCGATCCGCCCACGGGTCATCCGATCGTGGGGGCGAATTTTCAGGAGCTCGATCAGAACGAAGGTCAAGCCCACGTTGGCGGATTCTTCAATGTGGCGCGGCGGTTTGGCGCCCTCGCCACCGAGACTGCCGAACGCACGCTGGCGCTCGTCGGCAGCTGCTCCATCGACGGCAACACCAGCAACGACCCAGCGTGTCTCCGGGATTTCGTCGCGCGCTTTGGCGCCCGTGTGATGCGCCGCGAGCTACTACCGAGCGAGGTAGATTTCTTCGTCGATGTCGCAACGGACCGCAAAGCCGAATCGACGCTTACCGCCGCCGCCATCAAAGACGTCATCACCGTACTCCTGTCGTCGCCCGACTTCCTCTACCAGGTCGAGACCGCGGGCAGCTACGATGCCGATAGCAAGATTTACCACTTAGCCCCAGCTGAAGTGGCCGCTCGACTGTCTTACTTGTTCTGGCAATCACCGCCGGACGAACAGCTTTTGGCGGCCGCACGGGCCTCACGGCTCGGCAGCCCCGAAGACATCGAGACACAAGCCCAGCGCCTGGTGCAGGACCCGCGGTTCGTGGAAGTGGTCGCGCGTTTCTCATCGCAGTGGCTCAAGCTGGACCGAATGCCTCACCCCGAGGGCCAAGTCGGGCAGAAGAGTTACGACCTTTTCCGGCGCGATATAACGCCAACCGCCGAGCTGCGCGGCCAAATTGCGACTGAAGCTCGCGAGTTGGTGGCCAGTGCGGCTCGGCAGGGAGGACTGTCGACTTTGTTTACGACACGAGCGGCGTTCGTGCACGACTCGAGTCTAGCCGCCATCTACGGCGTCGACGTCGGCGCACCCGAGCTGCCTGTCGAACGCAGTGGGCTTCTGACTCGAGCGGCGCTATTGCTGACGGCTTCGACCTCGACGCGCCCGATCATGAAGGGCGTGTTCGTGCGGAGGAACTTGCTTTGTGACGCGCTTCCGGACCCGCCACCCAACGTGGATCGGAATCAGCCGCCACCGCTGACTGCGCCCTACACGGTTCGCCAGGCGGTGTCGGCGCTGACTGAGACCCGTGCCCAGTGCTCGGCCTGCCACGTTTCGATCAACGCGCTTGGCTACCCAACAGAAAACTTCGATGGACTCGGGCGGCTGCGTACGACCGAGCGCCAGCTCGATCTGAATGGCGTAATACTCGGCGAGCTCCCGGTCGACACTCAAAGCACACCTCGCATCACGCCAGATGACGTCAGCACGGTGCGCGACGGAGTCGAGCTTGGCCAGCGCTTGGCCGCGAGCCCGAAGCCGGCCGCCTGTATCGCGAGACAAATGGTGCGCTTCGCCCAAAGGGTCGCCGAAGACGCGTCAAATGACGGCTGCCAGCTCGAGGCCGTACGCGCCAAGTTGGCAAGCGGCGCTTCACTAGCCGAGGCTTGGACTGCACTTGCCAGATTGGACTCATTTACTGCGTTTCAGCGCGCGCCTTAGAACGACCGGACGACAGGAACCGAGATGGAACTGAAACGAATCAAGCGCCGTCATTTTTTGGTCGGGGCAACGGGCTTCATGTTACCGCTGCCCACACTCCTTTCGCTCGGTGAGCGGTCCGCGAACGCACAGAGCCCTGCGCTACCGAAGCGGTTTTATTACATGAACACGGAGCACGGCTGTGTGCGCACGGAAAACATGTTTCCGCCCACGGCCAGTCTGGTATCGCAGCTCGAAGCGTACCCAGGGCACGTCATTCGGCACGGCGCGCTCGTGCCCGTTGCGTCGGGCAACAGCATCGCTGTCTCTCCAGTACTTACCGCGCCTTCGAGCGTGCTCACGCCGGCTCTGCTCAAGAAGATGAACGTGATCGCCGGGCTCGACATGATGATCAGCATGGGGCATCACCACGCCGCCTATCTCGGTAACTTGTTGGACCTGACCACCGAGAAGGATCCAAAGCTGGCCCGGCCCACCATCGACCAAGTCATGGCGTGGTCACCGTCTTTCTACGGCAACGCGACGGTTCGCAAGCGGTCGATGCTGGCGGGCTCGTACCTGGAGATTTCCAAGACCTTTTCGAACCCGCAATCACCGGGTAACGACGTCGTGAATACCCCTGAAGATGGTCCGCCCGCAGCACTTTTCGACAAGCTTTTCGATGCCGGCCCGAAGCCCCCCGTGGACGTCGCGCGGACGCCGGTGGTCGATCGCGTGCTCGAGCACTGGCAGGGAGTCCGCGGCGGTCGCTTCGGAGATGCCGGAAGGCTCTCGAGCGACGACCGACATCGCATCGACGATCACTTGGCGCGACTGGCAGAGCTGCAACGCTCGCTGTCGACGCTCACGTCACCCGAGTGCCGCAATCAAACGGCTCCGGACGTTCCAGATGGTTACCTCGGTGGCGAAGCGTATTCGTCGGTCGCGGCGGCGCGCAAAGTCTACCAGGCGTACAACCAGGTCATTGCCGCCGCATTTTCCTGCGACGCCAGTCGCATCGGCGTGTGTCGCCAAGATGCCAAGTGGAGTGATACGGCTCTCGATTGGCACGCAAGCGTCGCCCACATGGCTAGATCACAAGAGCGCCAAGCGCTGCTCGTGGGCGGCAGCCGTCTGCAATTTTCCGAAATTTTTCTAGATCTTGCCCAGCGCCTGGACGCTATTGCCGACGCCGATGGTTCGAGTGTCCTCGACAATTCGTTGCTCGTTTGGGGACAAGAAGCGGGGTTTGGGATTCATGACTTTTTCTGCTCACCGATTACCACTTTCGGTTCCGCTGGTGGCGCACTCCAGACCGGCCAGTTCATCGACTATCGCAACGTCGCGGTGGTGGCCGACAAGCGTGCGCAAGAGCAGAGCACAATCGCGAACGATGCCAGCGCACCCGCGCCAATCGTTCCCAACCCGGGCCTCCCCTACAACCGGTTCCTCGCGACGGCGCTCTTGGCGATGGGCGTTCCAGCGAGTGAATGGCAACGAGCTGGTGAAAAAGGCTATGGACATCCGAGAAACGACTTTCCCGAACATTACACTTCAGCAAAGGTTGCCCAAAACGGCGACCCGCTGCCATTCTTGAGCGCTTGATAACCGACATCTTCATGACTCCAAAGCTGCTCGGTCGCACGCTGCTGTGCATTGGTCTCGGCGCTGCCCCAGCTTGTGGCACTTCGGCGGGTCCCGGTGGGCCAAATCTTGGTGCAGGTGGTCACGACGCGACACCCAGCGCGGTTCGACCGAGCGCGGGTACGGAGCCTGGCGGTGCTGCTTCGGGTGCAGAGAGCGGGGGTAGTCGAGCCCAAGGCGGGGGATCCGAGGGCGGTTCGGCAGGAGCGAATTCCGGTGCGGGCGCGGCGCCGCAACCAGACTGCCCGAGCGCCGTGCCAATCGATACGGAGGTCTCTTGGATCCGCGACCGATGCACGAAGCGCATCTATGTCGCCAGCGGGGACGACTTCCGCGTCACCGTCTCGACCGACGAGGGCGCGACCTGGCAACGGCGACAACCGGCCAACATTCCTGGCGACGACGTGGTCACGGACGTCTCGATTGCCCACGGCGTCGTGGCCATCATCGGTCTGCCAGGCCTGCACACGAGCGCCGACGGAGCCGCCACATTTTCGCTCGTGGACAACGTGGCCCACAATGGTTTCGACTCCTATGGCGGGCAGATCGCGTACGGCGCGGGCCGCATCGTCCTTACGGATTTCGAAGGCACCTACACTTCTACGGACGGCCTTCACTACCAGGCCATGACGCCGTTTCCGGGCAGCCCTGAGCGCAACGGTTTCGGCAAACATTACCATGGTCGAGCTTACGGCAATCAAACCTTCATCTTCTTGCAGGACCAGGGTTTGATTCGCGTGTTCGATGGCGCCACGTGGACGGAAGACAAGCTGAACGGCGAGCTTACCGGGGCCGTGTTCGGCAAAGGAATGTTCGTCGTGAGCGGCACCGACGGAAGCGGCTATGTCATCACCAGCGGCGACGGGCGCACCTGGACCGCGCCCGGTCGTAAGGATGCGGGCGGAGAAGACTTGCCCGTTGACTCATGGGTGATCTTCGATGGGCAGCAGTTCATCCTGTACGGCTACGCGGTCGCCTACACGTCCCCGGACGCCGTGACATGGAACAAGCATCCACTCGAAGTAGGTTTGCAGACGGTGGTGTTTCAGGATGCTAAGTACTTTGGACTCGGCAAGGGCAATCTTTGGTTCTCGACGGACGGGTTAGCTTGGACGCCAAAGCACCAGCTCGGACCCGACGAGAAATCGGACATATCGCCGCCGCACCTGGCGGTGGGCCGCGTGCTCGAATAGCCGAAGGGGTACGAGCCGCGAATCGGGGTCTGGCACGCCGTTCTTGAGCGCTAGGGAGCGCCGACGCACGCGCCGGTAGCCCCACTGGTTCCGCCGCCGCTCAGCGTGCTGCCAATCAGTGCGCCGCCCGCGAAGTACGTTCCCGTGCTCGATCCGGGAAGAATATCGTATGTGGCAGAAAACGAGTACGGGACCTTGTCGACCGCGACGACCGCAACTCCGTCGAGCGTCGTGCCCGCGCGCAGATCGGCGAAGTTTCGACCGTCGGCCGTGGGGTGAGCGCCACTGATCTCCAGCGTTGCGCCGGTCGCGAGTACTACGCGCATCACGTGGTGGTGACTGACTTGTGTGTGGTTGACGCGGACCAGCGGCACCACCAGCG
>JBBSAB010000215.1:0-6435 GCA_038252755.1 Polyangiales bacterium | reverse complement strand
GGCCGTGAAGGTCGACGGGAAGACTAAGAAGTTGTGCGAGTCCTGCGCCGACGAAGTGCGCGAGCAAGGCGAGGTGGCTGAAGCCAGCGAGGCCGTCGTGCAGAACATGATGGGCTTCACGGGTCGACGTTGAGTCGGCGCCTGTTGTTGGTCGCGGCGTGCTGCGCGCTCGCCGGTTGTGGTGGCGGCGACGATGCGCCCAACAAAGTGGGGCAGGGGGGTGACGGTGCGACGACTGCTGGCGGGCGTTCGCTGGCCACCTGCTAAACCCTGCGCATGACCGAGCTCACGCCGGAGCCCGACGCTGAAGGCGTGGCACAACTCGCTGGGTGGCTCGCGGCAGGTGACGTGGTCGTGCTCAGCGGCGCTGGCGTCAGCACCGACTCGGGCATTCCGGCCTACCGCGACGAAGAAGGGCGCTGGAAGCAAAATGCGCCGATGCAGTTTCGCGATTTTACGGGTTCAGTGCTGTCGCGGCAGCGCTACTGGGCACGCAGCATGGTCGGCTGGGAGCGGATGGCGAAGGCGCAGCCGAACCACGCCCATCGCGCGCTCAGCGAGATGGAGCGGCGCGGCATGCTGCGCTTGCTGATAACGCAAAACGTCGATGGGCTGCACTCGGCGGCCGGCAGCGAAAACGTCGTCGATTTGCACGGTCGACTCGATCGGGTGGTTTGCCTCGACTGCAAGCGGCTGTCGCCACGCGGCGAGCTGCAGGCTCAGCTCATCGCCGAGAACCCGGACTTCTTGGGCCAAAGCTTCGTGGCGCGCGCTGACGGCGACGTCGAGCTGTCGGTCGACTACGAACGGTTCCGACTCACGGCCTGCAGCGAGTGCGGCGGCGTGCTCAAGCCGGACGTGGTCTTTTTCGGTGAGAACGTGCCGGTTGCGCGCGTCGAGCGCGCGATGGCGTCGCTGAACGGAGCGCGGGCGCTGATGATCGTCGGCTCGTCCTTGATGGTATTTTCGGGCTTTCGCTTTGCACGCGCCGCCGCACGCCAAGGCGTGCCGATCGCGGTCGTGAACCTCGGCAAAACCCGCGCCGACGATTTGGCCGCACGGCGGCTCGCGGGTAACGTCGGCGATTTGTTGCAAGAAGCGCTACGGGCCGCCTCGTCGTGAGGACGGCCCGCGCTCGGTCCTGAGGGGCGGCACACGCCGCACCGATCAGCCGAAGTGAACTCGGCTGAGGCTCCCCCTACGCGCTGCAACCACGTGCTTCAGCCAGCTTTGAGTGTGGCGTTGACGACGATCTCCGGCACCGCGGCGAGCGCCTTCGAGATCGGGCAATTGGCCTTCGCGAACGCAACCTTCTCGTCGAACAGCGCCTGGTCGATGCCGGGAACGACGGCGACGGTGTCGAGCACGATCTGGGTCACGGTTGGGCCATCACCCAGGGTGACGCTCGCGGTGGTGTTGATGCTGGTCGGCGGCTTGCCCTCTTTGGTGAGCTGCGCGGCCAAGAACATCGAGAAGCAGCCAGCGTGGGCGGCGCCAATCAACTCTTCGGGATTGGTGCCTTTGCCGTTGCCCTCGAAACGCGAGCCAAACGTGAAGGCGGCTTCGAAGCCCGTGCCTTTAACGCCGCCGTTGCCTTCTTTGAGGGTTCCGTTCCAAGTCGCCGATGCTTTCGAAACTGCCATGGGGTCTCCTTTTTCTCCGTAGGGCTCTGCCCAGTAGCCTCGTCAGGGTTGAGCGACAACGAAATGCTGCGACTCGACCCTTTCTCCTCACATCTCGGAGCGTCGTAATGGCAACGCGGTGGTGGTCGCGCCTTTTCGCCACGACTTCGCTTGGGGCGCTGTGCGCGTGCGCGCCCAGCCAGGCGCTGGCGCCGCGCGTCGCAACTTCGACGGCTCGCCCCCCCGCTGCCGCCAAAACGCCGCCACGGCCCGGAACCGTGGTCGAGCCACCGCTCAGCCCAGCGGCCCTGGCCGACGCGCGCCACGTGCTGAACCGTTTCGCGTTCGGGCCGCGGCCCGGGGAGGTGGAGCGGGTTGCGCGGGGTGGAACCAAGCGCTGGCTGGCCGAGCAGCTGGCGGGCCCGGCGGAGAGCCCGCTGCTCGAAGCCGCGCTGCTCCCGCATCGAGCCGCCTTCGTACCGCCCGCGCAGCTGGTCGATGACTGGCTCGGCGAGGGGTGGGAGGGCGAGACCCGCACCTTGAAAGAGCTGCGGGCGGAGGCGAAGCCTCACTACCGCGAGCACCTGGAGCGCCTGGCGACGGGCGAGCTGACGCGCGACATTTTGAGTCAGCGCCAGCTCGAGGCGGTGATAACCGACTTCTGGGCGAATCATTTCAATGTGTTCGCGTCGAAGGGCTTCGTGCGGCTGTTCGAGGGCGACTACTTGGAACGCGCGATCCGTCCGCACGCGCTCGGCAAATTCTCCGACCTGTTGCTGGCGACTGCGCGCCATCCGGCGATGCTGCTCTACCTCGACAATGCCGAGAGTCGTCGCGAGCCCCCCGGCGCCGTCGCGCCTGGCAAGCGGCGCCGCGGCCTGAACGAAAATTACGCGCGCGAGCTGCTCGAGCTGCACACGCTGGGTGTCGATGGCGGCTACAGCCAAGCAGACGTGCTGGCGGTGGCACGCATCCTCACCGGCTGGAGCGTGGGGCACATCAATGAAGGCGGTTTCGATTTCGTCTTCCGCAAGGCTGCTCATGACCCCGGCGCGAAGACCGTGATGGGCGAAGTGTTTCCGCGCGGTCAGGGCGAGGCAGAAGGCCGACGCTTGCTGGAGTTTTTGGCGCGGCAGCCCGCCACCGCCAAACACCTGGCGCGGCAATTGTGCGCGCGCTTCGTGGCCGACGACGCACCAGACAGTTGCGTAGCGGCCGCCACTGCAGCGTACCTGGGTTCCGACGGCGACATCAAAACGGTGTTGCGGGCGCTCGTCGAAGATCCGAGCTTCTGGGCGTCGAGCGCCCGCGCCAGCAAGCTAAAAACACCACTCGAGTTGCTGGCCAGCGCGGCGCGCGCGCTCGACGCCAGGCCCGACGGCAGTCTCGCGTTGGCGAAGACGATGATGCGGCTCGGTGAACCGCTCTTGCAAGAGCGCGTTCCGACCGGCTACCCTGACTCCGAGCCCGAATGGGCCAGCGCTGGCGGCATGCTGGCGCGGATGAGCTTTGCGAGCCAGTTGGGCGCCGGCAATCTGCCCGGGCTCGATGTCCCTTGGGCGGAGACGTTCCCCGCTGGCTCCGACATGAACCAGCGGTTGACTGGTTTCGGCGTGAGCCTACTGGGCGTGGCGCCCGATTCGCCCACGCTCAGCCTGGTTCGCGAACAAATCAGGAGCTTGCACGATCCGGAGCAGCGCCGGGCCGCCGCGGTCGCGCTCCTGATCGGTAGCCCGGAGTTTCAACGCCAATGACTACTCGTCCGTTTTCACGCCGCGCGCTCTTGGGCGGCTCGGTGGTGTCGTCGCTGGGGTTCTTGCTCCACGCGAGCCGCGGTTCGGCGCAGGTTACAGCCCGGGCTGAAGCGGAGCCGAACGCGCCGGTGCTGCTGTGCGTGTTCTTGCGCGGCGCGGCCGACGGTCTGAACATCGTCGTGCCCCACGGCGAGCCCGAATACTACAGTTTGCGCCCGTCGATCGCCGTGCCGCGCCCCGGCGACAAGGGGGGCGCGATCGATTTGGATCAGCGCTTCGGCTTGCATCCGAGGCTCGCGCCGTTGAAGGCCGCGTTCGACGCCAAGCAGCTGGCGCTGATCACCGCTGTCGGCTCGCCGCATCCGACGCGCTCACACTTCGAAGCGCAAGATTACATGGAGACTGCCGCGGTTGGTGATCACTCGGCGGCCCGTGGTTGGCTCGCCGGCTACCTGGCTTCGCGGCCCGCAGCCGACCCGGGCACGCTGCGCGCCGTCGCGGTCACGTCGCGTTCACCGTTGGCGTTGCGCGGCTACCGCGACGCTGTCGTGGCGCCGAGCCTGAACGATTTTCGGCTCAATGCGCCGCGCGCGCTGCAGCCAGTCTTGTCTGCGGGTTTCCGACGCTTGTACGCGACTGACGCTGCAGACCTGGCGCAGCGTGCCGGTGGCCGCGCGCTCGGCGCGAGTGACTTGGTGGCTCGCGTGCTCGGCCAGCGCCGTGGCGACGCGCCGGGCTACGCGCACGACACGCAAGACTTCGCCGACGTGGCGCGGCTGATCAAAGCGAACATTGGGCTCGAGACCGCCTGGCTCGATCTGGGTGGCTGGGACACGCATCGCCAACAGGGCAGCGCCGAAAACGGCGAGTTGCCGCGTCAGCTCGAGCGCTTGGGCCGCGCGCTTTCGGCGTTCCGTGTCGATCTCGGACCGGCTTTCGAGCGCGTCGTGGTGGTGGTGATGAGCGAGTTTGGCCGCACCGCGCGCGAAAACGGCACCGGCGGCACCGACCACGGCCACGGCAACATGATGCTCGTGCTTGGCGGCAAGGTGCGGGGCGGCCGCGTCCTTGGTCATTTGCCCGGGCTCGCTCCCGATCAGCTGTTCGAAGGTCGCGACGTGCCGGTCACGACCGACTTTCGCGACGTGCTGGGCGAAATCTGCGAACGGCACCTGCGGATGCCTGACGCTTCGGCGCTCTTCCCTGGTTACCAGCTCGACCACCAGCGGCGCCTGGGTTTGTTGGCCTAGTGCGTCGCCGCCGCTTCAAAACAGCTGGCTGGTGTAGGCGAGCGCCCAACTCAGGTAGGTCAGCACCGACGCGGCGAGTGCCACGCTCCACGCCGGATGCACTTTCAGCGGCACCAATCGCGCGTGAGCGGCAACCGTCAGTTTTCTCGAAAGCTCCGCGGGCGGCGCCTCGAGCGGCAACTCCGCGAGCCGTTGCAACACCAAGTCGGGCTCGGTCACGATAACGCCTCCTTGATCGCGTGCGGCGCCGCGCGCTCTAGCTCGTGCAGCAGCCGTTGTCGGGCGCGCGCCAAGCGTTTGCGCAATGTCGCCGGCTCGACGCTCAACATGCGCGACACCGTGAGTGGTTCGAGCCCCTCCGCGCCGACTAGCAGCAAGAGCTCGCGATCTTCGACGCGGAGCCGCGACAGCGCTTGCTCCACGTCACCGAGCATCAGCCGCGCTTCGGTGTCCGCCGAATAGTCGGTCACCAGCTCCAGGCTCGCGGTGTCGGTCGCCAGCCGACGGCCGCGCACTTGTCCCAGGAAAGCGTTGCGCGCCACCGTGTACAGCCAGGCGCGCAGATCCGAATCGGCTCGCAGCTCCGGGCCATGTTCGGCCAGGCGCAGGAACGTTTGCTGCAGCAAATCTTCGGCCGAGTGACGTTCCGCGCGCCCGACCAGCCGGGTCAGGAACGAAAATAGCCGCGCGCCGTACTTGGCGTACGCCTGGTCGAAGCCGCGCGGGTCGCGCCGTGCCAGCAGCATGAGCGTTTCCTGGTCGGGGTTCGAAGCCATGTGGAGTGACGGGGGTCAGCTGTTAGAACGCGTCCGATGCCGGAGCGTGACAGGTCACGTTCGGGCGTCTGGCGCATTCTAAGCGGGACATGGCAACTTTGATCCGCGAAGCCGGTTTTCCGGTGTTCTTCCTGCTGGCTATCGGCGCTCTGGCGATGGTGTTTGCCGTCCGGTTTGCGACAGCGCCGACCCAGCGCATGTTCCGGACGGCGCTGGCAATGTCGGCGGCGACGCTGCTCACCTCGATCAACGGCATTTTCGCGGCGTTGGCGATGGTGGGACACCACGCCCCCGAGTACCTCCAGCGCCATCCGGAAAGCTCGCTGGGCGAGGTCGTGCTGCTGGGCTTCGGCGAATCGATGGCTCCCGGCATCCTCGGTTTCACAATCCTGTCGCTGATCGCGCTGATTTTGGCGCTCGGCGTCTACCGCCAGAACCCGAGCTAGGCGTTACGGGTCGTGCTACCGATTCGGCCATGTCCGGAGCCGTTCAACTGATCGACACCGCGCTGCTCGAAGCGACGTTGGCGCGCGCCGCCACGTCGCCGCGTGGTCGCATCAACCACAACTTTCACCCCGACATGGCGTCCAACCCACATCGGTTTCTGAATGCTTGGACGCGCGGCAGCTACGCCGCCCCGCATCGCCACCTCGCAGTCCCGAAGCCCGAAAGCTTCATCGTTCTAAAAGGCGAACTCGCGCTGTTCCTTTTCGATGACCATGGCGCCATCACCGAAAAACACATCCTCGGTCGCAACGGCGTCATTGGCCTCGATCTCGCGCCCGGCATCTGGCACACCGTCGCCGCCCTGACCGACACCGCCATCTGCTTCGAAGTCAAAGCCGGCCCTTACGAAGCCACCACCGACAAAGAATTCGCACCGTGGGCACCACGCGAAGGCGACCCCGCCGCCCCGGCGTACTTGGCAAGCCTGCTGGCCACGCTTTAGCTGGGCTGCCAAGCTGCGGCCTGAATCGCAGAAGCTTTTGTGTCGTCGCGGTGGCCACCTCGTGTGGCTCGAGATTTCACAGGG
>JBBSAB010000214.1:0-6502 GCA_038252755.1 Polyangiales bacterium | reverse complement strand
GCGCTGCCCAGGTGGGTCCACCTCAGAGACGCCTGCTAGGCGGCCAGCCTACTTGCAGCCGCTTGTCGAGGTCGTAGACGCCAC
Source organism: Polyangiales bacterium (assembly GCA_038252755.1). Classification (GTDB taxonomy): domain Bacteria; phylum Myxococcota_A; class Polyangia; order Polyangiales; family Polyangiaceae; genus PMG-095. The sequence continues at coordinate 6,418 of JBBSAB010000214.1, read as the reverse complement.
CCTCGCGCGCGCCTACGATCTTGCGATCGCGCCATTTATCGCCGCGATCTAGCTAATAGCTAATAGCTAAGCTAGCCGCCGAGACCAAAGAGCAGGCTGGCAGACGCGAGCAAGCCGCTCAACTCGAGCTCGTTCGAGGTATCGACTCGTCCGATCGCGTTGGCCAACGTGTAGCCAGCCTCGAGCCGCACGCCAACGAAGGCGGGTTTGAGCGCCAGACGCCCGTCGAAGCACAGGTTCGCCGAGCCCCAAGGTAAGCCAAGTTGTCGCGCTTGCGTCCGTGTCGAATCGTCGGGGATTCCGCGCCCGCGCAGCCAACCCAAGCGCGCTGCGCCACGAACACTCCCTACAAAGGGTCGCCGCAAAAGCACCCAACCCGCGCCGGCTTGGAGCGTGCCCAACAGCAGCTCAGCTCGCCCACCTCGCACCCGCGCGCTATCTCGAAGCAAGGATGCGCCGACTTCGACGGGCAGCCGCGCCGCGAGCTCCACGTCTGCCAGCAGCGTTGCGCCCCAAAAGACATCGGCGCCACGAGCGAAGGCTTGCGCGCTGGGACCGATGGCCACCGAAAATCGGCGACCATTTTCGACGGTAGCAGGCGCAACGACGAGTCGAGCGACCGGCTGCACTACCTGGGGTGGCCTTGCCGTCAGCTCGAGGCGACTCGCGCGCAATAGCTCGGCCATCGCGATCGACAGCACGCGCGCTCGGGCGTTGCCCGCCACCTGCGCCAACGCGACGTTTCTCGAGACTTGTTTGTGGGTCAGGCGGTCGTCGATCTGGAGCAACGCTTCGTCATCGGATCGGCATTCCAGCGAGAGCTGAGTTGCGCCGACCGGTGGGTCCGTGAGCACCAGGCTCGCCGAGTCGACTAGCTCGAGCGCAAGCAAACGCGACAGCTCCGCTTGATCCAGCGTGGGACAGTCGCGGACTTGAAGCGTAAGCGCTTCGCGGCCAAGCGCCGGCGATGCGACGCCCAGCAGCGCGGCTACCCACGCCGACGCCGACCAGCGGGTGAACCTCGCCGAAGCGGGGCGCGCCACTCAGGGCAGCCCGGTGCGTTGGCGAATCTGCGCGGTGTGCACGCCAGCAGGGTAGCGCTCGAGGTACTGGCGTGCGCGCGCGAGCGCTCCCGGGCGGTCGCCAGCAGCAAGCAGCGCTAGCGTTTCCCGGGCCAAAGCGTCTTCCACCAACGGCCCACTCGGCTGCAGGGCTCGCGATTTGGCGAAAGCCGTCGCCGCGTCAGCCGGCCGCCCCAGTTGCTCGTAGATCTGCCCCAGGGTGAAACTGGCGCTCGGTGTGCGCGAGTCGCCTGCGTATTGAGCGACCACTGCCCGGAGTGAATCGATCGCCAAGGCTGGGTGGCCGCTCAACCGGGCCACGTCGCTGCGCAGGAGCAGCTCTTCAACGCCGCGTGAGCCCGGCTGTGCCGCGGCGGCAGGCATGATTTTGAACGCTTGCGCGAACTTGCCGGCGCGCGCGAGGCTTCGCCAGTCGCCAGCACTGGACGGGCCAGGCGTGCCCGCGGGTGCATTAGGGAGAGCGCTGCTGCTGCTTGGCTCGGGATCGGATAGAAACGCCGCATTCAGCCGCGCGCCCACGGCGAACGACCGTGCGTCGCCGCCAGAGAGCAGGACCTCACCCGTCGCGTTGCGAACCCGCACACTGCCGGCCTGGACCTTGACTTCGGTGTCGGCGTCGCGACAAATCACGTCGAACGTCGTACCCACGACCTCGACCTCCAAATCGCGAACGGCCACGACGAAGCGCCGCAGTGGGTTGGGCACAACGTGAAAACTGGCCGCGCCTTCCGTCAGCGCGACACGAACGAACTCAGGCTGGTCCGCCAGCACGTGAACGACAGTTCGCGCGGTTGTTGGCTCGACGCGCGAGCCGTCTCGTAAGCTCACGGGCGAAATCGCCGGGCGCGCACCGGGCGTCTGACTCGACACGCTTTGAGCAATCAGCGGCGGCTCTACGTGGTGACGAACGCTGAGCGCGCCACCTACCATCAGCGTGAGACAAGCCAGCGGCACAACCACGCGTAGCCGCCGTCGCTGCTGCACTCGACGCTCGACGGCTTCGCGCAGCGCTTCGAGTGAGCCCGGATTGAAGTCCAGTTTGGTGCTGGCATCGCGGACCAAGGAATCTAGATCGCTCATCGCTTCAGCGCCTCGTCGAGTGCTTTTTGGACGACGGCCACGCGACGCTTGGCCGTCGAGATCGAGCAGCCACACAGCCGCGCAACACTATCGAAAGGCTCGTCCTCCAGGACACGCAAGGACCAAGCGACACGCTCACTCACCGGAATGCGGTCAAGCACTTGAAAGACCTCGATCAGCAGGAGCCGGTGCTCGGCAGACGCGCCGGCAAGCAAAAATGGTGTCAGATCCGGCTGCCGCTGCGCCGAGTCCAGTGAAACCAGGCGCCGTAGTCGCCTCCGCCGCAAGCGCCGAATAGAGGTATTGACGGTGATCGCTGCGAGCCAGCCACGCAGGGCGCTAGGATCGCGAAGCGTCGCGAAGCGCTCGGTCGCGATCACGAAAACGTCCTGGATCAAGTCGTCGACTTCCGCGGGGCGCCCGAGCAGGCGTAGGGCGAGCTTGGCAACGTAGGGTACGTAGCGCGCGTAGGCGTCCGACAACGTCAGCACTGCCGCGCCCGCTCCTGCCCCCGCAACGGCCTCGCTCTCCGCCAAAGGCGCTACCTGCGCGCGGGGCAACATCGCCCAACAGGTATCACGAAGCCGCCACCGGCGCCGAGCGCGGCATGGGGCCCCAACTCTGCTGTGCGCAGAATGGCTCGGAAGCGTGAGCGCTAACACCCGACCCAGGTAGCCTGAGCAGATCATTCGGCTCAGACTTCTTGTTCGGTGCGATTTTAGAAATCCTGAACTGTTCGAGCGCGACCAAGCTACCGAGGTGGGAGCAGTCGTCGCGTTCAACGTGGAAGGAAAGCGCGCACCGTGCCCTACCCCTCTCTAGCCGAAAAACTCAACGTCTTCGCGTCTCTGCTTGCCGTGCTCAGCGCTGCTGGCAGCTTCGGCTGCACCGGAAATATCCTGGGCAGCACCGGTGACGCTACGGAGATGGGAGGCGGCGCCGGGACTTCTCCGATGACTCCCGGCCCTACGACAAGCCCGCCCGCCTTCGACGATGCACCGCCCGACCCTCACTCGGCCGGTCCGCTACCGATGCGCCTACTGACGCGCATCGAGTACCAGAACACTTTGGAGCAACTGTTCGGGCGTGCGTTCACGCTCAGCAACACGTTCCCGGCCGAGTCGCAGGACGAGACTGGCTTCTTCAAGGTGGCGAGGGTCGACCAGGTGAGTGTCGCCGCCTACCAGGACGCCGCGCTCGACATCGCTGCACAGGTGAGCGCCAAACCGGCCGAGCTGCTCGGCTGTGATCCCAGCGCGGTTGGGCAGGAGGACACCTGCATTCGCGTGTTCCTGAGCTCGTTTACGCCCCGGGCCTATCGGCGTCCTTTGGAGGCAGCCGAGCTAGAGCAGCACCTCAGCTTCTATCGCGACACACTGCGGGGCCAGTTAGGCCTGGGCGCCCCCGAAGCGCTGAAGCTTCTGATCGCTGCGCTGCTCGAATCGCCCTATTTCCTCTACCACTGGGAGCGCGGCTCACAGCCGGGCCCCGCTGACCGCGGCGTCGTCAAACTTAACGCGCATCATTTGGCGTCACAGCTCGCCTATTTTTTGTGGGCTTCCATGCCGGATGACGAACTGTTTGCCGCTGCCGCGAGCGATGGCCTGGACAGCCCCGTGCAAATCGAAGCGCAGGCTCGGCGCATGCTCGGCGATCCGAAGGCCGAGCACACGGTCGCTGCCTTCCACGAACAGTGGCTGGGCCTGACTTCGCTCGCTTCGCTCGGCAAGGCCGCTGGTCTCTACCCCCAATGGAACCCCGCGCTCGGTAGCGCCATGGCCGAAGAGTTTCGGCGCTTCACCACTGGTGTCGTGCTCCACGGCGATGGGCGCTTCGCTTCGTTGCTCAGCTCACGTTCGACTTACATCAACGAGCCCTTGGCGGTTGTGTATGGCATTTCGGGCGTCTCAGGGACCGATCTTGTGGCGCACGAACTGCCGGCCGCTGAACGCGCCGGATTGCTCACTCTAGCCGGCTTCCTCACGGCACATTCCGGGGAGAGCGAAGGCAGCCCGATCTTCCGCGGCAAGTTCCTGCGCGAGCGCTTGCTGTGCGATCCAATGCCACCGCCGCCGGACAACATTCCACCACTGCCTGCGGCCGCGGTCGACGTGGGTATCAAGCAGCGTCACCTCGAGCATGCGGCGGTTTCGCCCTGCAAAGACTGCCATCTACGCATGGACTTCATCGGCTTTGGCTTAGACAACTTCGATGCTCTCGGGACCTATCACCAAACTGATGCGTTGGGGCCAATCGACGCTGCGGGCCAAGTGTATGGCCTGGACGGCACGGACCCGACCTTCAACGGCCCGCTCGAGCTGATGCAGCTGCTTGGCGGCAGCGACCAGGTGCGCCGATGCCTGACCAAGGAATGGTTTCGCTACGCGTTTGCGCGGCGTGAAGCAGCGGCGGATCGAGCGTCGTTCGACGCCGCCTACGCGGCCTTTGGCGGTTCGAACTATGACATTCGAGAGCTGCTCGTCGCTCTCGCCAAGACGCGTTCATTTAGCTATCGAAGTCTCGATGCCGGAGAGGTCTTGCCATGAACGGACTACGACTTTCGCGACGCGCGGCGCTGTTGTCGGGACTGGGAGTCTCGGCTGGGCTCGTGCCGTTGCTTCACGGCGGAATCGGAAGAGCCGCGGGGCCTACCAAACCAACGCGGCTGATCATCATGGCGGTACCCAATGGGGACACCAATGACTACCTGCCGCAGGGCGGCGAAACGGGCTGGACCGCTCAGGCCATGGACCTCTCGCCGCTCAAGCCGCTCGAGCCGTTCCGCGACAAGATTTTGGTGATGGCTGGCATCGGCGTGAAGAACGCGGCCGACACCGGTCAAGCCACCAAGGGGACGGGCATCAGTGGCCACGCGATCTTGCCGTTCTTGCTGACCGGCGCGCGCGGCAAACCTGGCCCTGCCATTCCCGATGGTTGGAACCTGTCTTCGGGTCACGCCTCCGTCGATCAATATGTAGCCACCAATTTGCCAGGTGCCGCAGGCTTGCCGTTCCCCTCGCTCGTGCTTCGCACGCTGCGCGCTAGCGGCTACGGCGACCAACCGCTGTCGTACGCGGGGCCATGCCTCGACGGTAGGACCCACAACGCGCCCAGCATGCGCGACGATCCGCTGGCGTTATTCGACGATTTATTCGGCAAGGGGCTCAGCTCAAGCGACCTTCAGCGCATCCGCGCCCAGAAGAAGAGCATTCTCGATTTTACCGGCGGCCAACTCGCTTCGATTTTTCCCCAGGTTGGCACGGACAACAAGCGGCGCATTCAAGAGCATCTGGACGGCATTGCGGCCCTCGAGAAGCAGCTGTCGGCTGTGGTCGACGGCTGCTCACTGCCGCCCCGGCTCGCAGCCGGCAAGGACTACGTGTCTCCCCTAGACAACGCGAACCTGCCTGCGGTGTTGCGTTCGCAGATGGACATGGTGGTCGCCGCCATGGCCTGCGATCTCACGCGGGTTTCGACGATCATGTGCAGTAGCTCGAACAACAACACCATCACCTATCGGTTTCTCGCCGACAAGGACCCGATGTTCAACGGCGTGTGGAGCGAGAGCGAGACCGGTGGATCCGGCAACAAACTGTTCAACCACCACACGATCGCCCACAACCAGGGCAAGCTCAAACGCCTGAAGAACGCGCTGGACCAGTGGTACTTCGAACAGTACGCCTACCTGCTGAAGAGGTTGAGCGAGACCATGGACCCAGACGGCACGCCGATGCTCGACAGCACCCTCGTCCTCTACTGCAATCTTCAGTCGACCGGCGGCGGTCACCAGACCGATGACCTGTTTTGGGTGCTCGGCGGCAACTGCAACGGCTACCTGAAGTCCGGGCGCTTCTTGCGCTGGGCTTCGGGTAAGCAAGGCCAGAGCGCGCCGACCAACGGCATTCTGGCGGCGATCGTCAATGCCATGGGGTGTCCGCACGTCGACGCATTCGCCGACCCTGCCTACGGCGGCCAGCTTTCGACGATCGTTGGGTAGCTCCAGATCGGAGCAGGCGCCGTCGGGGTCGAATCGCTCGCGCGTGCCCGTTCCGTGCCCGTGCCCGACGGTCCGTAAGCTACCGTCGGCGATAGGGGGCTGGTAGGCCTGGGTTTGTGCTGACCTTTCATCGCATCTTTGCCGCAACGAGCAGGGGAACAACAGGCAGGCGGCTCACCGCTACCGTGGCTCGCCGGGTCGCTTTTGCGCGGCGGCGGGCCTCCAGGCTCAAGCGCAATCATTCCGTCGTCGCGGTCGC
>JBBSAB010000213.1:0-6523 GCA_038252755.1 Polyangiales bacterium | reverse complement strand
GCGCCAGCGCTACCGGCAGATGTGCTCGTCGCGCCGCCGCCGCCGCCAACAGCAACACCGGTGCCGGCCGTACCGCCATTGTTCGCGGAGCCGCCCACCGTGCCGCCCGTGCTGACCTGCCCACCGCTGCCGGCGCCGCCCGCGCTAGTGCCGCTGGTTCCAGGCGTAGCCGGTGACGTGCCAGGCGTGCTGCAGCTCGGCGCGACAGCCAACAGTCCGAGCAGCGCTCCGCCCAAACCGATTGCGAGTGCGCGGTGATGCATTGGCCGGTCAGTACCCGGAGCCACCCGTCGAAGCTCACCAATCGACGGCGTCCCGCCAGCCACCGAGGGGCGTGAAGCGAGCGTCGGGTCCGCTATGGGGCCAAAGTTACAGGTCGAGGCTTAGGATCGAGGGCTAGGATTGACCAGGAGGTTTGGGTGGTGGATCGGATCGGGTTCAATTCCCGGCGCCTCCACCCTGTTTCCTGAATCAACTCGCGGTGTTCTGATCCGCCGAGTGTTCCGTTGCCGTCAGGTTGCCGTTGCCGTGCACGCTCGAACCCGCGATCGGCGTTTCGAGTAGTCCGATCGCCCGTTCCGTCTCGCCCTTGGCCAGGTGCATGTAGCCAAGGGTCGTCTGCAGATCCTCGTGACCGGCGAGGTGCCGGATGGAGAGCGCGGGGGCTCCCTTCATGGCGAGGTGACTACAGAACGTATGCCTCAAAATGTGAATCGCACCCGTCGCCCGTAGATTTGCCCGTCGCTGAGCCTGGCCCATCCATTTCTGGAGGACCTTGGCGGTGACAGACGAACCTCCGTCCGCGTAGAGCACGCGGTCACCCCGGAGATGGCGGAACGCAGCCAAGGCTTTCTGCAGGCGCTGAGTCATCGGGACCACCCGAACTTTCATGCCCTTGGTTGCCGTGACTTCGCTCTTCCACTCCGAACGCTCGATCGTGAGCTGGCCGCGCCGCAGATCTACGTCTGACCATTCGAGCGCGATGATCTCACCGCGCCTGAGCCCCGCGTCGCCACCGAGCAGCACGGCGACATGGATGCGCAGATCGATCTTTTGAGCCGCGTCCATCAGCCACTGGTATTCGTCGAAGTCGTAGAACGTCGCGCGTCGCTTGTCCCGCTTCAGCAAGGCGAACCGATGCGGAATGAACGGGATGACCCGCCACCGCACGGCCGCCTTCAACGCCGAATTCAACACCGATGCCGTGTTGTTGTAGGTCGACGTAGAAAGCTCAATCATGTGCTTCTTGAGTCGATCTTCGTCGGCCGCCGAGAGCGTGTCCAAACGACGATTTCCGAAAATGGGAATCAAGTAGCGGCGAAACACGGACTCTTTCGCCTCGATACCGCTCGGTTTCTGTTTGTTGGCTCGGCACCAGTCGTCGATGAAGCGTTCTCGAAACTGTTCGACGGTCGGTGCCGCTGCCGGCTCCTCTCTCCCAAACGTGCCGCCGAGCAATGCCGAGCGAAGGTCGCGCTCGTAGTGCTCGGCTCCGCGCTGCGTCTGCACGGGCGAAACTTTTCGCACGCGCTCGCGCTTGCCGTCGGGGTGTTGAAAGTTGACGTCCACAATCCAGTACTTCCGAACCGCGCCCGTAACCGGGTCGCGGCGTTCTTCGCGCCTCACACTCATCTGAGCCTCTTCGAGTGCGAAACGCGACCTTGACCTGACGACAACCAGCCTATCACCGCCGCCCGCAAAATGCGGTACGTGCTCCCGACCCGGCGCGCGCCTGGGATTTCGCCGCGGGAAAGGGCGTCGTAGACCGTCTTGCGGTTCAGGCGCAGAAGGGCGGCCAGCTCGTCCACCGTTAGAATGGGTGACTCGGGAGCCCCCCCCTTCGCGAACGGCTCGGGTACCGGCGAGCGCCCGCAATCGGCGCTGGCAACCGTCGCCGGCTCCTGACGCTCAACTTGAGTGTCGGGCACACCTCTGCAGCGCGCTGACGTTGGCGCACGCGCTAGCGTGGCCGAAAGCGACTTCGACATGTTCGCCCTCCTTCCAAGTCCGTCATGGCAGATCGCGACGTGCGATCTCAAGAAACGCCCACCTAAACTGTTAGTCGTAGCCAGCGTCTGAGCCGAATTTGGCTGCCAAATAGTCTGAGGCCAAATGAATTGTTTGTCGCCCCGTCGCACGAATGGTCATCCGACGTGCAACCTCGCGCCATCGACGCGCCCCCCCCCAGACGGCAACGGATCGGGGCGTGCTCGTCTACGGCGCAAGCAAGTCGCGCAGATCTTCAGGACTGAGGGCAGCGGAAGTGTGGCTCTCGTCGAGAAGCGAGGTGGCAAGGTCTCGCTTCTTCTGGTGGAGCTCGACAATGCGCTCTTCGATGGTGCCTGACGCAATCAGCCGATAGACCGTGACCGGGCGAGTCTGGCCGATGCGGTGGGCGCGATCAGACGCCTGCGCTTCGACGGCGGGGTTCCACCACGGGTCGACGTGAATCACATAGTCCGCGGCGGTGAGGTTCAAGCCGAAACCACCCGCCTTGAGGCTGATCAGAAAGACGTCACCGTCGCCGGACTGGAAGGCGTCGACTGCGGCCGTGCGACGTGGCGCCGGCGTCGAGCCGTCGAGGTACTGGTATGAGATGCCCTGCGCGTCGAGGCGAGCTCGGACCAACGTGAGCACGTCTACGAATTGGCTGAACACCAGCGCGCGGTGCCGCCCCTCGCGTAGCTCGGCGATGAGCTCCATCAGCGCGTCGAGCTTGGCGCTGCCAGCTGGGGCGTTGGGCGCCACCAGTTGCGGGTGACAGCAAAGTCGACGGAGGCGCGTGATTTCCGCGAGCACCCGAAAGCGCGCCTGAGGGTTTTTGGCGCCTTGCTCAAGCGCCTCGAGTGCCTTACGCCTCACGCCTTCGTAGAGCGCGACCTCAGCGGCGCTCAAGACAACGCGGTGCTCGATTTCGGTCAACGGCGGTAGCTCCTCGAGCACCTGAGCCTTCGTGCGTCGTAGCAGGTAGGGCTTGAGCAGGCGCTTGAGCGACCGCCGCGCGAGATTGCCGGCTTCGCCGCCCCGCGCCGCGCCAAAGCGTCGATTGAACACTGGCCAGGTGCCGACCAAGTCAGGCAAGAGAAAGCGAAAGATGCTGTAGAGGTCGCCAATGTGGTTCTCCACAGGCGTGCCCGTGAGGGCGAAGCGGACTTTGGCGTCGAGCGCACAGGCGGCTTGAGCCCGCTGCGACTCCGCATTCTTGATCAGCTGAGCCTCGTCGAGGATCGCCGTGGCAAAGCCCACCGCCTGCAGCTGTTCGGCGCTCTGCTGCAACAGAGCGTAGCTCGTGATCACGATATGACGTGCGCCCAGACCTTCCAGCTCACGCTCACGGCCCGCGCCGACGAACACGCGCAGCTCCAGCGATGGCGCGAAGCGTGTCAGCTCTCGCCGCCAGTTGTCACACACGGAGGTGGGCGCGACGATGAGCGCCGGCCCTTGTTTTGCCCGATAGAGCAGCAGCGCAATCGCCTGCAGGGTTTTGCCAAGGCCCATGTCATCCGCCAGGCAAGCCGAGAGCTCGGCGTCGGCCAAGCGGGCCAGCCAACGAAAGCCTTCGAGCTGGTAGTCGCGCAGCTCGGCTTCGAGCCCACGCGGCAGCTTGGGCGTTCTTGAAAACGCCGCTTCGAGCTGCGCTCGGTAGCTGGCCACGTCACTCGCGAGAGTGAAGCCCGAGCTCTCCGCCGACAACTGTTCGAGGGTCGCGAACGCGCTGCGCGACAGCGCAACGCCTTGCTGCCGCTTTCCTAATTCGACGCTCGCCGCGCTGAGCAGCTCCAATGTATCGCGCAAATCTCGTTCGAGCTCGATGAAGTCGCCATTGGCGAGCCGCGCGAACTTACCGGGGCTTTCCGCGACCAATGCCACCAACTCTTGCAGCTCGAGACTCAAGCTATCGTCGACTGTCAGGGTACCTTCGGCGAAGAAGTGCGTGGCACGGCGCTGAATCCCGGCCCGCAATGCGCTGCGACCGACACGCCCGCGGAGCTTGAGCGGGGTCCCTTCGGGCCATTCGACGACAATCTGGCACTCCGGTCGTTGCAGCACCGACAGCAGCTCCAAACAGGACGCCGCGTCTTGCAGAACCACCGAGTCGCCGAAATCGGCTAAGCCTTCGACCAAAGGGCATTCTGCGAGCAGCGCTGCGAGCGCGGCGCGTTCGGCCGCGAGGTCGCGTTCCGTTTGCACGGCTTCGTGGCCTCGATGGCCGAGCAGGTGGGGAGCGCCGACGCCGGGCAGAAGCTCCGCTCCGCCCTCGCCCAGCGGTCGCACGAACGCAGCCACCGACAAACCGCCGGCGCGGGGCAGCACACGCAGCCAAAGCCGGGCGTCCGCCGTTACCGGCTTGGCCGCCGTGCGTTCCGAAGTCTGCACGGGCACGAGGTGCGCCAGCCGACCGAGCGAGGCCAGCGCGCGGTCCCTGGCGGCCGCCGGCAGCGTGAGGCCCGTGCGCAGCAGGGCCAAGAGCGGCATGGCCTGCTCTTCCACCTGGTAAACAACGAGCCTTCCCGGCTCTTGTCGCACTGACAGCTCGCGGGTCAAGTCATTGGGCTCGAGCCTGACCACCAGCGCGTCGCCCTGCGCTTCCGCCACGAGCTGTACTCTGCCGCGGACGACTTCGACCGGCTCTTCGGTCCCCTGAAGCTCGACACGCGGATGCCCGACGAGATCGAGCCAGGCCCGCGCTTCCAAGAAATGGAAGACCTGTGGGTAGCCGTAACCGTAGCCGCCCTCGCGCCGCTCGCGGGCGTGCTCGGCAACGACGCGATCTTCGGGCGGCAAGCCTTCGAGCTGCTTGGCACCGGCCAGCAGATGCTTGACCGCAAGCTTTCGACCGCGCGTAAACGCTCCGGCCTTGCTGGCTTGAAGGTAGGGCTCAATGTCGAGATTGCTCGGCGAAACACGCCAAAGGATGCGTTCTTGAACCGTCACCGAGCTCGGCGCCTCGGGTGGGCCAGCCGTCGCTGCAACCCGTTCCAATGCCTCGAGCGAAAGCTCCCACGCTTCCTTGGCGGTCCGTAGCTCGAACAGCGGGCGCACGGTCAATCCAGGACCGTGCGTGTCCGCTTCGCCGTTGGCCACGCCGTGCTTCGGCATCGCGGTGCCCCGGCCCCCAGCCGCGACGCTTGCCATTCGGTCGAGCCGCTTCAAGCAAGCACGGTAGTGCGCCGCGAGCCAATGCTGCCCGGCGTCGCGGAAGTAGTCAGCGTAGCGCTCCACCGGAACCGGAGCCAGCTCCACCACGCTCCGGTCGTCCGCCCAGATCGCGAAGGTCGCGCGCAGCAAACCGTCGAGACAGTCCGCGTTGCTGCTCGATTCGAAGGCGCGCTTTTGGAACGCCGACCGTCGCCCTTGCGCAAGCTCAACCAGCTCCTTCAGCCAGCCCGACGAGCACTTGAACGCTGACGTCTTACGATAGCCTGCATACGCGATTCGCCCGGCGCCATCGAGATCCTCGGCCCGGCCTCGGCCCAGCAGAAGCAGCGCCTGTAGCACTCGCGCTACCCCAATCGGCTCGTCCTTCTTCGGCGCTACGAACGAATGCTCCTCCGCAAAGGCGCCACTCGCAACGGCGAGCGCCGCTAGGAGCTGCGACCGCAGGTCACCCTGTGCCGACTTCGCCAGCGCGGTTGCGTTTTCGAAATCACCCGCGAGGATTGCTACTCCGAACAGGCCAGCGTGCGCCGCGGGTCGCGACGAAAATAGCCGTGGGCGCCGCAGCGCGTAGCCATAGAGCTCGCCCAAGCCGCTGCCAGCGTTTTCGGCGAACAACACCGCCAGCTCGAACAAACGCGACTGCACCGGTTCGTCCAAGCGCTCGAACCACGTTTGGTCGAAAGACAGCACCAAAGCGGGAAATACCGAATGAGCCGCAACCTCCAAACTTGGCACGTTCCCCAGCGCGGTCGCGCAGTTCAAAGCGCGCGCGACCGCTACGTCGACAGCCGCCCCGCCGAGCGCGAGCGCGACATCGAGCTCGAGCAAGCCCTTGAGCGCCTGGTCGGCGCTTCCCTGGTAATACGGCGCACCGAAGCGATTGGCGGTGGCCACCTGCGCCAACACGCCAAGCCGACCCCGCGCGGCGGCGTCACGCAACGCCGAATGCTTCGCAGACCGCGCAACGCCAAAGCCGCTGTGTCCGTGACGCACGACCCCCGCCGCTACCAGAGCGTCGACGTGCGGACGCAAGGTGGATGTGCTCAACTGCCGCGTGGGCGTTGCGCGAAGGCCGACGGCGTTGCAAAGCTCCGTCAGGGTCGAGATGTTCACCTCGGCGTGCAGCGCCAATAGTCCCAGTACGTCACGTTGCGTCGCATCGAGGCCCCTGGCTTGAGCCTCGAACGAGCTACCCGATTGGGGATGCGCTTCCACGCAGCGTGGTTAGCGCGGCGGCGCTGAGACTAGGAAATTTAAACGCCATCGGGCGGCTCAGGGAACGGCCATGAAGTTGATCACGACGCGACGTCATGCGAAGCTTCCCCACTTCGCGAACCGCTCTAACTATTCGTTAACATAAGAT
>JBBSAB010000212.1:0-6530 GCA_038252755.1 Polyangiales bacterium | reverse complement strand
CTTCTGGTGAGGCTTTCGCGAGGACCGGAGCGGAGCGTACGTGGGTACGTGAGCACCGGACCGGAGCGAAAACGAAGCCAGAAGCCAGGATCAGCGGGCGTGGCCACCAGCTGAAATGAGACCAATGGTGAGCCGCCTTCCCGCCTTCCTACCGCCTTCCTGTTCGCTCGTGCTCGAGTGTCACGATTCGTCGAGCAGGCCCTGCAGGCGGGCGGGCGGGATGCGGAACTCGCGCTTGCAGTATTCGCACGCAATTTCCAGCACCTCACCGGCACTCAGCAGATGCTCGATGTCCTGCTTGGGCAAGGTCGAGATGGCCGAAACGACGCGCAGCTCGTTGCACCAACACTCGAAGCCGACCTTGCTCTCTTCCAGGCGCGTGTACGGCATGGCGTACAGCAGCTCTTCGAGCAGCGCGGTGGGCGAGAAGCCTGGTTCGCGCAGCTGCGCGTCGATCGACTCGAAGTCTTTCAGGCGTTCGGTCATGACCATCAACGGCCCGCGCCCGACCTCTGGCAAGAGCTGGACGAGATAGCCGCCAGCCGCCGAGACTCGATCGGCGTCGAGTAGCGTTCCCATCGCCAACATCGACACGACCTGCTCCGAGGTCTGCATGTACTCCATCAGCGCGCGAGAGATGCCGCCCGCGTCCGGCACCGCGACGAAACCCTGGTTGATCTTGCCGTCCGGCAGCGTGCGCATCATTTGCATGATCGCGCCGGGCCCGACGGCGATTTCGCTCACGCCTTCATTGAGCTGAACGAGCCCGCGCGTCTTGCCCGAGGGGTGCGAGTCGGCGACCAAGCTGCCCGAGCCGTCGGAGCCCTTGAGTATGCCTTGCACGCGCAGGTTCGGCGCCATCGTCTCGCGGAACAGCACCGCGCCGGTGACCAGATCGCCCAAGTGGCGGGCGGTGGTGCCTTGCGCACCTTGGGCGGCTAGCACTTGCTGCACGGTGTCGGTGGTGCGCGCGACGACCACGCGGAAAGCGCCGTCGTCGGTGATCGCGCGCAGGACGGAGTCGTTACTTTGCATGGTTCACGAGAGCAGGTGGTCGTCGCTGTCTTGCGCGCCTTCATCGCGGGACGAAAGCGGGATGCGATACGCCTCGCTCAGCCAATTGCCAAGATCGATCAGCTTACACCGCGGCGAGCAGAAGGGGCGCGGCCCATGGTCGTCGGGCGCATCAGCGAGAACCCGCTTGCAGATCGGACAATCGATACGCATTGGTCGCCGAGCCTAGCACCACTTTAGGCGCGGCTCACCTCCGAGCGGTGCTGCCGAACCGGCTCGCGCTCGTGTAATGGCGCAGCGCCCGCGCGTGCGACGGAAACGCTAGATCTTCATCACGCAGCGAGCCCGGCTTTGCCCAGACGATCTCGGTCACGTCGTCGAGCGGACTGGCCTGCTCGGTCTCGACGCTGGCGGTGAAGAACAGGTCGGCGACCGGATACTCGACGTCCCGATAGGTGTAGAGATTGGGGAAACTAGCCAGAAATTCGAGGCTGTCCAGCCTCACCCCGGCTTCCTCGCGCACCTCGCGGATCGCGGCGTGCTCGGCGCTTTCCCCGCGATCGATGAAGCCGCCGGGCAGAGCCAGTTTGCCTTGGCCGGGGTCGCGCGCGCGGCGAATGAACAGCGCGTTGCCGTCGGCGCTCGTGATCAGCACCGCCGACGATACCGCGACGTTGTAGTAGTAAACGAAGCCGCACGCGTCACACACGAAGCGCACGGCGTCGCCTTCGCTGGTGCGTTTGGCGGCGCAGCGCGGGCAGTGCTGGAAGAACGCGCTGGGCGGACCGCTGAGAACGTCGCGCACGCTCATTCCTCCAGGGCAGCGCGCGCTGCCTCCACGGTGCGGTCGATGTCGTCGTCGCTGTGAGCGGCGGACACGAACGCAGCTTCGAACTGCGACGGTGGGAAATAGACGCCGCGCGCACACAGTCCGCGGTGAAAGCGCGCGAAGCGCTCGCGGTCCGACTCGGCGGCGTCGGTCCAGCCGCGCACCGGACCACGGTGAAAGAACAGCGTCAGCATCGAGCCGACACGTTGGACGACGCCGTCCACGCGCGCGTCGCGCAGCGCGCGCTCCAGGCCGACCTGCAATTTACTGGTCAGCGCTTCGAGTCTTTCATAAACGTCGGGGGTCAAGGCGGCGAGCGTGGCCAAACCGGCGGCGATCGCCAGCGGGCTGCCGCTCAGCGTGCCGGCTTGGTACACGGCGCCAAGCGGCGCGATGCACTGCATGATCTCGCGCTTACCGCCGTAGACCGCGAGCGGCATGCCGCCGCCGACGACCTTGCCCAGGCACGTCATATCTGGCGTCATGCCGAACAAACCTTGCGCCCCGCCAGCCGAAAGCCGCGAGCCCGTCATCACCTCGTCGAAGATCGAAACTGCGCCGTGCTCGCGACACAGCTCCAGCAATCGCTCCAAAAAACCGGGCTGCGGCGGCACCAAGCCCATGTTGCCAACGACCGGCTCGACGATCACGGCGGCGACACGGCCGCGCTCCCGCTCGAACAGCTCTTGGAGGGCGTTCACGTCGTTGAAGGGCAAGCTGGCTGTGTTGGCGACCACGCCCGCCGGCACACCAGCTGAATCGGCCGTGCCGAACGTGGCCAGCCCGCTGCCGGCCTTGACCAATAAGCCGTCGGAGTGCCCGTGGTAACAGCCGTCGAACTTGACGATCACGTCGCGACCCGTGAAGCCGCGCGCGACGCGCAGCGCGCTCATCGTCGCTTCGGTGCCGCTCGAAACGCAGCGCAACATCTGGATGCTCGGGTAACGTTCGACGATGGCTTCGGCGAATTGGACCTCGAGCTCGGTCGGTGCCCCGAAGCCGAGCCCGCTCTCGGCCCGCGCCTGCACGGCGCGCACAACATCGGGGTGAGCGTGGCCCAAGATCGCCGGACCCCAGCTGCCGACGTAGTCGATGTACTCGCGACCGTCAGCGCTGAGCAGCTTGGAGCCCTTGGCAGAGCTAATGAAGACAGGGGCGCCCCCGACCGCGCGGAAGGCGCGCACCGGCGAGTTTACGCCGCCGGGCAAAAGCCGCTCGGCGCGTTCGAGAAGACGGGCGGAGTTCTCGTCGCTCATGCGGCCGTTGTACCGCAACGCGGCGCGGGCGCGCGCATCATGAAGGGCCTTCGACCTACATTGGGCCTGAAGGTCGCACGTGGAACGCTCGGCACTTCCGCGTTACCCTTCAGATCATGCGTGCTGTTGCGCCGCCTTCGGAGGGCTGCCGTGCATTTCGAAGTAGCGGGGGCGGCGTCCGGACACGACGCTTAAGCCAGCGCCGCTGGTTGTCGTTAGACGTACGTAACTACTCGAATTTATTCAGCACAGGATGAGAAACTCCAACACGAGCCGAATCGCGAGGCGCCTGCCGTGGGCGGGTTACGGAGCTCTGGCCTTAGGGCCGTTCGTCGGCGGCCTGGCGTGCAGCGTGTACGACACGTCGCTGCTGGGTGACATGACGGCGCCGCTCGGCGGCTCAGGCAAGAGCGCCGGGGCTGCCGGTTCGGGTGGCGTTGGTGGCAGCGCAATCGCCGGCGAAGACACCGGCGGCTCCGCGTCGGTCTCCGCTGGCGCTACGAGCGGAGGCAAAGCTGGCGAGAGCTCGACCACGGCTGGTAGCGGCGGCAGCGCGGGCACGTCGAATGGCGGCAGCGGCGGCACGGCTTCCGCTGGCGCCGCCGGCAGCGCGGGCGCGGGCGGTACTGTTGAACCCGGCGCGACCGAGAGCATCGACGATATGGAAGATGGCGACCCGGAGATCGTCGTCAGCGGTGGTCGTAACGGTTACTGGTATGCGGGTGGTGATCTCACGGTTGGTGCTACGACCGACCCGCCCTCGACCAAGTATGCGATGGCACAGCTGGCCGCGAGCGACCGCAGCACCTACGCCGCACACTTGAAAGCGGTCGGCTTCAACGACTGGGGCTCAGTGATGGGCTTCAACTTCACCGAGCAGTCGGGCGTCAAGCCGTACGATGCGTCGGCGTTCTGTGGCGTGCAGTTCTGGGGGAAAGCTGCTGCTGCTACCAACGTGCGGGTCCGCATACCGGACATCGACACGCACCAAGAGGGTATGGTTTGTAAGCCCGTCGGCGCCGCAGGCACGGCGTGTTACGACCACTTCGGAGCGCAAGCGGCGTTCACGACGGCGTGGAAGTCGTTCACGATCAAGTTCACCGACGTCATGCAGATTGGCACCGGGTATCACCCGGCCGACGGGAAAATCAAGACCGCCAAGTTGTTCGCGCTCGAGTGGGCGCTGCCCGGCTTGGGAAAAACTTGGGAAATTTGGGTCGACGACGTCGAGTTTATCAAGTGTAAATGAGTTGGGAGTTGGCAGTTGGGAGTTGGCAGTTGGCAGTTCTGAGCTAGACGCAACCAGCATCGTTCTCAACTCCTAACTCCTAACTCTTAACTCTTAACTCCCGAAGGGGCTTCGCCGGTTTGCAGGCGCCATAAGCTCGCGTAGACACCGTCACGCGCCACGAGCTCGGAGTGCGTGCCCGACTCGACGATGCGGCCGGCGTCGAGCACGTGGATGCAGTCCGCGCGGCGCACGGTCGAGAGCCGGTGCGCGATGATCAAGCTGGTGCGGCCGACGACCAGCCGTTCGAGCGAGCGTTGGATGGCGGCTTCGGTCTCGTTGTCGACCGCGCTGGTCGCTTCGTCGAGCACCAAGATGCGCGGATTTCTAACGATTGCGCGCGCCAGCGCGATGCGTTGGCGCTGCCCGCCGCTGAGCTTCTGTCCGCGCTCGCCGACCTCGGTGTCGTAGCCGTTCGGCAGCTCGGAAATGAACTCGTGCGCTTCCGCGGCGACGGCCGCGGCCACGACGGCTTCGCGCGACACGTCGGGTAAGCCGTAGCTGATGTTCTGCGCTGCCGTCGCGTCGGCCAAGAAGCTGTCCTGCGCGACGTAGCCGATACAGCGTCGCAGCGCTTGCAGATCGAGCCTGCTGATCGGCTGACCGTCGAGCAAGATGGCGCCGCTGGTCGGGTCGTAGAAACGCAACAGCAGCTTAACCAACGTGCTCTTGCCGCCGCCAGTTCCGCCCACGAACGCGATCGTTTGGCCGGGCGCAATGTCGAGCGAGATGCTCTGCAGAGTGGGCGTTTCAGCGTAAGAAAAGTCGACGTTGTCGAAGCGCAGCGCGCCCTTGACGTCGCGCGCGGCGATCGGTGCGCCGGCGTACGTGATTTTGACCGGGGTCTCGAGCAAGTTAATGACGCGCTCCACCGACGCCATCGAGCGTTGGTAAAGATCTGACATGTCGGCCAGGCGCGTCATCGGCCAGAGCAGCCGTTGGGTCAGGAAGACCAGCACTGAGTAGCTGCCCACGCCGATCTCGCCGCGCAGGGCCAAAAAGCCGCCGTACAGCAAAGTGACGGTAAAACCGGCCAAAATTGCCATGCGGATAACTGGCGTGATCGCGGCCGAGAAGCGGATCGCGAACGCGTTGGCGCTGCGGTACTGGTGCGAACTCTCCCGGATGCGAGAGGCTTCGTACTCCTCGGCCGCGTAGGCTTTGACGGTCGCGATGCCGAGCAGGTTGTTGTTGAGGCGGGCGTTGAGCGTGCCGGCCGCTTCGCGCACCTGCGCGTAGCGTGGCGCGAGCCGCGCTTGGAACCAGAAAGCGCCGTAGATGATCAGCGGGATCGGCAGCAGCGCCAGCGCGGCGATCTTGGCCGTCAGCACGAAGAACACGGTGCCGACTAGCGCCGTGCCCGTGATGACCTGAATCAGATCATTCGCGCCGCCGTTGAGGAAGCGCTCCATCTGATTGATGTCATCGTTCAAGATGCTCATCAGCGTGCCGGTGCGGGTGCGCTCGAACCACGACAGATCGAGCTTCTGCACGTGCGCGTAGCTCTGCATGCGCAAATCGTGCTGCAGGTTCTGTGCCAGGTTCCGCCAGCGGATCGCGTACAGGTACTCGAACGTCGACTCGAACACCCAAACGAATACGGTGATCACCGCCAGCACGAGCAGCTGCCGGTGCGGCTCGCTCACGCCAAAGCGCGCTACGAACGACGCCTTCCTGCTCACCACCACATCCACCGCCACGCCGATCAACACCTCCGGCAAAACGTCGAACAGCTTGTTCAACACCGAAAAGACGCTCGCCAGCACCACCTGTCGCCGATACTGCTGCGCGTGCTGAAACAGTCTCCGTAACGGATGCATACGTCCCTAAGCGGCTCGAGATTTTACAGGGAGGACGGGAGATCGGGAGTCGTGCGAGGGGCGAGACGCATTTTTTGTTTTGGGGGACCAAAACAAAAAATAGTTGCTCCGAGGGGAATCAGGTCGATGACACCAGGTGGGGTCTGGTTCACGTGGTCAAGTAACGATTTTTTGTTCGGTCCCCCCTCAAGATCCCGCACATCTTGATCGACACAAAAGCTTCGAAATGATCTAAGGGCCGCATGGTCCAGCTTGCCTCGAGTGTGGTTCTGACGGAATTCGAGGGGGTGGGCCTGGGGGATGTCCGCCTGGGTCGGCGGTTG
>JBBSAB010000211.1:0-6628 GCA_038252755.1 Polyangiales bacterium | reverse complement strand
AGGCGCTGCTTTCTTCTGACCTCCATTCGGAACGCGCGCCGCAGCGCATCGCTCGATGGGCAGGGCCTGACAACGGAAAGGCTCGAAAGAGCGCGATCGAGCGGCGTTTGCTCGGTCTCACTGTGAATGCGGCGGTGATATTCCTGCTCGATCCAAGCCTGAGTGGCGCGGTTGAGCAGCTCGAGCGTGAGCTCGGCTTCGCCCTCGAGCATGCCCATGAGCCGGCCTTCGACAACGGTCCAAAAGGACGCTTGCTTGCCGTTTTGCTCGGGTGTTTGGGGCAAGGTGTTGTGCTGCAATATCGACAGCCGCTCGAGCCCCTCGCGGGCGGCAACTTCCGCAAGGAGTCGTCCGCCGCGTAGATGGTGCGAATACGCAGCAGCCCCTGCAAGCCGACTTGATACTTACAGATGGCAGCTTCGAAGAAGTAGCGCCGACAGTGCGCCCAGCACCCAACCAAGTTGATCGCGTCGCCGGTGTCCTCGTCCTTCGGAGGGCCGCGCTCGAGGATGTCGAAAACGTTGCTCGCGGCGGACTGCAGGAAGCCTTTGAATGCGCCGAAGAGCTGGCGAACGGCCTCTTGCGTGTGCCGCTCGGTGTACGCAAACAGCACGTGGTCGCAGTCGACGACGGCGGTGAAGAAATGGCCCTTTTTGCAGGATTGCCGCTGCCCGTCCTGGCGCTTTTCCGGCTGCACCAGCGCACCCGTGGCATCGGTCGAGATGACTGCGGCGTTTTGGATCGCGTCTTGCCACATCGCATGCACGATCGTGGCGCCGAGCGAGCCACCCGCCTCGTCCACGTAGCGGCTCATCATGCCGCGGTCGAGCTCGACGCCTTGGTCGAGGAGGTGCTGCTCGAGCCGATGGTGCGGCACCCCGAGCCCGAACTTCTGCACCAGTATGTAAGCGACGACCGAGGAGTGCAGCAACCCGCGGGGGAACAGAGTCTCGGGCACGTCCACGCCGAGCACGGTCGGCCCGTCCTTGCCGGGCACCTCGTACTTGGCCGTGCGCTTGACGAGCACGGCGAAGCCGCCGCGGCGATAGATCAATTGCGGCGACTCGTCCCAGCCGATGTGCTTGGCGGTCTGCTCAAGCTTGGGGTCGCGTAGGTCAAGCAGGACTCTCGGTAGATCACTGCTGAGCAGGTCGCGGCGCCCCTTGGGTTTGGCCTTTGTCGTCGGTGGCGGCGCGGGCTCGCTGCTTTCGTCGCCGGCTGACTTTGCCTTCGCGACGGCCGCATCTAGCTGCTCTTGGAGCTGTTTCTGGTCGTCGAGCAGGTCGCCGAGCGCGAGCTGATTTTCGCTCGTCCGCAGGCGCTCGCTCTTGGTGCCGTAAAGCCGGCGCTTGAGCAGCTCGTTTTCGTGCGCTAGATTGACGATCGTTTCCTGCAGCGAATCGATCTTCGTGTCGCGCTCAGCCTTGACCGTTATCTGCACTCCGCCGCAGCCCCGCTGCTCGCCACTTCAGCGTCGACGCCTTGTACGGCTGCCCCGCTGCGAAATCCTCCGCCGTCTTCCCGCTCTCCTTCCACTGCCGAATCCGCTCAACCCACTTCTCGTCTGTCGTCGTCATGCCGCCAAGTCTGACGACTCACGATCTCGCCGGGAAGAACGGCGTTGGCGCACCGGATGCCAACTGGCGATCGCGCGAGCCTCTGCCGATTACTCCAACATGCTGGCGCGCCTCGCCAAAATCGACGTCCTCATTCTCGACGATTTTCTGCTCGCACCCATGACTGACGTCGAGCGCCGCGACCTGCTCGAAGTGGTCGAGGATCGTTACGGGAAACGCTCCACCATCCTCACGTCACAACTGCCGACGAAAAGTTGGCACGAGTCCCTCGGTGATCCGACTATCGCCGACGCCATCTGCGACCGGCTCGTGCACAACGCACACGTGCTCACCCTGCGCGGCTCATCCATGCGCCGCCAGAAAGGTCTGAAACTCCAACCCGAGGCTCAACCCACCGCCTGACCAGCCCCGTACTCGTCGCTTGGCTCCGAAGCCTGATCGGATACCCGGAATGCTGATCGCATGCACCCGGAACGGCTGATCGAAGGCAGCGGAATACGCAGGCGGGTGAGGCGAACAGGAGGGCCTCGCCGACGTGCCCTGAAAATATCAGTTGTTGCCGCAGGGCAAAAAATGCGAAACGGCAGCTGGCCGGCTGGGAGCAGAGCGCCAGGTAGCGCATCCGGCACGCTGAAGCAGCGCACCAGCGCCACCAGCGCACCGGCGGGGGGGGTTGGGGAAAGGCTCATCGGAGTGTTGGGAGCTGGGGCTCGAGGTTTTGCGTACTGTTACCCATAGCCCTCGCATGGCCCTGGCATCTAGTATCCCCGGCCAAAGTCGGAGTCGCCTTCGGCAAGGTGGACGGGCGCCCAAGAGATGCATGACCAAGTAGTCGAGGGCCAGGTTTTGGCTGGCAACTACCGGGTGGAGCGCGTGCTGGGCGTGGGCGGCGTGGGGATGGTCGTGGCTGCCCGCCATCTGCAACTCGATGAGCGCGTAGGTCCCGATGCACGAAGAGCCGTCGTTGCACTCGATGGTCATGGTGACGAGTAGCGCGCGGCGAGCCCATGCCGGGGGTGATCGAGATCCCCTCGCGCGCTTCCGTCGCGGAGGTGCCCGCTGCAGGCGTGCAACGGTTCACAGGGCCGGCACCGCGCTCGGGCTGCGCGAGTTGCCGCCGTTGCGTGGATCCCGGTAGCCGATTCGCCGAACGGCCCCGTGCACGTCATCGAGATGTTGCTACCGGACGCCGCGGGAGAAGGTATGTTGCGCCAACATGAAAGCTACAATGCGCTGGTTGGCGGGTAGCGGCGTCGCGTTCGCCCTTTGCCAGGGCGGGTGTGGCGGCGGACAAGCAAGTATCGACGACCAGGCAGCGCTCACTCGGCAAGCGCTTCAGGCGGGCGCCGTGGTGGCGCCCGGTTCCGGCCAAATGGTGGTCTCGCTCGGCGACTGTAGCGGCGCCCTGCTGTCACGCTTTGCGATTGTCACCGCCGCGCACTGTCTTCCGGCGTCCCAGCAGACCGTGTCGCTAGCAGTGCGGCGCGGTGGTGGACTGGAGTGCATCTCGGGTAAGTCTAAGGGCACCGACTGCGAGCCCATCGAGCTCAAGGTGAATCGACACGAGGACGCGGACCTCGCGCTATTGACCACTACGAGGCCTCTAGTATCCGGCTCGTCCGAGGACTTTCCGCCGATCGCGGTGGACGCACAGCCACCGTCCTTCACAGCCTGGGGTTTCGGCTTCGGTTCGTATCGCGGAACCGACGGCGTGGATGTTGCGCTCCCGAATGGTGGAGCGCTGCTTCGCGCCTCCTTCGCAACTTCCGAGAACCTATGGGCCCAGGTGGCCGCAATCAGCGCGGATGCCGCGGTGTGCGATGGCGACTCCGGCGGTCCGGCCACGTATGACCAGGATGGACGCACCGTGCTGTTGGGGGTGCTGCGGGCGTCGGAAGCAGACCCCGACGCCCCGCACTGCACCAAGAAAGGGGGGACGCAATTCTGGGTGCGACTCGGAGCCTTCTTGCCGTTCTTCGAAGAGGTGCTTGGGCCCTGTGACCGCCACCAGGTAAGCGACCAAACGGTTGCCTCGTGCCTCGGTCGCCCCACGAAAACCGTGAATCGATCGAACGTTGCCTTTCTGGCGTCACAACCCGGGATCGCCAGCGTCGATGGCGCTCCGTCGATGGCGCTCCAACGAGTGCCGAAGAACATCGAGCCGGTCTCGGTGATGACGGCAGACGGCGTTCACGAGGTCGGCTTGGATCGCGAGCAGATCGTGGAGCAATTCAGCGAGCTGTTCGGGACGACCGATGGCCTTCCAAGCGCGCCTCCGCTCGACGAGATGCTCATTCAGTCCAGAGGATGGTCGCAGAATGACGACCGTCGATTTCGCGTTGCAGGCCTGACGGCACCGGAGGTCGGGCGACTCGTGTCCATCGTTCCCATCGACGCCAATAATCAGAAGAATCCCAAGTGTTCCGCCACACTGATTGGACGTCGAGTCGTCCGAACAGCCGCGCATTGTGTCGTCCAAAACTCAAATACGGGTAACGGGGGCAACGTCGTCTACGCTAACAGCGTACGCTTTAACTATGGACAAGACGGTAACTCAGTCGTCGCCGCTGTCCAGGCACTCACGTGGGAGTGGGGCGGCAACTATGTGCCGAACGGCTGCTGGGACCCGGCTGTCTACGCAGCCAACCTCGGCACCTGCACACCGGCCGACTGGGCGCTGATTGTGCTGCCGAGCGACGCGTGGGCTTCGTTGGGTTCGACACCGAGCGCGATGGGTTACCGCACGCTGACCTCCTTGGACCTCAACCGGCAGGGCGTGTCGGCGGGCTATCCAAATTGCGGCAAAATCGCTAGCCCTAATGGGTGCGTCGATGGCTACAAGTACGCAACAAACGATAGTTTCGAGTGTAAGATCTTCGCATTCACGAACGGAACCTTGAACTTCCGCGCCGGTTGCGACGTTAGTGACGGAAATTCGGGAGGGCCGTTCTACGATGGAAATAGCAGGACGCTACTTGGTACCGCGCAATATGAAGTTTGTGCGACTTGTCAAGGACGCACAGGTTTGGACTTCACTGCTCCTAACTATTACGAGGGCAGTGATGCTTACCTGGTTGGCGAGCAGAATCGTCTAAAAAGCGTGTACCCCTGAGCGAGGAGTCATGATGACCAAGTCAAGCGACGCCGTCCTGATCTTTGCGTTGCTGTGCTCGATGGCCGGGTGCTCCTCGAAAGACGAGCAGGGGCCGCCGGGCGAGGCGACCGTTCACGTGATGTTCGGAGCTGCAGCCGGCACCGCCACGAGCAACACCACCGGTAACGGCGTCGTGAGCAGCGGCGGTGTGGCCAGCTGCGGCGTGGTGGAAGGGGGAGCAGGAGGCGGGCTCAGCGGAGACTGCGCGTCCGGCGCAGATGGCGGGGAGGCCATCGTGACTTCGACGCGGGAACAAGCGTGTCCCGATCCCGAACAAGGAGGAAACCTCCGTGTACAAGTTGAGCCCAAGTCTCCCTCCTGCATCGGGCAGCCATGCTGGGAGAAGTGTGACCCGTGCGAGGACTACGCGGCTTGGGGTAAGCCCTGTCCACCGCCGGCGGCCGAGCACTACCGCTGCGATATGGGTGAGATTTGCGGACCTGCCGTCGAATGATATGCGCAGCTGCGAGTCGGTGCGGGCCGACGACGGCTGCATAACCGGGCCACCAAAGCGATCGTTACTCTTGGGACGCGGCACTAGCTTGGTCCCCGGCGATGCCGGGTCTAGTATGGGTAGCGGCGAGGCGGATTCCACGACTCCTGCATTCGCGATTAGTTGCAGAGAGGCCGTTTGACACGCGTCCTTGCGAGATTCAGCCGCCGTGACACCGCTTAGGGCCCGCGAATGCGGAAGTCGATCGATCTTGGGGCCGGCCGAGGTCGATTGGGGATCGACAGGATCGAGCTGACGTGATCTACGTTCGCGGGTGAGCGCCACTCGCGCCGAGCAGATCGTTCGCCGGAAGTGGCGCTTGTTGGAGGCGACGCTAGATGAGCGGGCTAGCCGGCTGGGGCGGAAGCCGACGCGATGGGCCGCGGTGGCGTGGCGGCGGTCGCTCGAGCAACGAAGCTGGCGATCAGCACGGTGCGCAAAGGGCGAGACGAGGTCCGCGCCGGAGCCCGGCGCGAGGACGTGGTCAAGGTGCGCCGCAGCGCGGGAAAACGGCCCTATGAGCAGGCCAATCCCGAGGTGTGGCCGACGCTTGAGAGGCTGGTCGATCCGCTCACGCGTGGTGATCCGGAATCGCCGTTGCGCTGGACTTGTAAGAGCACGCCCTGTCTGCCGAGCTATTCGAGCAACATGGCATTCGTGTAAGCGACAAGACGGTGGCCAAACTGCTGCGCGAGCACGGCTACAGCCTGCAAGCGCCCAACAAATCGGTCGAGGGCGCGCAGCATCCCGATCGCAACGCGCAGTTCGAGCACATCAACGCCAAGGCCGAAAGCAGCATCAAACGCGGCGTTCCCGTGATCTCCGTCGACACCAAGAAGAAGGAGCTCGTCGGCAACTTCAAGAATGGCGGGCAAGAGTGGCAACCAGAGGGCGAGCCCGAGCGGGTCGACGTACACGACTTTCCCGGCGACGCCGTAGGCAAGGCGATCCCCTATGGCATCTACGACGTGGCTTCCAATGCCGGCTTCGTGAGCGTCGGCATCGACCACGACACGCCGGTATTTGCAGTGAAGTCGATCGAAGCTTGGTGGAAACAAGTTGGCCAAGATCGCTATCCCAAGGCCCGCGAGCTTTTCATCACTGCCGATGCCGGCGGCAGCAACGGCTACCGCTCGCACGTCTGGAAGCAGCAGCTCCAGCGACTCGCCGACACGCTCAATCTGGCCATCCACGTGAGCCACTTCCCACCGGGAACGAGCAAATGGAACAAGATAGAGCACCGGCTCTTCTCGTTCATCTCGATGGAGACTAGGAAACCTAAACGCCATCGGGCACCTGAGAGTTCGCCCCGCTGCCGTTGACCCCGCCCACAACGTCATGCGACGCTTCTCACCTCGCAAATCTCGCTAAGTGTTCGTTAACATAAGATTTTTTATGCGTCGT
>JBBSAB010000210.1:0-6649 GCA_038252755.1 Polyangiales bacterium | reverse complement strand
CGTCGTCTTGGCGCCGCTGCCCGCGAGATACTGCCGAAATGCTTCCCGCAAGAGGTCAGCCTCGCCAGCGTCGACGACCAACTTGTTCTTCGAGCCCGCCGGGGTCGTCACCTTGTCGACGCGAAAGCCGAACGGCGCCTTAGAGCCGTTAAAGAACCCCTGACGAGCGTTCTCACTCATGCCAGCTCGCGTGCGGACGCCATTGGTCTCGCTCTCCAGTTGATCGATCAGCTCGAAAACGCCCTCGGCGAAGCGGCCGTTCGGATCGTCGGACACTTCCTGCTGGATCGCAACGACGCGAATACCGCGCTTGCGCAGCGCTTCCTTGTGAATGCGCGCCTTGGTCGCGTTGCGCATGAAGCGCGACCCGTGCGTCACGATAATGCTGCCGACGTCCGAGCTTGGCCGAAAGATCTCCGCCAACATGCGACGAAACTCGGGACGATTGTCGTCAGTCCCGGTAATGCCCCGCTCGACATACTCGCCGACGAGCACCAAACCGTGGTCCTGCGCATACCTGCGGATGGCCGACATCTGCGCGGGCAGCGACAGATCCTTTTCAGCCTGGTCGGGCGTACTCACACGCGCGTAGCCGACGGCTTTCTTCGCGCTGGCAGCACTCTCGCTATTCGGCTTTTTCATCGTGCGGCTCCACGAATTCTTCCAGCACATCCGCGGCGAGCGCCAGCAGGAAGTCACGCTCCCAAGAAAACACGCCGACTGGCTCACCCAGGTTACTCGTCATTGGCGGCGCTGCCGCGACACGACGCAGCGCACGGTGCGGCGGCGACGGCCGCGCCCCTCCCGGCGCGGTCGGCGTAGATACTTGAAACTCAACGTGATCCTCGGTCGCACCTCCGCTGCACGCTATCGTTGGCGCTCGCTCGCGCGTGGCCGAAAGCGACTTCGACATGTTGCCCTGCCTTCCACCTCCGTAGTGCCAGATCGGGAAGTAAGAACCCAAGAAAAACTTTCGGCAAGAGCGCAGGCGCCTGAAGCATGAATCGCTGCATCGTCTCAAGAATCTTGCTCGTCAATTCTTAGTCGTAGCCAGCATCGGGGCTGAATTTCGCTGCGGAAATGTTCGGAGCCAAATGGATTGTTTTGTAGGGCGTGACGCAACATGCCGGGTCCGGGCCCGCTCACCAGGTCCCCACAGGCTTGCGGGGCTTCTCCGGCGCCATCGCCGATGGGCTAACGTGGCCTTCGGACGACCTGACTGAGACCCCACAGCATGGTGACACTCGAAGAGGATCTAAAAGCGCACCTCGAGCGCTTTCACACCGCGCCGTTCCTGTTTGTGGGCTCTGGATTTTCGCGTAGGTATCTGGGCCTCGAAGACTGGCAAGGCCTACTTCGTCGCTTCGCTGCCCCCACATCACGGCCGTACGAGTACTTCCGATCGAGCGCCAACGGTCTGCTCCCGGCGATCGCCACCGAAATTGCCAAAGAGCTGCATAGCATTTGGTGGGCGGCTCCAGAGTTCGCCGATTCCCGCACGAGGTATTCGGAGGACGCTACCACACGAGAGTCAGCGCTGAAGATCGAGATCGCGCGCTACCTCGAGACCGTCGGCACGAGCGTGACGACGGATCCGGATCTGCAAGCGGAACTCGCTCTGCTCCAGGGGGTCACAATCGACGGCATCGTGACCACCAATTGGGACCTGCTTCTTGAGCACTTGTTCCCGGACATGGAAGTCTACGTCGGGCAGGACGAACTGCTCTTCTCAGCCAGCCACGGCGTCGGGGAGATATACAAAATTCATGGATGTTGCAGTAACCCCAACAGCCTCGTCGCCACGGCAGCGGACTACGAGCGCTTCGAGGCCCGGAACCCATACCTAGCGGCCAAGCTCCTCACCGTTTTCGCTGAGCACCCGATCGTGTTCATCGGCTACTCCCTCAACGACCCCAATATCTCGGCCATTCTGCAATCGATTGCTGTGTGCTTGACGAATGACAACATCGGGCAGCTGCGCGACCGGTTGATCCTTGTGCGCTGGGATGCGACCGCCGCCGCCTATCGGTGGGAGGACAGCACCATCGTTGCGGAAGGCTTCCCGATACCCGTCAAGATTCTCGTCACCAATTCATTCCACGACGTCTTCTCGTGCCTGGCCGGCCTCAAGCGCAAGTTCCCCGCCAAAGTGCTTAGACGACTCAAGCAACACGTGTATGAACTCGTGCACGACAACGACCCCGCAGACCGTCTTCACGTTGTGGACATAGACAGCGATGCCGACCTCTCGAAAATCAAGGTCGTCTATGGGGTTGGTCTCAAAGTCGAAGGGCGTTCGGTCCGACTGTCATCCGATCCTGCCGCTTCTCCGGTGCGGCTTTCAAATGATCCAGACGCTCCGGTTCTTCCGTTTCAAGCTCCCCCTGCCGAGGGTGCATACACCAACCTGCAGGAGGAGCTGGGCGCCATGTTGCGCGCCTGGAGCGCGGACTCCCAAGCGTACATCGCGCGCAGCCGAATGCGTGCATTCTACGCCGCACGCAAAGAGCTACAGCTGAGCAAGGACGCACTCAGATGCCTTCTTGTAAGCGCCATGCATCATGGTGCTCCTTTTCACTACTGGGCTCACCGTCTGGGCCGGAGCGACCTGATCCCGATGGTACGTGAGGAGATCAAGCTCGACCTTCATCCCCGCATCAGGGCGGCTTGCCGTCTTGCGTTCGCTATCACGATGAGTGACGGCGCCGACATGCTCGACCAGATCAAAAAGGGGTCTCGCCTTGTCGACGTTCGTCATTTGGCCGAACGCCTGGGAAACTTGCTCGCTCGCGTCACCACCATCTATTCCGAGTACCGCAGCCCAGCGAAGAGTATCCATCACGTCGGCGGCGAGGTCATAGCCATCGAGATCGCCACACTGTTCGAGGACCCCGACAAAGTGGAACGGGTGCTGTCGCACTTGGCAACGTTGAGTGACCCCCAAAGCCAAGCCCGGCTCAAGCAACTGGATGCCTACTTTTACGGAAGCCGAATCACGTAAGCCACCGCATGGGGCGCACGGGCGTGGGATTGTCCGCTGTCGACCGCGGTCTCGAAGTATCGTGCCCTTGATGGCGGATCGTAGGGTCACCGCATCAACACGGGTCCCTCACAACGAGGTAAGATTCTCGCGTTACGCGTTCCGTTCTCCCGTGGAAGATGTTTTCGACGATGAAGTCGAGGCCTCGCTCAAGCAATACCTCGAACTTCGTGCCGTCAGCTCGTTCGCCTTTCACGACTCGCTTGTGGATACGGTCGACGCTCTTGAACGCAGGCGGCAGTGGTTTCCACCCGGGCTTGTTTATGAGGCGCGCGACTCGTTCCTGCTGCTCGGTCGCGGAAACCGGTCGATCGGTATCGGCTTTCGGAGCATAAGTGATGACTGTGATGTCAGCGCACTGAGTCGCTTGGGCAAGTTCAACAAGCTCTCGAAGAAGGCTCATCTGCCACTTTGTCCCCAGGTAGGGATCCGTAATGCTCAGCGATCGCAAAGGTCGCGCGAATAGGCTCTTCCCATCGGGGCCACGGAACCAGCGCGCGAAGGTAGCGCTGTCGCCCCGCAGGTTCTTCCCCACATTGTGAATAACCGTGGTCGGCGGCGTTGGCGCGGCCTTGAGCGACGGCGGCAACACCGCCGTGGCGGCGGCGACCAATCGTTCGACGCTCTCGACCGCTGCCGTGGCGTTGTTCGCAGCGCGGTGAATGGTGGCTGCTTCGAGCCACTTGGGGCCCAACGCTTCCTCTTCCGCACCTTCGACATGGAAAACCGATTCGGAGCCAATCGCGACCCGCCATGGCACGGCGGCCACCGCATCAGGCTTGGCAACCAGCACTTCCACCTCGCGGCCCTCGATCGCAACCCTGAGCCGCTCGGCCAAGAATCGCTCGGTATCCTCGTTTGGGTCGGGTGCACGAACGACAACGACTCGCAACGAGCCCGGGCTCGCCGAACGCATCATCCTGCGCAGCCAGCCTTTCTCATCAAATGCGTCGGGTGCAAGCGACAGCGCAATCACGGTGACCTTCGCCTCTCCGGCGCGCGCCACGGCTTCGCCGAGCTCCATGGCTCCCCGGTGCAACCGAGCAACTGGAATCCCATCGCGGACGATCCTCCGTTCAAGCGCCTCCCACTGGTCGTTGAGGAATGCGCTGAGAGCTACGCGGTTGAGTAGATCAAGATGCCGTTGCGTCTCAAACGCCAAGAGGCAATTCGGACACGCCTGCGTACAGTAGGAATTTGAGCAATCGAGACGACCACGAACGGCGTTCAGCAGTTCCGCCCATCGATCGAGTAGCGCGCGGCAATGCCCAGATCCGCCAGCACGAGTATCGTAAAGAATGATGTCGAAAACAGCACCCGCCGGGGTATGCCGCGGCGACAGAAGGCTCGCGATCTCTCGAGAATCCACGCCAAGCACCTCGCCTGCCGCCAGTTGCATCGCAACCATCATCGTTGTCGCCAGCGTCCGGGCAACGGGGGTCAGACCGAGGGCAGCAAACGGCTCAACGACTAGTCGCAAGGTCTCGGTGCGCACCGCTCCCGCCAGGGCCACGTGGCGCCAGTACCGATCCGTCGGTGTGCATACTTTGCCGCCGCGGAGTCTCTGATGTTCCACGATTGCCGGCGGCAGCGGCACTGGTCGAGCCTTCCGCTCGTTGACTTCGGGCTCGGCCCGTCCGCATACGTAGCAGATCGCGTAACCAAGCCCGCGGCGCCCACCGGCGCTGCCGTCGCTGTCTCCCAACAGATCGTTCGACGCGAGAGCCCCCTCACTTCGTACGAAGATCTCACCCTCTTCGTCGTACGCAAGGCCAAGCTTGTCGCTTACCTGCACGGCAACATCGTCCTTTGCTGCGTAAGCCGCCTCGGTAACAGGCCTTGTTGGGACTTGGCCACCACCAATCCAGCGGCGTGGCCGCGTCCCCCATTGCACTGCAAACCCTGTCGGACGGACGAAGGCCAACATGCGCACGCCTTCTTCTCCGCAAGTCGGGCACGTCAGCGCGATGCTGCCTTCGTTTCTCCCCTGTTGTAGGCGCCCACAGCTGCTACAGACGCCGAGAGCACCTGTCGGTAGCGTCCCGGCTACGTCACCACCAGTCCAATGCCTGACGAGCCCACGAGAGGCGTGCACGTACTTGCCGGCCACAACGTCAGCGCCGGGCGCATACTCACTGAGCGCAACAGTAATGTCGCGCTCCAGTCGGAGTTGAAGATGTTGGTCGTCTTCCCTTTCGGCAGCAAGGCCCTCGTCACGGTCCCGCTTCTCCCAAGTCTCGTGGAGCCGCCAAACGTTGATCGGAAATCCGTAGCGCGGCAGGAACTGCTGCTCAGCAAGGTATGCGAGCACTTTCTCTCGCGCGAGGTCTGCAACGGTGATCTCAATCGCCTTCACGCGTTCGCGGTCGCGTGCCTCCTCCGGCCGCGCGGTCTCCTCAGCTAGCTGCGACCTAAGGAATCGCAATTGCTCGCGGACATCGTGCAGTATCGCCGACATCCGTTCTTCCGCCTTTCGGCAGATCTGGAAGATTCCCAGTTGCTGAAGCACGGTCCCCTCCACGATCGTTTCGACCGCGCCCGCCGCAGTCGCATCCTGGGGCGCGACGTCGGCCAGCCAGGCGATGAAGGCGTCGGCTAGCGTGCATTGGCTAGCATCGACGTTGAGCGTTTTGGCCAACGCGGCAACTGCCGCTGGTTGAGTCGGCAAAGCCTTCTCGAGAGCTTGATCGGCGAAGGCTGCAACCTCCCCAAAGGCGGCCATGGGATTGGCTTCGTCAGAAAAGGCTTCCGCCCGGCGAAAGAACTCGGCCAGCAGCGCAGCGTTTGCATGACGTTGAACAATTCGAGGACTATCTAGCTTCACCTGAGGCGGGCTGATCTTGTCCAAAAACGGTCGATTCGGATTCTGGAACGCTGCCTGATCGTAAGGTCGAGGACGCGCATACGTCAGAACCAGCGACGTGCCTTCCGCGCGACGCCCAGCACGGCCGGCACGCTGAAGGTAGTTTGACGCGCTTGGGGGCACGTTCGTTAAGACTGTTGCGCTCAAACCGCCGATATCAACGCCGAGCTCCATGGTCGTGGAGCACACTAAAAGGTTGATCTTGCCCGCCTTGAATTTCCGTTCAAACACCTCAAGGTCGTCGACACCGATCTGCGCCGTGTGTTCATGCGTCCGCAAGCCAAGGATTGGATCGAGCGCTTGGGAAAGCGAAACCAGGCGATCGCGAGGTGACGGGCCCACCATTGGAACAAGAACGCCCTCGCACCCGACGCTGGGGCAAACCCTGGCAACCTGTCGCGCCCATATCGTCTTGCACTTCGGGCAGGTGAAAAGCGAGTTGGGAGGCGGCTCGTAGAACCTGAGCTTGTCGACGGAGATCTGCAGTCGCTCGTTGCCCTGATCGGTCACCCGCTGCAGACACGAATTCGACGAAATTGATGCGTCCCATAACGACTTCCAGATCTCCTGGAGAACCATGCGGGGTTGCACGGACGAGCTTCCCGCAGCATTGCAGACCCGTGCGACCCAGGCGCTCCTGCGGTTCCCGCCTGGCGGCGACGCCATGAAGCTTATGAGCTTCCGCCGCGCCCACCTTGCGTCGTCATCCTCGTCATCTTCATCCCCTGCAGAATGCGCACGTTCTT
>JBBSAB010000209.1:0-6684 GCA_038252755.1 Polyangiales bacterium | reverse complement strand
GATGTGGGAGGTGGATGCGCTTGAGCGCTTTCTCAGAGGCGACGCGCCGGCTATTCTGAAGTCGGAACGCTCGGGTGCGCCTCGGCTTCGAGGTGACGATGAGCAAGTCAGAGAACAACTGGAAAGTGTACAGAGGCAGCTCTTAGCATCGAGCTAGGAGACCAAACGTGACTTCCCGCTCGCGCCCGCGCCGAGCTCGGTGTGGCGGTTTGCAGCACCCCTCGGGTTGATGGCCTCACGTAGACAATCGGACACCCCACGGACCTTGCGACCGGCCGCACCCTGGTGTAAGAGGTCTCCAGCGGGTTCGTGAGATCGGGTCGCGGTTGGGCCGAGCACTACGGACGGCAGGGCAGGAGGCCAGCATGTTTCGGGCGAAGGCGAACGGGAGAGTCTTGCGGCGTGGATTCTGGGCGATGTCGCTGGCTGTCCTTGCAGGGGCGCTCGGCCTGGCCGCCTGTGAAACCGATTCCGGCAGTGGCTCGCCGCCCGAAAATGTGGGCAGCGCCATCGACAAGCTACAGGTCGGCCCCCGATTGCCGCACGTCAACGGCGACAACGAAGAGGGTGAAGGGTCCTTCGAGTTGGAAGAGCAGCGGCTGGCCGGCTACGTGCATCGGCGGGCCTTCCCTAACGATCAGATCTCGGTTTCGCGGCACGCGACGGCGCTCACTCAGCTCGCCGCGATGCGTGTCGCGCAAGCTCGGCCGCACTTCGATCCCGACGCTCCCCCGGCACCGGTTGGGGCCTGCGACGCCACCTGCAACGAAGGCCAAGAGTGTCTGTTCGGCGCCTGCCGTGATCACTGCGGCACCGGAGAATTCAGGTGCGGCGGCGGCCTCTGCACCTTCCGGAGTGCAGATGGTTGTTTTTGCGTGCCGTGCGACGGCCCCGGCGGCGGCGGCGGTCCAGGTGGTCCGGGAGCCCCCGGCTGCGGCTGGATGCCATCCGGTCCGACCAACGTTCCCGGGCGCGTGATGGCACTAGCATTCGACCCCGGTGACTCGAACCGACTGTTCGCCGGTACCGTGGGAGGGCTTTGGCTGTCGGGCGATCAGGGTCGACGCTGGCAACGCTCGCGCATCGGTGCCTCGACGCGTTTGGTGAGCGACATCGGTTTCAACACGACCACCCGTGAAATCTTCGTGGCGATGTCAGACCAAGCCTACCGGTCCCGTGGCGACGGAGTGTGGTCCTCGCCGAGCGGGGCAACCGACACCTTTACCAAGGTCTCCGACGGCACCGTCGACATGTCGAGTGTCTACCGCGTGATCGCCCAGCCCGGAGTCAATGGCGACGTCTATGTCGCCACTACCGGCGGCATTTTCGTGGGAACTCGTCCCGCCGGCACATTTACGTGGACGCTGCTCGACGGCATGAACGCGGTCATCGACGATATGGAGATCACGTTCACAACGACGCCACCCACGGTTTATGCAGGCGTTACTAGCGGGACGGCGACTTTCGCGTCGGGCATCTGGAAGCACGACGGTTCCGGCTGGGCGAAGCGTGACGGCGGCATCACCCTCGGCTCCACTGAACGTGTCGGCCTCACGCTCGTGACGAGCAGTCCACAGACGCTCTACGCCCGCATCGCGACCAGCACCACCACATTCGACCTCTACAAAACGACGGATGGCGCGGCGACCAACTGGCAGGCGTTACCGAACGCCGCCCTCGCGGCCCAACCGTTGGAGGGCGGTGGCTACCCTTGGTACAATACGCTGCTCCAAGCCGATCCCAACAACGCGAACATTGCCTATTTCGGCAACGTGTTGCTGTACGGAACGACCGATGGCGGCGCGACCTGGGCGCGCGTCGACCTGGGCACCGATCCGGCTTTCGGCTTGGGCATTCACGCCGATCAACACTCGATGACGTTCGACCCATCGAACTCCCGCATCGTTTACGCTGGTAACGACGGTGGCATCTACAAAAGCACCGACACCAGCGCCGCGACTTGGCACTGGACCACGCGCGCCCACGGCATGCAGACGACGGAGTTCTATCGCCTCACCTCTCAAGTCGCTGGGGCAGGTCTAATCGCGGGCGGCGCACAAGACAACGGTACCAACATCACCTTTGGTAATCGGACTTGGTACGAACCGGGTGGCTGCGACGGGACCGACGTCGCCTCCGACGCCAGCAATTCGTCGACGCTGTATTCGCACTGCAATGGCAGCCTGTTCGAAATCATCAACCCCGTGCCCTACACACCAGGAGGCAACTCCGCCATCTGCGCGCCAGCCGCCGACGGCTCTTGTGGGTGCGCTGCGTGCTGGGTGTTTCCGGCCGGCACCACGCCCAACACGACCTCCATTGGTAGGCCAGTCTTGGTCACGGCTGATCCGACGATCGGGGGCACCGCTTTGATGCGCGGTGTCTCGACAACGACGCCAGGACAGGAGTTGGTCATGAAAACGACTGACGGCATCAACTGGACTACGTCGCTCACCCCCGCGGGTACCTCGGTTAGCGCGCTCGCGATCGCCGGTTCAGCGACTAACCCGAAGTACTATTACGTGGGCGCCACGGATGCCACGTTCAACGGGGTCGTGTACGTGTCGAGCGACAGCGGGGCGACCTGGACCTCGACTTCGCTCGGGGCCGCGATCTCGCGGGCCAATGCGATCGCGATCGATCCGGTTACGCCCACGCGCGCGTTCGTGGCGTCGGGCGCGCCCGGCCAGCTGGCGCAGACGACCGATGCCGGGGCAACCTGGACTGCGCTAACCCCCGTCGACGCGGCGCACACCATGCCGGCGGCGGCAGCCGTAACCGGTGTCGCCATCGACGCGCCCGGCAATCGGCTGTTCGCAGCGACCGACGTGGGCGTATTCGTGGGCGCGCTCAGCGGCGCAAACAGCGTCAGTTGGGAGCCGTTCGACGACGGCCTGCCCGACGGCGTGGACGTTAACGACATCTACCTGAATCCGCAAACGTCGACGCTCTTCATCGGAACCTGGGGCTTGGGCGGCTACCATCGCTCCATCGCCGCCGGGACCTGCCCCAGCGTCGAGCTGATGGTGCGCGACAGCGTCTTCGACGAGGGGCAAGCGCCTACCCCCAGCGGCCTGCCCGATCCAGAGCACCCGATTGCGGATGCCGCCCGCCCGCCATTCTACAAACCGGACGACACCACGGGCGGCCGCGTCTACTTCTGGGAATCGACGGACATTCGCGTCGATGTCCCGTCGCTGTACAACGCCGCTTATCAGTTCTCGACGGTTGATCACGTCGAGTTCGAGAGCTGCCCGTCCAGCATTGCAAGCTGCCCACCATGGCTGCTCACCCATGTGGATCCACGGCGCGGGCAGCTCGCGAACGTGTACGTGCAGATGCACAATCGAGGCCTGGCGCCGGCCAGCAACGTGCGCGTCGTGGCGATGTACACGGACGCTTCGGCGGGCGTCCCGCCATTGCCGGCGAACTTCTGGACACAGACGGCCGTGCCGGGTGCCCCTGGCTGCGGAGCGCTCGACGAGAGCACAGGCTGGAAGATGGTCGGCTGCGGTAGCGTCGCCGAAGTCAACCAGCGGGTACCGGAGGTGAAGCAGTTTGCCTGGAATGTGCCCGCCGCAACCGCCGAGCACACGTGCATGCTCACGATCGTCGATTCAGCGGACGACCCCGTCACCAACACGACAACCGATACCGAGGCCGCGACCATCGGCGATCGGCACGTCGCGCATCGAAACCTGCACGTGATCGACGGGCCAGGCGCCGCACCGGGAACGGGTGGTCCAGCCGCCGGCGGCTCGCCGTCG
Organism: Polyangiales bacterium; assembly: GCA_038252755.1. Classification (GTDB taxonomy): domain Bacteria; phylum Myxococcota_A; class Polyangia; order Polyangiales; family Polyangiaceae; genus PMG-095. The sequence goes on along the minus strand of JBBSAB010000209.1, from coordinate 2,917 downwards.
CCCGGTATTCCGTTCTCGGGTCTCAGCACACTCTACGTGCCAAACCGTTGGAACGCCGCGAACACCCACCGTGTGCTGCTGTCGCGCAGTGGCATGGAGCCAACCGGAAGGCTTTCTTTCCTACTTCCGAACGGCGTCGCGGGCTCAACCCCCGGATTGCCCCCCAAGTGTGGAGTGAGCGCCACCACCACCGGCGCGGTCACGATTTCGCTCCCGCGCGGGATGGTGGCAGGCAGCCTGGCGCTGTCTGCAGACGGCATGCTCGACCTCGGTGATCGTGCCAGCGTGGTCGGTGCCGATGGGCAAGCCGCGCCGATCGCCGACGCCGGCACCGGGCAGTTGCGCGTCGGTGTCTACGCGGTCACAGGCTCGGTTTCCGCACGAGGTAGCGTATTTTTGGCTGAGCGCGCCACGGTCCGCGGCGACGTCAAATACCAAGGCGGGCTAACTCGGCAAAACTACGTGACCGTCACCGGCGCCGTTCAACAGACGGGAGCCTTTAGCCCTAGCGACGCGCTCAGCTGGGTCGTTCAGTACCCGAACACGTCGAACGGTGACCGCAACGTGAACAGCGGGCAGGTCCTGAGCGAAGCCCCGGGGCGTTTCGGAACGATCCAAGTGAATAGCGGCGGCAAGCTGCGGCTCTCCAGTGGCACTTACTATCTGGAGGCACTCCGCATCGAATCGACGGCGGTGCTCGAGTTACAGCAAACCTCGGGTCCTACCATCATCTACACGCGACAAGGCTTCACCTTCCGCGGCACGGAACGCACGGCTGCGGGGAGCGGCACCCCCGAGCTGCTGGTGGTCGCCATCGGCTCCAGCGACGTGGCGGTCGAGACGCCGCTCATCGGTTCGGTGATTGCTCCAACTGCCAAACTGACGCTCGGAGGCGGCACCGGCCGCTATCGGGGGTCATTTTTCGGACGAGACGTCGTGGTGCGCCCGGGCATCATCGTGGAGCTCCGACCGTCGGCGGCATTCCAAACCCTTGCGGCGTGCCGCGCCCTGACGAGCGCGGAAGTGGCCAAAGCCACCGGGGCAGGCCTTGCACCCGATCAATACTCCGTCGGCGCGGTCGAGCTTTATCAGAACTGGCCGATTCCGTTTGGACAGCGTTGGAAAATTGGTTTGCGTTACGATTCCGGCCTCGGTCGCACCGGCACTGCGGGTCGCTTCCGCGTGATAAGCTTGCTCGGCAACACCGTTAAAGGTGGCAACACCTTCCTGCTGCGGCAATGAAGCTTGACCCTCATCACTGCGGAGTAGTTTGTCTGCTCATATTCGCGCTCGCCGCCTGCGGGAAGTCGGCGACGACACCCGGCCAGGGCGAAGCGGGCGCGGGCGCGGCGGCAGGCACACCATCTGTCGTCGAAGGCGGCTCGGGCGCGGCGATGGGTGGAGCCGGCAGTGGCGACCAGGGTGGTGCCGGCGCCGGAGTGGGGGGAACGGGGGGGCATAGCGGCGGCACGATTGGCGCTGGCGGTGTCGGCGGCGCCGAGGGCGGCACCTCGCAAGGCGGAGCACCCAGCGACGAACCCTCGAAGCAAAGCGTGACGTTTCACGTCGTGAACGATGCCGGGGCCCCGCGCGCTGTCGTCGTCGGAGGCGTCGGCTGCACCGCTTTCACCATCGTGCGAAAGCAGCCCGCGGGGGTCGTGTGGACCGCCGTGGCCAATGCTTGCGGGCCCTGTTCCCAGTGCCCCAACCCACCGACCGGCACCAAGCGCATCGCCCTGATTGCTCAAGGTGAGTCGGTGGATCTTGCTTGGGACGCACGTGAGGTTCGCGTCTACCAAGAAAGCGCAATGTGTAAGGGCGGTGTCCCCACCCCCTACCAGCACGTCGTCACCCAGCCCGTGGCAGCTGGCGCCTATCGCGTTCGCGTGGGCGTCTTTGCCACCCCGCCTGGGAGCTGCAACGCCACCGGCATGTGTGATCCCCCGGTCAAGACGACGCAAGCAGCGCTACCTTACGCGGCGCTCTGCGACGCGAGCGCTCAGGTCGACGCTGATTTCGAGTTGCCGCCCGACCAAGACATCACGGTGCCGGTTACGTTGCACTGATCCGTCCGCGACCCCCGCAACAGAACCGGTGGGGCCCTGGAATTCGATTCGCGGGTCCAAGCTGCTTCGAGGAAAGTCCTTCGTCAGTTATTTGCGACCGAAAGGGCCTGATTCGTGAGTTGGCGGTTCCGGGTCAGGGCTCAGCCGATGCTCAAACGCCGCCGTTGGCTCAGCCGCTGCACAGCGACGAGCGCGAGCCCGGCGCCCAACGGCAAGAGTGCCCAGAGCGGCTCGTAGGCATTTTGAGCGGGGATGGGGCGGGATGGCCGTCGCCGCTCTTACCCTCCCACGACCCAGTGAGCCCCCCTGAACGTCGTCGTCACGGGCTGCAAAGCCGCCCCGACCGCAAGACTCGGGCAGCAAGCCGGTCTCAGCGCGAGGCTCGGCGCGTAGGCACGTTGCCAGTGCCGTTACGGAGTCTCAAGGTTCAGTGCTCCTCGAACAGCTCGCGCTGCGGGGAGGTTTGGGTTGGTTGTTGGCGTCGGACGACGAGGCTCTTGAAGTACGGCGGGTCTCGCGGCGGAGCACGAGCTGGCGGCTCGGTTGGCTCACCTCGGTGGCGCAGCAACCTCGCCACGCTCTGCGGCTCGGTGATGAGCGCCATCAGGCGCATGTGCCCGCCACAGCGGGGGCATGTCTCGACGTCGACCGCGAAGGTCCTCCGGAGCAGCTCAGCCCAAGGGCGGTAGCGCGAGCCAGTCGCCCGGCACGGCGTGGTGGCGGGTGCGGTAGCGTCGTCAGTGACTTCGCTCGGCTGTGGCTTGGGCACCACCAGCGGCCGCCACTTGGCAGCAGCAGCCAGGACGCCGAAGTAGCGCACGGTGTGGAACCTGGGCGCAGGCACGAGCGCG
>JBBSAB010000208.1:0-6691 GCA_038252755.1 Polyangiales bacterium | reverse complement strand
TTCGGGTTTTCGGCGAACGACGCGCTGAGCGCCAGCGGCCGACCGGAGCGATCTGCCAGCGTCGGGGTGGAGCCGGTCGTGTCGACGGCGATACCGCGCACCCGGGCCCGCGCCCCTGGACCCGCCGCGTCAAGCGCCTCGGCGTTTTTCGTCGGCAGACATCGGCCTAGTCTCAGCGGTGGACGCGGTCATGGCAGCGGTCGCTACAGTACACGGTCGAAGCTCGACACGCGGCCCCTAGTAGAAATAGACCTGCCACTGCAGGTTGATCTGATTGAAGCCGTGGGGAGCTGGGCTGCGGGTGCCGTGCGCGAAGGAGGCCTTGAGGTTCGAGTTGTGCCCATACGGCCAGAAGGCGAGGCCGCCTCCGATTCGCTCTTCGCTCGGCGAAGACGGATTCGGGTTGGCGAACGTCACCTTCTCGAATCGCACGCTCGGACTGAGCATGATCGGGCGAACGAGATACCCTGCCTCGGCCATGATCACGGTAGCTTTGGGTAGACTTTGGACGAAAACTCCGCCGTCCCACTGCAGAACGTTGGCTTGCGCGGTGATGATGCCGGGGCCTGCGGGCAGGTCGAGGAACGCATCCACCCCGCGAGAGGTGTAGTGATCTTGAGTGTCGTAAAAGCCACCGAGAGACAAGATGCTCTTGCTGCCCAGATAGGTACCTTGGTAGAAATACGCTGGTTCTGCGTCGAGCACATTTATCTGTACGCGGGCCGCCACGCGAACGAAGTTGTTGCCGCCGACGACGGCGGCGTTGCCCGCGCTTGCAGGTAGCGGCCCCTGGCGGACACCTTGGAAGGCACCGACGCGATACTCGAGGTGATCACCCAGCACCAGCCCGCGGTCGGCGCCGCAGACGCCTGGCGGGCGACGAGCAAGCAGGCGAACGCCATCGGCACGGCGAAGAGGGACGCGAGTTGTGGGGCCCGCAAGCGGGCAAGGCCTTGGCGCTGGGACATGGACGACCACTCCGAATGGAAGGCAGACACTATCGCTCTTCGAACGCGCTTCCGCGCGTTGAGCTTCAAGTTAGATCGACTTGCGGTGGCAAGCTGTTGTTTGAACTAACAGTTTGCTACCGCCTCCTCGCGTAGGTAGTCCGCCAAAAACGGATCACGACTGGCCCAAACGTTGATCCGCTTCCACGCGCGAGCGAACGAGCGCCTCGCGGTCGGTGCGGAAACCCCAAGTTGGGCGCCTACCTCGGCCGCGTCCATGCCTTCGGCGAAGCGAAGCATGAACGCGTTGCGCTCGCGGTGGCGCAACCGGGCCACCAGCTGTTCGAGGCCAATCAACGCGTGTTTTGCGGCCGGATCAGCTGTTACGCTCAGCTCACCAGCCGTGCGCTGCTCGTCCTCCGTAGCCTGGTAGAAGCGCAGCCGACGTCGACGCCGTTCGTGACTCATCGTCCGCTTGGCAATCGCGATCACGAACCCTCGAAACGCCACCGGCACGCGCAAAGTATGCACGCGTCGAAACAGGCAGAGGAAGACTTCCTGCACGACTTCCTCGGCATCTTCGTGGCGACCAAAGGCGCGCCGCGCCATGCGGACCACGAGCGGATTGAAGCGCTGCCACGTGACGTATTCCGCCTGGGGATCACCAATCAGCAGCGCCTGCGCCAGCTCCTCATCCGACGCATCGACGAGGCGAGTCGCTACCACCGCGCTTGCGGACGCAGACTGCTCTCGCATGAACGAACCGAAAGGCACCGACACAGTTTCGCTATCGAACATTGTATGTCACCTACCGATTCAAGGAGACGCGGCGCCCGACGAACGACTCAACAAATTGATCAAAAAATCACATCTATTGATCGCACTTGCCGAGCACGAACCAGAGACGGATCACGACCAGCGACATTTGCATTCGTTGGCCATTTTCGCGGAAGAAGCGCGCACAAACTCAGCATGTCGCAACCAGAACAACTCGCACGAGTCGCGACCCAAACATCACAACTGCACACCTCGCTGAGATTTGTATCCACCAATCATTTCATTGAATTTAACGCGCGTGCCGTGACTCAGCAGCGCTCTGGCACGAGCGAAGTTTGGCTGCGCATGAAGTGCTCGATACCGCGAGGGTGGCATGCCGCGACCCCTGACGAACCGGTTCGTAAAGTGACTCTGATCGCAGAAGCCGGTGCGCAAGGCAATCTGCGCCATCGACAGCTCGGTGGTAACGACTAAGTGGCAAGCCGCCTTCAAGCGGATGTCGCTCAAGTACGCGTACGGCGTCGTGAGAAATCGCTTCCGAAACTCACGGCTGAATTGACTCACGGACAGGCCCACCCGCCGCGCAAGATCCGACATTTCAAGGGCTTCCGGATAGTCATTCAGCATGACGTCGACCACCTGCGCCCAGGCCGCACCCGAGCTGTCGGCGACGTGCATCCTACTCTTCATGTCGCGCACGATGCCGCAGAGCCCAATCACGCTGCCTAGACCGTCGAGGAGCGGCAGCTTCGTCGTACAGCACCAGTCAACGGCGCCATCCGCGCCCCGAACCAGCTCGGCCTTGTCGACGATCGCTTCACCGCGATTCATCACAGCGTCGTCGTCGCGCATGTAGGCTTCGGCCAGATTGCGCGGGAAGAAATCGCTATCAAGCGCGCCGATTACTCGAGCTTCAGTGGCGGCTCCCACCAGCCCAAGGAACCGCTTATTGGCGCGAATGAACCGTCCGTCGCGGTCCTTCACAAAGAACAGGACGTCGGGCAGGTACTCGAACAACACGTCGAAACCCGCCGGTGACACCACACGCGAAAGGAACGTTCCTCTAAAATCCGAATCGGCATGCCCGATCGGAAGCGCTTGGTTCGCGCTGACGGGGGCTAGGCCGGGTGCCATGACCAGGCACTGGCGCCAGACTAGAATTTCCGTCATCCGAAATCGCCGACCCCGCAGGTCGATCGCTTTGCCGGTGACAAATCACCAATTTCGCTCACACTATCGGCGAAGTGACCCTCCGCCTCCCTGGCTCCGCCGGAAAGCCGCGCACTTGGGTGAGCTACTCGGCATTCGCGCAGTGCCTGGTGGCGGCGCGTTTAGGGGCAGCATTGGCGATGCTCGGCGCCTTGGCTGGGTGCCAGCCTCAGCTCAGCATCGGCGAGTGGACCTGCTCCGAGGACGGGACGCCGAGCCGGATTCCTGAACGAACGGCGCCGGTGACGCTTCCATGGAAGAGCGGGTTCGAAAATCAGTTTTGCGACTACACCGAGCTGGCCGGCTTCTGCTACGCCGACGCCGCCTCCTCCACGCTACTCGTGAGCTCACCAGTCCACTCGGGTCGCCATGCTGCTGCCTTCACGATAAACAGCGCTGCTCCGGGAGAATCTCAGACCCGCTGCGTGCGCCAAGGCACGTTGCCAACAGCGGCCTATTACGGAGCTTGGTACTTCATTCCCGAACCGACAACGACGAAGGGGAACTGGAACCTGTTCCATTTCCGGAGCGGCGGGGATCCATCCAGGACGCACGGCGTGTTGGATGTCTCATTGGTCGGTGCAGGAGCTGGCCTCCAAGTGGCGGTCTTCGATATGCGATACGCCAGGATTGGCGAGTCGGCGACCCCGCCACCAGTGCCTTTCGGCGCCTGGTTTCACGTGCAGTTGTTCCTCAAGCGCGCAGCCGACATGACGGGTGAGGTAGCCCTGTACCAAGATGGAGAGCAGATTTTCGATGTGACGAACCTAGAGACTGATGATGCGACCTTCGGCCAGTGGTACGTCGGGAATTTGGCAGACGCTCTGTCACCCTCGACTTCCACCCTTTACGTGGATGACGTTAGCATCAGCTCCACTCTCTAATCAGCGGCGAGGGTGGGCGTTGGGCGTACCCGGGCTGCTGGGTTTGCTCGTCCTGCTTTCGCCTGCCCGCGTGCAAGCGCAGCATCAACTCGAGCCCGTCAACCTCGAATGGACCGCGCCGGCGGAGTGCCCAAGCCTCGGGGAAGTGCAGGCCCGCATCCTCAAGCTCGCCGGCTCGCGCAGATCGAGCTCCTTGTCGCTCCGCGCCGAGGCAACGGTCACCCGGAAGGACGAGGATGTGCTGCGCTTGCACCTGGTGCTGCACGCTGGGGTAATGGTCGAAGAGCGGAACATCGAGGGTCGGAGTTGCAACACGCTGGCGGGCGCTACCGCGGTAGCGGTCGCGCTGCTGTTTCGTTCGGGCGTGCTGCAGTCAACCGATGTCGATCACACGACACCCGCTTCGACGACGGCGGCGGGCGCAGGGACGACGACCCAGGGCGGGCCGCCGAAGCCGGCCGATACCGCTACGAAAACAGCCCACGGGGCCAGCGTCGACGACACCGCCTCTGGTTCGCGACGCTCCTGGCGCGGGCTTCTGCAGCTGCCCTTGGGTGTGCTCGGCATCGGTCCCTTGCGCGCACCCGTCCTGGGCGTTGCCATCGGGGGAGGCGCTTCCGTCGACAGCTGGCGTCTCTTGGCGAGAGGCGTGTTGTGGCTGCCAGAGCACGCTTGGACAAGCGATGATTTCCAACAATACGGTGCAGACGTCCGGCGGACGACTCTCTCCCTCCTCGGCTGCCGAGCGCTGGTATTGTCGCGCTTCGAGCTTGCTCCCTGCGCGACAGTGTCGATCGAACATTTGTCCGCACGTGGGCAAGGCACGCATATCTCGCCACACACGGCGCAGGCGACGTGGGTGGCAGCGGGTGTGGGTGCGCATGCACGTCTTCATGCTGCGTCTTGGCTGAGACTGCTGTTTGGAGTCGAAGGGCAGCTCGAGACTTCCCGGCCACGCCTGTTCCTCGACGGCATAGGGCAGGTCGAGACCCTGCTTCCGGTCGCAGCGACGATCAGCCTGGGGTCGGAGTGGATTTTCTGACGGACTCGCCAGTCCGCTGCCAGTGCATCTATGCATCGATAGTGATGGCCACACGCGGCCTTCCCTGCGCGACCACCAACGGGTCTCGACGCGGCGATGCTGAGCCGTCATGCTGATCCCACCCTTGTGCCTCCGTTCCATGCGGTCTACCGGCAATACTTCGATTTCGTGTGGTCATCCGCGCGACGCTTCGGTGTCCCGCTCGAGGCCATCGATGACCTGGTTCAGGAAGTGTTCATCGTGGTGCACGCCAAGCTAGCGGGCCTCGAGCGGCCCGAAGCGCTGCGAAGTTGGATCTACGGCGTAGTGCGACGTATGGCGAGCGACTACCGGCGCGCGCAGCGAACGCGAGTGGCGGCGGGAATTTTGGCCGGTTCGTACGGGGAAAGCGTCTCACCTCAGCCGACACCGCTCGAGCAGATGAACACGAATGCCGACCTGCAGCTGTTGGCAAGTCTGTTGGATGAGCTCGACGAGCCAAAGCGCGACGTGTTCGCGTTGGTGGAAGTCGACGAATTGACGGTTCCCGAGGCGGCAGATGTTTTGGAGATTCCGCTCAACACAGCATACTCGCGGCTTCGCGCAGCGCGCCAAGCCTTCGAGGCGTCATTGGCTCGGCGTCGAGAGCGGAGCAAAGGGACGTGACGAAAATGGGTTCTTTGAATCAAGACGCTGGCGCAGTAGTTAGAGCCGGCCGCAGCGCGCTTCGACCAACCGCAGCGGACCGTGATCGGCTCGAAGCCGCACTGGCCACTCGTCTCGGCCCGCACGCGTTTCCTCCCAGCCCTACGGTCACCCCGAACGCTCACGGGGTGATGTGGCGCGCCATCGGCGGTGCCGCCGTGGGCGCATGCGTGATCGGCGGAGCGCTGATGCTCACGTCACCTTCCAAGCCAGGGGCGCCGCCCGAAAGACCGGGCGTGTCGCACTCGCCACCCGGAGCCGAGGTCGTAACCGACCAACCTTTGTCGACGGCGCCAAGCGTCCCGGAACTTCCCACGCTCACGACCGCAGACTCGGCCGTGCGCGCAACCCCTTCAGCGCCGCGCCGCCAAGATGCACTCACTCAAGAAGTCGCCCTGCTATCGCGTGCGGTCGCGGCGCTCAACGCGGGTCGCGCGGGCGAAGCGCTGGCAGCTCTCAATGAGCACCAACGCCAGTTTCCTCACGGCATCCTGGGCACAGAGCGACAAGCCGCCAAGGCCCGGGCGCTCTGCTCCTTGGGACGCGTCACTGAGGGCCGCGCCGAGCTAGCTCACCTGTCTCCGCGCTCGCCGGCGGCCGGCCGCGCAAAACAAGTCTGCGATTCCGCCCCCGCCAGCCGCCCCAACCAGCGCTAGTCACTGGATTTGTTGAGCTGGATAGGGTTTGCGCTGCGCGTTTCGGTGTCGCAAGTGCGACACGATTTCCGCAATGATTACGGGTCGAATATTGTTGAAGCTGACGCTGTCGCATTTGCGACAACGTCAGTGACCCGTGACGGTGCGGGGTGCGGCCGGCTAGCTGCCGACGAGCTTGACGAGTGTGGCGACGATGCGGTCGAGCTGGTCGTGCAAGCTCGGGTCGTGTTGCACGTAGCTGCACACGACGGCGATTTCCAAGCAGGCGAGTGTTTCGCGCGCTGACCCCAGCGCGCTGTGGTACCGCGCCGCGCGATTCTTTCCGCGGCTGTACATACCTTCGGCGAGGTTGAGAGCAACCGAGCTGCTGCAACGCCTGAGCTGGCGCGCGAGGTCCCGGTCCCGAACTTCAATCCGCCGCAGCGCTGGCTGCAGCTGCTTCAAGACTTCCAAAACGATGTGATAAATCCGGAGCATGTTGCCTTCCTTCTG
>JBBSAB010000207.1:0-6714 GCA_038252755.1 Polyangiales bacterium | reverse complement strand
GGTGGCGCCGAACAACGCGGCGCCGCGACGCCACGGCAGTTTCTGCAAGCGGCCGGCCGCGGCATAGGGGCATCGCGACTCGGACTACTCACTCGGCCACGTCCCGTCCGGCAACTTGAAGACGTCGACCGGCGGCATCGGCAGTGTGTCGATTTCCGCCGACGACAGGGTCGAGAGCACGACCGCGCGCCAAGCCTTCTTTGCGCGAATGAAGCGGCCGACGCCCACGCCCGTGCAGATGTCGTTCGGGCATGAGCCATCCTGCGCGCGCCAGTCTGCGCCCGCGCCGATCAAGTACGCGGAGGTGTCGCGGTCATCGGCTTGGGCGGCGTCGGCCAAAACAAGGCGCGTGTGCGCAATCGAGATCACGGCGCGCGGGACGATCGGAACGGCGACAAAGGACAGATTCGGCCAGTAGTGCGCATTGCAGCTGTCGTGCGGTACGAGCGAGCGGCTGCCGTCGGGCTCCGTCTTCATATCGATATTGCCGGCGCACTTCGCAGAAAAATCTTCGCTCCACACGCCACCGCCAAGATCGTCGGTCGCCTCGAGCATTTCCCAAGCAGTCTTTTGCGGGAACAAGGCGAGCAGCTTCGTGTTCTTGACGGCGACTCGCGTGTTAGCGGCGTGCGTGTTCGATGTGTCGGCGTAGACTTGTCCCCACGCGTTCATGTGTGTCGTCTCTGGGCTGGGGCGACTCGGGGTATCGCCAATGCTTTGAACGGCCCAGTCGTAGCCCTGAGGAACTCCGTGGGGCAGCGCTTCACCCTTCGTACCCGGCGTCCATTTCCGCAGGTAGCTCTTCACGTCGAAATTTCCGCCGCTGGCGGCGCCCCCGGCGGTGCCGCCAGAACCAGACCCCGCTGCCTGGCCGGCCGCCGATGTCCCGCTAACGCCGCCGGTCGCCCCTGGCCCGGCCGCACCTGGTCCGCCACCCATGTGAGCGCCGCCAAGACTGCCACCGGCAGCACCGACGATTGGACCGCCGGCGCTGATGCCACCAGCAGGTGCGCCGTCGCCCAACGGCGTGGAGGCAGGCGTGTCGACGCAACCGGCCTGCAAGGAGAGCAAGAGCAGGGAGGAGCCAAAGAGTGGGCGTAGCATGCTGTACGAGTGATTCGTATGAAACCGGTCCCAGCAGGCAGGGGCGAGCCAGAATTCGGCGCGCTATACTGGCGGCGATTGCCCTCGAAAAATCGCTTCGCCGCCTGGTGTTGGCTAGCCCTCGTTGGCGGTGTCGGCTGTGGTCCGGGCGGCGACATCGTGCTCGCCGGTGCGCCGCAAGCGGTGGGCGCCGCCGGGGCTAGCGACGCGCCGCCCTCACGCGACCCGCTGCTCGCTCCCTACGCTTCGAGCAGTGTCTGGAATACCCCGCTGGGTGATCAGGCGACGTGGGTTCAGGTGACGCTGCAGCCAGCCGCCGCCGGCATCCGCACAGAAGCCGTCGTCATCCTGCTCGACCTGCAGCAAGCGCTGCTTTCGATTCAGCACAGCGACGCCGGTTGGACGGGGGATGATCGATGCCCGGCGAACGCACCTGAGCACTTCACGGGGCACGCGCCGCTTTCGTTTCTGGTACTCGAAGGTCCCGGCATCAGCGGCGCGCCGGTCGTTGCGCTGCAGGAGGACGGAACCTCCATCCGTCAAGGACTGCCCTTCGCTCGTTGCACGGCTGCTATGCCCGCTACGATCCAATACGAAGACGACGCCGGCGACTTGCTGGGCGACGGAATCAATGGCGCCAATGGTGGTTCTGGACTCTCCGCGCTCGGCGGGGTCTTGCGGCTGAGTGAGCTCGTGCCCGGCGCGCCGCCGCCGCACCACGCCTTGGCGATCCACGTCTACGACGTCAACCTGTATGCGGCATCGAAGAAGAGCGACTGTTTTCGCTGGCCCGCCTGGCGGGCTGACGACTACTGCATCGGGACCTACGCCGGCGCGAATCCCGCGCTGCGGATGGGCTCGCTGCTCGCGCACCCGCCCGGTACGGCGCTCACGCTGCGCACCGAGCCCGGCAAGCTGTTGGCCTGGACGCTCGCCAACTATGGCGCCTACGTCGTCAACGACGCCGGCTCGGCCAGCTATGCATTCAACGTGGAGCTGAGCCCCAAGGGCTGGTTCGTCGACGAGTTCGCGTCCGCCTGGGGCTTCCCTTTTCAAACCACCGATCTGAGCGCCCCGTGGGCCCAGGACATTCAAGACCTGTTCAACGCGTTGGCGGTGGTCGACGACAATTCACCGGCGACGCCCGGGGGCGCGGGCATGCGCCTGCAGCCGCTGCTGCCTGACCTTAACGGGCCGTGAGGGCGTAGAGCCTTCGTCCCAGGCTACAGCGGAGCTGGTGCGCCGGGCTTGGGGCGCGCTGTAGTCCGTTCGCTACTTGCAGAGGCATGTGTACACATCTTGGGCGATCGGGTAGCCAGCGGTGCCTTTACCGATCTTATTGGCGCCGCATTTGGCGTCGTTGCTGCCACAAGTCGCAGGACCGCAGGCGTTGGCGGCGTAACAGTCCAAGATTTCGACGCAGGCTAGCTTGTCGGATTGCGTCTGTTTGCTGCAAGTATCGCAAACGTCGTTCTTCCAGCTCGCCAGGCACGCCAAATTGCCGCCGCCGCCGCTTCCGGAGGTTCCAGCGCCGCTGCTTCCCGAGGTTCCCGCTTGACCTGCAGCGCCGCCGTTCGACGCGCCCGCGCTCCCACCTTTGCCGCCAAGCCCGCCTGCCCCGCCGCCGGCCGCCTTGCCGCCTGAGCCAGCTGCGCCGCCGCTCGAGGACGAACCAGCCGCGCCGGCCGCCCCGCCGTTTGCGACCGACCCACCCGTGCTGGCGGTTCCACCAAAGGCATAGCCGACCTTAGTCCCACCCGCCCCGCCCATGCCGGCGGCGGTGAGCGCGGTGGCTCCGCCACTCGTAGACTGATGGCCAGCTCCGCTGACAGACATGCCAGCCCCACCGCCGCCCGCGAGTGGTTCATCTCCCGGCTCGAGCGTATTGACCTCGGCGGCGCAAGCGCTCGCTGTAGCGGTGACGAGAGCACCAAAGAAAATCAGCCGTGTTGTCGGCTTTGCGTGCCCCTGAAAGCGCGATCTAAGATTGCCAAGGACCATCCGACCAATGTTCCACGCCACCATTCAGCCAACCATCTCGCAGTAACGCTGCAGCGCGCGAAACGCCCGATTTGTCGTCGCTTTGGCTACACTAGGCTGCAACAGCCCTACCGAGCCACCACGCCGTACACGGCTACGGCATTGCTAGCGCGAACAAGCGGCCCGCGCTCCCAAAGCTAGGCGAATAGGTCACGCAATCGCCAGCTCAGGCGTAAAGGGACGCGAGTGGGCCGTCGACTCCGGTGGCGCCGACCGTCTTCACGTCAGTGAGACCCATGTACTGGACTAGTGAGACCAAGAGCCGCGCGCTGTCGCGACCCGCCTCGACGTAGTTGGAGCCACTCATCGACGTGTCGTCGGACTTGCCGCGGAGGTAGCGCCCAGTCTTGAAGGTGCCTTGTCCGTTGCCGAAAAGTAGCGTTGGAATCGAGCTTGTCTGATGCGCGTCACCGTTCTTCTCGTTGCCGCCGAGCTCGGACATCCAAAGCACCATCGTGGAGTCCATCAGCGGCTTGCCAGACGCGTCGGTGGTCGCCTTGAGCTTGTCGAGCAAGGATGCGACCTGGTTCGCGTAGAAGGTGGTGAAGATCCGCATCGTCTTGGTTTTGTCACTCGAGTCCCCTTGGTGCGTCCACGGATGGTGGGCAGGCCCAGAGTCGCCTGAATCGGCCTGGGGCGAGCTGGGGACGCCGTAACTGTCGGGCAGGCGATTGCGAGCGCCCTGCGCGCCGATTTGAAATGCGATGACATGTGACAGCTCACACGCGAGTGTGGTGGCCATCAGATCGACGAATGTCGATGTCTGCGCTTCGATGTTTTGGGGATTGGGCCAATCCTTGCTACCCGGATCGGTAGGCTTGATGCACATGCCGCCCGTCGGCAGGCCCGAGACCAAGTTTTTCTCAAGCGTGCGCACCGTCGTGCAGTGATCGTCCAACAGACGCGCGCCTTCCGCACCCAGCGCATTCTGCAAGGCCAGGCAATCGCGGCCCACGAAATCGAGCACGCTTTGGTTGCGCATAAGCAGCGCCGCGGCCCGCGCCTTGTCAGCGTCGCTGGTCTGCGGCGCCATGAAGCTCGCAAACAGCTCGGCCCACGCCTTCGACGGGTTCGTTTCGGGGCTGATGTTGCGGCCGGACCCGGCGCAGAAGGCATCCCCAGTGCCGCCCGCTTGGTTCGCGCTGACGTTGCCCCAAACCAGGGAACGCTTCAGTCCGCCACGCCCTTCGGCCTCGAGGCGCTTGCCGATGACCTGGTCGATCGTTTCGCCTCGGTTAGCGTACTGGTCGCCGTTCGCACCACCACCGTAGCCACTATACGTTTGGCCGCCGAGGCCGTGCCCGCCGCCTTCCACGGTGCCGGCACCGGTCGACGCCGTGTGTGAGATGAAGATGCCGTCTGCCTTGTGGCGCTCCAGCGGCTTCCACCAGTCATGAAGTGTGAAGGCGTTCTCGCTGCCGGAGGCGGGGCCGGCGGCTTTCATGCAGCCGTTGGGTGAGTACACGAGAATCACGCGGCGTGGTGCCATCACCCCCGCGGCAGTGGCGTCCATCTGCCGGAAGACGGGCGCCAATAGCGCTACGAGCCCGGCATTTCGCAGGAGGTTGCGACGTGACAGCAGACGGCGAGCAAGTGTGCTGTTCTTCATTGGATTACCTCGGCGAAACGGCAGTCGTAAATTGGGGAGCTGAGACAATGGCGACGAGAATCTCCGCGACGCCGCCTCGGGTCGCCTGAGCGATCTCATTCAAGGCCACGACCTGGGTCTGATCTTCGGGCACCAACCTGCGACCAAGTGACCACTCGAGCGCGACTTGGGCGAAGCAGCCTTTGACTTGCGGCTCGTCCGCGAGCGTCTTGGCGAGATCGCTCGGCGAGTCGAAAGTGACTGGCGCGCCGGCGTAGTTTTCGATCTGCCCAGCTAGATCCCAGGGCTTTCCGCTCGGATCCTGCACCTGCCAACGGCCGACCGGATCGAACGGCAAGAAAGCAAATCCGAGTGGCGCAAACTGAGAGTGACACGCCGTGCAAACCGGGCCCGCGGCAGTGCGATACTCCAGGCTCTCGCGCGTCGTCAGCCCGGGCGGGACGTCCTGCTTGGCCAGCGCGGTCGCGCCGGGGGGCGGCGCGCCAACCGGACTACACATCACGACTTCGCGCAGTGCCGAGCCAATTTGGAATGGCGAGGAGCCGTCCTCTTTGGTGTGAGCCGCGATCACCAGCGGATGCATGAGTAGCCCGGTACGCGGCGCGCTCGTGCTATCGCCGGATGCGGTTTTACCGGAGCCGGCCGGCTGCATCACGCTCCGGATGGCGTCGTCGCCCACGTAGGCATTCGTGGTGAGCAGGCCCTGGAGCGTGGGGTTGGCGCTCGACAGTACCCCAGTGATCGTCGATTCGGCGCTGGCGCGCAGTGCCACGGCGAAGTCCGTCCCCAGCCCGTCGAGGTACTTGGTCGCCTTGAGGTCGACCTTAGGCTCGTTGGCTCCGAGCCATTCGAGGACGAGTACGGCCCGCGCGTGGGCGCCCTGGGCTGTCGTCGAAAGGCGGGCAAACTGCTTGGCGCGCTCAGCCCCGCGGCTCAAAGTTCCGGCGTTCGCGGCGGCTTGCAGCTCGGCATCGGGCGGACCGAGTGTGGCCAGGAAGCTCAACTTGGCCGCGATCTCGCTCGGCGTGAGCGTGCGCGGGCCATTGCCCGCAGCAGGGGTGCCAAGCTCAGTCCGATAGAGGAACGATGGAGCAAAGAGAATCGCCCGCAGCACGCCTTCCATTGCGAGCTTGTCCGCGTCGGCCAAACCCTTGACCGTGCCGATGATGGTTTGGAACCCGTCGCGCTCACCAGCCACCAGCGGCCGTCGCAGCGCTTGTTCCGCGAATTTCACCGACCAGTCCAGCAAACAATCACGCTGCGCCTGATCGCTCAGGGTACAACCCGACTTTGCCAAGAGGGTTGGAGCCTGAGCCGTAGCAAAGTCGTTGATGAGCTGTTCGAGCTTGCTCACCTCGGTGCCGATGAACGAGACGCCGGTGGTGAATAACGGGCTGTGGCCAGAGCGTGGCTCTTCGGGGAAGTCGGCTCGCTTCGGCGCCGCACCTACAAGCGCGGAAAGACTCGTTACCAGCTCGTCGCGTGTCAGACGCCGTAAGGCCGAGGGGCGACCGTTCGTCGAAACCGGAAACGGCAAGGTCGCGACACGCGGATCACCCGCGGGACTACTCCCGGGCGTACCGGCCGAGCCGGGACCGCCCGGGCCCCCACCTGGAGCAGCTCCGGCAGGGCCAGCGGTACCCTGAATCTCACCCGTGCACGCTGCCAACGCGGTCGCAATGGCGAGTGTCGCCCCCCAGCGAGTGCTCAAGTCACGTGTCGTTCGAGTGTTCGGCATGGCGTCGGGATTTCCTCGAGTTGGTTCCAGGCACAGAGCAACGTCCGTGCCGGGTTCACTCCCAGCCCCGGCCTGCTCAAAGCCCACAAAATCCCCGATTTTACGCAACAACGCGCAGCTGGTAGGTCCTTGTCGGCTGCGACGTCACGGATCGCGCCTGCGATCTCGGCGATCGCACCGAGCGTCGTTCAGGGGCGAAGCCCCAGGCACTGAACCGCGTCGT
>JBBSAB010000206.1:0-7002 GCA_038252755.1 Polyangiales bacterium | reverse complement strand
CTCGCCGCGCTGCGCGCCCCCGAGCACCAGGCGCTGGTCGCGCGCATCTTGGGCACGGTCGACGCGACACTGGCCGAGGTCGGCAAGGACCCGACCGAAATCATGGAACAGATCCGCGTCGAGCGTGAACGCGCGCGATCTTCGGCGAGCTAAGCTCGCTCAGAGCGGCTGCAGCGTGCCAGCTCGGCAGGCGAACGTGCGCGTCTCAAGGCGCGACGCTGCCACGTACGCAACGACCAAGCTCTTGCCCGTCCAGCCGGCGCGTGCGCCGCTGGGCAGCAGATTGGCGGGCAAAATCGCCTGTAGATCAGCGCGCGGCTCACGCAACGTGACACTGAATCGTCCTTGGCGAAGCTCGGCCCGCTCGGGCGTGCAGCTAATTTGTAGGGCGTCGATGTAGCTCGCGTCGACCTTCTCGTCCATCAATGGCACGGGCACGGCCTTGCGCTTGCCACGGCAATCCCCGACTAGCCACGGCCGCCCCCCAACGTCGACAGCACCGAGCGGCAAACAGCCTTTGAGCAACGGCTCGGCGCGCGCGTACTCGGGATCATACTGAATGCTGAACATCGTCGTGACCGGCTCGCTGCCTTCGCGCGTGCACACGCCGTAGTGAAATCGCCCGGCCGACACCGCCAGCTCGACTGAATGCGAAGCGCACGGCACCGGCACCGACAGCGGCAACCCGGTAGTCTCCGCCACGCCTGCGCGCAGTCGTCGAAACGTGAAGCCAACGCACGGCGTCGCTTGCGGCTCCACGCACGGTGCCTCCAGCCCGCGCCACATCAACAGCGCCCGCTCGCGCGACAGTTCGGCCGCGATCGCGATATTACCGCGCGCCGACTCCGCCGACAGCGCCGCCACCCCCAGGTCCACGAGCGTGGGCGGCGCTGTACCTGCGAACACCGTCGCGACCGCGCGCGCCTCGTCACGGCTCTGTTCGACCCAGGCCAACGCCAACTGCTCACCCAAAAACGTAGCCGTCAGATCCGTCACTTTGCCCAACGTGTGGGCGGGTAGCGGCAAGCTCTTCGGCGTCTGCGGCGAGCCGTCCTGCGCGAGCTTGGCTTCGAACAGCCAGTCTGGCGCTTGGCGACCACTCGCCCAGACCAGACTGAGCCCGCTCGGGCGCGCCACCAGCTCGAACGCCGAAGGCGAGCTCAAGTCGTCTGGCGTGACCACATGGGCCGCGCCAGACGCAGCCGGCGTCGCACTGCTACTCGGTGCGGGCGCACTGCCGGAGCGGCGCTGGCACGCCGCGAGCGGCAACGTGACGAGCGCCGTGATACCGAGCCAGATCGTCGAAGCTCGACTCATCGAGCCGCAGGCTAGTGCGAGAGATTGGCCGCGGGAATGCTCTGCTGTCCGATTCCAGGGCCCGACCAGCCGACGTTGAAGACGTTTGCGCCCTTATCGTCGTTGGCAAAGTAGTCAATCGTGAGCTCGTGCTTGCCGAGCGCCAGCGCGATGCTACCGCTGCGCTTGGTGACGTTGGTGCCGTCGTTGCGAGTGGATTCGGCAACGGTTTGCGTGCCGATCTTGAGCCGCGCGCCGTCGTCGGTGTCGACGAAGAACGTGTAGATGCCTTCTTGCAGGACCTCGACGTAGCCGTGCCAGCGAAGGGCGCGGGCGTTGTCGACCACCAGCGCGGGCGCGTACGTACCCACGCTGGTCGCCGTGCCGGTCGCGCGGGCGATGTTGCCCAAGGCGATATCAGCCGGCAGCGCGGTCAGGGCTAGATCGTAGTCCGAGTATGCCAGGCCGGGCGCGGTCGCTGGCGGGGCATCCTCGACGCGATTAACCGGGTCATCGCTGGTGATCCACAAGCCCACGTCCGAGTAACGGCCGCCATTGGTGTTGAGCGTGTGGACGGCGATCGTGTTCGTGCCCTTGACCAACGCCTGCGCCGCCAATTCGCTGCCCGTGTAGTCGCCGTACTTGGTGGTGTAACCATACAAGTCGGTGGCGAGCATGCCATTGACGAACACTTGCGTGTCTTCGTCGTACATCGCGCGCACGATCAGCCGCCCTGTCGGCTTCTTGTCGAGCGTGAACGTGGTACGCAACCAAATCTCATTGAAGGCGAGCTTGGTGCGGGTGCGCGCACCCGCGTCAGCCGTATCGCCGATGCCGGCCGGAGCCGCGGTCCACGCCGTGTCGTTGAAGGCAGAATCGATGAACGTCGCGGCCGGAGCAGTCGTCGTGTACCAAAAGATCTGCGCGTCTTTCAAGTATTCGGGTTTGACCTCGAATTCCGAGGCTTGGATCAGCGGCACGATGGCGGTCGTGGCAATCGTGTTGGCGTCGGACACCGACTTGGCAACGACCTTGTTGATGGCACGGTCGTAGGTGACGAGGCCATCGAGCTCGCCCTCGACGTCGGTCAGCTGGCGGTAGATCGACGTCGAAAGGCCCGGCCGGACCGCGAGGCCACGCGCGCGCCGCGCCAGCCCCACATAGCGATCGGTATCCACGGCCGGCTGCGCCGCAGCGCCGGTGCCGCCGTAGGTGTGGCCTTGAATCGCGCGGACGAACGACCCGTACTGACCGAGCGCGACCGCGCGCTTGTCCGGCACGGGCGAAGTCACGGCGCCGCTATCGGGACGGTCACGAATGTCGCCGCTGCCGTCATCTCCGACGCCGCTCGCGCCGATCACCAGCTGCGTCTTGGTGAGCGCTTTCACGCTGTCCACCAACTTGGGCACATCGGCGCCCTTCAGGCCCAGGTCGGCAGTGAACAGCGACCACACCGCCAGACTCGGGTGGGCCTTACGCGCATTGACCATCGCGGCGAGCTCATCGCTGAACGTCGTGCGTGCGGCGTCGGTGGTATTGATGCCCGCCGGAACGTCCTGCCAAACGATCAAACCAAGCTGATCAGCCCAATAGTAGAAGCGCTCGGACTCCAGCTTTTGGTGTACCCGGATCGTGTTGAAGCCCATGCTCTTGACGAGCATGAGATCGGCTTTCAACGCTGCATCGGTAGGCGGGGTGTACAGCCCATCGGGCCAATAGCCCTGCGCCAGCACGCCGACACCGACGAACGGGGCGTCGTTCAGCAGCACCTTGGTCACCCCAGCATCGACGCCGAGCGCTACTTTGCGTAGACCCACGTAGCTGTCAGCGGTGTCGACCAGCACACCGGCTTGCTCTAGTTCGAGCGTGACGTCGTAGAGGAACGGAGAATCGGGGTCCCACGGCTTCGGCGACGGCACCGTCACCTCGAAGGCAGCGCCGTCCTTGCCCTCCGCACGCGCCACTTCGGCGCCGTTGTCGAGCACGATCGCACGCAACGTCGTGCCTTTCGCAGCGCCGCTGAGCTGGGGAGTGACCATCACCACGCCGGTCACGGGGTCACCATCGAACCCCGCGTCCTCGATACTGAGCGCCGGCACCGGCTCGATCCAAACCGACTGCCAGATGCCGGAGACCGACGTGAAGGTCGCGGCGGTGGACACGCGCGCTTGCTTACCGCGCGGCTGCGTCCCCGAGTCGGCCGGATCCGTGACGCGGATGGCAATGTCTTGCTCGTCCGCGGCTGCCAGCTGCTCAGTGATGTCGGCGCTGAATCCATCGTAGCCGCCCTGATGGCTCGCGACCTCGGTACCGTTGACGAGCACGCCTGAATCCCAGTCGACCGCGCCCAAATGCAACAGCACGCGCTGAGTCCGCCAGGCAGCAGGCAAACTGAACTTGCGATGGTACCACAACAAATCTTCGGCTTTGATCAGCGCGCCTTGCACGCCCGACAGCTGCGATTCGAGCGGAAACGGCACGAGCAGCTTGGCGTCGGTGAAAGCTGGCAAGGTGCCGGGCGAGGTGATCGCATAATCCCAAAGGCCGTTGAGCGTGGCCCAGACGTGGCGCGTGAGGCGCGGACGCGGATACTCCTGGTGGGTCTTGGCTGGATCCACGTCGGCAGCGAAGCGTGTCTTCAGCCCAGCGCCCGCAGCCCAATTGCCCGTCGGGGTGCCGACTGGGACGGGTTTGCCGGGGTGGTTACCGCCGGTGTCTTCCTCGCCCGCGCCGCCGAGACCGACGCCGCCGTCCGACATCAATTGACCGGCCATGCTCGAACCCATGCCCGCGTTGGCGCCCGTGTTGCCACCAGCAGCCACACCAACGCCCGCGCTGGCACCGGATCCCGCCGAGCCGCCAGTCTTGCTGCCACCGATAAAGTCGGAGTCAGGCGGCGCTAGCAGACTGCAACCAAGCGGCAGCGCCACGCACATCCCGAGCGCGACCGCGCGGCTGCGGTGTCGCGCCGGCACCAAGGACCGACCGCTCACTAAAAGCTTCCCTTCAAGCCGACGCTACCACCACGCCACGCCGCGCTGCTCGGCTCGCGCGAAGCGCTGAAGTAGAGATAGCCCCCCGCACCTAGCGCAACGACGCCGACGCCGAGCGAAATATCCGCCAGCAAGTAGCGCAAACGCATCTTGTCGACCTGCGACTGCGTGCAATCAGGCTTGCAACCATCCATGTCAGATTGGGCTGCTTTGCCGGTAATTGCGAACGCGGCGAAGCTGCCCAGCGCCGCCACGCCCACGCCCGCCAGCACATAGGCGACGGCCGGCGGTTTCTTGGGCTGCGCAGCGGGCGTCGCCGGCTTCGCCTCTTCGGGGGCCTTCGTCGGTTCTCGACGCAGCTCGACGCGGCGATTCTTCTCACCCTGCGCGACGACGACCGTCTGCTTCTGTTCGAAGCCATCGGGCCAGGTGTAGACGATGTCGTGGCTGCCCGGGTCGAGCGTCGTGGCCAAGCCGGTCAGCTTGTCGAGCTGCGGCTGCGAATCGACGCTCACCTTCACGTCGGTCGCGTCGTGGCCGTCGGCGTCGACCGCGGCGAACACCACACTGGCCGAGAAGCCTTCGACCTCAGCCAAGAACGCCGCACATTCGCTCTGAATGGCGCCCGGGCACTCGGCCGTCGAACAGCTGATGAAGTCGGCCTTGGCGCTCTGCAGTCGACCAGCGTTTTTCTCGGCTTGGCCGTGCGAGTGCGCTGCCACGCAGGCCGCGACGTCGGCGCGCGCCGTGCCGGCGGCGAACAGCGTGCTGAGCGGCAGGAGCGCCAAGCTGAATCGCAGGCGCGCACGCGAGGTTCCGAACCGAGACCGCAGCTTACCTGTCACTGGAAACATTCTGGCTTGAAATGCTTGATGCCGTCCTTGCCAATATCGAACGGCACGGCGCAGTTCTTCTTTGCATCTGACTTGGCAGGCGTGGCCGCCGCGCGCTTCTGACGGTTGGCCGCAGCTGACGCGGGCGGTGCGGCGGGTGCTTCTGGTGCGAGCGTACCGAGTTGCACGGGCGGGGATTGTTCAGCCACCGGCGCTGGAGCCGGCTTGGACTCGGCTGCTGGCGGCGCCGCGGCAACGACCGGCAGCGCGACCTGAGCGCCCGCAGTCGGACCGCCTTCGACCGGTGGCGCGCGGCGCAGCAGACCCCAAGCGCCCACGATCACTAGCCCAGCGGCCAGCAGCGCGATCGCCAACAACCGCGTGCGGCGCGGCGCCGGCGCGGCAGGCACGACGCCGAGATCAGCCGACGACAAGGCGGTGCGCGTCTCTTCGCTGCTCGACAAGCGCGGAAACCCAGATGCGAACGCCGGACGCACATCCGAGCTGGTCGTCGTCTGGCGTTCGACATCCGACACGGCACGCGCGCGGTCAGCTAGGATTTGGTGAGCGCGTTGCTCGACCCAATCACCAACCTCCATCGAGCCTGCCGGCGGCACCGCATCGGCGAGTGCGATCGCCATCTCGCGCGCGGTCGCAAACCGCTCCGCCGGGTCGCGCGCCAAGGCGCGCTGCACGATCGGCTGCAGAAAGCCGGGCACCATCGCCAAATCTTCGGGCGGGATGCCTTGCCAGTTCAGGACCCGCGTGATCGTGGCGTCACCGCGCGCCAGCAGCTTGCGGCCCACGACCGACTCCCACAACACGACGCCCGACGCGAAAATGTCCGCGCGCCGGTCCACATCCTCGCTCTGCACTTGCTGCGGGGACATGTACGACAGCTTGCCCTTGATTTTTCCGGCCTGCGTCGTGTGTACGCGCGACGCTGCCTTGGCAATACCGAAGTCCACGACGCGCGCGACGCCGTCTACGCCGACCAAGATATTCTGCGGCGAGACGTCGCGATGCACGATGGCAAGCGGCTCGCCGCTATCATCGGTAGCTTCGTGAGCCGCGTGCAGACCGAGCAAGGCTTGAGTGTTGATGCTGCTGGCGACGGCCAGCGGTAGCGGGCCCCCACGCAGCAGCTTACCGAGCGACTCGCCATGGATGTAGTCCATGACGATGTACAGCTCGCCCTTGGCGGCGACCACGTCAAGCGCCGTCAGCGCGTTGGGGTGACGAATCCGCGCGGCGATCCGCGCTTCATCGATGAACATCGACGAGAATTCGTCGTCCTTGGCGAACTGCGGGTGCAATCGCTTGATCGCCACCGTGCGCGTGAAGCCCGCCGGCCCGACGAGCCGCCCGAGATGCACAGTCGCCATGCCGCCGGCGGCGATCTCGTCATAGATCCAATACCGCCCAATCGCTTGGGGAACGCGCGGCGCGGTCGCCGGCTCGAGAGCACGGGTATCGGACTCCACTGAACCAATCATGATGGATGACTCGCCCCAGCACAGCAATACGTCGCAACTCCGAACAGAATTCAGCGCCTGTGTAAGCAAACGGGTCAGCGCCTTTACTTTCCCGCCGCCAACGTTGGTGGGGCCATTCTGCCCGGATTCTGAGGCCATTTTCACCCCACGCCGCGCTCTCGTCAGACGCTCAGTAAGCCCATGTACGACTGATCCCGACAGTCGCGCAGATCGAGCAACAGGGAGTCGGCTGAGCATTGGTCTCATTTCGCGATTCGAGCACGAGCGAACAGGAAGGCGGGAAGGCGGGAAGATTTCTGTTGTTCGAACAGGCGCCTGAGGCCCCATCGCGATCCCGCTGCGTCCAGTTGCCAGTACCACCCACCCTAAATCTCGGCCTTCCCG
>JBBSAB010000205.1:0-7157 GCA_038252755.1 Polyangiales bacterium | reverse complement strand
GGGGCCGGGTAGGAGCCGCTCGTTGGCCAGCGGCGGGCGCAGGATGTACTGCTTCCCGTCCTTGCTCGTCGGCCGGTCCGGCGCGCGTCGCGGCGTGCAGGCTGAAGCCGGCTTCGCGCACCGAAAGTGGCGCGTCGATGACAACGCCGGGGCGCCCCGCGAAAGCGAGCTCGCGTGGCTTGCGACGTAGCTCGGACCCGGCTGGCGCGAGGCCCGAGACCGCCGCGGCGGCGAGCTGTGGAAAGCGCCGGGGCACGCTCCGCGAGCTCTTCGGAGACGCATAGCACGTCGCTGTCAGCGTCCGAGTCGAGGGTGATGACGCCCCTTCTCTCGAGGTAACGCAGGATGCGGGCGCGAGTGACTTGAAGGGCGTCGGCCACATCGGTGGTTGAGAGACGAGGCAGCGCGATGCGAAACGCCCAAGACGTCGTACGTCGTCACTTCGGCAGGGGCCGCGATGCTCGCGCAGGTTTCACTCGTTCGCCAACCGCTGAGAACGATTCGCGTTTGCGCGATGCGGAGCGCCGCCTGCTCACAACGGCGAAAGCCGCGGTTTTTTGCGGCTTCAAGACCGCGGGCGCGCTCAGGAAAGCCGCGATGGAGGGCCGCGTCGCGACGGCGAGGCGCCGCGGTGGGCGCGGCACGCAGATGTGGGAGGTGCATGCGCTTGAGCGCTTTCTCAGAGGCGACGCGCCGGCTATTCTGAAGGTGGCGCGCTCGAACAACACTGCCCCGAGTTGGTGGCCGACGAAACGCTCCCGACGTCCTCCGGGGTGTCGGGGGTACCAGCGCCACTGGCGCACCCCGCAAGGACGACGAGCAGGGCACGCGGTGGCCGCGCCAGCCGATGCGCGCCTCGAGCTGGTGCGGGACGACGCCTTGAGCGCGTCACCGGCCTATTCTTCGAGCGCGCACGATGATGGTCGGCGACGCCCGGATGCTTCTCCCTTGTTCGACGGGGCGGCGTCGGTACAGTGTGATGGCCGTGACGCGGAAGAAGACCAGCATCGACAGGGCGCCCTCGCGCAAAGCGCCCAAGCGTAAGGCGGTCGCCGAGCCGAGCATAGCGATCGACGAGACGCGGCGTGTGCTCGGGCGCGAGAGCGACCGATGGCGCGGCGCTGTTCCCTGCGCGGCGCTGTTCCCTGCGCCACAGCCGATCTCCGAGCTGCCCCGTGGCTACGCGGAGACGTTGCGCCAGCTGAAGGCGCGCATCCACCACTATCAGATCGACCGGCCTTTCCCGGCCTTTTGTCTGTTGGCGAAGCCAACCCCGACGGCCCGTCGGTACTCCCCGCTCGCGCTCTTTTTGCGGAGCAGCGGCTCCGATTCCGCTAAAAAGGCCTCAGCCATGGGCGATTTTTCAAGAAGGCTCGGCAAGCTTGCGCTCTTCACGAGCTTGACGAGCTGCGCGGCGCGGCACGCGCCGCTCACCTTGGCGGAATGGGATTGTTCCGCGCAGGGCCGTGGCGCGATCCGGTGGCGCGCCGCGCACGCCGACCTGCTGGTTGCGCGCCAGAGCGTGGAGCGAGCCTCCGCGACAGACCTCGTGCAGGTGTCCGAGACCGGTACTCCGCTTTCGCGGCGCTTGCTCGACGTCGCCGGGCGGCCCGTCGCCTTTCTCGACGACGACACGCTGTTCTTCGCCGCCGAGAAGCTGAGTCTCGTGACTTCCTTCGGGCGGCGATTGGCGAGCTGGCCGCTGGCGCGCCAGCCGAGCTCGACGCCGACGAGTCTCCTGCTCGCGCGCAACGGGTCTTTTTTTGCGGAGCTTGACGTGAGCGGCTGCGAGGCGCTGGGCGTCGGCGGCTGTCGCTCCGGGGCTCCGAACGTGCTCAGCGTGTCGGCTGTTGGACAATTGGCAACGGCTGCCTACGGCGTGCAGCCGCCGGTGGCGTGGCGCCTGCTTCAGCGTGGCGTCGCCGCGCGTGAACGGAGCGCGAGCCCCGGGCGCGACCAGACCTTTGCGGACTCCACCAGCTCCGCTGATGGCAGCGTCGTCGCTGTCGGCGACCACGAGCAGGTACTGTCGCTGGTTGGCTTCAGCTCGCCTGTCCCCAGTCGCCACGGATTTTTCGTGGCCAAGTGGCGCGGAGACGGCTCCCCGGCGTGGCTCCGCGATTTTCCACTCGCGGACGCGACGCGAGCGCGCATCCAACGGGTGGCCTTGAGCCGTAACGACGACGTGGTCGTCACTGGCTCGCTCGAGAGTGGGCGGCTCTCGTTGTCGCATCGAGAGCTCTCGGCAAACGACGGCGGCGGCTTCGCTCTCGAGCTGGACGAGAGCGGCGCCGAGCGCCAGCTGATCCCGCTGGAGCTCGGCGCTCACACCCTCGCCGAGCCGATCGACGCCGACGACGAGCGGCTGATCCTCCGTCGAGAGCTGTCCGATCCCAGCGGCTACTGCCGCACCCGTGTGGAGCACTACGCGTGGTGAATTCGCGCGGCGCTTCCGTGGTCAGGGCGGTGGCTCGTACGCAATCTTCGACAGCAAAAACGATTGCTGCTGGCCGTTCGGGAAGGTGACGTCGACGTATTTGTCACCGCCGTCTTCACGATACGCCGTGGGTACGCCCGAGCAGAGCTGCTGCGTGGCGCCGCCGATCTTGAGATCGTCGAAGGTCGCATTGGAGCCGCTGCAGCGCGAGTTGGCGTACGCATCGAGCAGGTTGATCACGAGCAGTGCGTAGTTGAGCTTCCCGTTCGAGGGGCGATCCGTATTCGGGTGGGCTGCGTCCTCGTACGTGAAGAGGACGCCGTAAGGGACGAACCCCTGCTGCTGGTCGCTCGGAATGTTCGTCTGGATCAGGTCGGCGCTGGTCGAGCCCAAGCTACCGATGCACACGAAATAGCGAAGACTCTTGGGAATGCGCACCACGGTTCCGACCGGCTTCAGTGACGTCGGGTCGTCCGGATTACCGCAGAAGTCTTGGGCGAACTTGGCGTCTCCGGCCGCGGCGCCTGCGGGCGCTTCATCGAAATGGTCGGCGAAGGGCACGAGGGTCGCGACGCCCGAGCCACCCGGCGATCCGCCGCTGCTAGAGCCAGCCTGGTTGCCACCGGCGCCGCCGCTGGAGCCACCCGTGGCGGTCGAGCCAGCCGTCGCGTTGGCACCGGCAGCGCTGGTACCGGCCCCGCCGTCCGTACCGGAGCCGGGATTTTTGGGGTCACTCGAGCAAGCGAGCGCACCAAACACCGTCAGCCAAATCCAGAAGCCTGTACGGGACTGATTCCGCATGAAGCGAACTCTTCTTCACTCTGCGGGGGCTGTAAAGTGAAGACGGAAGCTGCCCTGATCCGCTGCCGAGAAACCGTCGACATAAACGGCCCGGATGCCGGCCCCGCTGTTGGCGCGAAGCAGGCTATCGAAGCCCAGGCTCGATTGCCGGAAGCAACCGACCGGGTCGAGGATGTCGTCATTGCAGGAGACGAGCGGTCGGCTGCCCTGCTTGAAGGAAACCACCGTGTCGAACCCGGTGAGCGCGTCGCACGTCGAAG
This sequence comes from Polyangiales bacterium, assembly GCA_038252755.1. Lineage (GTDB taxonomy): Bacteria > Myxococcota_A > Polyangia > Polyangiales > Polyangiaceae > PMG-095. The sequence continues at coordinate 3,659 of JBBSAB010000205.1, read as the reverse complement.
CGAAGAGGGGACCGCCCTGGTAGCCGGGACAGGTCACGTACAAGACCTGGAAGTCGTTGCCCCCGGGTTGAGAGCAGCGCTGCTCGGAGCCGTTGTCGGAAGGGGGCAGCGACGTGTTGCCGTCGAAGACGAGCTCGGAGCCAAGCTCTTCTTGGCTGAGCACAGGACCGACCAGCGAGGCCTCGAGCGCTTGCATGTGAACGACGAAATCGCCCTTGGCCCCGTTGAAACCGCTCACCCCCAAGAAGTACGTGCCGGGCGTTAAAAAATCGACGATTTGGCTGGCTAGGCCTTCGGTCGTGCAAAAATCCGTGTCGTCATTGCAGAGGTCGGTGTGCGCCGAGCAACTATCGGTGATGAACAGCACCGTGTCGAAATTGGTGCCGGGCCCGAACGTGTCGGCGTGAATCATCACGTCTTGCTTGACCTCGAACTTGTAAAATACGTCGGGCGAGGCGTTGGCATTGCCGCAGCTGGCCGTGCCGATCACCGGTTGCGACATGAAACTGGCCCGCGGGGGGCGCCGCCTGGCCGCAGGCGTTCAGATCGCTTGCGCAGTTGTCGCCCGTCTTGCCAGCACCCCAGCAGCTGAGTTGACCGGCCGTGTCGATGGCGCAGCTGTGCGCGTAGCCGGCCGCGACCGCCACGAAATGCCCGCTCGGCGCTATCGATTGTCCGTAGTGGACGCGCTCGTCGGGATTTTCGGTCGTGTCCACGTCTCCTTGCTTGCCGGCGCCCCAGCAGCTGAGCTCTCCGTCGAGGGAGATGGTGCAGGCGTGGTTCGAGCCGACGGCCAGGCTCTTGAACTTTGCGCGGCGGCGTGGTCAAGCTTGCGGGCGCTCGTTCTGGCGCCGCGGTGGGGTTTGGTTTGCTTATTCCCGTGACAGCCCTCACCGCCGGGCGTCGCCAGGATGGGCGTCAGTTGCGCGGCGGAGTCGACGGGCTCAGCGGCAACGCCGTTCGCCAGCGCACCCGGCAGCCCCGCCGCGTTCGGCACCGAGCACAGCGCAAGAGTCGACGCCGCCTGCGCCGATGTCGAGCAGCAAGCCACCCTGGCCGCTCGTCGTCTGGGCCGGGCGAGCAAAATGCACTTGCGAATCCAAGCCTCATAGCGCAGCTAGGGCGCCTCTGCAGAACCAGGTTCTGGTTCCGCCTACTTTGCTCCAGCTCTTCGGGACCGCGCAACCTTCGACTCTCGGCGCGGGAATGTTCTCGTACTGCCGCGCTGCCTCCGCGAAGAACCCGTGCGAGTCTGGGCGCGAGCGCCTGGCGAAAGTCGACGGCAGCGTCTCTGCCGCGCTGCGCTCAAAGCGTCGAGGGCGCTGGGTTGGAGTGGTGGACGGCGTTTGGATCCTTCCTGGTCCCCGAGCGACCCTGGGCACTCGGGGCACCAAAAGTATTGTCGTGGCTCGCGAAGTTGTTCGAGCCTAATTCCCGGCGCGCGCTGGTTACGACTAAGAATATGACGGGGCGTTTCTTGGGATCTGCTGGCCACCTCATCGGCACACTGTAGGGCGCGATCGTCATCCCGCAGCGCCAGCTACGCTGGCTCGGCGAGCTCGATCTTCGGGACGTGATGGCGACGATCGCGACGATCGCGACGATCGCGACGATCGCGACGGATCTGGTTACGGCGACGGGACACGACGAGCCTTGGGAGTCGGTATCGGGTTGGTGACGGCGGGCTAGGACGACAAACGGTTTGAAACCAGCGTTCAAGCCGCGCATTGCGCTCCCAGGGCCTGAGTCGTCTCGAGGTTCTGGATGGCGCAACAGCGACGCAAGTCGAAGAGATTAACGCGGCTGCCGCAGTAGCGGGCGCGGCGGCCCTGGCGTTGGGCGACGTGCGCGAGTCGGTGTTCGATTCCGACGCGCTGGCGTAGGACTTGGCGCCCGGTGGGGGTCGCGACGAGTTTTCGAAGTCGATGTTGCAGCCGCTCGTCCTCGGCGACGCTGACCGTGCGCCCGGAAGCCGTCGCCATCGTGCACTTGTCGCGGAGCCGGCAACGGCCGCAGGCGTCGGGGTCAAACTCGACCGTTGTTCCCGGCGTGAAGCGTTCGGTTTGTCCCGCTGGACAGGTGATGGTCAGTCGACGCATGTCGACGTGGAAGTCCTGCTTCGTGAAGAGCCCGGGGTTGGAATTGCGCGCGACCCACGGCTTGCACAGGACCTGTCCGCCGCGGGCCAAGACCAGCGGCACCGTGTTCGCGTTGATGTAGCCGCGATCGATGTGAAGCTCCTGGATTTTCAGACCCTGCCGCAGAATGTCCTGCTCAAGCTCCGGCGCAGCTTCTTCTTCGGGACGATTGGCGGGCGTTACCGCGCACGCAAGGACCAGCCGAGAATCGAGGTCAGCAGCGAGGTGGCGCTTGTACCCGTTGAAGCGCTTACTCTTGCTCTTGCGTCCGTGGCGCATCTCGGGATCGGTGATCGAAATCCTGCGATCTGGGGCGACCCCGTCACGAATACGCTGCCTGCCCTTCGGTCCGTTCGGATCAGGCTCGAGATCTTGAGCCAGCAGATCCCGAAGCAGCTGCAGGTGTTCTTGCAAGGGCGGCGTATCGATCTGCTGCGGCAAGCGTTGCTCAACCCACGATTGCAGGGCCTCAAGCTGTTCGACGAGGCGCTGCAGTGCGTCTGCCTTTTGCGCCGGGTCGCTCCACTCGCAATCGAGCCCTTTCTTGATGCTCGGCGCCAATAGCACCGGAATGCCAGCCGAAACGCAGATCTGTCGAAACGGCTTGCCCGCCAACTTGGCCGCGCACTCGACCAGCTTTCTCGCCGCGTGGCCCAGCAAATTGAGCGTATCTTCGACTCGGCCTGCGCCCTCCAGCGGCATGGAGTCCATCGCGACGCGCAAATCCTTTGGCAGCTTGGTGGGGTCGAAGCCGCCGTGAGCCCGCGCGAATTCGACGGTCCGCTCCAGGAGACGCCGATCCATGTCGGTGCGGATCAACCGCGCACGAAAGTCATGCAGCGCTCCTTGCGAGAAGGCCGGCTCGTCCGCGCCGAGCCGATCGAGCACAAGCTGCCAGCGAAGGTCGACGACGGTTAGCTCGACCGCCTCCGCGTCGGACGCGCCCGCGTAGGCTTGCAGCAGCACAGCCATCGCCATCAATGCCGGCGGAACCGGTGATTTTCCCGCGCCAGTTTCGCGGTACATGGTTTCTAGCTCGGCTTGGAACGCTTCATCGAATAGCTCGTGCCGGACCGCCCGGAGGAACGCGAAGAGCTTCTTCGTGCGTGCAAGCCGCTTCAGCAAGAAGCCTTCCTTGGTCGTCACTTTCGTCGCTGGAGTCCATCTCGCCATCGCCATCGCAGCAGACGATCACGACCGCTACCGCCCGAGCAACGAAAACCTCACGTGGGATCACATATGATCACGTAGGGCATCGCCTCGATTTGTCTACGAATTCCGCTGCTTCAAACTGATCGGCGCCCTAGAAGCCGAACCCCTAGGCCGCGCACGCCTCGCGCCACTACTCGGGGTGCCAAAAGTATTGTCTTGGCTCGCGAGATTATTCGAGCCTAATTCCCGGCGCGCGCCGGCTACGACTAACAATATAGCTGGGCGTTTCTTGGGATCTGCTAGCGCGCCGTTTAGCCTGTGGACGTGAGCGCCTGTGATTCCCGCGGGCGACGTCGGGCTGCCGGCTGC
>JBBSAB010000204.1:0-7176 GCA_038252755.1 Polyangiales bacterium | reverse complement strand
GATCGAGCACGAGCTGCCAACGAAGATCGACGACGGTAAGCTCGACCGCCTCCGCGTCGGACGCTCCCGCTTAGGCTTGCATCAGCACCGCCATCGCCATCAATGCCGGCGGAACCGGTGATTTTCCCGCGCCCGTTTCCCGGTACATGGTTTCTAGCTCGGCTTGGAACGCTTCATCGAATAGCTCGTGCCGGACCGCCCGCAGGAACGCGAAGAGCTTCTTCGTGCGAGCAAGCCGCTTCAGCAAGAAGCCTTCCTTGGTCGTCACTTTCGCCGCCGGAGTCCATCTCGCCATCGCCATCGCTGCAGACGATCACGACCGCTACCGCCCGAGCAACGAAAACCTCACGTGGGATCACATATGATCACGTAGGGCACCGACTCAATTTCCCTACGAATTCCAATGCTTCAAACTGATCGGCGCTCTAGAACCTCCAGCAGCTTCCGGCTTCGAGAATCTGCTAAACCTTCGTTAACATAAATTTTTCGGAGCGCTTTCGTGGATCGAAGGCGCTCCGTTCCGTAGCCGCTGAGCGACGCTGGGCACGAGCGCGAGCGCCAAAGCCCACACGCCGAACGCCAGGAACTGATGATTTTTCACGAAAACTCCGGGTTTGAGTGAACGTCGCTGCCGCCCCACCCCTGTCCAACGACGAGGAACCAAGCCCAGAATCGGCTGGCATTGCGCGCCCCTCCCGACCGCATGCTGCTATCAACTTCATCTCGCGGCCGCCGGGGCTAGTCACGGTTCGCGACACTCGACAGGAGCATTTTAGTGAACACGGCGAAGGTCCGTCGAGCACGCGCAAGTTTTCGTGTCGGCGAGGAAACCCAGGTCGTTGACCAGCGCCTCGACCTTGAACGTTCCCTCGATCGCGAACTCTTTCACGTTGGCTTTGCCAGCGAGTCACTCGACGGCGCAATCGTGAATTGGATCCGCGAGCATGTGCTCTCGCCGAATGTCGTCACCGAGACGCTCCGTTACGTGAGGCAACTCTTCGGCGCCCGAACCCAAACAGCCGACGTCGAGCTTCCCCAGCTTCGTCAAGACGCCGAGCGGTGACACCGCAGGAAACGGAGGCAATTGGGGCAATTCCGCTCCGGATCGTCGCGTAGCCTCGCCCCAGTGCGAGCGGCCCCACCAGGGGCATCCGATGCTAAGCTAAGCCCCATGCACGTCGTCGACTTTGCTCAGGCTGAGGCGCACTTCGCCGAGCTGATGGGGCGCGTACAGGCTGGCGAGGAAGTCCTCGTGACCCGCGCTGATGTGCCAGTCGCACGCATCCTGCCCGCCGCGCCGCGCCACAACCGGCCACGTTTCGGCGCTGCCAAGGGACTGCTGCGCGTTTCGGCCGACTTCGACGAACCGCTCGAAGACTTCGCGCCGTACACCGGATGAACCTGCTGCTCGACACCCACGCCTTCCTCTGGTTCATGGAGGGCAGCGAGCGACTCAGCCAACGGGCACGAGCCGAAATCGAGGCAGCCGAGGGCGTGCGCGCGTTGAGCGTCGCCAGCGCATGGGAGATGGCTATCAAGTCCAGTCTGGGCAAGCTGGAGCTTGCGAAGCCACTCGGCGAGTTGCTCCCCCCGCTCTTGGCCGACTCGGGAATTGAGCTGCTCCCGATCGAGATAGCGGATCTGGCGCGCGTCGCGGTGCTGCCGTTTCATCACCGCGACCCGTTTGATCGGCTCCTCGCAGTGCAGGCGCTCGAGCGGGGGCTTACGATCGTGAGTGTCGACGAGGCGTTCGACGCTTACGGCGTCGCGCGACTCTGGTAGGCAGCGCCTACGGATGAAAGAACGAAACCTCTGGCCCTTCTTCGAGGAACTCGGCCTAGAACCGGCCGAAATATTCTTGGTCTTGCGAACGATTGCGGGAGGGGTGAGCCAGCCGCGTGGGTCCAAAACGCTGCTCGGGTCTCCCGGGCAGTTCATTGTGGGGATGACCAAAAAGGGCAATCCGTGGATTGCACCGACAAGCTCACTGAGCGGCGCCGCGATCGCCCGGCTCGTCGAGCAATGTCGCGTGGGCGCTACTGGCCCGAAGCGCTGGTGCACTTTCGCGATGACCGCGCCGTTTCGGACGGCGGGTTCCTTCACCTCTGACCGCCTTCACATTCGGCCACTTGGAGAGCAGAGCATCTCATCGCTCTCGTCCTTGCCACCGTCCCCGCTTCCCGGGTTGGACCGTCAGCCTATGAAGCTCGGAAGCCCATCACGGGAGACTGGATCTGGTCCAGCGGTGGCAATTGGGTGGCCGGGACCCTCATTGGCGACTTGTTCGATTGGTGCGGGTTCCTGGGCGACGACCGATGTGTGTACTCAGGCGCGCGGCGGATCGACAGTGTCTATTTCAGCAGCATCCAGGTCTGGTCGCAGGACTTTTAGCTTCATAGCTGGAACGGTCCTTGAGATGGTTACAATGACCGATGAGTCCAAATCTGCTCGGCGGTGGGGTTCGAGTTGCTTGGTTGGCGCCGTATTGGGCATGCTTTCGTTGCTTATCTGTGGTTGTGGCTCGCCCGACGCGATCAACTCCACGGCGGTCGACGACTGCAGCAGGGTCTATCGGTGGGTCATGCCTGCTCGAGGAAAAGACACCCCTTGTGGGTACAGCGTGGATATCCGTGCAACGGGGAGCGCGGGAGGTCCCGCGGGTGGAGTCACGCCCGCGAACTTCCAGCTGACCAGCGTATCTGCGCTCGTCGGTGATGCCACCCCGCCTGCGCGCGTTCACGTCACCATTTCGCTCGCCGGTGAGACGCTGGTGGATGGTGAAACTGAGCTGAGGCGGGACTGCGGGCAGCTACTGGGCGACGTCGGCTAGCGCGTGTTGGCGAGGTAGTCGAGAACGTAGACACCTCGGAGTTCGTGGCATTGGCGTGCATTCCATACTGCACCTCCTGTGCACCAGCTGTCGCCACGACCGCGAGGCAGCGGCTCCGTGGTCGCGGCGCCGACCTGTGACACTTGCGTGGTCACGCCCACCGGCGCGGTCACGCCCACCGGCGCGGTCACGCCCACCGGCGCGGTCACGCCCACCGGCGCGGTCACGCCCACCGGCGCGGTCATGCCCACCGGCGCGGTCACGCCCACCGGCGCGGTCACGCCCACGATCACGGCTCTGGGATCCGTCGCAGGCCTTATGGATCGTACCGGCGTGCTCAGCGCAGTCCAGGCCGCTTCGCACCGGCTCCGCCGGTGCTCGTGGGGCTCGCAGCCTGGCCTTCCCCTTGTCGGGCCAGCGAGTCTGGCTCTCGGGGCTGCGGCGTTCTTCTTGCCGCACATCGTGAGCCGCCGACGGCGATAGCGTTCGGCGGAGTTCGTGAGCCGCGGGTGGCGTAGCAGAACGTGTCTGAGGTAGTCGTCGTCCAGACTCATTCCCATGATGACGAGATGCGAGCCAATTGCCAAGTGCACGGCGGTCTCCATTGCGACGTCCGCTTGAAGGCGGTGGTACTCGCGTTGGGTAACGACGACATGCCCTTCCGAGACTAGGCCGTGTGGATAGGGTGGCGGGCCTTCCAGGCCCGCCGAACGTGCTCGCCCAGCGAGGAAGACGTGAGGAGGGCACCGGGCACGCCGATGCCAGGGGTGGCGAGAGGCCCGCTCCTTTGTCGGATCGTGGAGGCTGGGTTATGTTTGAGTAGATGCAGGCTTTCGAGCTCCCTCCTGTTCCCCTGCACGAAGACGCTCACGGCATCGTTCGCGTCGTGGGCTCGCGGGTGACGCTGGATTCGATCGTGGCCGTGTTCGATCGCGGCGCGACGCCTGAGGAGATCGTCCAGAGTTTTCCGTCGTTGGCGCTCGGAGACGTTTACTCGGTGTTGGCTTGGGTGGTGTCTCGCCGTTCCGAGGTAGATGCGTATCTGGCCCGCCGCGGCGTCGAAGAAGCGAGCGTTCGGGCGGACGTCGAATTGCGTTTTCCGAGCGCCGGGCTACGCGAGCGGTTGCTCGCGCGCCGCGGAAGCGGTCTGGCGTGATCTCGCTCGCGATCGACGAGAACTTCGATCATCACATCCTTCGCGCCCTGCTTCGGCGCGTGCCGGAAGTGGACGTTCGGACCGTCCAGGGTCAAGGGCTGAGGGGCAGGGAAGACGCCGAGATTCTCGTCTGGGCGGCAGGCGAGAATCGAGTGCTTCTCACGCATGATGTTCGCACCATCACGCGATTCGCCTACGAGCGCGTAGAGCGCGGCGAGTCCATGCCGGGAGTGATCGAGGTCCCGTCGCGCGCTTCCGTGGCCGAGGTGCTCGACGATCTGGTGCTGGTGGTCATGTGCTCCACGCCTGAGGACTGTCGTGACCAAGTGACCTACCTGCCTCTCGGCTAGCCCGCGGCGGGCGCCGCGAGGCTCATGGCTAGAGCGCCGCCCGGATGAGCCTGACGGTCTCAGCTAGGCCGGTGAGAACGAGCTGCGCCGAAACGCGCACCACCCGAAAACCGGCGCGCTCAAGCCGCCGGTTCCTGCGCGCGTCCGCCCGCTGGCGGCGGGCGTCACCGTGGTACGCGCCGTCAACTTCCACGACGAGTTTCCGCGCTGGCGCCATGAAGACCGCGAGCGGAGCGAGCTTCGTGAACTGCCCTGCAAGCGGCCGGCGGCGACTACCCCTCCCTGCTGCGCGCAGCCGCAGGCGAGCACAGCTTTGGGAGGGGTCGGCCGCGCGCAGGCCGCAGGCCGAGCACGGACGGGGGTGGGCAGCCCCGACGAGAAGTCGCCGACGTATGCGCCCCCGACGTTCACGCGCGTGCAGCCAGCTGATCTCGTCGCTGTCGGCGACAAGAAAGCAGCAAGCCAGACGAGCGATGCCCGTAAAACGTCCGAGAAATCGAAGGGCGCCCGCGCGAAACGCTCCCGCGCCGTTCGCTGCTACTGCGCGAGGCAGCTCAGGACAGCGCTGCACGGGTATTTGGCAGCGCAGGCAAGCTTGAACGTCGATGGTTTTTTCTGGCAAGCGATGGCTGGATCGCCTTCGAGCTTCTTGTCGCGTTCGGCTTGGCAGGCGGCGAGGCGGACGCACTCGCCAACGACGTTGTCCTTCGCCGGCAAGGACCCTTTCAGGACTTCGGGAGCGTCGTAGTTGAGCACCGCCGGGGCATCAACTTCGGCGCCGAGGGTTGTCGCCTTACTGCACACGAGCTCGGGCTTGCTGGTCGGAACCACTGTGCGGTACGCGGCCGCGAACTGCGTACAAGTCTTGGTATCGGTGCACTGCGCGACCAAAGCGACACCCTTCGTGGGTGTGTGCTCGAAGCTCCTGAAGAAGATCTTGCCCGGACCAGACATCGGTCGGATCGGGTAAGCGAACTGGGGATTGGCGACCGCGACCTGGCTGGCGAAGCGCCAACTGAACCCTGCCGAATCGAAGACGCTGCGCGGAATGGCAGTCAGAATGACAAGCGGCGCTACGCAGTTGTCAGCAATCGCGCGCAGACCTTCAGTCGAATACTCGCTTGCCACCGCTGCTGCTGCGGTGGCGGCCGGTGTTACCGGGGCGACCGGCGTTGCTGGGGCCGCAGCCGGCGTTGGGGTTGGCGGTGTTTCCTTGTCGGCTTTCAGCGGCAACTTGCAGGCCAGCAGCGAACAGACGACAACCAGCACCGGCCCAACACCAATATTCTTCATGACGCGATAGAGGAGCTGCCTTGAACGCGGTAGTCAAGCCGCTGCGCACCGACGCGGGAGCGATCTCTTTTTTTGCGCAACTGACGGCGTTCGCGGGTTGATGCGTTGGTAAGCTCAACTCTCGCTCTTGGTCCACTCGCATCGCTACACACCGTTGGTGCGCGTCTTGGCTCTACCCGCGCTCTGGGAAGGTTCTTACGAGACGTTGAATGGTGGCGGTCTGCGGCTGGGCACGCTTGCGCACGGTGGCACCTACCCGCACCGCGCCACCCATGTTGCCGCCGCCCAACGGTTGCTCATCCGTCGGGGCCGTCGAAGTCGGGAAGCTCGTCTCGGCGCTCATCAGCGCAACCTAGCAAAACGGGGTCGGTGTTTGCTCGCGACTTCGGCGCGGCCATGTCCGCGTGTCAACGTGAGGGCTGATCCAGGTTCACGCGCACCCGGCGGAGCCCGACGCCGCCAGAACATTCGACGCCTGCGCTCGAGCTGACCGGAAATGTCCATTCGCCGAGCGGGTCGGTCTTGCCCACCTCGAGCGCACGCGGAGTGTGAGTCGGCCAGCCCGAGCAGATCATTGGACGCACTTGGTTCCAGTAGGCTACGCCAAAGCCCGCCGGCGGCGGCGGACAGGCGGCTGGATCGATGGAGCAGATGTCGCCCGCTGTCGTTTCCGTGTCCGGAGCGCGCTTGCGCGTAGGGTGCACTCCCGCAAAGCACGCAAAGTCGGCCGGCATGAACGGCGAAATAGTTCCGGGTGGGACCGGCCCACTCTCCGTTTCGCACAGCCACGCCGCAGCGTTGTCGCTCGGAAGCTCAGAACGGACCGAGAATCGACTGATCGCGAGCATCGACGCAGACGTGCAGTTTGCGCACTCGGTCGGAGGGTACCCGCAATGCATCAGAAGACCATCCGGATGAAAGTACAGTCGCGGCAATCTCGATCCTGCCTCTAGGACCAGGCGTTCGCACTCCGCGTACTGCTGGCCGAAAGTCTGTAGGGGCGCGCCATCATCATGCGACCCGAGGGCTGCGCCGCGCTCGATCCACCGCGAGACGATCGGTCTTGGCTCTCCAGTTCGACGCGGAAACGAGCTGAGCTGGCTAGGGTCCGCCGACAGCAGGGCGCGCAATACGATTTGCTCAGCCTCCACCTCGAACAGCGTGAAGTGGACCTCAACCGGCGAAACCTGCTCCGCGCGCACGTACGTGTAACGGAAGGGGCTATCGACAATCGCTGCTCGCCCGGTTTCGAGCCACGAGGGAGCCGGCGCCTTGCGCCACGTCTGCCACAACGCGTAACTCTCGCGGAGTCGTTGGATTGCTTCGCCTCGGTTCTTGGGCGGCACAATCTCGTCACGCATCGGTTCCCAGCTGGCAAACCGGGGTAGGGGCCGGGGGCTGCAGCAGGCAAGCCCGAGAGCCGCGAATAGCAATCCAACCTTGATCACCGGTGCGCCTTCAACCCCGCAACCAGCCGCTCGCTTGGGCCGTACAGCATTGACGAAAGACACCGCTCGACACGTCGCGAGGCTAGCCGCACTTGCTGG
>JBBSAB010000203.1:0-7367 GCA_038252755.1 Polyangiales bacterium | reverse complement strand
TCAGGCTCACCTCGGCTAGCTCGGCGCCGTCGATTTCCTTGTTGTTGTTGGTATCCGCGAGCCGAAAAGCGTCGTCTACCGCGGTGCCCGCCGCCGCGCGGGCGTCGGACAATTTCAGTGACTTGTCGTAGGCGCTGTCGAGAATTTGCGCGAGCGAATTGAAAGCCGTAGTCGCCCCCGCTGCCTGTTTGGCCTGCATCAGCAGCGAAGCCGCGGCAGGATACCGCTGCGCCAACTCGGCGCGTTCTTGTCGGCCTTCCTCCGGTGTGATGATGCCGTCGCCGTTCTGATCTGCTCGGAAAAAGAAACCTCCAATCAGGAAATTCGCGGCCGAGGTAGCCTCGGTTCGCGACAGCTTGCCGTTGCCATCGGCGTCGAACAGATCCATCACGCGGCGGGCCATCGTCTCGACCTGCGGGCTCGCCTGACACGAGCCGACGCCAGTCACCGCGAGGCTGGCCGGCGCTGAGGCCGGCGCTACCGCCGGTGGCGCCACACTCGGCACAGAGGCGGGTTCGGCGGCCGGCGCGGTGGCGGGTGGCTCCTGCTTGGTTTGTTCGTTGCACCCCATCAAACCAAGCAAACTGACGCCGACCCAAATACTATATTTCATCATGACTTCGTAACTCCGATTCTAGATTTGCGGTGAAAGATGCCCGCCCCGATTCGCCGCGGTGAGGCATAACGGGGCAGTCGGCGTCGGGTCACTGTTACTGGGTCTTCTCGGCGATCTGCACGTTGCGATCGAGCTGCCACGCTTGCTCGCCGCTACCGGTCGCGTCTTGCTCGCCGCGCGACGTGACCCAGACCTGCGATGAAGCCACGCCGTGTGCCTTCAAGTAATCGGCGGCGGCTTGTGCTCGACGGTTTCCGAGCGCGAAATTGTAGCTGTCGCTGCCGCGAGGGTCGGCGTGACCAACCACCGCGATGCTTTGGCCTTTCATGTTGCCATCGAGCATGCAGCGGGCGAGTCCCTCGAGGATGCCCTCACCGCGTGGGCGCAGCGCCGCTTCGTCGAAGTCGAATTGTGGTGCTGCTGCGGGCTCGTTGGGCAAATCGCAGCGCTTTCGCAAGCTCTCGCTGACTTCGATCGACGCTTGGGTCGACATGCTCGGCGTGGCTGCTGCCTGCGAAGGCGACGCGTTTTCGGTCGTACCGACGGCCGGCTTGGCGTCGTGGGAGCATCCGAGGGTAAAAAATGCGCCAAGTGCGCCCCAAAACGCAAAGCGCTGGGTCGCGTTGGCGCCCGAATACATCGATATCATCTGGTCTTTCTTGCGCGTCGTCGACTCGACGGAATGCCTTAGTCGGGCGACGCGCTATCAACGGCCCTGCAGCATCTATGCCGGGTCGTGACCTGAGGCAGTCCTCGAGCGGCCGCTGACTTGCAAGCAGAGGCAGCAACGTGATCAAAAGCTGCGTCGCCGCGCCGTCGCAATCGTCGATCGCGTCGAGGACCCATTCGCAACGTCCGCGCTTCGTCCGCGCGTTCGGCTGGTGTGCCGTGGCGCTGGTAGGCCTCGAGCTGATTTACGTCTTGGGTATGACGGCTTTCCTCGACAAACGGCTGCAGTCCGCGGCCGGCGACGGCGGCTTCCACGTGCGAGCGACCTCGCTGCGGTCGTGGTACCCCGGAGATCTTCGAGCGCGTAGCGTCAGCCTGGTCGACGAGGCGCTTGGGCTCAAGCTGACAACGGGAATCGCTGCCGCGCGCTTCGATTTGTTGAGTTTGCTTCGCGGCTCCTTGCACCTGAAGTGGCTCCGACTCGAAGACGTCGCTGTGCGGGTCCAGTCTTTGGATCGCGTCGCGGATTTTGCGCAACGCGAGGCCCAACCGCTCGAGCCCCTGCGCTCGGTTCATCCGCCGTTGAAGATACGCGCCAGTATGTTCGCAGGCGCGTCAACGAGCCCACGGAAAGGCATGCAAATCGATCGTGTCCACGCCACGCTGCAACGAGTCCAGCTCGGAAGTACGCGGCTGAACGGCACGGCTGCGTTGACCCTGGAGACGGTTCACGTCGCTGCCGCCCAAGTCAGTTTCGTCGGCAGAGCGAAGTGTTCGGGGCTTTCGTGGACCCGTACCGGCGATGCCAGGGAGCTCGCCCGCGGTGCGGCGGAGGTTGATTTCGTCTGGCGACCCGCCTCGGGCGCCCATGCGCGAGCAAATCTCGAAAGACTGGACATGACCGGCTCGGCGCGCGGCACAGTCTTCGAGATCGCCAGCCTGCTCGAATGGCCGCGAGCATGGCTTGCTACCCGCGGCGGCCGAATTTCCGCCAATTGGCGAGTCGAACAAGGTGACCTGCTGCCGCAGAGCCACTTCGACTTCAAAGCGGACGATGCGCAAGGAAGCGCAGCTCGGCTGACCTGGTCGACGCCAGATGGCCTGGACTTATCGCTCGAAGTCGTCGAGACGAAATCAACGCGACTCCAGCTGCAGCTCAGCTCGCGCGCGGCACACGCCCACGTCTCGCGCAGCTCGCAGGCCGCGGACACCGAGGGAGCGACCTTCGGCATGCAGCTCGACGCCACGCTCGAGCGCAGCCGGGAGTCGGGAAAACTCAGCATCGCCACGGGTAGGTTGGTCGCCCGAAACGTCGAGCTGGGCGCCGGGAAGCCAGCTCCAAAAACACCGCAACTTGGCTTCTCGCTCGACCTGGCAGCCGGTAGCTGGTCTACCGCCAACGGTCTTCGGGCGGCCGGAGAGCTTCGCGGCGCAGGCGCTGACGCCGGTTTGATGTTCGATCTGATAACGACCGAGCCTTCGGTCCGGCTCATGTTGGCGGAGCTGCGCGATCAACCGTTTCACGCCAGCTCGCGAGTCGAAGTCCATGACGCGACGCTTGCTTTCGAGGACATCGCGCTCGAATCGTCGTCGATCTCCGCTCACGGTGGCCTCTTTTTGACCGATTTGCCGGCTCGCGGCGTGTTCATGGTCGAGCGCGGGGCGTTCCGACTTGGTTTGCGGCTAGAGCAAGGTTCGATCGAGACGCGCTTCTCGCCGCCGCCAGGTTGGCTCGAGGACTCGCTCGCGTCGCTTGCTCCGTGACCAGCTGACGAGGCGAAATGTTGAAGCTACGCGCCATGGCAGAACGATTGCGAGGGGGACTCTGGTTTGTACCCACGCTGATCGTGTTTGCGTTCGCGCTCCTCGCCGTGGTCATGATTGAGCTCGGGCAGGTTAGCGACCGAACACACCTGATCGCGCGATTCCCGCGCTTGTTTGGCGCCGGAGCCGACGCTTCGCGCGGTTTGCTCTCGACGATCGCAGGATCGATGATCACGGTCGCGGGCGTCAGCTTCTCGATCACCGTGGTCGCGCTAGCGCTAGCGTCAAGCCAGTACACGTCGCGGATCGTCGGCAACTTCATGCGTGATCGCGCCAACCAGGCGGTGCTGGGCGTGTTTCTAGGGATTTTCGCCTATTGCTTGGTCATCTTGAGGACGATACGAAGCGGTGACGATGGGCTGTACGTTCCGTCCTTGGCCGTGCTGGTGGGGATGCTGTTGGCGTTCGTGGCGATTGGATTTCTGATCTTCTTCATTCATCACATCGCGGCGTCCATACAGGCGGCGAATATCGTGGCCTCCACATCCGCCGAGACCGTGCTCGCCGTCGATCGATTGTTCCCGGCTGGCGTGGGGGAACCGGTCGAAAACGATCACCAAGGGCTGCAACGACTCGCTGCCAGAATCGAGCTTTGGCACGCCGTAGCAGCAACGCATACCGGCTACATCCAAGACGTCGACCCAGACGTGCTGCTGACCGTCGCGCGTGAAACTGACACAGTTCTGCGGATGGACCTGGGAATCGGCGACTTCGTGATCGCCGGCTCGCCGTTGCTTTCGGCCGCCGACCGCGCGCTGAGCGACCGAGATGTCGCTCGCCTGCGCGCCGCCTACGGCATCGGCAAACAACGAACGCTGCGACAAGATGCGGCGTACGGCATTCGCCAACTGGTGGATATGGCTTTGCGCGCTTTGTCGCCGGGTATCAATGATACGACGACCGCCATTCATTGCATCGACTACCTCGGCGCGATCCTGGCGCGGCTGGTCGATCGCCAAATGGAGCCGCCGTTTCGCTCGGACGGCGGCGCGCTGCGCGTGATCACCCGCGGCGCGACGTTCGAAAAATTCCTAGACGAAGCCTTCGACCAGATCCGTCACAGCGCGCCCGGCAACGTGGTGGTCTTGATGCGAATGCTTTCGGTGCTCTCGGTGCTGTCGATGCGCGCTGAGGCGCGACCGCGACGGGAAGCGCTCGGTCGCCACGTCGAGCGGATCGCCGCGGCGGGGGAAAAGCACCTCGACACGGCATTCGAGCGTGAACAGCTCTTCGAAGCCGCGGTCGCCATCCGTACGACGCTCAAATCAACGAACGAAGACTGAGAGCGTAACGAAACTCAGTAAAATCCAATCGGTACGAGCGCTACGGTTCGGTCGAGGCAGCCGACGCGGTCAGGATCCCATGCAGCGGTGGCGTCAGTCGGTCCCAAGCGGCGGGGGCCGCCACGCGCTTTCATCGCCTGACACGGTGTGGGTCGAGGTGGCGCGAGGCTTGCATCGTTACGATCGCATCCAAGCGACGCTAGGAATGCGCGATCCGGCGCCCCTCGCTCGCCCAACTCGGCGGACGTATTGCCTCGATGAGGCGACCGTGTTCGCCCACAACTGCAGATCGAAGGGTTCAACATGTACGATTCCAGACACGCGTTTGCGATGACGGTTGTCATGAGCTTGGGGATGGCGATCGGCTGCGCTAAGCGTGAGGCGAGTAGTCCACCAACGATGCTTGCGTCTAACCCGCACGGCCAGTACTCCGCCGATTGGCCGGATCTCGGCGCGGATGAAGAGCGCTACATCACCTTCGATATGGGGGATTCGTTCCAAACGTGTCGTCGCATCAGTCCCAAGTTCCCTTTCGATTCGGCGCGGACGCGGGCGCAAGATCATCTGCAGCTTCGCGCCTTCGCCTCGTGCATGAATGATCCCGTAATGCTCGAGCGTACGGTGCTGCTCGTGGGCCGAGCCGACGACCGCGGGAGCGCGGCTTACAATCGGGACCTCGGGCAGAGACGCGCAGAGCGAATCAAGCAGCTGTTGGTCGACGATGGCTTGAACGCGGCGCGAATCGA
The DNA here is from genome assembly GCA_038252755.1 of Polyangiales bacterium. Lineage (GTDB taxonomy): Bacteria > Myxococcota_A > Polyangia > Polyangiales > Polyangiaceae > PMG-095. The sequence continues at coordinate 2,229 of JBBSAB010000203.1, read as the reverse complement.
GGTTGAGAGCCGGGGAGAAGCGCAGGCCGAAGGCGCTGGTCCCGATGTTTCGTACGGATACGATCGGCGCGTGGACGTAGTCATCCGCGGCGGTGTGCACTCGCCAGGACCGCCCAAATCATGAATCTGCGGCAATTCGAGCACGCAATCTTCAAGGCCGTGGCCCGGTTCACGGCGCGTGAAGGTCTTGTGCGGCAGCGAAAGCGTCCACCGTCGATCTACATGCTTCTTGCAGGGCGCCGCGTTGGAAGGTCAATGGCTCCTTGTCGCTGAGGTTCGCGACGGCGCGTCGCGCGTTACGTAGCCAGCCTGGCGCCGCAGTGGCGGCTCCGTAGCCGAGCGCTTCCCAAGCATCCAGTGCGTTGGTAAGTCCAGTTTTGATCCAGCCGGCTTGCCCAAAGTTGAGTGGGTCGCCTTTTTCGAGCCGTTCGGCTTCGAAGCGAATTTCGTCGATGCGGGCCTTCAGCTTGCCGCCGCGATCTGCCGCCGCGATCACGGCCGCCAACGACGATAAAACGCGCGCGGAACCGACGCGCGCGTGCATCCATTTGGCCTGCGACAGCGCGCCCACGTCGTGGCTGGCCTGCTCGATCTCGCTCTTGAAGGAGCCCAGCGGGGCGGCCGGAACATCGGTCGTGTCGGCCTCGCCAAAGGGCGGTTCGCCGCCTTGTGCCAAGAACACCGCGTCCGTGGCCGCGCGCAGCGCAGTCGCGATAGGCTCGGCTTGCTCTGAAAGCGGGACGAGCTGCTGGACGGCGTCGTTAGCGCTGCTCGACGTTTGGACGGCGCGTTGGTAGCTCGCTCGACGCTCGCTCGGGATGCCGTGCGCCGCGGCAAGCGCTTGAAGCGTGATGTCGAGGGCCTGCTTCAGTAGGCCCGGATGCGTGAGCAAGTCGGCGGGCGACGTATTGAGAGTTTGCGCGATCTTGCCCAACCTAAGCGCCCCAGCCTTAGATACGGGCTCGAGAGCCGCCGCGAGATCTTCTAGGGTCTTGCCGAGCTTGTGCTGATCGATCTGCGCGGGAGCGTCACTTAGCTCTTCAACCGAAGCTCGCAGGCGGGGCAAAGCTTCGGGCGACGTCGCCGATTCGTGCGTGGCTGCCCGACTCGGAAATGTCTGAGGCTGAGCAGCTGCGCCGGAGCAGCCAACAATGCACAGGGACATGGTTAGCCAGCCGACAGTTCGGGGGTTGCTCACGCCGTGCGTACTTGCACGATCGGGGCCAAGGCTGCGCCAGCAAGTGGACACCGCGGCGGTTTGCTGATCGACATCGCGGGGCGTACGCTCATTGCTCGACCTACAAAGAACCGAGGCTCGATGCAAGTCCAGATAAATACCGACCACAATATCGAGGGCCGCGAGAAGCTCGCGGAGTTCGTCAAAGGCGTGGTGGAAACGACGCTAGCTCGACACCGCACCCGCCTCACCCGCGTCGAAGTGCATCTGAGTGACGAAAACGGTAGCAAGAACGGACAGGATGATAAGCGTTGCATGATGGAGGCACGCATGGCCGGCCACCAATCCACCGCCGTCACGCACCACGCGGCCTCTATCGATCAGGCCGTTCACGGGGCAGTAGAAAAGCTGCAGCGTTCGCTCGAAAGTACCATCGCGCGCATCGACGACCACCGGTAGCCCAGAGCGTAACGGAAGGTCCGGAAGTGCGACGCTAGTCAGCCAAGCACCGGCGAGGTGCTACCCGCGTGAACCGCTGGGCAATAGCTCGATCGAGTGGGTCAGAGGGTTCTGCGAGTTGCGCGCTCTCATCATCGTTGCCGCCAGGTTGGGTCGATCGTCGCTTTGGACCACCACGATCGTCCTTCCCTCCGGAACTCCTCGTCGTAGTAGGCGGGCTGTTGGTCCCTGACGCCGAGCCCGATCAGGATCCGCCGGCCGCCATGTGGCCAGTGCGGTCGGCTGAACGGCGGCGTGGCCGGCGTCGGGACTATGGTTGGCGAGTGGGGCTATGGCGCACAGCAGACCGCGCCTTTGATCGGCAACGGCTCTCTCCCGGGTCTGTGTACGGAGCCGGTGGGCGCGAATCCGCTGGGGCAGAGGTAATCTGCGCGCTGGATCCGAGCATCACCGAGACTAGGAAACCTAAACGCCATCGGGCACCTGAGAGCTCGCCCCGCTGCCGTTGACCCCGCCCACAACGTCATGCGACGCTTCTCACCTCGCAAATCTCGCTAAGTGTTCGTTAACATAAGATAAATTACACGCCAGCT
>JBBSAB010000202.1:0-7607 GCA_038252755.1 Polyangiales bacterium | reverse complement strand
CAGCTCCGGCAGCAAGCTCGCAAGAGCGCCAAGAGCGCGGTGCTCAACACCGCGGAGGGTGCGGCTCGGCAAACGCTCGCGGACAAGAGCCGCGCCTACGCCATCGCGCTAGCTGAGGGCTGCGAATGCTGCGCGGCCCGCGGGGTCCAGACAACGGATCAAGACTGGACGTGATCGCGAAAGGCCTTGCGCCCCTGTTTCGAAAATATTAGAAGCAAGGCGTGTCGTCCAAGCTCGAGCGTCACGCGGAGCAGCTAGCGGCGCTCGGTCATCCCGTGCGGCTCGCGATCTTGCGCTTCGTGGTGCAGGGCGGAGACCAAGGCATCCCGGCCGGCGAGATCCAGGGGCACGTCGATTTGCCGGCGTCGACGTTGAGCCATCACCTGAAGCGGTTGGTGGATGCGGGCATGCTGGTGAGCCGCCCGGAAGGCACGTTTCACTATTACTCAGCCGACTACCAAGGGCTGCGCGCCCTGACCGACTACGTTTGGGAAGACTGCTGCAAGCGCGGCAAGTCGAGCTGTTGCTGAGTTTTTTTGCACGAATACTTCGAGAATTATGGAAACAAAGCCAGCGCTCAGTCGACGCTCTGCGGCCGAGGCGATCGGCACTGCGCTCTTGGTCGCCACTGTCGTCGGCTCTGGCATCATGGGCGAGCGACTGTGTGGTGGGAACATCGCGATCGCACTGCTCGCCAACGCGCTGGCTACGGGCGCGGGGCTCGTCGCGCTAATCCTGACATTTGGGCCGGTTTCAGGCGCTCATTTTAATCCGGTAGTGACGCTGGCCGATGCCAGTCAGGGTGGGCTCGCTTGGCGCGATGTTCCCGCCTACCTAGCGGGGCAACTGGTGGGCGCTTTTGGTGGTGCAGCGATCGCGCACATCATGTTCAGCGAACCAGTGTTTTCGGCATCAACGCACGTTCGTTCCGGTCCCGCGCAAGTCGTCAGCGAGTTCGTCGCCACGTTCGGGCTACTCGCGGTGATTTGGGGCTGCACGCGGCAGCGACCTGTACTGACACCGTTCGCGGTCGGCGCGTACATCACGGCGGCGTACTGGTTCACGTCGTCCACGTCGTTCGCCAATCCAGCCGTCACGCTCGCCCGGGCGGCGAGCAACACCTTCGCGGGCATTCGTCCGCTCGATGCGCCGGCCTTCATCGCGGCGCAACTACTCGGTGCGGCGGCGGCAACGGCGCTCTTCCGCTGGCTCACCCCCGTCGCTCACTCTCCCCAAACCAGCTTAAGGTAACGTTCGAGATGGAAGGCAAGACCGCTCACGTTCTGTTCGCGTGCATTCACAACGCCGGCCGCTCGCAAATGGCGGCAGCCTGGTTCAATCGCCTGGCTGATCCGGCGAAGGCAACTGCCGTCTCGGCCGGGACGGCGCCTGGCACCCGCGTTCATCCGGAAGTAGTCGCGGCGATGGCCGAGGTCGGCATGGATTTATCCGCCGAAAATCCGCAATTTCTCTCGAAAGAGCTAGCTGAGAGCTCGTCACTGCTGGTGACGATGGGCTGCGGTGAAGCCTGCCCGCATATCCCAGGCTTACGGCGCGACGACTGGCCCTTGGCGGATCCGAAGGGCAAGCCGGTCGAACGAGTTCGAGAAATCCGTGACGATATCCGCGCGCGAGTCGTCACCCTGCTACAGCAACAGCGTTGGGAACGAACAGCACCGTGACGGCCCTTACCCACAAACCCCGGATCCTGTTCCTCTACGGTTCTTTGCGAAAGCGCTCGTACAGCCGGCTGCTGGCTGAGGAAGCCGCGCGCATCATTACGGATCTCGGAGCCGAAACGCGCTTCTACAATCCGCTCGAGCTGCCGCTGGTCGACAGCGTTGCAGCGGACCATCCCAAAGTGGTCGAGCTACGCCAGCTCAGCGAGTGGTCCGAAGGACAAGTGTGGTCGTCGCCCGAACGGCACGGGGCGATCACGGGCGTGTTGAAGAACCAAATCGACTGGATACCGTTGGCGATCGGCGCGATTCGTCCGACGCAGGGCCGAACGTTAGCCGTGATGCAGGTGAGCGGCGGCTCGCAATCGTTCAACGCGGTCAACACGCTGCGGCTCTTGGGGCGCTGGATGCGCATGTTCACGGTCCCCAACCAATCGTCGGTAGCCAAAGCCTTCGAGCAGTTCGACGACGACGGCCGAATGAAGGATTCAGCCTACCGCGACCGCGTGATCGACGTGATGGAAGAGCTCTACAAGTTCACCCTGCTGCTGCGTGAACACGTCGACTACCTCAGCGATCGTCACAGCGAACGCAAAGAAGCCGCGGCCAAGCTCGTGAAGCCCGTTTAAAGGTGAGTCCCTCAAGCCGGGGGCTTGAACGGAATGATTGAACCGCACGGAAATTTCGCGGTGACCTTGTGGTCGTTCTTGTCCTTGACGGTGGCGCAGGTTGTACCGACGAGCTCGACCGTCGTCGGTGAGCTCAGGCGCCAGCCGTTGGGGTCGTTCAGCTTGACGACCGCGCCGTCGACCACGACCTCACCATCGACTTCCATGCCGTCCTTGACCGTGCCGTTCAGCTGGAACGAACAGCTGCGGACGCCGTCGACGATCGCGGCGAAGGCCGTCGCCAGCGCCGCTTGGTCGTTGGCGCGGTAGAAGCGCTGCATCTTGTCGCCGCGTGGGTAGCCTTGACCAACGTTGGCCATTTCGGTCGCGTGCGTGTCCGCCACTTCGTTGCCAACGCTGATGTAGTACGTGAACACGCCGGCCGCGAACGCGTCTTGCGCCGCTTTCACCGCCACCTCCTTGGCCTCTGGCGTCTGCGGATCGGGCACCGCGCAGGTGTCGGGCTCGCCATCGGTGGCAAGCACGATGACCTTCGGACCGGGGTCGGTCACCGCTTGCAAAATCTTCGCGGCCGCGTCGATGCTCTCACCCGTCGGGGTATCGTCGATGATGGCGGTGGTCGGCACCGGGTACGCCATGTCGATCGGCATGAAATTGTTGAGCTTGGGGGCGACGGTTGTCAGCGCCGGACAGGGCGCCGCGCCGTCCCGGCCGCTGAACAACGTCAGACCGAAGCGCACCTGTCCTTGTAACGTGTTGACGATGCCGGTCGTCGGATCCATCAGCGCGGTGCGCAGCGTCTGCCAGCGGTCGCTAGTGCCAAACTTCGCGTCCATGCTGCCCGATTGATCGACGAGCAAGAGCACGGTCGGCAATTGATGGCCGAGATCGACGTCGGTCGAGGCGCAGACGCCGTTGTTGCCGCCGCTGCCGCCGGGGTCGGTACTGCTGCCGCCCACGTTGATGTCGGGGCCGCCCTTGACGCAGTGTCCGGCGCCGTTGCAGGTCTGACCGTCGTCGCAGCGCTTGTCGCCGGGGACGCAGTCGGCCGTGCACGTCATGTCCGTGCCGCAAAACTGGCCCGACCCGCACATCTGGGTGACGCCGTCGCACGGGCCCCCGCACGTCAGCTCTGCCTTACACGGCGCGACGAGACTCTCCTTCTCGCTGCTACAGCTCGTGGAGCCGCCGAGGGCTACGACCACGAGGCCCAATCCCATGCCAACTCTGCCGAAAATTCTGGGTCTAATCGTTCGAGCCATGAGCGCACCTCACCGTAACGAGCCCTGCATCTCCGTGTCCGCTACCTGCCTAGGGTAACTGATTCTTCTCGAAACGCAGGCTAACAATGACGAACGCACGTTCACCCACATCGGCGTCACGCGCGATATCGCCCAGCTTTCGTCTCTAGACAAAACTTTACGGGCTGGCCGCTACGCGCCCTTCCACTTGATGTTGCAGCCAATGCTCGGTTTTTGGTCGGTCGTTGGAGCCGTACCTGCGAGCAGCGCCGCCACAGCCGCGCGTGCGTCTGCGCCGGTGACGGGCAAAGTATTTTTGGGACGGCTGTCGTCAAACTGGCCGCGGTACGCAAGCTGGCCCGCGGCATCGTAGATGTAGAGATCGGGCGTGCAGGCGGCGTCGAATGCGCGCGCGACTTCCTGCGACTCGTCAAACAAATACGGAAAGACGTAGCCGGAGCCGCGCGCTTCGAGCGCCATGGCTTCGGGGCCGTCGTCTGGGTATGCGACCACGTCGTTGGAGCTGATCGCCACCATGCCGACGCCGTGCTCTTGGCAGTAACGCCCGAACGCCGCGAGACCATCGCGGATGTGCTTCACGTACGGGCAGTGACAGCAGATGAACATCACCACCGTCGGCTTTCCGGCGAGCGACGCCGAATCGACGGATTTTCCCGAAACCGTGTCCGGAAGATTGAAGCTGGGCATGCGAGTTCCCAGCTCACGCATGTTGGACGGCGTGGCCATGCCCGAACCCGTACCGCGACTTGGCGGCGCCGGCAACCTCAGCCGCTGACGGTCTGCGGCAAGCTGAGCGCCTCGCCCTGGGCAGCTTCGTCGTAAACGACGGCGTAGACCGCGGCGCTGCCGAGCACACGCTTGATGTAGCGGCGCGTCTCCACGTACGGGATCAGCTCGACCCAAAGATCGAAGCTCACGCCAGGACGATCTTTGCGCCAACGCTGGGCGGCTCCCGGGCCCGCGTTGTACGCGGCGACCGCCAGCAGCGGATCTTGCGGGAACTGCAGCGTGTACTTACCGAGCACCCGCGCGCCGAGCGGGATGTTCACGCTCGGGCGCTTAAGCGACACGCGATCGTGCGGCAGCCCGAGCGCCTTGCCGGCGATGCGCGCGGTCGGCAAGATCAGCTGCATCAAACCGTAGGCGTCGGCGGGGCTCTCGGCGTCGGGATCGAACGCCGACTCTTCGCGCATAACGGCGTAGATCAGCGACGGCGCCAGCGCGTTCTTCTTGGCGTGCTCGCTAACCAGCTCCACGTACGGCCGCGGGTACGCGAGCTTCCAGGCCTCGAGCCAGTCTCCGGCCGGAAAACGCGGCGGCATTTTGCCCAACACCGACCGCGCCGCGTCGCTGGACAGCTTGACCGCACCCGCCCGCGCGTACAGCACCGCGGCGTTGAACAGCAGCTCTGGCGCAGCCGACTCGGCCGACAACGCGGCCAATTCGGCCCGCACCCAGTCGAGCTCGCCCACCGACGCCAGCTCAAGCGCGCGCCGAAAACCGGGCTCGGGCTGCTGCGGCGGCCGACGAATACTCGGCGGCTCGCGCGCGGCGGCCGCCCGCGTCTGCTCCAAAGCGCGGGTCGCGCGCGCAGGATCGGCCGCAGCCAGCGCTGTGTAAGCCGCACGCACGTAGTAACCGAGCGGCAGCTCCGCGATCAGCCGTTCGTAGCCGAGCAGGCCGCGTTCGCGCTCGCCGGTCTCGACCTGCACGCGCGCGAGAAAATAGCGTTCGCGTCCAGCGAAGTCGCCGCCGCGACCCGTCTCGATCTCGGGCAGGTGCTCGACGGCGCGCGACAACGGCCGCTCGGCGCTCTGAAAATCGCGCTTCTCCATCCGTCGCAGCGCCAGCCGGAAGCAACCTTCAGCCAGCATGTCACCGTCTGGGTAGTCGTCGGGCATGCTGGCGAGCGCGTCGGTGAAGTGCGCTTCGTCGCCTAACTCGAGCGAGCTGAGCGCGCCGTATAAGCGCGCGTCGTCGGCCACGCTCTGGTTCGGAAAGCTGCGCTCGACCTCGGCGAACAGCTTGACCGCGACTGCGTGGCGCCCGCCGGTTTGCGCAGCCTTGCCCGCCGCATACAGCGCGCGTGCGCGTTGCTCCTCCGCGCAGTGCGCGTGCGCCACGAGCAGGTACGATTTTTCTGCATCGCTGCTGTGCTTGCCGGCGGTCGCCACCTTCGCGCGCAGGACCTCGATGTCGCACGCTTCGGGCTCGCTCGACACCGGATCGAAGGGCGGCAGCGTACCGAGCAAGGTTTGCGCGGGCTCGAAGCGGCGCGCGTCGACCAAGCTGCGCAGGCGGGCGAGCTGCTCGGCCGTGCTGGGCAGGGAAAGCGCTTGGCGCTCAGCTTCAGGCGCCAGCGAAAGCCAATGTTTTTCCTGGGCTTGCGCCTGTTTAAGCAGCCCGGGGTCGTCCTCGCCCAAGCTCGAAAGTAGCCGCGTCAGCCGCAGCGCTTCGGCGATTTCCGCGGATGGCTGCGGTGTAGGACCAGTGCCGAGCGCGGTCAGCAGCGCGAGCGCGGTTGCGGCGCGGTCGCGCTCGCCCTGCGCGTCGGCGAACAGTTGGCGGTACTCGCGCAGTGCGATCTCGCGGGCGCCCGATTTGAACGCCGCATCGGCCAGCAAGCGCCGACGCCCGGCCGCAGCCGGCAACGCTTCACCCGCACGCCCGACATGCGCCAACGCGCGGTCCGCACCACCGAGCGCGAGCTCCATTCGCCCCGCTCCGAGCTCGGCGTACGGCGCCAGCAAGGACGCCGGCGCGATGCTGATGAACGCTTCGCGCGCCTCCGCAGCTCGCCCGGCACGCTCGAGCAGCCGCGCCAATAAGAAACGGTGCCGATCCAGCTCGCCCGGCTCCGGCGGCGTCTTGGCCAACGACGCGCGCACGAGCTCGGCGGCGGCGGCGTAGTCACCGGCTTCCTGCTTCAGCCGCGCGGCCTCGTAGCGCGGGTCGGCCAACAGCGGCCGGAAACCTTGCAGCGACAGCGGCTCGGGCGCGGCCGTCGTCCCGGAGCCAGAGCCGACGCCAGGTGGGCTAACCAGCGCGATTCTTGCCGGCGGCTGGTCGGCCAAGCGCGGCCCAGGCGTCGCGCGCGCACACGAATACACGACCCCGCACAGGCCCGCCAGCACGCCCGCGAATGCCAGGCGGCGCCCGGTTCTCTTCAGCGGTGTCGCGCGTTCCATTGCTCGAGGGCCGCCTCTTCTTCGGATTTTTGGGCCAGCTCGGCCACTTGCTCGTGAAAATCGGCTTCGTGATTACGCACGAGCTTGGCTTCCGCTTCCCGGGTAGCCTGCTGTTCGCGAAGTTTTTGCTCGAGCGCGCGCGCTTCGGCCAGCGCTTGCCGCGCCTCCGCTTCGGCGCGCTCCAAAAGCTCAGCCTGCACACGCGCAGCCACCGCAAATTCCACCACGCGCTGCAGCTCCGCGCCACTGGCGCCGCCAGCTGCTAGCCGCTGTTGCTCAGTGCGCACACTCTCGGCGGTCCGCTCGGCATGCTCGCGCCGCACCCGCTCGCGCTCGCGCAGCTTGCCCTCCGCGCTCGCTGAACGCGCCACCTGCTGCGCCAACTCTTGCGCCAACGCCTCAGCCCGCTCGTCCCGCAACTTGCGGAGCGCCTCAAGCGGATACTGCTGCCGCGCCATGCCGGCATCGTAACACGCCGGCTCGTGACCCGAGCCCGAGCCCGAGCAAACAGCAGTCTTGATCCGTTGTCTGGACCCCGCGCGAGCGCGGCCCCGGGAAAGGGCTCGGCCGTGGGATCGGGATCGGTCTCGGCAGGGGCTTCGGGCAAGCCAGAGGCTGGGCCGCGCTCGCGCGGGGCCTTTCTCGGACTCGGTGCGGAGCCGGATATCTCGGTATCGGTTGCGGGCTTCGGCCCTGGGTATCTGGGTATCGGTCGTCTCCTTTCAGCAGACTGCTCTTGGTGGCCGCAAAAGCTCGGCGGCGGTGGTCGTGATGAGCGCGAAGAAGCAGTCGCTCATCAACGTTTTCCACGGCGTGGCGCGGCGCTCGTCGGAGCGCTGCGTGACGCTG
>JBBSAB010000201.1:0-7750 GCA_038252755.1 Polyangiales bacterium | reverse complement strand
GAGGTCGTCGTAATTTTCCAACCCAAAACCCACCGCATCCAGCAGTTTGTGACACCCGGCGCAGGCGGGGTTGCTGCGATGTGACGTCAATCTTTCGCGGTCGGAAGCATCCGCTGCCGCCGGAGCGTTCGCTAGCGGTGGCACGTCAGGCGGCGGGCTTGGGAGCGTTTGGCATAACAGAGCCTCCTCGATCAGCTTCCCGCGCAGAATCGCCTTCGCCTTGATACGGCCGGTGGCCGTCAGCAAACTCGCTTGTGTCAGGATGCCCGCGCGGTGTGCGCTGGCGGGTAGCTCCACCTTTGCCCAGGCGGCACCGGGAGCTGACAAGCCGTAGAGCGTCGCGAGCCGAGCGTCGAGAAACGTGTATTTGGCGTCCAGCACTTCCCGAAAGTCCCCGCCTGGCGTCCAAGCGACCTCCTCGACCAGTCGGCGGGTCTCTTCGATCATCGAATCTTTCAACCCGTCACTCCACGCCGGCTCTTTTTGTATGTCCCGTTGCGCTCGCGCAACGTCTCGCAATCTCAACCAGCGATAGAAAAAATCGCGTTGCCCAACGCGAACACGGTCATCAGCTAGCAGGTGCTCGGCGAGGACCGCGCGGCCGTCAGGGGTCGTCAAGTCGGTGCTTCCCGCGCGGTCGAGCAACCAATCGTCGGGGCCCGAGCCCCAGGCCAGGAATGCGGCGCGCGCAGCGAGCTCGTACGAGCTCAGCAACGAGTAGTCCGAGCGGTTCGGTGCTGACGGGTCTGGCGCACCGATTTCGACCAGAAACAACGAAGAGGAGGCGGTGATCAGGCCGCGAGCAATCAGCGCGACGCTAGCGTAGGGGTCGGTATCGTTTTCGGCAACCTTGCCAAGCTCTGCGACGGCGGCAAGCTCCGCGTCGGCCAGTGGCCTGCGGAAAGCTCGACGCCCGAACTCTTTGGCGAAGGACCCCAAGCACGACGCCCGGGTGGCTGCGACTGGCGCACACTTGATCAGGCCGTCGCGAGCCTGTGGATTCGCCAGCGTCGCGGCTACCAGAGTCTTGATAACAGTATCGAACGCCGTGACGTGCTGCTCGGAAACCGACTGCAGACCTGCAACGTTTTCGAAGTTGTTGACGGTTGCCTCGCCAGGCAACACCGATAGGTCGACATCGGCGCTAGCCGCGTTGAGCAGGAGGCGTGCGTTGCGGACGTATTCCGTGTTGGTTTGTCGGCGCATGATCGATGCACCAAGCTTCGCGCTTCCTTTGCACGCAACCTCGATTGCCGGCACTACCGCATCGGATGGAACAGCCGCGGCGGGCGAGCTCGTCGCATTAGTGCCTGGAACCGTCGAGCCCCGGGCACCCAGAGTTTGCTGGTCCGGTTGCTCAATGTAGCCGGTGCATGCCAAGCACCAAGTCGCCAACGGAACCAGCCAGCGAATACGTCGGCCAATCTCGCATGCGGTCCGCATACAGGTTGGGGAGCCGCTTGGAGTACCCGTGAGCAGAAAATGTCGCGGGCGTCTGGTGGAAGCCTCAATCCGCTGCGTACACGCGCAGCCAGTCGATGCGCAGCTCAGCCGGCCACACGCTCGTGTCGTCCGGGGGTTTCCTACCGTCCTCGGCTGTCGGCACTGACAAGTTGAAGCTGGGGTAGAGAGGCGCGTCGATTTCCGCGGTCAGGGGACTGATCTCGACGACACGCTGCCCGTCCAAGAAGAAGGCGAGGTAGCCGGGGCGCCACTCGCAACCGAACACATGGTAACCCTCGTGTAGCTGGGTGATGGGCCAAGCGTGACTTTCACCCTTCGAGCCCGTCGCGGCTGGCCACCAATAGGATGCCGTCGCAAGCTCGGGGGCTTGGTCGAGGTAGTCCAGGAGATGGATCGCCGGGGGCCAGCCGTGAATGCTGCGTAGCCAGAACACCGACCACAAACCCACGCCCGGCGGAGGCTGCGTGCGCGCCTCGAAAAACCCGTAGAGTTGCTCGAAATGTCCGGCCGTATTGAGGGTACCGGATGTGTAGGGCGCGCCCGCCGTCGCTCGATTTTCCGCGCGAATAACGCAGTCGCCGCCTTGGGTGAAGACGTTTTCATCCGCCATGTACTCTTGCCGCTGGCCCCAAGTTCGGAACTCGGTGTCGTCGACGCGCATCGTTGTGATGAAGCGCGAAGCGTCGGGGCTTGGTCCATCACACGTCTCTTCTAGCGTGAGGTGGTACGCCACCTCGGCACCGAGCGGCTGCGTGGCGGGCGCGCCCGCTGCACCGGAGGCACCACCGGAGCTTTGGTCTCCAGAGTCTGTGCGGTGCCGGAAGTCGAGCCGATCCGTACAGCCTGTGGTCAGAATCAATCCGAGTAGGACGCGCGGCAGGGTCATGGGCTGTAGGTCAGCTCGGCCGCGAGACCGAGCGAGAGGTGAGGAAATTGGAAGACGACTCGGTCATCGATCGCCACTTCCGGCCTCCGCCAATCGTAGTGAAGCTCCGGACCAACCGATGCTGTCAAGTGCGAGCCGCTCAGTCTCAGCCGGGATCGAAGTGTCAATTGCGGGGACCAGGTGCCTTCCGAGCCGGGCGCGAGGTCCGAAGGCGCATTGACCGACAAATGGAACGCGCCGACGGAAACCCCGAGCGCCAAGGGTCCCACGACCCCAAAGTCGGCGAATCCACACGCGGACAGCGCGGAGAGCCGCAACCCGTCGATTGTAGCGAAACCGACGTTGTATCCGCCTGCCAGCCCGACCGCGAACTGCCGCGTGCGCAGTCCAGCCGCCAACGTCGGCCCCGCCCAGCCACGCGGCCCACCGCTGAAGATTTGGGCAGAAGCTCCCGCTGAGACTTCCCAAGTGTGCGCCGGCTTCCTGGCAACGATCGGGTTTGTGGGAGCGGGCGCCGGAGCGGGCGGAGGCAGTGGTGGAGCGACGTCGGGCTGGCGCGCCAAGTGCCAGACCGCGTCGACCAAAGCGTCGATGGCGTGCGCCGAGTCCGTTGGCAGATCGACTTCAGCGACGCGTGCAACCGCGTGGTCCGTAGCGCCCGTTTGAATGCGTAGGGCCACCTGTGCACGGCCTGCGTCGCAAGAAATTGCCAAAAAGCTGCCGCCCGCCGAAACCAACGAAAGCTCCACCCGGCTGCGTGCCTCGACGGCGGCGCGTGCCTCGGAATCGTCGGCAAATTGGCTGCAATTCCACACGATCTGCGACTCAGTGGCCTGAGCCGAGACGGGCAGAACCAAGCCTGTGAGGATGAGCCAGCTTCCTGCCACAATTCCAGAACGGCCAAGCGCCGAGAACAAGTACAGCTTGACCGGAAGATCATTGGCCGGTGAAATGTTTCGCTCTTGGCCACCTGTATCGGCACCAATAGACGTTGAAGCAAAAAATTTCGGACTCATCGATGGCCAGCTCGACTGGCGCCGCCGAAATGAGTGGCGACCAAGGCCCCGGGACTTCGCCCGGAGCCGCGGAGCCTAGCAAATCTCAACGCGAGCTCGAGGACGAGGTGTTCAAACTGTGCTGCAGACACGTTCAGACCTTGGTCGGACGGAGCTCACCGGAGTTTTCGGACTTGGTTCAAGGGTCTGCCGAGATGGCCTTGCGGGGCTTGCCAAGCTTCGAAGGTAGGTCCTCACTTTCTACCTGGGTGTTCCGCGTTTGCTATTCTACGTTACTGGGTGAAAGGCGCTGGTACAAGCGCTGGGCCAAGCGTTTCTCACTCGCTGCGCCCCAGGAGTTGCCTGAAATCGCGTCGACGGAAGACGCGAGCCAGCCGCTCGAGTGGCGCGAACGTGAGCAATGCGTTCGCGACGCGGTGTCGAAGCTCCGGCCCAAGCTACAGGTTGTGGTGACCATGCACGATCTTCAGGGCGTCGAAATCCAAGCGATTGCAGACCTGCTCGAGGTGAACGTGCTCACCGTGCGCTCGCGACTTCGCGACGGACGACGCCAGCTATCGCGCCGTCTGCGCCGCGATCCCTACTTTGGAATTGCCGCGTGCTCTTCACCGGGTGGAGGCCGTCATGAGTAGCTGCACGAATGCCGAGTTGGCAGAGCAACTCCTGACCTGCTCCGACGCGGAAATCGCCGGCCGCGCGACGCTGGTGAGTCACCTGGGTGCGTGCGACGGCTGTCGCAGCTACGTCGAGCAACGCCGTCGGATGGCGGCGCATTGGGACAGCCGGGAGCTTTCGCAGAGTGAGCTGCTTCGGCTGCGCGCCCGCCTGTTTCGCTCCGCGAAAGAACCGGTGCGTTCCCGGAGAGTTTCAGGCTTGGTCGGCGCATTCGCACTGGCTCTCTTGACAGCTGCCGCCATCGCCGCAACGCACGACCGTCTCGACAGGAAGCCCGCAGCACGTGTTGAAACCCAGGCCCACGGCTCAGCGCTCCGCCCCGGTTTGGCTGAGCCGCCGGCAGCTCTCGCGCCGCTCATGACCGACCCCCCGTCGATCGCGGATTCAGCGAGCGCGCCGCGCGCCGTGGGCTCCGGAGCGCGCGCCAAGTTGACGATCGGAAATACTGATCCGCGTTGGACCAAAGTGACGGACGCCATGCAGCGCCACGATAGTGCGGGAGCCGAGCAGGCGCTGAAAGCTCTGAGCTCCAGCGCGGACGTCCGATCTCGTGACGCGGCCCGCCTGACGTTGGCTGAGCTCTGGCTGCAGTCGGGACGCGCAGCGGCGGCGCGGCCCGTTCTGCGCGAATTGGCGCGAGGCGGTGCCACCCCGACCGTTCGAACGCGCGCCGCGACGCTGCTCCAGCAGCTGGGCGAGTGAGCGCTCTGTGACGGCGGGGCGCGGCTGACCCAGCAAGCGGAACACTGGGTGCGCTCTTGTGGGCAAGCTTCGGCCTGCACAAGCGTTGGGAAACGGAATAGCCTATGGATCGATCAGGTGGCGTTCATTGGAAAGTGAGCCAGGGCGCTTGTGGGTGTGGACGGCCGGGTTTGCCGGGGCTCAGCGCTGACGTCTAAATGGCTTGTTTTGGGTCGCGCCGGCGTACGGCACTAACGGCCCGCCCGGCACCTGAATCGCGCGCCAACCGGCGTGGCCTGCCGGAACAAAGTACGTCTGCTCGCCCTCGGCGCCGTCTTCGAACGAGGCTGGTAGCTCTTCGACCATCGCGCCGGCAGCGTCGACCGCCTTCAAACGGATCGGATCACCGGGCGGAGCGAGCAGTGGAGGCAAATCGAGCCCCCAGCTCGCCTGTCCAGCTTTGCTGACCCGCAGCGTGCGAAATGCTTGCGGCTCGCGCGGCGGCGGCGCGGCGGTCCCACCCGTCGCGCCGCCGTCGATTTGCCGCAAAATCGCGCGCTGATTGACGACGATGATGCGCTCCAAAATCTGCTGGTAGTTGTAGTCGCTGATCCAGTCCGGCGAGCAGTAGCTCATGAAGTCGACGTGGTTTTGCGGATCGAACAGCTCGCGCGTTTCGAGATCGTAACCCCAGCTGCCGAGACCGGCGTCGGGGTAGGGGTAGCTCTCGTCGGGCGCCGCGGCGCCGCCGCATGGAGCGTGCGGACGACGGTAGATATGCCCGAGCTCGTGGAGGAACGTCGTCGCAGCGCTCTCCGGGAAACCGACGCCCATGCCAGCCGCCGCGGTGCCGCTCATGCTGCCGAAACCGGCGATACCGGTCGTGCACGAGCCTTGGCAGTAGTCGCCGAACGTCTCGGCTTGGCGCACCAGGCCGTAGTAAGCGAGATCGCTCGGCGGCGCGTCGGTCGAGCGCAGCTCGCGCATTTGGTCGAGCATGTCGCTGAGCTGCGTGCGATCCGTCCCGACGACGTCACGCACGCTGAGCATCACCTCGGTCGTTGGATACATCGAGTAGAGCCGCCGCGTCATTAGATCGAGCTGCTCGGGCGACGTGTCCGGCAAGCGGCCGGAGCCGTCGGCCTCGTAGCGCACCGGCACCAGCATGACCTTGACCGGCCCGGTCGCGCGCGCCCCGACCGGCAGCAGGCCCGCTTCCGGGAAGCGCGCCCCGACCGGCGTGCCGGAAAGCGCCGTACAACGTGAGGTTTCGCGCAGCTCGACCGCGTATTGAGTGCCCGGATTGAACGCGTCTTTCGGCAGCTCGATGTTGAACGTCGACGCGCCGACCGGCTCGCTCGACGGACCGCTGACGCTGATGCTCTGCCAGAAATAGCGCGGCGCCGCGCCTTCGTCCTGCAAGGTGATGCGCGCGCTGAGCTCACGGCTTTGGAAGCCGGGCGCGGGCCGCACGAAGACGCGCATCAACGCTTCACGCCGCTGCACCAGATCGGCGTTGCGCGTGGTGATCGCTTGCATGTCGCGCGCGATCGGCACTTTGACCCCCTGGTAAACCGACACTTCTTGGATCTGAATGTCGCGCGCCAGGCGTTCGCTCTCGGGATGAGCCGGCAGGAGCTGATCCCAGTTGCACCAGCTGGCGTCGATGCGGCCGCTCACCTCGGGCTGCCCCGGTGGCGTTACGCGCCAAGTGCCCTGCAAGCCGTGCCCGGCGGTGTAACTCGCGAGCTGCAGCGCTGCCCGCACATCCACGCACGCGCCGCCGGGCGCGCAGTAACGCGCCAACACATCGAGCGCAACCGGGAAATTGTTGAGCGCGAGTGGATCGAGCTCGAGCGTCAAGCCTTCGGAAGTGTCTTGCGCTGCGTCGTCGGTGTAGAGCTTCTGGCCGGCAGCGGCGCACCCGCTTGCTTGCGGCTTGGTCGTGAGCCACAGCGTTTGCTTTTCCGCGGGTCCGCACCAAGTACCGACCGCGGCGGACCAGGTCACCGGCGGTGTGGCGCTGCCGTTGACGGGGCTTGCAGCCTGATCGGCGCCGACCGTCCCGGGAGCTGCTCAGCGGCTCCGGAACGGAGCACCTTCGGTCCAGCTGGCGTGTAATTTATCTTATGTTAACGAACACTTAGCGAGATTTGCGAGGTGAGAAGCGTCGCATGACGTTGTGGGCGGGGTCAACGGCAGCTGGGCGAGCTCTCAGGTGCCCGATGGCGTTTAGGTTTCCTAGTCTCCAATGACCAAACTCACTTCTGCGGACCCAGTCGAAAAGCTGCGAAACCCACCGCAGCCGATGGGGCGTCCGTCGAGCGTGTCGATCGTGACGGAAACCCCCGGAAGATCCGCGGCGCTCGCGACGGTCAAATGCTTGGTTGAGAGCATCGCTCTGCCAGATGATCACGGGTCTTCGCCCAGTCTGTTCCTGAGGACGGTGGGCGCCAAGGTTTGCCCACCAAAGTTCGCCTCGCCTCAACCCCGATCCTCGCGGTCGAGCGCGGCAGCCCAGTCGTCGAGACCGGCGTTCGCCAGGTCGGCGTCTTCACTCTGAGATGAGGAAAGCCGAGCGAGATCCCAGCGCGCGCCATCCGGATGACGAACGACAATCAGGCCGACTCGCTCACCTGGCTTCAGGTTGAGCGGCTTGGCTGGGCGAAGCACGCCGTTTTCGTACAAGGCTTCAACGGGTCGCACGGACATCAGGGTAGCACTTTCAGGATCGCGTCGCGAGCGCGCTGCGGGACAGATTTCGGGTCGAAACGAGGTTGCTGCTCCCGCCTGTCCAACGTATCGCTATTCAGCTGCGGCCGCATCAGCAAACCGCGAGGCAGCAGGAGGCAACGAGAGGGAGATGGTGCCGGGTCACACCGAGGTGCGGCGGGTGGGGATCCGTCACGGAGCACGGTGGGAACGAAAGAAGTGAGCGCGGGATGACTTTGTGGGGCTGACCGCTCGTCGAAGGGTTTGCGAACACAACCACGAAAGGCGCCCCATGACGAGATTGCCCTGCCTCGAT
>JBBSAB010000200.1:0-7900 GCA_038252755.1 Polyangiales bacterium | reverse complement strand
GTCGATTGAGGCTCGTTTGGAGGTGCCGTGCTTGCGGGGATGCTTGCGAGGCGCCTCGGCGACCGGGTGCGCGTGTGATTTGGCGCGCTTGCGCGGGTGGGGGTGGTGCCCGTGCGCGGCCTTTCGGAGGCGGTCGTGGTGGCCGCCGGTGCTCGGGTGGAAGTGGTGGGCTGCTAGCTTCTTGCTGGGCTTTCGCTTGTGACCAGATTTCTTGGGCATTGCTTGGGTCCTTGGTTGGCGCCTACGAGCGCAGGATTTCGGGCTTGCGTGCTTGTTCCTGCTCCTCGAGGTCGCGGTATTGGGAGTACAGGGCGATCAGCAGCTTGCGGTTCGAGTCGGAGAGCGACGCGAAGACGTTCTTCACCTCCGCTTCGCTCAACGTCTTGAGGAACTTGCGGATGGCGAGCTGGCGCGCCATCACGTCCGCCGGCGACGGCGCCTCGTTCGAGAAAGCGCCGTGGAGCTGGGCCAAGGCGATCTGGCTCGAGCTCGAAATGCAGCCGAGAATGCTCGAAATCTCGGTTTCCGACAGGCAGGCGAAGAAGTGGCGCACGGCCGCGTCCTTGGGGTCGACCGCCAGCGTGGCGTCCGTGGGAGCAGGCAGTTGCTGCAGCTGCCCGCCACCCAAGAGCTTGGTCGCGAGGATGGGCAGCAGGGCAGTGACGACGCCCATGAGCTCGTCAACGCGGCGCGCCTTCATCAGCTCTTTAGCTTCGGTGATGCGTCGCTCATGGTCGCGGTCGAGCAGCCCTTGGTACTTCTCGAACATCGTCCAGTTTTGGAGCTCGGCCTTGCTGCGTGCGTCGCGTTCGCGCTCGAGCTCAGTGGAAAGCCGACCGATCAGCGCCTCGCCGCCGCTGATGAATAAGCGATGGACGTTCTCGTCGTGGCGCAGGGCGTGGGCGATCACGCCTTTGTCGGTCGGCGGCTCCGAGTCTTCGCCTTGCTTCGAAAGGTGAAGGCCGGGGCGCACCAGGAAAGCGTGCTGGCTTTCGTGGTCGTCGCCTTGCCCGCGGAAGGCGTAGACGATGTAGCGTTGCGGGATGCCCGTGATGCGCGATTGGACGTCGCGTTGGGCCGCGTCTTGGACTTCTTGCGCGAGCTCCTCGGGGCTGCGAGCGTTGTCGGACTCGTTGCGCCAGATGTCGATGCGCTCGGCGTGCTCGCCTTCGATCTTGTGGATGAGCTCGAAACGGCCGATTGCGCCGGCTTCCGTGACGTCGGAAAGGAGCCGGGTGAGTCATTTCACCAGGGTTTCGCTGGGCGCGCCCATTACGCTGCCTCCGCTGCATCGCCGGTGCTCGACGCCGCTCGCAGCGCAGCGAAGTACAGGACCAGGCCGACGCCGACGATGGCGAGCGGGATCCAGACCACCTTGGCAAGGCCGGCCCCGACGTTCTGCGCCGTGTCGGTGATGGTTTCGCCGGCCTTCTCGCTCGACGACTTCTCTGGCGGGGCCTCGACGGTAGGGATGGCCGCCGCGTCGAGCATCCAGTCGGCGTCGACTGGGCAATTGGCGCTGCTCTGCAGCTGGACCGCCGCTCCGGCGCGCACGGGCCACGGCATGTCGACGAGCTGGCCGCGGTAGGCGAAGCTGACCTCCAGCCAGACGACTTCGCCGCTGCGGACTGTCGGCAGGATGCCGGGCAGCTCTTCGCGGCGCCGTGCATTTTGCGGGAAGGACAAGCGCTCCTTCGACACATGCTCGAGCTTGATCAGGTCGGCGGTGGCGCTGCGGGTAGTGCCCTTGGACGGCAGAGCCGCGTCGAACGGCATGCCCGCAAACCACTTCGAAAACGTCGCGGCCAGGGTGGTTTTGAGATCGTCCGGCGTCGGGTCATCGCGCAGCGTTCGCACCAAAACCCAGCGATTAACCTTGTTTGGGAAGAGCGGCGCGCGGTTCTGCTTCCGCCATTCGTCGACGTCGACGCCCGAGCAGCCCAGGTCACCGATGGTCGTCACGACGCGCCTCCGACGAGTTCTGAGAGGAAGGTCGTGCGCATTTGCGCGGTCGCGTCGTCGAGCTGGGCTTGCGTGCCGGCGCCGAGCTGAAGCTTGCCATCCTTGCCGACCACGAAGCGGAGCCCGTCTTCGCGTGCGACGTCCATTGTGTCGTCGCTGTAGCGGGTGATCTCGTACTTGAGGCTGTTCAACGTCACCATGCGCTGCGAGCGAATGGTCTTGCCGGTGACGAGCGCGACGAACGCTAGGACGGCCGCGGCGATGATGGCGCTTTTGTAGATCATGGCGCCTTGCCTCGACGGAAGAGCGCGACAAGCCACCGCACCAACGCGCGCAGCCAACCCACGCTGCTACTTGCGCTGTTTGCGGAAGCTGCCCCAGACGAGGCCGACGGCGGCGAGGGTGAGGAGGAGGGCGGCTCCACCACCGGCGGCGGCAACGCGATTGGCGGACGTGGCGCCGCCGGGGCCGCCAGGACCGCCACCGCTAAAGGGCGAAAAGCCGCGAATAGCGTGGTCAGGGTCTGCTTGTAGGTCGCAGGGTTGGCCGTGAAGTACTTCGGCGGAGTCGCGAGCGCGTCGACGAAGGCGCTCGGACTTTCGGTGTGAAGCCCCTGCCACCACGAGGCGCGGTTGTGCAGCACCTTGAGGTAGTCGAGCGCGCCGTTGGCAGCGTCGGCATACGCGCGGAAGTTGCAGTGCGGGTCGGGTGGGTCGAAGAACTGCTCGGTGCCGTGCTCGTCGACTTCCGAGCAGCGGAACTGCGCGATCAGCGGGTAGTCGACGCCGGCTTTCGCGTTGCCGAAGTTGTAGTTGTGGATCTTCTGCCAATTGCCCGTCTCGAGCGCAGACTGAGCCAGCAGGAGAGCGGTGACGCCGGTGGTCGGCATTGCGCCGGTGAGCTGCTGGTAGGCGGCGGTAAGGGCGCGCGCCGTTTGTTCGCGCGTGAGCGGAGTGAGCTTGTTTTCGACAATCATCGGAACCTCGCGAGCGCTAGGCTCAGGGCGGCGCGAATCGGCGGGTTAAGCGCCGGAAACTCTTTGGCGACCCACGCGCGAACCTCGATGGCTCGAGCGGCGTAGTCGCCGATTGGCTTGAGCGCCTCGTGGATCGCAGTCCGCACCTCGGGCGGGAGCGAATCGAGGTAGGTGGCGAATTCTTCGTTCGTCATAGGTCCAGCTGGAAATTGAGCTGCACTTCGGCCGCGCCGGCGCCGCCGCCCACGTTTTCGATGCTCACGAACTTGGAGAACGCGGGCACGACGACACCGCTGAGCAGCAGGGCTTCGTCGATTGAAAAGGTGCCGGTCGGGAACGCCGATACGGCAGGGTCGGGTGCGCTGAAGAAGCGCAGGAAGTTGTTGCTGCCGAGCAAACTCGTGAGGTCGTCACGATCGAGCGGCGTGAGGAACAACCGCTTGCCGAACTTGGGGATGCGCGCGACAGGGTCGGCGACTGCGTTGTCGACGAGCGTCACGTACGGCTCGCCGTTCAGCAACGGCGCGAACTTGGAAGGCGGAAGCCCACCACCGCGAGCGCCACGGCCGAGCAGCACGCTGAGCTTTACGTCTTCAGGGCGGCTGGAGCCGGTACCGCCCGTCTCGGGCGATGCCCAAAAGGCGTTGATCGAGATCGCATTCATCGGCACGGAAAACGTGGTGCCGGCGAGCCAGTCGACCAGCACGGTTTCCGTCGCACCACCGACGCCAAAGGTGACCTCAGCCACGACGTCGAAGCCGCGCGTCGTGCCGGGCCAGGCCGTCTCCGAAAACTCGATGCCGAGACCCACCGTCCAGACCGCGGGCTCACCCCACTCGGGCAGGTTGATGATGCGCTCTCGATTGTCGCGCTGCGGCCCGAATGGCGTCGAGAAGCCGAAGTTGTTGTTGTCCGTCCAGATGCCATGCGGGGATGGCTGGACATAGACGCTGGCGCTGGGTTCCGGAGCCTCCGCGTGTCTCATCGGTGCCTCTTGTGGGCGGCGTGATGAGGCGCTCTGTGCGCGAGTGCTGCGTGATGAGCGGGCGGCAAGGCCCTCGGCACGACGTGCTCCGCTGCCGCGTGCAGCAGCGGCAGTCCGCCTTGGGCCGCCGCCGAGAGCAGCCACTGGCCGGGCACGATCTTGCCGTACTCCGTGACCAGGAGACCGGGCGTCGAGGTCTTGCCCTGGAGCTTTTGCCCGTAGGTCCTGACGCGACGGCGGTGCTCCACGACATGCCCGAAAATGCGGGCCGTCTTGCGAGCGGCCACGTCGCCACGACTTGCGCGAGACGCAATCTCGCGCAGCTTCTTCTTGACCTGCGCGGCGCGCGCCATGACCTGCTTGATGGCGGGCGCATGAGCTTGGAGTGCGGCCTTCTGAGCTGGCGAGCCTGCAGACAAGATGGCGCGGGCGCGGTTCTTGATCTCGACGGCTTTGTCGATCGCGGCCATCGCGGTGTTGGCCGTCGCGTACGCGGCCGCAGCGGGTACGCCGACTGGCGGAAAAATAACCGCCGCTGCGCCGATAACGCCGCCCGTGATCTTGCTCTGGACCACGCTCTTCACGCTGCTCGCGACTTGCGAAACTAGCTTCGATTTCGCCACCTTTTTGACCGAATTGATGAAGCTGCCCGGCCAGCCACCGACGCGCGCCCCGCTCTGGTGTTGGCGGCGATGCCACTTCTTGAGAGCCGCGGCGATTGGGCGCAGGTCGACCTCGGCCGTCACTGTCTTGGGAGCGCTACCGACGGCCTGGACGTGGACGACCGCCTTGAGCAGGTGTCCCTCGCGCCAGTAGCGGCCCTTCACGCTGATGCCCGACGGGGCGACGTGGAGTCTGAACGTGTCCTCTTGGCCGACAATCTCGTGCCCGAAGCAACCCACGGCCGGCAGCTCGTCGGGCATGGCTTCGAAGGTTGAAATGGCGGGGAAGTAGAGATCGACCATGGCTCTGTCCTTCAGGCGAGCGAAGCTTTTGCGGCACTGGCACGGAGGCGCGACGCGCGGTCGATGTTGCCGAGTTGCTCCGCGTCGAGCGCAACCGACTCGAGGTTGCTGCGGTAGTTGTTGAGGTCCTTCTGGCCGGCGCCCTTTTTCCAATAGAAGGGCGGCGGGATGTCGGACGCATAGCGAGCCACGTGAAGCGCTGTCGTCGCCCCGTACTTGCCGTCGGCAGTGAGGTGCTCTTCGCTTTGAAAGCGCTGCACGAGGCCCTGGTCTTCCTTGTACCGAGCCTTCGGCACGCTGCCGTACTGGTCGATGAGGTTGTTGAGGCTCGTCGATACGGAATCCGCGAGAATTTGCGCCTTGGAGCGCTCGAGCGGCTGCGGTTGCGGCATGGGCATCGACGGCAACGGCAGAGGGCCAGGCGGCGTCGCCGTAACCGTGATCGGCGGCAGCTGTTGGATCGGTGGCGCCGAGGCCGTGCCTCCGCCAGCGGGCAGCGGCGGGACGAAGCCAGGCGTTTTGAACTCCTGGTCGATGTCGTGCATCGTCCGAGCCGCGTCGAGCATCGCGCGGATTTGCTTTGCCTTGGCTTCGACCTGGTCGGCTGTGTTGTTGAATCCGCGCAGGCGGAGCTCGCGAGCGAGAGCCTCGAGAGCCGCAGGGTCACCTTGGAGCTGCAGCTGTCGCGCGACCTCGAGCGCGAGATCGGGCGGCATGCTCGGATCGAGCGCGACGTTCGGCAGGTCCTTCTGCGCAGGGGGCGCGGCCTTGGTCGCGGCCGTGCGCGCCCGTTGCCTCAAGTCATCGGCGAGCTCGGGGAAGCCCGCGCGCTCCAGTACGAACGCGGTGCTGGTCAGCACGGGTACGGTGCCGTTTTGGATGGCTTCGGCCGCGAGTTTTTGCAGGTCCGGACTCAGCGTCGCGGCCGGGGTGCGCGTATCCGACGCTGGAAAGAAGGACGGCGTTTGGACGATGGGCGTGCTCGCCGGTGTCGCGGGCGAGCTATTTGTCGCCGTAACGGCTGCCGGCGTTGTGCCCGCTCGAACTCGCCGAATCTGGTCGGCTTGCATACGGAGCACGCCGGCCGCTTGAACAAAGCCCTGCATCTCGAGCTGCGCGGCTGTCTGCTCGAGCATGCCCGGGTCGTTCGTGCCCTGGGCTTGCGCGGCGAGTATCCGCAGGTTCGAGGGCAGGACGTCGAACGGATTGCGTGGCGCCGTCGCCGCCTTGGAGCTCGACGAGAGCAGCAGCAGCAGGCCACCGCCGATCGCGACTGGGATGAGTAGTTTTCCGATCATGACTGACCTGCCTTTGGGCTCCGTTCACATTCCAAGAAGGCGAGAGGGGTCTTCGATGCGTCCGTCCCCGCGCCTGACGAGCACGTGGTAGAGGCGGCGCCCGCGGGGCCGTCGCCAAGTGATGCGTATGCGTGCCGGCTCACCCGCTTCCTGAAGCTCGGCGACTCGCCACGGGGCGAGGTCGTCGCAGTCGCCCCAACCTCGTGACAAAACCTTCGGAATCGCCGCGAATTCCTCAGGCGTGCCGTCGTCCGGCTCAGGGCGATACCGAACGCGAGCGCGGTAGAGCTCGGGGACGTGGTGCGTGCGCAAGTAGAACCGGTTGATCTCGACCAGCGCGTCGAGCACCGGCTTGATGAACAAGCCGAGAAACCGGCTCCGCTTCGCCAGCGGAATGTCCCCGAGATTGACCACGACTTGCACGGCATTGCCCTCGACCCTTCCGCGCTTCGCGCTCGCCTACGCCTGAACGACGGTACCGATGATGCCGGCCGAAAACTCGATGTCGCCGGCCGTCTTGTTGCGCACCGAGACGCTGATCTGGTTACCGATCTCAGCGGTCTTGAAGTGCACGTGGGTGTCGATCGACACCTCGGTGAAGAGCGCAGCCGGTACCTCCCCGCCGCTGACTAGCTGCGAGGTGTTGCCGACCTTCACGTCCTGCACACCAAAGTCGAACGCGATGTCCGACGGGATCACGAGGCGTTCGGGGCGGAACATGTCCTGCGGTGCCGCCGGGATGTTCGACGTCGCGCCCGCGGTCACGGTGGTCGGTTGGAAACCGAGCGGGAAGCGTCGGCGCTTGCTCAGGTCGCGCTGCCGAATCGACACGGCGCCGGGATCGACCTTGCGATAGGCCTGAATCTTCTGCGCGGCGCGGCGCAGCGCGCTCGCTTTCTTGTGCTTGCCGCGCCGAGCCGCTCCGATGGAGAGCGCGTTGAGCAAGTCTTCGTCGCCGCCCCATTCGTCATCGTCTTCGTCACCGCCGACGATTTCCGACGTGCCCATTCCCCCGACCAGATCGAGCTCGGCGCCAATCTCGCCGAAATCGTCGTCGTCGCCCATGATTGCTTCCCAACTTGCCATGCTGATTTCTCCTCGTGCTTCTCAGGATTCCGTTCTTCGAGCAGAGCTCCGCTGCTCACCTCGCCGGGTGCCGCGGGCCGTGGTTGCGAGCGCCGGCGTTGGCTGGCGCTAGAGGTTGCGGCGCAGCGCGGCCGCGAGCTGCGAATCGGTCATCGCCACATTCACCGGCGGAGCGGCGCCGAAGGACGGATACGACGACGGCCCTACGATCTCGGGCACGCCACCGGCCCAAAACTTGTCAGCGAGCTTCCCGGACCGCGCGTGCTTCCGGAAATACATGGCGGTCGCGCCGTCGAGGATGCCGCGCGAGAGCTGAAAGACTGCTCTGCCGGCTTCAGAACCCTCGTCGCCCTTGCCGCCGGTTTCCTTCTTGGTGCCCATGTAGCCCATGCCAAAGCCGACGAGCACGCCCAGCGTGCCGATCGTGATGTCGGCGGGCAGCGTGGTGCGCGGGATGAAGAAGTTGCCGTCGTCATCCTCGAAGCGCCCGTGCATGAAGCCGATGCCCGCGGCGCCTGCGACGCCCGCACCGGTGTAGAGGAGCTCCATCCATTTACGGTGGTTCTCCTTCTTTTCCTGCCGCTTCTCGAGCTCGCGCTTCTTCTCGCGCGTTTCGTAGTTTTCGAGC
>JBBSAB010000199.1:0-8349 GCA_038252755.1 Polyangiales bacterium | reverse complement strand
GCCGGAACGACGCCACCCTGACCCGGGCCCGAGTAGCTCATGTAGGAGCTGGCGCCCCCGCTGCGCGAGAGGATGCCGGCCTCGACCGAGGCGAGCTGGCCGGGCATCGCCAGGCGCTTGGCCAAGAACTGATCGATGCTGATACCGCCACCCCACCCGATGTCACCGAATTGCGTTTGCTTGACGTCCGTAAACGGCCGTCCCGTCAGCAGCGCACTCATGCCGACGACATGGCCGTTGCCACTGATGCTGCGAGCCGCCGCAGACTGGATACCGGACAGGATGCTCAGCCTGGGCCGGAGGCTGGGCGTGTCGAGCGGCGCCAAAATCTCGCTGGTGACGTAGGACGTGCCGGTGCCGGTCGGTCGCCATTTGCTGAGCACCGTGCCGATGCCGTTGTACCAAATGACGACGCGCTTCGGCGCCACCGCGTCCGCCGCCCGCGCGCCCACGGGGCGCATGGCTTCCAGGAAGGGCAGACCGAAAGCTAGGCCTCCGGCGCCGCGCAGCACCGTGCGTCGATCTAAGCGTGGCCTCACGGCGTGCCTCCCTTGGGATTCGAACGGTAGAGAAATGCGGGCGTATCCGCCAGGCTGAGCAGCAACTCTCGAACGTTGCCGCCGCTGGTCCGGAAGACCTCGCTCATGTGGCTGACCGAGCACGCATCCGCGGGACCCTCGCCGCGCCCCTGAGTGTAGGTGAACCATTTGCTCACGATGCAAGCGCGCACGGTCTCGCTGCTTGCCAAGAGCGGCAGCAGCTCTTGGTGACTCTCGAAGTGGCCGGTGAGGTCGCCTGGCCCCGATAGATCGCCGCTCGCGTCGATCGACTGCGCGCCGTCTTGCTCACGGTACCGGCCTAGCGCATCGAAATGCTCGAACGCAAACCCCGGTGGATTGAGCAGCCCATGACAGCTGGAGCAAGGCGCGACGCTAGTCAGTGCCGTCAGTTGTTCGCGCGCTGTCTTGTTGGGGTCCACGGCAGGCAGCGTGGTGTTGGCGTTGTTGGGCGGCGCTGGCGGTGGCGAGCACAGGAGCTGCTCGAGCACGAACTTGCCACGCAACACAGGCGAGGGCTGCGCCTCGTGGGCCAGCGAGGCCATGAAGCTGGCTTGGGTCAATAGACCGGTACGGTGACTTGCCGGGAACTCGAAGCGCTCGAAGGTTGCGCCGCTCGGCCCCGTCACTCCGTAGTACGCCGCCAAATCGGCGTTCAGGTACGTGACCGGGCTGGTTAGGAGCGTCGCGAAAAGCCCGTCGCCTTTGCGCAAAGTTTCATCGACGAAACGTGAGGTCTCCGCGAGCAGCAGCCGTCCGATGTCGGGCGTGTAGCGGGGATCGTTCTTGTGCAGGTCGGGCACGCCTTCGAGCTGGCCCCATTGAGCGTGGAAATCGGTCAGGGCGTGGGCGCCGCGCTCGTCGGAAAGCAGGCGCTCGGCCTGGGCTCGGATCTGCGCGGGCGTCTCCAGCTTGCCTTGGCTGGCGGCCTGAAACAGGCCGGCGTCCGGCATGCTACCAAGCAACAGGAACGAGAGCCGACTGGCAGTTTCGTAAGGGGAGAGTCGCAGCACCGCCGACTGCTTTGGCGTGGGCATGCCCAGCTCAAGCCGATACAGAAAGATTGGCGACTGCAGGAAGGCGCGCACCACAAGCTCAATGGCGGTGGCGAATCCGAACTTGCCTTTCGTGCCGCCGTAGAGAGCTTGGTAGTCGCGCGCCTCGTCCGCTTGAAGCGGACGGCGAAAGGCACGCGCGCCGAAGCGACCAATGAAGTCGGTAGCGCAAGCGTCCTCGCCCGCAGCTGCGGGATCGCAGCCTAGCAGCCCCGGCAGATTGCCGACGGCAGCCTTGGCCAATGCGGTCGCACTGTTTTCGAAATCTTCGACGACGGCCGCACTGAGCAGTGCACTCGCCGCGCCGTTCGTGAAACCGAGTTGCGGCGCCTCCGCGACGAAGGAATCAGCCGGGTGCGTCGTGTCACCCAGGAGATCCCGCACCGTGTTGTTGTATTCAAGGCGGGTCAGTCGCCTCATCGGCGAAGCTTGAACGGAAGGAGTGCCGCAGCCCTGAGTAGTAGTTGAGCCGCCATCGTGCAGCGGATCAGCCGACGCCGGTCCAAGACCGGTGACTGGGTCTCCGCCGGAGGAATCAATCGTGGCGGTACAGGCTCCAAGCGCCAGAAACGGCAGGAGAAGCGCCGCTGCCACGTGAGTCGTTGGTTCCACTTCTTGATAGGTGCACCGAGCGACACGCATTGGCGAAAAAACCGGTGCCGGTTTCGGTATCAAGGCGGGGCGAGCGCAGTCTCGGGCGGCCGTTTCAGCCGCAACAGTAGCAATGCGCTCGAACAGGAATTCGTGCGCACCTTCACCCTCACCGCCGGTGCGACAGATCACTGTGGGCATCGTGACCCGACGCCTGCGCAACTCGCCGCTAGTTCACGTCGCGACCGGCGCACCCCGGCACTTCCGTGCCAGAAAAGCTCGCGCCATCACGGGAGCTGCCGCGCTCGAAAATAGTCGGAGGTGACCAGCGCGATCAGCAACTCCGTTGGGGAATCGCCGCGCTTGGTGGCGGCATCGACTAGCCCTTGAATCAGGCAATCATCGTCGCCAGACCTCCCGGTGCCAGCCGCGAAGCGAACGTATTGACGTGCCAGGCAGGCACGCGCCGTGTTGGAGGTGCTCAGGCGTGCGGCCAGCTCTGCCATGTCCGAGAACGCACCATCCAGGTCGCCGCCATTTTCGACGTGGCCCGACGCATCAATCGCTTTGCCATTTTCCGTCGTGCGGTAGTGGCCTGCAGAGTCGAAGTTTTCGAGGGCAAAGGCCACACCGTCGAGCGTGGTGTGGCAACCCGAGCAGCCCGGATTCTGCGTATGAATGGCATAGCGCTCTCGATTCGTAGCATTCGGGAGCGCAGGGATCGCCGGCACGTCAAGCGCGGCCGGCGGCGGCGGCAGCTCCTGGCATAGGACGCGATCCAAGATGCGCCTGCCGCGGCTCATCGGGGCCGTGTCGACGTCTCGCGACCACGAGGCGATCAGCGCGCCCGAAGTGAGCAGCCCCGAGCGCGGCGAGCCGGCTAGCGGTGTTGGCTGAGGCGTACCGCCAGCCGCTACTGTAGGCAGGTCATAGTAGTCGGCAAGGCTTTGGGTCACGAACGTCGACTTGCTGGAAAAAATCGACGCGAGCGTCGCGCCAGTGCCCAGGAACGCCTCTTGCGACAGCAGCTTGAACTCACGGAACAAGTCGTCCTTCACCGCAGCAAATTGTGGAAATTTGAGCGGGTCGCGCAGGGGCGCTGCCGGATCCTGGAGCGAGAGCCATTGGGACGCGAAGTTACTGATCGATTCTTTCGCGCGCGTGTCAGAAAGGAGCCGACGCGCTTGGGATTCGAGCTCGGCTGTGGCCGCCAGGGCTCCGCTTTCGGCTGAGGCGAGTAGCGCATCATCCGGAGGCGTGCCCCACAGCGAATACGAAAGCTCGGAGGCCAGCTCGTAGTCACTTAGGCGCACCACGCCTGCGGACTTGTCGAGCGCCGTCCCCAGCTCGGTCCGATAAAGAAAGTAAGGAGACTGCAGCAGGGTCTGCACGATGAGCAGCACGCCGCCAACGGCCTTGTTGTCCAAAACGCCGGCTCGGTACACGTCGAGGTAGCCGGCCGTTTCTTCGGCCGCGAGGGGCCGCCGAAACGCGCGCGCGCCAAATTTTTGGATGAACGCCTTCACGCAGACTTCGTCGGCCAGCGCCGCCGCATCACAGCCGGAGTAGCGGGCAAACTGGGAAACGCCGCTGGGAGCCAGAATTCCGCCGGCCTTTTGCAGCTGCGCCGCGAAACGGGTCGAGATGCTCAGCGCGTTGGCGTTGTTGTTGAATCCGTCGACGATCGGCTCGACCTCTAGCTCAAGCTCCGGCACC
Organism: Polyangiales bacterium; assembly: GCA_038252755.1. GTDB lineage: Bacteria > Myxococcota_A > Polyangia > Polyangiales > Polyangiaceae > PMG-095. The sequence continues at coordinate 4,430 of JBBSAB010000199.1, read as the reverse complement.
GCATCGAGCCCGAGCACGTCGCGCACGCTGGCCAGATACTCCTTGCCGGTTAGGCGCCAGATACGCGCGGCCGGCAGCTTTGCGCCCCCGCACACCTTTCCGTTCACGCCGACGCCGGGACCGCCCGCGCTGCCCGGCCGATTCGGTCCTGCGATGTCCACGCCGCCTGTGCCGCTCCCACCGTCGCCGGTGATGTTACCGGTGCAGGCCGCAAGGACTTGCGTGACCAAGCCCAGGCCGAGCAGCCACGATCTGCCGAGCCCCCTCACGCGAGCAGCTCCGCGATGGGGCCTTTGCTCAGCATGGGGTCGCCGTAGGTATCTACTGGAGCGCCCATGATGTGAGTAATGGTCGAGAGCAGATCGTTGATGTAGCGATCCTTGGTCACGATCGACTGACCGGTTCGAACGACCCCGCCGGCGCTGCCAGCGGTCAAGAGCGGCAGTCGCTCGCTGTCGTGGAGACGCCCTTCGCCCATGGGCGTGAGCCAGAGCACGCAGGTGTTGTCGAGCAGCCGCTTTCCGTCGGTGTCGATGACCGAAGCGAGCCGACTCAGCAAGTAGGCGAACTGTTCGGCGAACCAGAGGTGGATCTGGTACATGGGGCCGCTGTCTTGGTAGTCGTCAGGCCGGTCGTTGTGCGAGTAGAAATGCATGGTCTGCGTTTCCATTGTCACATCATGTGTGTCCAGCTTCAAAAACGGGAAACGCATCGAGCCGCCGCCTTCGGAGCCCACCTGAAACGAGATGATGCGAGTCATGTCGCAAGCCAGCGCGTTGACCACCAGATCAATTTGCTCTCTGATCTGTTGGGGCACCAGCTTGTAGTCTCCTAAGTTGCCTCGGCAACCGCATTCGACGGTCGGCGGCGTTGGCTTGTCACAGCTTTGATTGGCCAGGCCGGCGATCTGTTTTTCCAGATCTCGGATCGAAGCGAGGTGCACGTCGAGCTTGGTCCGCTCGGCACCGCCCAACGTGTTTTGCATTGCCGTGATCTCGGAGCTGAGGCGGTCAACCATCGCCTTAGGCCCGACTAGCGGCTTCGTTGGCTCTGCGGACGATGGCGGGAGCCCGTACATGCGCTCGAACATCTTCTTGGGGTCCCCCTCCGACGTCATCGACTTCTTGCCGTCGGCCCAGACCAGTCGGTTTTCTTCCTCGCCCGCGCTGTAGTCGAGCGCCGCTCCGAACTCGAGCACGGGGAAGCGGGTGGCGGCGCCCAGGACCTTGCCCAAGTACTGATCGATCGAGGCGCCGTTGCCGGGGCCAGCGGGTCCGGAATCCTTCTCGGCCAAGCCCGTCAGCAGCCTGCCGAGCGCTGGGTGCCCTCCGCCATTGTGAACTCCCCCGCCGTCGTTGAGGATCAGGTTCAGATCCTTGACGTACGGCTGGAGCGGCGCCAGCAACGGCCCCAGCGTGCCCAAGGGGCCGACTGGGTGAACCCAGCGCGACTTGATGGTGCCCATGGCAGTCGAAAACATGATCACCCGCCGGGGTGCGGCACCCGGCAGCGCGCTGGCGGTCGCGAGCTCACGCAGAAATAGCGGAGCCGTCAGGGCCGCGCTGCCCAGGCTGAGCAGGAAGCGCCGTCGCTCCCGGAGCAGGCGGGCATCCGGAGTAGAGATCGCCATCACTAGTCCGAGTGACTCGACAGCTTGGCTAGTGAAAAAATTGTGACGGCTCGACTCTCTCGCTCTTTCCACAATGGAATTGTCGCGCCGAGCTGCTCGTGGAAACCACCAAGTGCGACTGCTTCACCAAGCAGCGTGGTTCCCATTTTCGGATGCGCGATCAATTTCGTAACCGAGGTACGCGCTCGAGACGACGGCCAGGGAACTCCAGCAGTGCTTCGCGCTAGTGGTTGACGCCGCTTGACAGGAAGCCGCCGTCCACGACCAGCACAGAACGACGTGAGTGCAAAGCCCATTCGGAGCCAGCTACTCCAGCTTGGAAGCTCTGGCCTTCGGCGGCGGAAAGTTCGCGATCATCGGCGGCGCTTGCTGCGAGCACGACAATCTCGCGGGCCCTCCGGCGCTGCTGGCTTTTGGCCGCTGCTTGGGCCTGGCCTGCTACACTGTGGGATCCATGTCGGATTCCGCACTCCGCGTGTTCCTCTCGCTCTTGCAGCGGGAGCTCGGCGCTGACGACGCTTACCTACAGCTTGGCGGCAAGGCGACCGAGGGCGAAGGGCGTTTCTATCACGCAGTAGGTGAAGCAACGAGCCTCGTCGTGGCATTCGCGGAGCCTCCCATCGACGCGACCGCCGTGCGCTCTCGGCTCTCGGCTTTGAGCGCGACGTTTCGAAAAACGCTCGACTCCGCCGTGGCCGGTGCGGCGCGGCCGCAACAAGCGACCGACTTTGCCCGCCAGCGTTTGGACGAAGAATTGTCTGGCTTGTCCGAGCGCGCAGGCGCGGTGCGAGCTTTCGTCATCGACTTCGATTCGCCGGTGATTTGGGGCGCTTCGGTTCTCGAACCGCAGCACCTGACGGCGAGCAAGCCCGTGCTGGAGCGCGCCGCACAGGCGTTGAGACAACGCAGCGACGAGCTCAGACAAACTCATGGTCACACCGTACGCCTCACGCTCGAAGACGGTGTCGAAGCGCTCGCACGTCCGTTCGCCGGTATCTACGTGCTGTCGTTACTCTTCCAAGATCCGCTGTCAGAACCAATCGCGATTGGCGCCGTCCTGCACGCCGCCGGTCTGATCGAGCGACTCGTGCTCGCCCTACCTCCCATAGACCCCGGACCGGGCGCGAAAGTCATCCGCCTGGACAGCGCCGGCCCCGCCCGTATCGACTGAGGTGTGGCTGGAGGTCGCGGCCTCGCGCTCTACCAACTCCAAAAGTTCGCGTGGGTCGATACTAACCACGATGCGCATCCAGGCGTGACCACCCCTGCTGGCTACTTCGGCGGATCGCGCGGGCCGACTCAACGCCCGCCAGCCTCGCCGAATTCTGCAGCAAGTGCGCAGAGTGCGTGTTCACTGCGGGCTTCAGTGAGGGCTTTTGCACACCGTGGGTCACGGGAACGCAGTTCGACAGGCTTGCATGCTCGAGCAAGGGAGACGCGACCCAACTGGACAACCAGGCCCTCGCAGCTTCAGAGCTGACGAAGATGACATGCGCTGACTTCGACCACGCGGAGTGACCTTCGCTCTCACGTCCGTCGCACCCAGATCTCCGAAAGGATATCCGTGTCGAGCAGGACTCTACTCATCGGTCGCGCGCAAGTGAGCCGTGCGGCGCGCCTCGTACGCGAGCGAGCAGACGTGGTCGACGAGCTCCGGGTCGTCACCCATGAGTCCGAGCAGCGACGCCGCTCCTGCGTTTCCACGACCGGTCGCGCTCTCGGCGATCGCGCGATCCATGTCCTGCAAGCTCACCGGACCCAGGCCGGGCGGGGGAGTGAGCCGAGCGGCGAGCAGCTCATCGACGCTCAGCTTGCGCTCGGCTACGGGGGCTGGCTTGGGCGTGTCCTCGCGCTCGTCGTACCAGGCTGCAGCCTCGGCCATCTCTGCCGACGCCGCGCGAAGGATTTCAGCCACGACGAGACGACAATCGGGCGCGAGCTTCGGCCAACGCCTCGGCAGTCGTTAGCGTCTCGGCCGTGCCGGCCTTCACGGTCTCGATGCGAGCAGCCACCTCTGCGGCCCAAGCGTCCTCCGCGTCGGCGTCGTGCTGCTCGTCGAGACTCTCGGCTAAGCGCAAGACCAGGGCGGCCCGGTCGCCTTCGGGTAGCGATAGAGCCTCGACCGCGATGGCTTCGACGGAACGCATAGCGCTCAGCCTAGCCGGGCGGTCGCGATCTGAAAGCGCCCGGGTAGTGCCACGCGGGTGGGCGCGACGGGCACCGGGGGTCTTGTTCGAGTTAGGACGATTGAAATACAAATAATATCCGCTACTTAGGGTGGAGGCGCCGGGAATTGAACCCGGTCGTGCTCCAAGGAGAAACCCTTTGCGAGACGCGACTTTGACCGACATCTCCTTGGAATCGCGAACGAAAGAGAATCCCGATCGCTTCCGCCCTGTCCCGCCCTATTCAGCCGTTTGGTGAAGAGTCGCGGCGACCTGACGGCAACCGGGTGTTTGAAGGGGATGGGCGGGTTTCGGCTGGTCGAGGGAGCCAATGCTGATCCCGCGTAGCGACCGCTGTTTGCTGTAGTCGCAGTTTGCGGGAAAAACTCGCCGTTTCGCGAGAGTTGCCCGCGATTTTGCCGCGAGCTGCGCTTGGGTGCGTATTCCGGGCATCGTGATCAAACAAACCGCGTCATCGTGATCGCGCAGTCCGGTGTGCAAGAGGGTACATGGGTGACACTTCAGCCCGGACACATGGGTGACAGGTATCCGGCTCACATGGGTGACACCTCGCCGGCCGTCGTCATTTCACCCTCGCCCAGCACGTGACGGGTGGGCGGACGAGCCCAAGGTCG
>JBBSAB010000198.1:0-8354 GCA_038252755.1 Polyangiales bacterium | reverse complement strand
TTGCGCATCGGGTCTCCGTTTTTTGGGGTGCATTGGCGTGCTTCCCGAGAACGGATACCCGTCTGTTTCTATTTCCATCGCCGCCTGCGCGCGAATTCCCTTTTGTTTTCGCGCGCTTCGACTTTTGTCGCCGCGATCTAGAGCTAGCGCATGCGGTGGAGACGCGTTTCGGTCGCTGTGACATCCTCGTCAACAATGCGGCCATCCTCGACGCGACACCCGTTTCGCGGCTGACTCCTGCGCGCTATCGCGAGGTGGTCGAGGTCAACCAGCACGGAGCCGTGCGGGTGTCGCTCGCGTTCCTGCCGCTCTTGCGTAAGGGCCGAGGAGTCGGTCGAGTGCTGAACATCGCGTCGATCATGGGGCTACTCGGCAGTCGCGACGCGATAGCTTACTCGGTTGCCAAGGGTGGCCTGGTGAACTTCACTCGCGCGTTGGCTTGCGACCTCGCTCAAGACAACATTCTCGTCAACGCGATCGCTCCCGGTTTCGTCGACACGCGCATGGCGCAGCTGCCCGATGGGGCCGGACACGAGCACGAGACGTCCTGGTTTCGCGAAGTCTACCTCAAGCATCGCCGGTTACCACTTGGGCGCGCCGCTCACCCTGACGACATAGCCGGGCCGGCCCTCTTCTTCTGCTCGGATGATGCTCGCTACGTCACCGGACAGATCCTGGCGGTCGATGGCGGCGTCACGGCGACGTTCTAGCATCGTTGTTGGGCGCGCCGACCTCCTCGCGACAAGCACGACCATGGGAGCAACAACGAACAACGACGACGACGACGGTGCCCGATCCAAGGCGGAGAGGATCAACATCCGGGCGATCGTTTCAGTGCCACTGTTGGGAGAGAGCCCGAAAGGCGGTTGGGCCAGCGAGATCCGCCCGGAGGACTCGGTCCACACCCTGATAGCGGTTCACACGGACGCCGGGCTCATCGGGCACGGCAGCGTCTTCACCAACGGCGGACTCGTGGAGGCTGCGCTCAGAGTGCTCGAACCGCTGTTCCGGGCGGAGAATGCGCTGGAACCCGAGCGCGTTACCGAAAAGCTGCATCAGCACAGCTTTTGGATGGGACGCGGCGGAACATTGACTCACACGATCAGCGGCATCGATATCGCGCTGTGGGACATTCTCGGCAAGGCCACGGGCCAACCTGTCGGGCGCCTGCTCGGAGGGACCTACCGGCAAAGGGTACAGCCGTACTGCTCACTCCTCATGGATGAACCGGAGCGCTTGCACGACACCGTCGCGCGCTATCGTCTAGCCGGATTCCGGGCCTTCAAGGTTGGTTGGGGTCCCTTTGGGCGCAGGGGCGACCACAAGCTCGACGAGGCTATCGTCCGAGCCGCCCGTGAGGCGGCCGGCGACGACGCCAAGCTACTAGTCGACGCTGGAGCGAGCGACGCCCATTGGCCCCATGGTCTCAAATGGGCGCTGCGCACAGCTGCCATGCTGAAGGACTACGATGTCGGTTGGTTCGAGGAGCCCCTCAAGCCCGATGCCCTCGAAGACTTCTGTGCCCTGAGGCGAACGAGCCTTGTCCCGATCGCTGGAGGCGAGGTGCTGACCCGCAGACAGTCGTTCTTGCCCTGGCTCAGCCGCGGCGCTCTCGACGTGGTGCAACCCGATGTAACCAAGGTTGGCGGCATCAGCGAGCAGCGGCGCATCGCGTGGACGGCCGCTGACTTCGGGGTCAAGTACGTGGGTCACGGCTGGAACACCGCTCTCGGTCTCGCGGCGGACTTACAGCTCGCGGCCGCTCTACCGGATGCCGATCTGGTCGAGTTCATTGGCGGTAGCCCGTATGTCGACGGCATCGCCCAAACTGCTTTCTCCCTCGATGCTGAAGGCTATCTCGAGATTCCTGCCGCGCCCGGCCTTGGTGTCGAGCTCGATCGTGAAAAACTCGGTCGCTACACTCCCGATCCGTCCGCTCTGTTCTAGCGTGCAAGCCAGCATCCAAGTGCTGGTGTTTATGATAGAGGGCCGCTAGCCGTGGTTTGCTTGCGGCGAGCGAAGCGCAACGCATCGAGCTTTCGTTGCTTGCGAGTGAACTGCCGCGACGAACGATTGTTGCGGTCCGCAAACGAATCTTGCTTTGCTCGTGCATCGGAGGCCTCGTGGTGGAGGGTTTCCCTGGGGAAGCGCGTTGAACCAACGCGGAGCACTCCCGGTGAGCAAGTGGCAACGAGGCGAAGATGGGATAGCCGACTTGGCGTCTCTGGTGTGAAATTGACGTGAGGGTAAACGCGACACGGCAAGATTGCTGTTGATGAGAATATATTCTCAACTCCAGCGCGGCTCGCGTCACTCCTATCGCATGGCTAGAACGCGGATCTCACTGATCGCAGTCCTCGGCGCACGAGCGGGGTTGGTTAAGGGTCCTGGCTCAAGCCTAGCGCTCGGCACGGCGCTGCTTTGTGGTCTTGCTTGCACGGGTTCGATTGCGGATAACAGCTCGCTCAGATCTGGCGCGCGCGGTGCTGGAACGGAGAATGACCCGGTCGGCTCGGGCCCGGCGGGCGGGCCAGTGGCGATCGGACCTGATGGCAAGCCGGTCCTCCCGCCTTCCACCACCGTCGTGCGCCGACTCAGTCGTACCGAATACAACAACACGGTGCGCGACCTCTTGGGCGACACGACACACCCCGCCGCCGACTTTTTGGTCGACGAAACCAAGTTGGGATTCGACAACATTGCGGAGGCGCAAACGACCTCGCCGGTGCGAGCCGAGCAGTACATGCTCGCGGGCGAGAAGCTCGCCGCGACGGCGGGCGCGGAGTTGCTCGCTAAGCTTCCCTGCGCGGCAGCCGGCGGCGCGGCTTGCGCCGCTCAATTCATAGGCGAATTCGGGCAACGAGCGTATCGACGTCCGTTGAGTGAGGCGGAGGCCACCCGGCTGCTGAGCGTTTTTCAGCAAGGCAGTAGTGCCGGTGGTTTCAAGCATGGCATCGAGCTCGCGCTGCGGCTGATGCTGTCGTCGCCGTCGTTCTTGTTTCGGGTCGAGTTGGGGCAAGCCGGGCAGGCGCCCGCCGGTCTTCAGCCCTTGTCGCCTTGGGAGATGGCGTCACGCCTGTCGTACCTGCTGCTTGGCACCATGCCCGACTCGGCGCTCTTCCAAGCCGCTGGCGAGAGCGCGCTCGGCACGAAGGCACAGATCAAGGTCCAGGCTGAGCGCTTAGTCAACGACCCGCGAGCCAAAGCCAATATCGCCCACCTCCAAGCTCAATGGCTCGACCTCGGCTCGATCCAAGCGAATCGAGTCATGAAGGATGCCAAGCTTTTTCCTAACTTCAACAACGAGGTTTTGCAGCTCGCCAAACAAGAGACGGAAACCTTCGTGGATGACGTGGTCTGGAACGCCCAAGACGGCGTCAAGGCGTTGTTGACGGGCAACTACTCCTTCATGAACGACAAACTCGCGACGTTTTACGGCGTCACAGGGCCCGCCGGCGCGGCCTTCGAAAAGGTGCAGCTCGATCCGGCGCGGCGCTCCGGGTTGCTGACTCAAGTCGGCATCTTGGCTCGCTACGCTCACCAAACCCAGACCGCGCCCACGCTGCGCGGCAAGTTCGTACGCGAACGGCTCCTGTGCAACCTGATTCCGCCACCACCGCCCACCGTTAACGCGAAGCTTCCGGATCCGACGCCGACCACTAACGCGCGCGAGCGCAGCGCCCATCACCTGGCTGATCCCAGCTGCAAGGCCTGTCACGACTTGCTCGATCCGATTGGGCTCGGCTTCGAGCACTACGATGCGGTAGGCGCCTGGCAAGAGCAAGACGGAGGCAAACCCGTCGATACCAGCGGCTTCGTCAACGGCGCGGAATTCAGCGGCGGCCAGACTGGATCCTTCAACGGCGTACCGGAGCTCGCTACCAAGCTCGCCGCCAGTCCCGATGTGCGGGCCTGCATCACCAAGCAGTGGTTCCGCTTCGCTTACGGCCGAGAAGAAACGCCGGCGGACGCTGGCGTGCTTTCGACGCTCGATGCGGCGCTCAGCGCGACCGGCAATTTCCGCGAGCTCTTGCTGTCACTGACTCAGACCGATGCCTTCATGTATCGCACTCCCGCAGGTAGCCCATGAGAAACTGTCAACTGTCACGCCGCACCCTACTGACTGGCGCCGCCGGGTCCGCCCTCGCCTTGCCGTGGCTCGAAGCGATGTTGCCGATCAAGAACGCGCGCGGGGCCGCTGGCAAGCCTCCGCTGCGATTCATCGCTTTCGTGACGAGCGGCGGCTACTTCCCGGAGCGATTCTGGCCCAGGTTGCCTGGCGAGGCGTTCTATCCCTTGGATAAGCCGCCGAACGAAGGCTACATCGGTGGCGCCACGGGCGGCGACGGTCGGGACCTGACGAAGTCGAGCGTCAAGTTCACCGACAGCACCGACTTCCTGTTCGCGCCGGGGCTCGAACCGCTGTCGAGACACCGCAAAGACCTTCTGATCGTCGAAGGCTTGGATTCATCCGGTGGACCCGGCCACGACCAATGGAACTCCGTGCTCAGCGGCCGCAAAGATCGCGTCGCCGGGATTTCGCTCGACCAGGCGATTGCCAACCAAATTGCCGGCAACACCAAGTTCAAGTCGCTCAATCTCGGCGTCCAAACCGACAACGGCGGACCCTTCAGTGCCTACGGGGCCAATCAGCCCGTGCTCCAAGAGAATGACCCCCAGGCGGTCTTCGACCGCGTGTTCGCCGAGGTCGCGCCCCCCGACACGACTGCCGTTGACCGCCTACGTGGCGAGCGAAAATCGGTGCTCGACGGCGTGATGTCCGAGATCACCGACCTCAACCAGAAGCTGGGACAGGCGGATCGCGCGAAGCTCCAGAACTACTTCGACTCGGTGCGCGAAGTAGAAAGTCGCCTCGACAGCGTCGCCACCGGTGCCTCGTGCGGTCGGCCGATGCTCGCCCCCAAGCCGGGTGAACGTTGGTTCGAAAGCGACGCCAACATGCCGCAAATTCTGAACACCCAGCTCGACCTGGTAGCGATGGCCTTCGCTTGCGACCTGAGCCGTGTCGCCACTATCTCGATCGGCAACGCCGCGACTTCGTTTACGATGCCCTGGCTGGGGATCACCGAGAGCTTCCACGATGGTTTGGGGCACGCCGTCGACGCCAACATGGACGCGCAGAACAAGATTGCGAAGGCAGACGCCTGGCAAGCGGAGCAGCTCGCGGGCTTGATTGACCGTCTCAAGAAAATTCCCGAGGGTGACGGCACCGTCTTCGACAACACGGTCATCTTGTGGGTGGGCGAGCTTACCAAAGGCAATCAGCACAACACGGATAACATGCCGCACGTGTTGGCGGGTTCGGCGCAGGGCTACTTCAAAACCGGCCGCTACCTCCGGTTGCCGCGCGGGGCCAAGCCCTTCCTTCGGTTCCCGTACTCGTTCGGCACTTGGTCGAACGACTTCAAGCTATCGGTGCTGCAAAGCATGGGGGCGGACGCGAAGACGTTCGGCGAGCCCACGGAGTGCAACGGCCCAATCGATGCCCTGCGCGGCTGACTGGGAGATGGAGATGACGGCTTGTTTGCTCGACAAGATGCACAAGATCCCAGACTCCGTCGACCTCGGTAGCAAGCCGCCGCTCAACAACACGACCGTCAGAACTGGTCGCGAGCTCAGCCAAGCCGAGGCTCATTCTCGGCAAGGTGTGACGTTGTGCCTGGCAGGCACGCCGGGTCGCGTTGTCGGCCGGATCCTTCGCAGTCGCACTTGGCGCGCGACGTGTTGCCAGGCGCTGGCTGCGCTGAGCGCGTTCTCGGCGTTGCTCGCCTGCGAAGCCCGGATTACGGGGCCAAGCTCGGGTGCGGGCGCCGTCGTTGGCGACGGTGGGAGCGACCCCACGCCACCGGCCGTGGTTGCCGCGCGGCCTGTCGGTGCCGACGGTCTGCCAGACTACCGAACTTCCCCCGGCGCTCGCCTGCTGACACGGCGTGAATACGCTCACAGCATCGAGTCGCTCTTGGGCGTCAAGGTCGACCCTAACCTCGTGCCCTTGGAGCAGCAAGTGGCTGGCCACGGGCAAATTGCGGCGGCGCAGGGGGTCGGGCTTGACCATGTCGACGCCTACTACGCCCTCGGCCTGCAGGTAGCGGAGACGGTCGTCGCGCGCGACGGCATGGGATGCAGCTTCGATGATCGGGCTTGCGCCGCGAAGTACGTCGAGGCTCTGCTGGTGCGCGCGTTTCGGGAGCCGCTCAGCGCCGACGCGCGGGCTCGCTATCTGGCTATCCTCGACGCGCCGGCCGCTGGCTCGGCAACGCGGGCTCGCCTGGTGACCCTGATTGCGGCTGCGCTTTCCTCACCAGATTTTCTGTATCGCAAAGAGATCGGCAGCGGCTCACCAACCGCCGATGGGGTCGCCAAGCTGTCCGACTATGAGATCGCCACTCGACTGAGTTACCTCGTCGGGGAAACGGGGCCGGACCAGCCGCTGCTGGACGCGGCCGCTTCCGGCGCTCTGCAATCGCCGGCGGGGCGGCTCGCCCAGCTCGACCGTCTCCTGGTCGGCTCGGACGCGCGCCTCGGCATGCGTGGATTCGTGTTCGATTGGCTCGGCTTGTCTGAAGGCAAAATCGAAAACAAGGATCCTGAAGTCCTCAAGGCGACTCCGCCGAACTACGCCGTGGACGCGCTCGAAAGCCTCGGCTTGCTCGTTGACAATGTGCTCTTCGACAAGGAACGCGATTTTCTCCGCCTGTTGGACGCGGATCGTTTCGTCGCCAATCAAAGCATGGCTACTTTTCTGGGGATCGACGGCGGCGCCAGCAGTGGCTTTGGACCGCTCGCGCTCAACACCGCCGAGCGTCGGGGCGTCTTGATGCATCCTGCGGTGCTCGCGGCGCATACCAAGGAGAGTGGTGCATCGCCCTTCCCGATCGGAAAGTTTATCTACGAGCGCGTGCTCTGCGAAGTGATCGGGAAGCCAGCTCAAGTCCCCAGTGTCGATGCGACTCCGATGCAGGGCGTGACCTTGCGCCAGAAGCTGGAGGGCATGACCGCCGGATCACCGTGCAGCACTTGTCATTCCCGGATTGGCCCGCCGGGCTTTGCTTTCCTGCCCTACGACCCAGTGGGTCGGTACAAGCCTGATGACGGCCTCGGCCGGCCCTACGACACCGCCGGCGTGGTCCCGGTTGGTGGCGACAATGTTGCGTTCCAGAACGCGCCCGACCTTGCGAGCAAGCTCGCTGGTCACCCGAACACCGCGCGTTGCGTGGCACGACGGATGTTCCGCTGGACGTTTGGGCGCTTCGAAGGCGAGCCGGACAAGCCATTCCTGGACGGCTTCCAAACCAGCGCCGTGACCGGGGGCGCAGGGGTAACGGCAGTGCTGCAGGCGCTGGTTGGCTCCGAAACGTTTGCCCAAGTTCGAGCAGGTGCGCCATGAACCTACCGCGACGACGAGTCTTGGGTGCGGGTCTTGCGGCCGCCGCCTGTGGCGCCTTGCCGTCTCTGTTGACCACGCGCAGCTCCAGCGCTGCGACTGAGCGTCCGAAACGCGTGGTGATCATCTTCACCCCCAACGGGCCACAGCACGAAGTCGGGCCGACGCAAGGCACGGAAACCGCGTTCGCCCTGCACCCGTGGTGGAGCCCGCTGCAGCGTCACGTTGCCGACGGCTTGTTCTTTCGCGGCGTCCACGTGCCCGGCGTGCCGTTCGGCAAGGTGGACGAGTACGGCCACCAATCGGGAACCGCGGGCGCCCTCACCGCGCGCTGCACCGAGGGCACCGCCACCGGTACCGGGCCGTCACTCGACCAGTACCTCGGTCAGCAGCTCTTTCAGCGTGGGGTGCTAACGCCCAAGCGCTCGCTGCTTTGGGGCTTGTACGACAACGCCGACGGCCCCTTCTACGAAGCCGCCGCGCGACCCATAGCGCCGGTGAGCAACCCGTACACCGCGCTCGCGGCTCTCGCTCCCAGTTTTGGCTCCAGCAACGGCATGGCGATGGTCGATGAGGCTCTGAACCGAAAGCGGTTCATCCTCGACCATATCCGTGAGGACTGCTCGCGCTTGCGGGGCCGCCTCGGCGCCGAGGGGCGCGCGATGTTGGATTTTCACTGTTCGAACATCGAGACCCTGGAGAAGAGACTCTCCGTCGCGATGACGGCACCTGCCCTCGAATGCAAGATGCCAACGGGGCCCGTCGCCGAGCTGCCCGAGAAAACGAACTTTAGCCAGCGAGAGACGCGCGACGTCGCGATGGCGTCGTTCACGAAGCTCATCCCGCTCTCGTTCATCTGCGACGTCACTCGGGTTATCGCAGTCTCGTTCGCTCCCGGCGCGGCGCGCTTCTCGATCCCGGAAAAATACGGCGTGGCGTCGTCGGCTCA
>JBBSAB010000197.1:0-8393 GCA_038252755.1 Polyangiales bacterium | reverse complement strand
CGCTGCCGTTGACCCCGCCCACAACGTCATGCGACGCTTCTCACCTCGCAAATCTCGCTAAGTGTTCGTTAACATAAGATTTTTTATGCGTCGTTCGTCAGACGGAGGGGACCGAAGGCGCTCCGTTCCGTAGCCGCTGAGGAATCGGCGAAAGGGTAGGACGATGGCCGGGCGTCTCGCTGATGGGTTGTACGAGCACGTCGTGACTGGCGCTTTGGCGCGGGACCTGGGGGCGTTGCAGGAGGGTCGGACCGCAACCACGGAACAGCTAGAACCCGCGGACTCCAACGTGGTGCTCGCGCGGCACCTGGCCGCGGAGGTCGAGCGCGCGCTCGCGATGGTACCGCACGCGGAGCGGCCGCTCGGGCAGGTCACGATCGTCAATCGCCTGCTCGACGAGCTACGTGCCATCACGGCCGAGACTAGGAAGCCTAAACGCCATCGGGCACCTGAGAGCTCGCCCCGCTGCCGTTGACCCCGCCCACAACGTCATGCGACGCTTCTCACCTCGCAAATCTCGCTAAGTGTTCGTTAACATAAGATAAATTACACGCCAGCTGGGGCCGAAGGTGCTCCGTTCCGGAGCCGCTGAGCAGGCCGCGTTCAACCAGTGGTACCGCGACGCGCCCGGCGCGAACCGCTCGCATTTACTCTATTTCCAGATGAAGCTGGTCGGCGACGTCGTCACGTTCCAAAGCGAAAGCTTCTTTCCGGTCGATGGCGCGGGCTTCAACGACACGTTCCAGGCGCCCGACAGTAAGATGCACAACTACGGTTTTACGACCGAGCTGCACGTCAAGTTCAAGTACTCCGGAGGCGAGTCGTTCACGTTCAACGGTGACGACGACGTGTGGGCGTTCATCAACGGCCACTTGGCGATCGATCTGGGCGGGCTCCACGGCGCGCGCACCGATAATCTCGTGCTCGACGATCGCGCCGCCGAGCTTGGGCTAGTCAAAGGCAACGTCTACCCGCTCGAGCTATTTCAGGCCGAGCGCCACTCAGTCGGCTCGCATTTCCGTATCGACTCCACGCTTTCGCTGGTCGACTGCGGCAGCGTGCCGGTCGTGAATAGCCAACTCGACCCCAGTTAGCCGCCAGATGTGAGTCAGAAAGCCGGACGGGTGGCAGTCTGGAGGCGTGCGCGATGCCGATGTCGGATACCAGCGGGCAAGGTGGTCGGGAGTGTCTTCAACTGGCTTCTGGCCGGAATGCAACGCGCTCGGGGGTGCTCGGCGCGCCCAGTCGCAAGTTTGCACGGTATCCTTTGTGACTCGTAGCGCACCAAGCTACGCTTTCTGGCACGTTGTCTTTGGTCCGGGCTGTACTGTCGCTTCGCACTATTCGGGTAGTGATCGGTGCGATCCTTCTGGCGCCGGGCTGCACGTTTCCCAACTATGATTTGCGTGACGGCCCAAACGACGTGGCGGGTGGTGGTGGCGCCGCGGGCTCGGCGAGTGGCGCCGCGTTCGCGGGTGTCGGCGCCATTGCGGGTATCGGCGGCTCCATAGGCCTGGGCGGCTCGCTCGGCACCAGCGGCCCGCATGACGTGGGGGGCACGGGGGGAGCGGCTGGAAGCGATGGGGATCGGGCGCCCCCAAGTTGCTTTTCAGCGCTCACGGCCGATCCGAAAGCCGCGTCCGGCCCTTACTTGATCGATCCCGACGGCGCGGACAGCGAGCCGCCGTTCATGACCTATTGCGATATGGTTACTCAAGGCGGCGGCTGGACGCTGCTAGCGAGCCTCACCCCTGGCGCGGGGCTGAAGGTCGATGGCTTGCCCGCCGACCCGTGTTACGACCACGCTTGCGTGAATCGGGCGTATAGCGCGCTCGCCATCGCCAACGATCTGCGCTTCGACGGGGCAAGCGTCGCTATCGCAGACGAGGCGTACGACGTGATGATCGTCGCCAATGAGGTAAGCGCCGCCGTTCGCGGCAAGACTCTGCGCGCGCTCTTCTCGGCGCCGATGGCGGCGTTCGTGCAGGAACAGGGCGGACCTAGGCTCGTCGTCGAGTTCAAGAATGGCACCAGTTGCAAGACTTGGGGTGATTTGGGGGGAGTGCTGTGCTCGACGTCGCTGATCGTTCTTCAAGATCCGTCGGGATGTGGCAGCAACGACGTGTTTGCGGTGGGGAGCTCGTACAGCTACGACAAGACGATCGACACCTGTTCCGGTTGGCCTCAAAAACCAGCCATGGACTTCCCCGTGGCTTTCCGATTCTGGTCGCGTTAGTCCAACCCGTCCGTGATTTCGAGCTGCCTTCCCCCTAGGGACTAACGCGCACGCAGAGGCTCCAAAGTCGCACCATACATGAGCAGTCATGAGTCAGTTGCCGCTCGACCCTTGCTCGGGTGATCAAAAGATTATCTCCAGCCCAAGTACGGACCTCGCTCCCAGAGACGACCTCCTGAAGGCCGGACCTACATTATCCAGCACGAAACGCGATCACGATGACGGGGCGACTGCTTCGAGATTCCAGCCAACCAACAATAATCTGGAGATTGGAATGCTCAAGCCAAGAGCTGCAAGCGAAACTGCCCCGCGCGCTCGTCGATCGTACCACTGACTTGCAACTCGGCGCCCGCCGTCGCGTCCGTTCGCAGCCGGAGCAGACGCTGCTCGACTTCCAGCTTGGACGGGCAGTCGTCGGGCGCGACCCAGGCAACTTCGAGCTCAGTCGCAGCGCGCGCCCTCGCGGCAAGGCAAACCACGACCCTTGCCAGCCAAGTTGCGTTGCGACGGAGCGCCACGAACCATGCTGGCAGGTGGCTGCTTTTCATCGCTGTGCACCGGCGGCGACACGAATTGTTAACGATGGAGCCTGGCTGCGGTGACGAACGGCTGAGAGCTACCAGATCTGGACTGTTCATTGGTGCTCTATCGCCAGGCCGAGGAACCCCACAAACATGCAAGGTACCCGTCAAGCGCGCCAGCCACGTTCTGTCCGGTTTACCCTAGTCGCTTTGTTGCTCTCGGGCTGCGTCGGCTACGTCGATGGCACAGCGGGCGGGGGATCGAGGCCCGGCTCATTGGGGCCGGATGGCACCTCAACCACGGGCCCTGGTAGCGCAGCGCAGGAGGCGCCCGCACCCGAACTGGCGAAGTTTGCCTGTGACGGCCCCGAAGTGGGCGCGTTGCCGCGGCGAATCTGGCGTCTTAATGGCACGCAATACCTTGGCGCGCTTCGCGCGCTCTTCGCGGGTCGCGATCGACCGGAGCAGGCCGCTGTGCCGTTGGCAGGCATCAGCAGCCCGTTCGAATTTACCAACGAGAGTGATCGCTTTAGCACCCTGGTCGCGTCCTACACGATGACGGATCAGGAGTTCACTAGCGTCGTCGACGCTGCGCAGACTGCCTCGGTGCGCTTCGTCGCACAGCTTCGTGCCGATCCGATCTCGTGCCTTGGAGCACCGCAAAGACTCGGGTTCGCCGAGTGTATGAAGAGCTTGATCGCGACCCGGGGGCCGTTGCTGTTCCAGCGGCCGATGACCGAAGAGGAGGTCGCACGATACGCAAAGGCGGCTACCGACAGCGTGGTCACGTTGGGTGAGGATGAAGCCGCCGCGCTGGCATTTCAGGCCCTGCTTTCATCACCCAACTTCCTGTTTCGCACCGAAATCGGACCGGACGTTCCCACTGCGGGGGGACCGGTCCGCCTGACCCAATTCGAGGTCGCGTCGGCCCTTGCCTACGGTTTGACCGACGGGCCACCATCGAGCGCGCTGTACCACGCAGCCGAGCAAGAGGAGCTGACGACGCCCGAGCAAATCGCCGTTCAGGCCCGGTCGCTGATCGCCGCTGCCGGCCCAGCGCCGACGACGATCAGCCGCTTCGTGAAAGAGTACTTTCGGATTCGCGGCCTCGAGAAGGTCTTCAAAGACAATCCCGATCTGAATCCCGCGAACCGGACCGCGCTGATTGAAGACTCGGAGAGCTTGATCTCCGACTTGGTCGCGAGCAGGTCGGCCGACTTCTTCGTCAAGCTGTTGACGACCAAGGAAGTGCGCTATCGCAGCCAAACGTTCAGGTTGTACGGTCTGCCCGACCCGAATGACCGCGTCGCCTTCGCAAAAGCTAGCTTGCCGGACCGCGCGGGGCTGCTGACGCAGCCGGCGTGGCTGGCATCGCTGGCCTCCAACGACGACTCACACCCCGTTGCCCGCGGACGTTTCATCAACGAAAGCTTGCTGTGTCGAGCGATCCCACCAGTACCAATCGGAGTGGTGCCCGTGCTGCCCGTGGACGCGACCCGCACCACACGCGAAAAGCTCGCGCTGCACGTTGAAGACCCCATGTGCGCCGCATGTCACACGTTGATGGACCCGCTTGGATTGGTTTTCGAAGGCTTCGACCAAAATGGGCGTTCGCGCACCGACGACCATGGAAAGCCGGTGGACTCGAGTGGCGCTCTCTCGGGCGCTGGCGCGCAAGATGGTGCAGTGACGGGCCCAGTCGAGTTGGCAGATCGCTTGGCGGCATCCGAGGTCGTCCAGCAGTGCATGATTCGGCATTCCTTCCGATACTGGATGGGGCGCAGCGAAGCCGCATGGGACGGTTGCTCGCTCGTGGACGCGCAGAAAGCTTATGCGGCTAGCGGGGGCGACTACACGGAGCTCGTGGCGAGCTTGTTCTCGTCTCGCTCGTTTCAGTTCAGGTCTGCGCAATAACCCGCGGAGGTCATCGAAATGTTTGCCGTAAGTCGCCGCTCTTTTCTAGAGAAGCTGAGTCTCGGTGTCGGAAGCCTGTTGCTCGCACCAATCGCCGAATCGCTCATTTCCCAAGCCCATGGGCAGGAGCCTAGCCGCAAGCGAGCTGTGTTCAGCCTGGTGGGCGCTGGCATTCATTGGGATCTGAACTTCATGCCCGAAGATTTGCGGAGCCTGGGTCCAGAAACACCCATTTTGCCTGGTACCAAGACTTTTCAATGGCCGGAGATGGTTGCGCCGCTCGCTAAATATCGCGATCGCATGCTGCTGATCGACGGCCTCGGCAATCGACACAAGGTCGACAACGGCAACCACTCTTCGGGCTATCAGGCCTTATCCAACTTCCAATCGCTGGATGGCGTGCGCGACGAGGAAGGCGGGCCGCCAGGCAACGTCACGATCGATCAGTACATTGCCAACGCCACGGGCGCGAGCAATTGGCGCAAGACCGTGCTGTTCGGCGCATCCACCGCACAGGAGCCCCAGAAACTTCATACCTTTGCCTCGGGTCCGCGGAAACCTGAGCCGCTGTATCAAAGCCCGTTGGCGATGTTTCAAGATGTGTTCGGTCAGTTCGGTCCACTCGCCGGCGGGGCGGACTCCAACGCTTCCCGCACCCAGGCCAAGCAACGCATCTTGCTCGACTCGATCCGCACCGACATCAACCGGCTCCAGTCGCACTTGGCTCCGCCAGAACGAAGAGGCTTGGAGCACTACCTGGCAGCTATCGAAGAGTTCGAGAAACGACAGGGCGCGCTTGCCGCTGCGTCTTGCAACGCACCCACGGCGCCGATTTTGGATGCGACGATGGGCACGGTCGAAGACCGCCTCGAGTCGATGAACGAGATGGCCATCTTGGCAATGGTTTGCGGGCTCACGAACGTCGTCGGCATCGCTATGGGGTGTGGTGACTCGCACCGCTATTTTCCGACATTTCGTCGGATTTCCATCGGGACCGAATTCGAGGAGAAGGGCGTCGGAGAAACGGGCCACGAGTCGCCCGAGGTGCATCGCAAGTGTCAGGGCCTCGTGCATGCATTCAACTGCGGCCTGTTGGCGCGCACCGCAGATGCGCTGTCGGCGATCCCGGAGGGTGACCACAACATGTTTGACAACAGCGTGATGGTCTACCTCAGCGATAACGGCGAAGAGCACCACGCACAGTATTACCGCTGGCCGCTGGTCGTGGTCGGCACCGCTGGCGGCAAGTTGCGGGCCGACGGTCGTTTCCTACGCTACCCGTCCAAGGGGGCCGCCGGCGGCCACTCAACGGCAGATCTCTTCTGCTCGATAGCGACGGCGTGTGGCGCACCAACTAACGATTTTGGCAAAGGTGGCAACGAAGAAGTGCAGGGACCGCTTGCGGAATTGATGATCTAGTCATGAAAACTATATAAGTCTAGTTGTACGCTTGATGTGCGCAGGCCGGCCCGGAGCAGCGGCGTCATCAGTCAGCGAAAGGGCAACGCACCGAGCCCCACTCAGGTTCCGTTCCTCTCCCTCCGCCGCAGACGCGGTCACGGATTCGCGCCGCAGGCGCGCTCACGTCGCCGCGCCGCAGGCGCGCTCACGTCGCCGCGCCGCAGGCGCGCTCACGTCGCCGCGCCGCAGGCGCGCTCACCGAATCCACCGCAGGTGGCCCACGGTCACGGATTCGCGCCGCAGGCACGCTCACCGATTCGCTCGCCGAAGGCGGCGCCCACGCCCACCGAGCTGTACGAAGCGCCCATGCCCGCGCAGTGCCGAGACGCTCGGTTGCACCGAACGACTCCACGGCAGCTTCTGCAAGTCTGGCTGCGGCTGGGCAGCCCTTTCGCGCTCGCTCAGAAACTCTGGTATCGTATCTCGTGTTCTCGCGCTTCACGGTAGCCTCGCTCTGCTGCCTCGTGCTGCTGGTCGGTTGCTCGCGCCCCGACGCCGCGACGGGGCCTGCCGCGACATCGCAGGGCGGTGGCGGCGCCGACGTAGCAGGTGCCAGCAGCGGTATGAGCCCGCAGGGCGGCAGCGGCGGCGGCGCCGTCAGCACTAGCGGCGCTGCCAACGGCGGCAGCGGCGGCGCGGCAAGCGGTGGTGCCGCGGGTGTGCCAGCCGGAAAAATCACGGTCAAGGCGGGCGCCTTCGATCGGCACCGTTGCATCGTGCCCTTCGCGTTCGCCGGCGCAGCAACTACGATCTGGGAGCTCAGGGACGATCAGGGCACGTCGCTCCCGCTACAAGTTTCGAGCGACGGCACGGCCACTTTCATCTTGCCCGAGCTTCTGGCCGGTCAGGAGCTCTCGTACATCATCGAAGCCGCCCCTATGCCGCCCGCGCCCGGAGCCAGCAGCGCCCAGGGCGCGAGCGACGTCACGCTGAAGGTGGGCGACGCCAACGTGCTGCGCTTTCAGGCACAGGGCGAGCTGCCGACCGGCGTCGCAGCGGTGTACCTGCGCGGTGGCTACATCCACCCGCTCTACTCGCCGGCTGGCGTGATCGTCACGGGCGACTATCCGGCCAGCCACGTTCACCACCACGGCATCTGGTCGGCGTGGACTCGCAGTCAGTTCAACGGCCACGCCATCGATTTTTGGAACATGGCCGACGGGCAAGGCAAAGTCGACTTCGAAGCGCTCGGGCAGCTGTGGCATGGCCCAGTGCACTCAGGCTTCGAGGCAGAGCTGGCTCATATCGACTTGCTGGGCGCCGAGCCCGTGACTGCGCTCAGCGAGCATTGGCGGGTGACTGCTTACAAGACGCACGAGGCCACCGCGCCGTATTTCACTTTCGACTTGGCCTCCGTGCAAAAAGCGGCCACGGCGATGCCGGTTCAGCTCGACGAGTACATTTACGGCGGCTTCGGCATCCGCGGCGCTGGCGAGTGGCTCGACAAGGCCAAGGTCAACTTCCTCACTTCCGAGGGATTCGATCGCGCGACCGGCGACAGCACCACCGGGCGCTGGGTCTACATCGGCGGCAGCGTCGGCGGCAGCGTCGCCGGCTTCGCCGTGCTCGGCCACCCCGAAAACTTCAGGGCGCCGCAGCCACTGCGAATCCACCCCGACGAGCCCTACGCTTCCGTCTCCCCCCCCAAAACCGGCCCCTTCAGCATCGAACCCGGCGCCGACTACGTCACGCGCTTTCGCATCATCACCCTCGACGGCGCACCCGACGCAAACCTCATCGACGCTCTGTGGAACGACTACGCGACGCCGCCCGAAGTGAGCGTCGACTAGCGGGAGCGTTTTGCCTGGTTCGTCATGCCCAGACACTCGGCACCGCATTAGGCAGTGACGAGTGCATGAGCCAGCTCGATTCTCAGCGTGCACTCACTACACCCGAGCCGCGGCGCGAGCCACGGGATCGGAGCTTGAGTGATGCGCGCTGCGTGGAGCCAGCGAGGCTCCGGGCGGAGGCTTGGCGAGCTCTGCCCGGAGCGCGCGATGCTGTGCCAAGGACATTCCAACTGCCCTTTTGGTCTCCGCGATGATCAGCATTGTCGCACAGCACCCGGTGGAAACGACGCTGAGGACGACTGCGGCAATCGACCAGGCGGGCCTTGCTCGGGCGCGTAGGTGAAACAATTGGGTGCGGCAGTACCCGTGCCCGCCTCCGAACCCCACCTTCGAGCCCTGCCACGACTCCGATAGCACGCGACTCGGCAGGTTTTAGGACGCTCGGACTGCAACGGTGCCCTGCCACTGAGT
>JBBSAB010000196.1:0-8426 GCA_038252755.1 Polyangiales bacterium | reverse complement strand
CGACGCATAAAAAATCTTATGTTAACGAACACTTAGCGAGATTTGCGAGGTGAGAAGCGTCGCATGACGTTGTGGGCGGGGTCAACGGCAGCGGGGCGAACTCTCAGGTGCCCGATGGCGTTTAGGTTTCCTAGTCTCCGTCGACTTCAGTCGTGTGCAAACCAGGTTGGAAAGGTGGTGGCGGAGCCGACTCTTCAAGGTGTCGGCCGTGGCCGTCGTGGTGGCCATGCCGCTCGCCCACTTGGCGTTGCGCGCGTTTGGGCGTGGCAATTCGTTCCTGTTCATCATCGACCGGGCGGGCGGCAGCTTGACCGTGCTGTACGTCGCGGCCGCTTGCTGGGCGCTCGCGGCGCTGCGCATGTTCGGGGAGCTGCTGAACCCACGGCCGCGTGCTGGCGTCGGTTAGCAACTTCTGGCGGGCGTGATAGGGTCCGGCCGCATGTCGGCCTGGCGCTCGATCAAGAAGTATGCGCTGCAGTATTTTCGGACGGAGGCCGTCACGCGCAAGAACATGCGTTTGCTGGCTTCACGCCTCGGTGAGCTGGAAGCGCGTGATGACGCCGCCCGCGCGCCGCACTTCGATTACCCCGGAAGCGCAGCAGGCGCCGCACCTTTTGCGCAGCTGACGTCGAGCCTGTGTCGACAGGCGGATTTCAGCAGCCCCGCGTACCACGCGTGGTGCGCACGCTTCGGTCAGCGCCGCAAATGGCATCGTAAGCAGTGGGAGTATTTCTTCATTCTGCAAAGCCTGTACGAGCGCGGCAAGCTTGCGCCGGGCCAACGCGGACTCGGTTTTGGCGTCGGCAAAGAGCCGCTGGTAGCGGTGATGGCGGCGCTCGGCGCCGAGGCGCTGGCCACCGACATGAGCCTCTCGGCGGCCCAATCGCAGGGCTGGGTCAGCACCAAACAGTTCGCAGCACAGCTGGCTGACCTGAACGACGGCGGGCATTGCCCGGCGGCGGATTTCGAGCGCTTGGTGACGTATCGCGAGGTCGACATGAACGCGATCCCGGCCGACATCGGTACGTTCGACTTCATCTGGTCGTCGTGCGCGTTCGAGCACCTAGGTACGCTGCGCCACGGCGTTGATTTCGTGCTCAACAGCTCCAAGCACCTGAAGAGCGGCGGCGTCGGCGTGCACACCACCGAATACAACCTGTCGTCGAACGACGTGACGATCGAGTCGGGCCACACGTCGCTCTACCGCAAGCGGGACTTCGAAGCGCTGGCCTTGGAGCTGGCCGCCAACGGCTACCAACTTTTGCCGCTCGATTTCGACGCCGGTAGCGGCGTGCTCGACCATTGGGTCGACGTTCCGCCCTTTCTCGAGCACGTGCACCTCCGACGCCAGCTCGAGGAGTTTTCGGTGACCTCGGTCGGTCTGATCGTGATCAAGCAGTAGCGGATGACAGCGACCAAGGTCACCGTGGTTTGCAGCAGCCTGAGCAACAATTGCCTCGGCCGCGCGCTGCTCTTGGCGGACCTGGCCAAGCCGCTGGCCGACGTCAGGGTAGTCGGGACGAACCTGATCCGCGGTGACATCTGGGCACCCTCGGCTGGCTTTGACGTACCGATTGACGCGTTCGAGCTGCTGAACGCCTTCCAGTACCCGCGCGCCAAGCGTTGGCTGCGCAGCAAGCTTGCGGGGAGCAAGGTAGTCGTCTCTAAGCCGCTGCAAACCAGCTTGGGCCTGACGCGTGCCGCCGGGGTAGGCGACGCGCAAATGCTGCTCGACGTTGACGACTGGGAGAAGGGTCTTTTCAGCGGCACCAGCAAGCTACGTCAGGCGTGGGATCTCGTGCGCCCAGCGAAAGTGAATTCGTTTCCGACCACGGCGCGTCTGGATGCCACGGTCTCGCGCTGTCCCATACGGACGGTTTCTAACAGCTGGCTGCAAGAACGTTTCGGCGGCCTGCTGTTGCCGCATGTACGCGACACCGACGTGCTGAAGCCCGACCCCGAGGCACGCGAAGCCGCCCGGGCCGAGCTGGAGATGTCGGGGCGGTTCTGGGTCGGCTTCGTCGGCACGCTGCGCGTGCACAAGGGCGTCGAAGATCTGCTGAGCGCGGTCGCTCGCCTCGACGCCAACGTCGGGTTGTACCTGGCAGGCATCGACGACAGTGACGAGTACACGGCTCAGCTGCTCGCGCGCGCGCGCGAAGTCTTGCCCGTGGAGCGGTTGCGCCTGGTGAAGACGTTCGACTTCAAGCGACTGAGCTACTGGCTCGGTGCCGCCGACATTTTGGCGATTCCGAGTCGAGCCTCCGAAGCGGCCGCAGGCCAAATCCCCGCCAAGCTGTTCGACGCGATGGCGATGGGCATTCCCGTCGTGGTCAGCGCAGTCAACGACATGCCGAAGATCTTGGACGGGTCGGGTCAGGTGATCACCCCCGGTAACGTCGATGAACTGGTGGCGGCGATCGGTCGTTACCGCGACGACTCGGAGTTTCGGCGAAAATGCGGCGAGCTTGCCCGCTCGCGCGCGGTCTCGCACTACAGCTACGCCATCGCCCGCCAAACCCTGGCGCAGGCGTTGGCAGCGGTACCGGTCTTTTCTCCCGATTGACCTATGGCACCCGAATCTGAATCGCTATCTGAGCTCGAGCGCGTCGCCTGCTACGTGTGCGGCGCGCGCGAAAGCCAACCGTGGGCGGAGGAGAACGGGTTTTTTGCGGTGCGTTGTCGCGAGTGCGGCTTGGTCTACGTCAACCCCTGTCCAACGCGCGGCTCGATCAGCCTCGCGGCGCAGAGCGGCCTCCACTCCGGCGAAGCCACGCTCGACGAAACTGGGGCGCGTGACGCTGGCAAGGTCAAGCACTACCAGCAGCGGCTACGCGCCGTGTTCGACGCTGGCGTCCTCGCCCGAATGCCCGGCGCGCGCTGGCTCGATATTGGTTGCG
Organism: Polyangiales bacterium; assembly: GCA_038252755.1. Classification (GTDB taxonomy): domain Bacteria; phylum Myxococcota_A; class Polyangia; order Polyangiales; family Polyangiaceae; genus PMG-095. The sequence continues at coordinate 5,526 of JBBSAB010000196.1, read as the reverse complement.
GCTTCGGCGAGTTCTTGGAAGCCTTGCAGCTCGAGAGTGCAGGCGCCCTCGCGACGGTGGGGTCGGAGCCGAACGAGCGCAAGGCAACTGCCGCGCGCAGCCGTGGACTCGACGTGACGTTTCGCGAGCTTTCGCGCGAGGCGCCTGGCTACGCGTTCGTTTCGCTGCTCAACGTGTTCTCCCACCTGCCGGATCCGCCTGAGCTGCTGCGTCAGTTGGCGGGCTTGCTGGAGCCGGGCGGCCAGCTGCTGCTCCAAACGGGCAATTGGGCAGAGCTCGAGCGGGTGAACGTGCCTGATCGCCTGCATCTACCCGACCACTTGAGCTTCGCTTCCGAGCCGCTGGTGACGCGTGTGCTCGAGGCGGCAGGCTTCTCGGAAATCTCGGTGTTGCGTTACCCGATGTTCCCGCCGAGCGTTTTCGCGCGCCTACGTAACCTCGGCCAGAGTACACCGACCGCGGTCGCCTCCGACCTTTGGTTCCGTGCGCGGGTGAAGCCACGATGACCGAGCGACTGACAATCGTTTGCCTGTCTTCCCAACCCTGGGAGGACAACATGTGGACGAACAAGCAGCACGTGATGAGCCGCGTTGCCAAGCAGCACCGCGTCGTGTTCGTCAACTTCGGCAACCAGAGCCCGTTCAAGTTCGTGCGGCGCGCTCGCTCGCTGCAGTCGGGGCACGGCAACGCGCTCCGCATGCTGCGGCGACCCATCGTGAGGCGCGTCGATGAGTCGCTCGAAATACTCGACGTCTGGGCGCCAACTTGGTTCAACTTCTTGGGTCGGGGCCACGCGCTACGCGAATGGAATGACTTCGAACATCGCGTCGACGTAGTCAATCGCTGGCTGCGCGAACAGGGGCTTCGCGACGTCGTGGTGTGGGTTTACCACCCGGGCTACGGCGCATCGGTCACGCGTTTGCCGCAGCGCCTGGTCGTCTACGACTGCGTGGATGAGTACTCGGCGTTTCCGGAGTTCAAAGGCTACGAGCAGTGGATCCGTCAACGCGAGCGTGAGCTGTGTCAGGTAGCGGGCCTCGTGACCTGCACCGCACCCGCGCTGTACGAGAGCAAGCAGTTACTGGCGCCTGGTCGCACACATTTGGTGCACAACGTCGGCGACTTCGAGCACTTTCAGCAGGCTATGGCGAGCGCGACGCGCGTGCCCGACGATCTCGCCGCCGTGCGTCGACCGATCGTCGGTTTCATCGGCGCGGTCAGCGACTACAAGCTCAACATCGATTGGCTGCTGCAGCTCGCGCGCGCCAAGCCGGACTGGACGCTGGCCATCATCGGTCCGACTGGCGTCGCCGATCCAGGCACCGATGTGGCGCGTCTGAAGGCGCTGCCGAACGTGCTGTTGATGGGTCACCGCAACTACGCCGAGCTTCCCGCTTACCTCAAGGGTTTCGATGTCGCGGTGATTCCGTATCGCATCAACGACTACACGCGTGCAGTTTTTCCGATCAAGTTCTTCGAGTTCATGGCGTCGGGTCGCCCCGTCGTCATCAGCGCGCTGCCAGCGGTCGAGCGCTACTGGGACGCCGCACTGGTGGCAACGACTGCCGAGCAGCTCGTCGAGCAGTGCCAGACTGCGATGAGCTTCGATTCGGACGATGCGCGTGAACGACGCTTGCAGCTAGCACGCGAAAATAGCTGGCCCGAGCGCGTGCGCAAGCTGCTGGCGCTCGTCGAGCAAGCGCTTCGTGACGCTGCGAAGATCGGCGGCGGCTGAGTGCCGCGCTTGTGGCCCCTCCCAGCTTGGGGCATAAACGGCCGACAATGGTCGCGAATGCCTCCTACACTCTCGTACGTGAGGATTTGCTTTCGCTCATTCCCGACAAAGACTTGAGTGAGGTGCTCGACGTCGGCTGCGCAAACGGCGCGACCGGGCGCGTGCTGAAGCAGCGTTTTCCAGGTAGTCGGGTGACGGGCATCGAGCTGGATCCGCTTCTCGCCGAAGAGGCGCGCACCTGCCTTGACCGCGTACTCTTGGCCGACGCGCTCCAAGGACTGGAGATATTGTCGACCGAGTCGCGAACGTTCGACCTAGTGTTGTGCGGTGATGTGCTCGAACATCTGCCGGACCCATGGGCCGCGCTGCGGCTGATTCGGGGTCTTACGCGGGGTTGCGTGATCGTCTCTTTACCCAACGTCGCGCATTACTCGACGATTTGGTCGTTGTTCGCCGGCAAGCGGTGGCCGTACCGCGATCGCGGCATTCATGACCGCACCCACCTCAGGTTCTTCGGTGCAGCCAACCTGCCCGAGCTGTTTGGCGGCGCTGGCTTCGAAGAGGTGACGCGCCGACAGAACCACCGCCTGATCGAGGCGTCGCATCCCCTGAACGAGAAGCTCGCGTCGGTGTTGGCGGTGTTACCCGGCGTGAGCGGGCTCACGTGTTTTCAGTTTCTCTCGGTGCTCCGTCCAGTTTAGCCGACCGAAACGCGAGCGCGGGCGTGGCGCACGCCGCGATCTCGCTCTATAAAGCGTCGGAGATGAGCGATTCGTCGACCGCTGCGGCTGCCGCAGCTGCCTCCTCGGCATCGTTGCGGCGGATGGCGTCCCGCTCCGTGCTGTGGACGGCGATCGGCAAGGCTTCCAATACGATCATCTCGCTGCTCGTGACCGCGTTCCTAACGCGCGTGCTCACGCCGGCTGACTTCGGCATCGTGGCGATGGTCGTGGTGATCTCCGGCTTCTTGAACATCATGGCCGAGGCGGGCGTGAGCACCGCCGTGGTGCAAAGGCGAGATCTCGAGCCAAGCGCCCTATCGACCTTGTTCTGGATGGGCCTTGGGCTCGGCTTGCTCGCTGCCGTCGGTTTGGCCGTCGCTTCCCCACTGATTGCGCGCTTCTTTGGCGAACCGCGCCTCACGCCGGTGGTCGCGCTCCTCAGCACCAGCTTCGTGTTTCTGGCGATGGGGCGCATCCCCAACGGCCTGCTGGAGCGCAGCTTTCGCTTTCGCGAGTTGGCCGCGGCGGAGGTGATTTCGGCGGTTGCAAGCGGCGTGGTCGGTGTGGTTTTGGCACGCTCTGGGGCTGGCTATTTTGCGCTCGTCTTTCAGACGCTCGTGTCGGGCTTCGGAAACGCGACACTGCGGCTCTGGTTTGCCCGTTTCCGACCCAAGCTCGTCTTCGAATGGTCCGCGGTGAAGGCGGTCAGCACTTACTCGAGTGGCGTGACGGCTTTCACCGCGATCAACTACTGGGCTCGCAATCTGGACAAGGCGCTCATTGGACGCGTGCTCGGCGCCGCGCAGCTTGGCTTCTACGGCAGGGCGTATGCGCTGATGCTCTATCCGCTCGAGGGCATCACCGGCATCATCAACCCCAGCCTGCATCCGCTGCTGTCCGCCATGCAGGGCGACCCGCAGCGCATGACTCGCGCGTACCTGAAGATTGTCCGGCTGGTAGCGACGCTGGCACTGCCGACGATGGCCGTGCTGGGCACGTTAGCTCCCGAAATCGTCCACACGGTTTGGGGCCGGCAGTGGGACCCGAGCGTGAAGGTTTTTGCAATCTTGTGCTTCGTGGGGAGCGTCCAACCCGTAGGCAGCACGTTCGGCGCGGTGTTTCTGGCTACCAATCGCACTCGGCTTTTGGCAGTGGTCGGCTTCGTCAACAGCGTCATCATGATGGCCGGCATGGCGCTCGGCGTCCGGTTTGGCATCCGCGGCGTAGCGATCGGGTATTCGGTTGCGTACGGCGCGATTTTCTTGCCCACGATGTACATCGTCGTTGTCAGGCTCCTGCAAGGCAGCATGCGCGACGTCCTGCGAATCTTCGCTTCCGCGATCGCCGTTGGCGCACCTGTCTTAATTGGCCTGCTAGCGTTCAACCACCTTCTTCGCGGCAAACTACCTGAGCCGGTTCACCTGTGCTGCGGTGTGGTTCTGGGCATCGCGCTTTGGCTCGGTGCCTTCGCCTTGATCGATAGAAAGCTCCTAACGGAGGCGCGATCGCTACTGTCAGGCGGCAAGTCAGGCGGCAAGAGCTAAGTCCCGATCGTTTTTTGATCGGCCGAGCCGGCTAGAAATTGGGTATAAGAATCTATTGTCGGAAGTCCTCGCTCGCGTGAAGAGCCGCGCCGTTGAAGGACCACGCGGTCCGGACGTGCTGCACCGAGTGAAGGTGCGTCGCGAGTGGCTGGCTGTTGGCGAAGTCGTAGAGCTGGAACTACCGCGCAACTTGGCGTGCGCGACATGCGGCGGCGGCGGCTGCGACACTTGCGGACGTTCGGGCGCGATCACGCTGCGCAAGCGCGACGAGCCAGCCGAGGTGGTCGAGGTCACGTTGCCCGCCAGGTGTAGTGACGAGCTGCCGGATTCGCGCGGCATCACGCTGCGCATTCCCGAGCAGGGCGGGCTGCCCGAGCCAGGCTCGGACTTACCGCGCGGTGTGCTGCTGCTGACGGTAGTCCCCAGCCCCGAGCCGGATCCGAGCATCAAGCTGCTACGCGGCGTGCCGTCCAAGCGTCCGCCAGCGTCGATCGTCGACAGCGACGAAATGCCGGCGCCGCTGGCCGAGCACGAGCCGAGACGCAGCCCGTCGCTGGCCCTGATGATCGTGATCATCGCCGTGGCGCTCTGGATTCTGCTGCTAATTTGGCTGCGCTGGTCGGGTAACGCGTAGGGCACGGCGGCTTGGGGTGGACCCGCGACTGGCCTACCGCGCCATTTCTTCAGGTCGGCGAGGCTTCTGGCGTGTCACTAGACGCAAGGCTGACCGCCCCAATGGTGCGTCACACCATGGTGTTGATCGCCTAGGTGCGGCCGGTGGCGGTGGCGCCCCGGCGAATCGGTCGTTCGCGGAGTTGCTTGCGCCTCGGAAGAACGAGTGCTCGTAACCGCGCGCAAGAGGCGCACGGAGGACCATAGTACTAATCACACCTGGTGTTGCGCGGCCGAGGTCTCGAATCCCGTAGCTGCAGTGTTGTAGCTAACCCGAATAGTCCAACGATCCGTGATCGAAGAGTGAGCCTTCCTTCATGGATGGTGCGCACGTGCGGAATTTGTCAACGCGCGTGAGACAGCGGTCACGTTTAATCTATGAAGGAAGTGCTGCGGTTGCGGGGGCTAGCGCCTCGCGTCGCGGCGTCTTCGCCGCGGCGTGAGGCGCCTTCTGCGCTGGGCTAGCGACGAACTCAGGCGGTGAGTTGGTGTTCGCGACGGTCGCGTCGCTACCGACGGTGACGACCATGGCTTCGAGTGGGTTGATATGCACGCTGGCAGGCGGCAGAGCAGCCCTTGGTGGGCCGTTGGGGAAGCGCTCGGGGTGCAAGGCGTACGCGGCGTGGAGCGCCGCCTGCCGCACGGAGTGCACCGCCGGCACACGGCCGAAGAACACCTCGGCGGGCGTGAAGAGCGCGAGGCTGGAGTGTTGGTGCTCGTCGTTGTGCCAGCCGAAGAAGGTGCTCAGCCATGCACGAGCGTGGAGCAGGCCCGCGAAGAAGCCAGGATAGTCCGGTTGGTACTTGAGTGTCTTGAACCCTGACTCGCTGAACGGGTTGTCGTCGGAGACGTG
>JBBSAB010000195.1:0-8446 GCA_038252755.1 Polyangiales bacterium | reverse complement strand
TGGGTGGTACTGGCAACTGGACGCAGGGGGATCGCGATTGGGCCTCAGGCGCCTGCTCGAACAACAGAAATCTTCCCGCCTTCCCGCCTTCCTGTTTTCTCGCTGCTCGAATCGCGAAATGAGACCAATGCTCAGCCGCCTTCCTGTTCGCTCGTGCTCGAATCGCGAAATGGGATGAATGGTCAGCCGCAGCTTGCTTGCAGAAACTCCCGTAGCGTCTCCGGCCCACTCTGTGCGCTCGAGATCACGCGACTAGCCCGCCTAAGCCCGCGGGTCCGCGATCGTACGGATTTGCCTGGAGACGACACGGAAGTTTCTGCGATTCGGGCTGCGGTGCGGCAGCCACAAAGCAGCGCTAGACGCGCAGGCCTGCGAGCGGTCCGGTGCAGACGGCAGGATTGCCGAAGGTGTTGGTCTGCACGCCCATTGCCTGGGCCAGCGAGACGAACAGGTTGTTGTGCGGCTGTTTGTCGAGCTGCAGGAAGCGTCCGCCACTGAAGCCGACCGCGGAGCCGCCGCCGATCACCCACGGCAACGCGTCGAGCTCGTGACCGTGCTCGCCAATTTGTCCGCACAGCAGCACGACGGTGTGGTCGAGCATCGAGCTGCCGTCGACCTCGGGAATTTTTCGCAACAAATCGAGCAAGCTCACAAACTGCGTGGCTTCCCATTGGTGCCACTTGGCGACCGTGGCCATCGCGTCCGGGTTGTCCTTCAAGCTGCCAGCGTTGTTGTACGAGGTCTTGTGGATCAGGTCGTGGGCGTCGGTCGTTCCGTAGGCGCCCGATTGGTAGCCGAAGGCTTCCGAGAACGGATCGGCCAGGCACAGCAGCGCGACGCGCGTGAGGTCGCACGCGAACGCCGATTGCACGAGCCTGAACATCGACGTGATGTTCGCCTGGTGCATGGCGCCGCTGCCGGGATAGGCATTGCCGGTGCCGGCGGTCACGGTCGACGTCGGATCCGCACAGCCCGCGCCGGGCATGAAGGTGCCGCCCGGGCCGCCGCCCAGTGTGAGGCTCTTTTCGAGGTCGCGGACCGCGCTCTGGTGGGCGTCGAGCTTGGTTTGCTGCTCGCGGCTCAATTTGGGCTTCACGGCGTCGAAATCGTTGAGCACGAAGTCGAGCACGCTCTTGTCCTGCGCAGCGGCGACTTCGGCCGCGGACGGGCCGGTCATGATCGGCGGCGTCATCGACGGCGGCATGAAATTTGCAAACAGCCGCTTGTAGACGGCCGAAGGCGTGACATCGAGCGACACCACCTGACCGGAAGCTTGCGTACAAACTTTGGTCGCGCTCACGTTGCCGTCGACGGCCAGCGCCAACGACAGCGACGGCACTTTCGTGACCGGGCTCGGACTGTTGATCGCCTTGGCGATGTACTGATCGATCGACGGACCGCCGGCGGTGTCGGCGTTGGCGCGATTGATCGCCGCCAACGAATGGGTCTCGCCATCGTAGTGGGCATTGGCGGGAGCCGTTTTGTCGACGCTCGCCGACAGCATGCCGAGACCCGACAGCGCGATCAGGTCTTTCTTGATTGTGTTGAACGGCTCGCGCACCTGCGGGAAGACGAAGTCAGTCGCGGTTGGCGCGCCGCCGCCAGCCGACTTAAAAGTGTAGGTTTGGCGCGGCACGCCGTGACCGGCCCAAAACAGTACGACCCGCGTCGGTATGTCGGACGCGGCGCGGCTGGAGCGCGGCCGCAGCAGCGGCAGAAAAGTGGCGGCAGCGCCGAGACCGAGCGCCTTCGTCAGCGAACGGCGTGATGGCTTCCAAGCGTTCATGAAAAGTTCCTCATGGAGCGACCGGTCGGTGGCGGAAGGCGGCGCTCTTCACCAGCGCGACGACCATTTCGCGAAGATCGCCCGACGACGCCTCGAGCGCTTTGACCAGCGGATCGGTCATGCACGCATCGACGTGCTCGCGGCGGACGGCCAACGCGTAGCCCAGCCATTGCGAAGCGATGCAGCCGCGAACCTGGCGGCTTTCGGCCAGCTTCTTACCCATCGCGACCGCGCCGTCGAACTTGCCGTCGATGTCGGTGCCGACCAGCTCGCCGGTGGCGTCGACGTTTTGGCCGAACTGGGTCGTACGCCATTGGCCGATCGCGTCGTAGTTGCCGAAGCCGAAACCGATGCCGTCAATCGCCGTGTGGCACGCCGCGCAAGTTGGCGTGTTGTGGCTGGCCTCGAGCTGTTGACGCGTGGTTTGGTTCGAGGCGGCGGTCAGCGGGGGCAGGCTGGTGTTCACGGTCGCGAGCGGCGGCGGAGGCGGCTGACAGAGCAGTCGGTCGAGCACGAACACGCCACGCTGCACTGGTGCGTCGTTGCGCTCGTGGGCCAAGCCCGCCATCAAGCCGGCTTGGGTCAAGATGCCCGAGCGCTGGCTAGCGTCGATTTCGGTCCAAGCTAGGTCCGTAGCAGTCGCGGTGCTGCCGTAAAGCGGCGCGAGCATGGCGTTGACGTAAGCGTGATTGTCGGTGAGTAGCGACGTCACGGTGTGGCCCTCGTCCCAGAAAATACGATCGACGTAGCGAACCGTGGCGTCTTTCAGGGCGCTCGCCAGCGCTGGGCTGAACGACGGATACAGATCGGCGGCCTTAACGAGATTGCCCAGCTTGTCAAAGCGCAGCCACTGCGCGTTGAACGACGCGACGGCGTCGCGTGCGCCGGCCAACTTCAACAGGCGTCGCGCCTGCGTTTCGAGGCCTTCGGCGGTCGCGAGCGTGCCCTGGTCCGCCGCAGTCACTAGCTCCGCGTCAGGCATGCTGTCGGTCATCAGGTACGACAGCCGACTCGCCATTTCGTAACTGTCGAGCGCGATGGCTTGGCTACCCGCGACCGGAGCGCCGCCGTACTCGAGGCGGTACAGGAACGCGGGCGTCTGCAGGAAGGCTTGAATCAACAAGCGAATCGCCACCGGGAAGCCCCACTGCTTGCGACTGTCAGCGAAGAGCGCGGAGTAGCGCGTCGTCTCGTCCGCCGAAAGCGGGCGGCGTAGCGCCTGCTTGCCGAACGTCTCGATGAATTTCGCGCCGCAGCTCGGCTCGTCAGCAAGTGTTGCGGGCGAGCATGGCAAAATCTTCGTGAGGTCGGCGGTCGCGAGCTTGGCTACGGCAGCCGCGTTGTCGTGGAACGACGCGATCACGGCCGCCGAGGGCGCCTGCGCCTCCGCGGTGTTCAGGAAGCCGTCGCTCTGCACCTCAGCCGGCAGCGTGAGCTCGGCAGCTGCCATCGCGACGTTTGGGAACAGGTCACGAAGTGTGCTCCGGTACTCGGTCGCGCTCAGCCGAACCAGCGGCGAAGGCCCAGGCGCAATAGCCGCCGGGTCGTTACACGCTGCCGCGGGCCCGCTCGTGGTGCCGCCATTCGTGCTGCCACCGCCAAGACCTCCGCCCAGACCACCCGCCGGGTCACTCTGCTGCTCTTTGTTGCCGTCGACGAAGCCATTGCAGCCGAGCGCCAGGACTGCGCAGAGAGGGAACACGATTCGCCGCACGCCGAGGATGTGCCGGGGCCCCGCTACTAAGGTCCACGAAATCGACACGATGGCAGCGCTCGGGGAGGCGACGACACCACTGAAGTATTGAACAGCCACCGGAACTGCCCGTCGATCCCTGTTAATGGTGTTGGGGTGCTCAAGCTCAAGGTTGGGCTGATCGGGTTGGTGGGCCCCGTGAGGCCCGAAGCGCGCTCGCGCCACAGTCTCCCAACCATCGACAATTGTTGATTAATTTGCGCTGCCGCTTCCGGCTTGCGGCGCCCGCTTCCAGGGACCAGGCTCCGCCCCGGCATGCTCATTCTCGTAGGTCCCCCCGCCTTTACCCCGGCCCGGCTGGCGCGAAAGCTCGAGCGTCTGCAGCGCGTGAGCCCGGGCATCACGGCGATCTCGGCGCGGTTCATTCACTTCGTGGACGTGGCGCGGCCGCTCGATGACGGGGCGCTGCCGGTGCTGGGCGGGCTGCTCGAGTATGGGCCGCGGCTCGAGCAAGTCGACGTGGCGGGGCGCGAGCTGTGCGTGGTGCCGCGCATCGGCACGATTTCGCCGTGGTCGTCAAAGGCGACCGACATTGCGCACAACTGCGGTCTCAGCGACGTCCGACGCATCGAGCGCGGCATTCAGTGGACTTTGGCCGGCGACGTCACCGACGGTAAGCCGCTGCGAGCAGCGCTTCACGATCGGATGACCGAGTCGGTGCTGGAGAAGCTCGACGAGGGCGAGAAGTTGTTCGGCCGCGCCGAGCCGCGCGCGCTTTCGCGCATCGATCTCGCGCCGGGTCGCGGCGCGTTGGAAGCCGCCAACAAACGCCTGGGCCTGGCGCTGGCCGAAGACGAAATCGACTACTTGATGAAGAGCTACGCGACGCTCGGTCGCAACCCGACCGACGTCGAGCTGATGATGTTCGCGCAGGCGAACAGCGAGCATTGCCGGCACAAGATCTTCAACGCCGACTTCGTGATCGACGGCCAGAAGCGCGAAAAATCGCTATTTCAGCTGATCAAACAGAGCACCGCGACCAGCCCGGGCGGCGTGCTCTCGGCCTACCACGACAACGCCGCGGTGATCGAAGGCAGTGTCGCTGCGCGCTTCATGCCCGACGGCGCGACCGGCGAGTACGGTTACTCGAGCGAGCCAATCGACATCTTGCTCAAGGTCGAGACGCACAATCACCCGACCGCGATTTCCCCGTACCCCGGCGCCGCCACCGGCTCGGGCGGGGAAATCCGCGATGAAGGTGCGACGGGTCGCGGCGGCAAGCCGAAGGCGGGTTTGACCGGGTTTTCGGTTTCGAACCTGCGCCTGCCGGGCGCGGTTCAGCCGTGGGAGCAAGACTACGGCAAGCCTTCGCGCATCGCTTCAGCGCTCGACATCATGCTCGAAGGACCGATCGGCGGCGCGGCGTTCAACAACGAGTTCGGGCGTCCGAATCTATGCGGTTACTTCCGCACCTTCGAACTTTCGGCGCCGGGACCTGCGGGGCGCGAAGTGCGCGGCTACCACAAGCCGATCATGCTGGCGGGCGGCCTCGGCAATATCCGGCGCGAGCACGTCAAGAAGCACGAAATTCAGCCGGGCGCGAAGATCGTCGTGCTGGGTGGGCCGGCGATGTTGATCGGCCTGGGCGGCGGCGCGGCTTCGTCGATGGCGTCGGGCGCATCTGAAGAGGATTTGGATTTTGCCTCGGTGCAACGCGACAACGCGGAGATGGAACGGCGCTGTCAGGAAGTGATCGACCGCTGCTGGGCGCTCGGCGACAACAACCCGATCGTCTCGGTTCATGACGTCGGCGCGGGCGGGCTCTCCAACGCGCTGCCCGAGCTGGTCAACGACAGCAAGCGTGGCGCGACTTTCTCGTTGCGCGCAATCCCGAGCGACGAGCCGGGCATGTCGCCGCTCGAGATTTGGTGCAACGAGGCGCAAGAGCGCTACGTGTTGGCGATCACGGCTGAATCGCTACCGGCGTTCGAGGCGTTGTGCCGACGTGAGCGTTGTCCGTATGCGGTGGTCGGCACCGCGACTGCCGAACGTCAACTCAAGCTCGACGACGCGCATTTCGCGGACCAGCCGATCGACATGCCGCTCGAGGTGCTACTGGGCAAGCCGCCCAAGATGACGCGCGTCGCCGAAACTGGCGATTTTCAGCCAGATTCGCTGCAACACTCGCGGATTGAGCTGGGTGAAGCGCTGCGGCGCGTTTTGCGCCTGCCGACAGTCGCCGACAAGACGTTCCTGATCACGATCGGCGATCGCACGGTCGGCGGCTTGTGCTCGCGCGATCAGATGGTCGGACCGTGGCAGGTGCCGGTCGCCGACTCTGCGCTCACGGCCAGCGGCTTTCAAGCGTACACCGGCGAGGCGATGGCGATGGGCGAACGCACGCCGCTCGCGCTCTTGAACGCCGGCGCGTCGGCGCGCATGGCAGTCGCTGAAGCGATCACGAACATTGCGTCGGCGCCGATTGCCCACCTTTCTCACATCAAGCTGAGCGCCAACTGGATGGCGCCGGCAGGGCATCCGGGTGAAGACGCTCGTCTGTACGAAGCCGTGCAAGCCGTCGGCGCCGAGCTGTGTCCGGCTCTCGGCATCGCGATCCCGGTCGGCAAAGATTCGATGTCGATGCGGACCGTGTGGCGCGAGAACGGCGAAGAGCGCTCGGTGACGGCGCCCTTGTCGTTGATCGTGAGCGCCTTCGCGCCGGTGACTGACGTGCGACGCGCCTTGACGCCCGAGCTATCGCGCGAAGATGGTCCGAGCGAGCTGCTGCTGATTGATTTGGGCCGCGGCAAGAATCGCCTCGGGGGCTCGGCGGTGTTGCAGGTGCACGGCAGCGTCGGCGAAGCGCCGCCGGATCTGGACGATCCGGCACTTTTGCGCGGATTTTTCCGCGCGATTCAAGAGCTAAACGCTGCCGGGCTGTTGCTCGCGTACCACGACCGCTCCGACGGTGGCTTGATCGTGACGCTGCTCGAGATGGCGTTCGCGGCATCCGCAGGCCTGCTGGTGCGGCTCGACGCGCTCGGCCCCGACGCGCTCGGAGCTATGTTCTCGGAGGAGCTGGGCGCGGTGATTCAGGTCCGCTCTGGCGATGTCGAGCAGGTGCGCGACGTGCTGGCGCTGGCCGGGCTGTCGGAGTGCGTGCACGGCGTCGGCACGGTGCTCGACGAAGACCGCATCGAGGTGACGCAAGCCGCCCAGGTGCTGCTGCAAGAGAAGCGCAGTGTGCTCCGCGGCATCTGGTCCGAGACGACACACGCGCTGCAGAAGCTACGCGACGACGTAGCGTGCGCGGACGAAGAGCAAGCATTGCGCGTCGATGCGAGTAACGCCGGCTTGAGCGTGAAGGCGACGTTCGCGCTGGACGACGACGTGGCGGCGCCGTTCATCGCCCGCAGCGGCGCAGCGCGACCGCGAATTGCCATCTTGCGGGAGCAAGGCGTGAACGGGCAGCTCGAAATGGCAGCCGCGTTCGACCGCGCCGGTTTCGCGGCGATCGACGTGCACATGAGCGATCTGCTCGAGGGCCGTGTCAGTTTGAAGGACTTTCAGGGGCTCGCGGCGTGCGGCGGCTTCAGCTACGGCGACGTCTTGGGCGCGGGCGGCGGCTGGGCGAAATCGATCTTGTTCAACGCGCGCGCCAACGCGGAGCTGGCTGAGTTTTTCACGCGCACTTCGACGTTCACGCTCGGCGTGTGCAACGGCTGTCAGATGGTCTCGAATTTGGCGCCGTTGATTCCGGGCGCTGCTGGCTTCCCGCGCTTCGTGCGCAACCGTTCCGAGCAATTCGAAGCGCGACTGAGCTTAGTGCGCGTCGAAAAGAGCCGGTCGGTCCTGCTTCAAGGCATGGAAGGCTCACTGTTGCCGATCGCCGTCGCGCACGGCGAAGGCCGCGCTGAGTTCACCGGCGACGCTCAACGCGCAGCCTTCGAAGCCTCCGGCCGCGTCGCCGTCCGCTTCGTCGACTCCCACGGCGAAGTCGCAACCCGTTACCCCGAAAACCCCAACGGCTCGCCCGCCGGCATCGCCGCCATCACCAGCGACGACGGCCGCGCGACCCTGATCATGCCCCACCCCGAGCGCGTCTTCCGCGCCGTCCAATACTCCTGGCACCCCCGCGCCTGGACCGAAGACGCGCCGTGGATGCGCTTGTTCCGGAACGCGCGCGCGTTCGTCGCCTGAAACCCGGACGGTGATCGACGCTCGGCTCGCCGCTCGAAAGGCGTGATATCTTCCGGGCGTATCGCAATGCGCTGGTCGCTGAAGGATTTGGAGGAGTGGCTCCTGATTGGGTCCACGCTGGTCGAGGGCTCCACGCTCTCGGAACAGGACGCGCGCGATGTGCTCGCCGGGCGTACGGTGAGCGGCTGACGATGCGGGAGTCTTCAAGAGCCGCCAGAACTACGTGCTGCGCTCCGACGGGTCGCGTCACGACTACCTACACCCCGGTCGAGTGGCAGAGGCCGTGTCGCTCTGGCTCGAGAGATTCAATGCGCCACCGCAACCGGAGCCCGCGAACGAAGCCGCGGCGATCTACGCAGACTTCCAGCAGATCCATCCGTTCGAGGACGGCAATGGCCGCATCGGGCGCCTACTGCTCGCGTACTGGCTGCACTGGAAACATGGCTTGGCGTTTCGCTTCGTCGCCGGGGACAGGCTCGAGCACCTGCGGGCGATCGAAGCGAGTGATCTGGCGCCGTTGACGGCATTCATCGCCGCACGCACACTGAACGAATCATGACCCCGCTGCGTGCCGTGCTCGATGATGCCGCGCTCGCCGAGCTGCGCGCACGTCGTGAGAAGGGCGAGTTCCACGGCCTCTCGCTCCAGCACATGCTCGAGTTCCTGCTGTCAGACGGCATCATGCCGGAGTCAGGCTTACCCGTGGCCTCCTTCCTAGCACTCGAAGAATGGGCTCGGCGCCGTGAGGAGACTCGGAAAATCAGGGC
>JBBSAB010000194.1:0-8716 GCA_038252755.1 Polyangiales bacterium | reverse complement strand
TCTGGCTTCGTTTTCGCTCCGGTCCGGTGCTCACGTACCCACGTACGTTCCGCTCCGGTCCTCGCGAAAGCCTCGCCAGAAGCCAGGCTGAGCGGGCGGGCAGCTGATAAATGAGACCAATGGTCAGAGGAAGGCGGGAAGACGGGAAGGCCGAGATTGGGGGTGGGTGGTACTGGCAACTGGACGCAGGGGATCGCGATTGGGCCTCAGGCGCCTGCTCGAACCACAGAAATCTTCCCGCCTTCCCGCCTTCCTGTTTTCTCGCTGCTCGAACCGCGAAATGAGACCAATGCTCAGCCGCCTTCCTGTTCGCTCGTGCTCGAGCTCGTCGGGTTACTGGCTGGAGGTCGTGGCGCCGAAAGCTAGCGGGACTTCGCCTTGGATTTGGACGGCGTGCCAGCCGGGCTCGGGGTCGGGGACGAGCAGCAGGCCGCCGCCGAGGTGATCGAACGGCGTGCGGTAAACGGTGACGCTGGCGATGATGTTGCCGGCGTCGTCGAGGACGTTGGCTTGCTCGGGGTCACCGCTCGGGTAGCGCGGGTCAGGGCGATCGAGGCCCCAACGCGGCCCCGTCACGTCGGTCAACAAGAACAAGTAGTGGTGCATGCCACCGGGCGGCGGCAGCTCTTTCGTGACGCCGTTCAAGAACGCCACGCGAGCACTCAACAACCGATACACGTAGTCACTGACCCACTGGTTTTTGCAGTAGCCCATGATGTCGGTGTCATTGGCCGGGTTGTGCAGGGTCTCCGGTGCTTCGAACCCCCACCAACCGATCTTGGCGCCGGCGTACGGGTACTTCGCGTCGGGGTCTGCCGCGCCGCCGCACGGTGAATGCGGTCGGCCGTGGTTGTGACCGACCTCGTGCGCCATGGTTTGGGCGGAGGTCAGGTTGGCGTACGACAAGCCGAGCGCGACGCGCTGGTGCCGCGCAAAGCTTTGCGTGTTGGTTACGAAGCCAATGCCAGCGACGCAGCCCTGTCCGCAGTACTGGCCCAGGTTGTCGCTGGGTTGAAAGAGGCCGTAATAGTAGGTGTCAGCCGGAGCGTTGTCGGTCTCGTGCAGCTTGGAAATTTGGTCGAGCGCTTCGCCCCAACCGGAGCCCTGTGCGGAGACAGTCTGGTTGATGTTGAGCGGCGCGCCGAGTGTGTATTCGACGCCACTGGTTGGATACATCAGCGCGACGTAGGCCTTGTAAGCGTCCAGCCGGGCGGTGTCGTTGCTAGCGGTACGACCATTGGCGTTCAGCGGAATGAATCGAATCTTGACCGGGCCGGTCTTGCGCGTGATGAGCTCCTGATTGTCGGTGACGGGGAAGCGCGCCTTGCCGGCAGTGCCGGCCGGCGTGCCGTCGCACTCGACGATTTCGACCGCGTAGCGCGTGGTGGCGGTGAAGTCCTCGGCCTTGACGTCGAAGTTGAACGTTGTCCCGAAGCTGTTCTCGGTCGACGCTTGGGTCACGTTGCGCTTCGAGAAGTAGTTGGACTTCAGGTCGTCGTTGGTCAGGAGCAGCCGCGCCGAGACCGTGCGATTGACCCAGCCGCTGCCGAGCTCGATGAACACGCGCAGGCGGCCAGGCTTGCCCTGGATGATGTCCGCGGGCCGATCGGCTTTGGCGACCGGTTGGTCCTTGTCCATGATCGGGATCTTGCCCACCTGGTACACGGAGATGGACGTGATGTTGATGCCGACCGCCAGCTTGCTGGTGCATGCGTCGCCGATCGCGCCCGAGCACTTGCCGGCTTGGCACGACTCTCCGACCGGACATGCCATGCCGCAGGCGCCGCAGTGCGCGGCCGTGGAATCAGTGCTCACGCACATGCCGTCGCAGATCGTTTCGCCATCGGGGCAGGCGCATTTGCCGTCGGTGCAGGGCAAGCCGCCGGTGCACTTGGTGGCGCAGTCTCCGCAGTGGTTCAGGTCGGTCTTCGGATCCGTACACGCGTTGTCGCAGACGATATCGGTGGCGTCGGCGCACTTGCACTGGCTGGCTTGGCAGGACTGGCCCGCGGTGCAGGTCGTGGCACAGGCGCCGCAGTGCAGCGCGCTGCTGGTTAAGTCCACGCAGGTCGCGCCGCAAGCCGTCTTGCCGTCGGGGCAGCCGCATTTGCCGGCCGAGCAGGCTTGGCCGCTGCCGCACTTGGTGTCGCACGCGCCGCAGCTGCCGGCGGTGGTCTGTAGATCGACGCAGGCATCGCCGCAGCGAGTCAGACCGTTCGGGCAGGCCTGGGTGCTGGGGATGCAGCTGGTGACGGCGCAGATCTCGCCCATCGCGCAGGTCTTGCCGCAGCTACCGCAGTGCGCGGGCGAGTTCAGGTTCGAGCACTCAATGCCGCACAGCTGCTCGCCGCCGGCGCAAGCGCATTTGCCGTCGACGCATGCAGCGCCGCCCGAACACGCGGTCTCACACGTGCCGCAATGTGCGGCGTCCGACATCGGGTCGAAGCATTGACCTTGACAGAACAGCACGCCTTCCGGGCAGCCACACACACCGCCGTAGCAGGGGACGCCGGCGTCGCACACCTTGCCGCATGTGCCGCAATTCCCAGAATCGGTCGCGACGTTTGCGCAGCTGGGACCGCACTTTTGGAAGCCGGTCGCGCACGCGGTGTCGCACGAACCATTGGCGCAAACTGCAGGCGAGACGCAGGCCTTGCCACAGACGCCGCAGTTGTTGCTCTCCGATTGCAGATTGACGCACGCGCCGTTGCACGCCGTCTGACCCGCCTGGCACATCAGCTGGTTGGCGGTACCGGGACTAGCGGGGAGGTCTGTGCCACCCGAGGTGCCGGTGATGTTGCCCGTGCACGCGACCGCGCACAGCAAGAGGAGCATGAGCGCGACGAGCCGCGCTCCCCAGCCTCGAGACTGTGCGCGTGACTGTCGAGGAGAGTTCCAGGAATTACGCATTTGAGCAGCCAGAGAGGAACGAGAGGCACCCACCTCAACGATCCAATCTAAGGTGGAGGAACTATCCGACTTCGGCTCACCGCAGTCCGGCCGAGCGTCTGCACAGGCGCTTCACGGCCTCATGGACGCACCGCTGCGGAATCTTTCCCGCGTGGCGGTGCATGCGCGCTGCTCTGGCGCGGCGAGAGATCGAAGTACAGCATCACGCCGCCGACTCCGGAGACGCCCAGCCCTCCGCCCGCCAAAAACGCGGTGGTTCGCGCTATCCCGCGCTGGTCACTGGCGGCTTCGGCGACGATCGCACTGCCCAGCAACACGAGCCCGGTGCCGAGCGTGAGCAGCGTCTCGATGCTGACACCTGGCGGTTTTTGATTGATGACCACGATCGGCGCGGGTGGCGGCAGCAGCTTCGGTACCGGCATTAGTACCATCGCGACATCGCGTGCCTCGTAGGCGTCGACCTCGATCACCTGCTCTTGCGCTGCGTGCGCATCGAGCGTGAGAAGAAGTCGGTGCTTGCCCGGATAGGTCTCCGACGTCCACGGGGTGATCCCGACCGGCTTACCGTCGAGCAACACCGTCGCGGACTCGGGTTGTGACATCACGGTCAGCTGTTGCACGCCGCGCTGCGCGAGCTGCTCTTGCAACCGACGCACACGCTCGCGCACCTCGTCGCCGTCCGAAGGGCGATCAGCCTGGCGCAAATAGTCGCGGTAGTAGCGCAGAGCGGCGCTGCCGTTGCCGAGGTTCTCGTAGGCGCGCGCGATGTTGAAGCACAGCTGCGTATCTGGGTAGATGCGCTGCGTCTGCAGGAAGATCGCGACGGCTTCGTAGTACTTGCCGTCGCGGTACGCGGCCACGCCTTGTTGAAACAGCACGCGTGCGCGGTCCTTCGCCTCGGCTTCGGGTCCGTCCAGGTCGACCTTGGGCGCGAGGCTGGTGGTACTCGTGGCCGTCGTCGCGCCAGCGGCCGTCGGCGGTGGCGTCTTGTCGGCGAGGCTCGGCGCCGCTTGCGTTAGCAAGCCAACAAGGAGCAACGCTCCGCCAAGCTGCATGCGGGGGCGAGCCATCAGCCTTCGAGGTTCCAACGGCAACAACGGCCGCCAGGCGCCAACGCTTAAGCCTTGGCGGCGGCCAGGTGCTTTTCGCAGCGCGGGGCGAGCGCTTGCACCAGGAAATCACGCAGGATGGTCACGCGCCGTGGGCGTTTCGGGCCGCTCGGCGTGACGATCGCCACGTCGGCGCCGCCCATGCTGAATTCGGGCAAGATCCGCTCGACCGGCTCGAGTGCCCCGACGCGCGAGCACGTCGCGATCACGATCGTCGGCAACAGCCCAATACCCAGGCCGTTGCCGACGGCTTGGCGGACGAACAACATCTCGTCGACGGTCACGCGCCCGCGCACCTCGATGCTCGAGACCTCGCCGTCCGGACCGTCGAGTCGCCACAGAGATTTGCCGTGCTTACCGCGAAACAGCACGCAGTCATGCTCGGCCAGCTCGGCCACCGTCTGCGGGCGGCCGCGCGCTTTCAGGTACTCGGCCGACGCGTAGAGGCCGAGCGCGGCGTTACCCAAACTGCGCGACACCAGCGAGGCATCGCGCGATCGGCCGGCGCGAATCCCGATGTCGAAGCCCTCTTCGACCAAGTCGACGATCTTCGAGCTCAGCGACAACTCGATGTGAATATCCGGGTACAGACGCACGAACTCGCTCACGATATCCGCCAGCCCCAACACGCCGATATCGACTGGTGCGGTGACACGCACGATGCCGCGCGCCTCGGTATCCATCCCGGACGCGGATTCTGCGGCGGCCTGCAGCTCGGTGAGCGCACGCTCGGCCTGCTCGAAGTACGAGCGCCCCGCTTCGGTTAGCGCCAGCTTGCGCGTCGTACGATGCAGCAGCTGCACGCCCAGCTCGTCCTCGAGCTCGGTGACGCGACGCGAGACCGACGACTTCGGTAGTCCGAGCGCTCTAGCTGCGCTGGTGAAGCTCTGTTGCTCCACAACACGCACGAAGGCGGTCACCAGGTTCAGGTCCATTGTTGTCAGGGTAGCAACGAAGGATTGCAGATCAAGGGACTAGTTATCCTCCTGGCAACAGTTAGGTTCTGGGGGACATCGGAGGTTTGACTCAATGACCCGCACCCAATTCAAAGCCAAAACCGCTACCCGCCTGCTTCTCGGCGCCATTTTTACTGTTTTCGGACTGAACGGCTTCCTTCACTTCATCCCCCAGCCGCCGCCAACCGGCCTCGCGGCCGTATTCATCGGCGGACTCGGCGCTAGCGGCTACTTTTTCCCGCTGCTGAAAGGTACCGAGGTGCTGGTCGGTCTCGCGCTGCTCAGCAACCGCTTCGTCCCGCTCGCCCTCACCGTGTTGGCGCCGGTCGTCGTGAACATCGTCGCCTTCCACGCCTTCCTGGCGCCGTCTGGCGTCGCGTTGCCGCTCGTGATCGCCGCGCTCGGCGTCTACCTGGCGTACACCGAACGCGCCGTCTTCGCCCCGGTGTTGCGCGCTCGCAGCAACGAACCCGTCCCGCAAAGCAACCGTGGCGGTCACGCTGCTGCAGCAACCTGAGCACAATCTACGACCCGAGATTTTTTCACGGGGAGGTATTCTCGCCTCCCGATCTCCCGATCTCCCGTTGAAAAAATCTCGAGCCGTTTAGCCGTGCGCGGGATCGTACGGCGGGCTGGCGAAGGCTTGGGTCTCTGATAGCTCTTCGGTGACTTTCTTCAGCCAGGCGCGTTGGCGGTCGGGACGGTAGCCGAGCGATGTGTCCTGATCGAAGTCGCGGTTGCGATCGAGCAGGGCTTCGGTGGCTTTTTGCAGGGCTTCGTTCAGCGCCTGCTGCGCGTGGGCTTGCACTTCTTGCTGGCTCTTGCCCACGCCGCTCATGTCGCGCTTGATGGCGTCGACGGAGGCGTTCAGCTTGCGTGCGCCCAGCTCGTAGAGCGCGAAGTGGATCTGCTCGTGTTGCAGCACGTAGGCCGGCGCGCGCGACGCCGCTTTCTCATTCCACCACGAGCAATGGCGATCCATCAGCGCCATGAAGCCGAGCTTCTTGACCTCGACCCAGTGGTGCTTCTCGCTAGTCGACGTTTCCTGCCGCCAGTTGATCAAAAACGCCGTATCGGCCGTGGTCCGGACCTGGCCGCAGGTGGCGGCACCGACGCGCTCGGCGACGGGCGCGAACTCGGGCGGTGCTTTCGTGCCGCGAAAATCTTGGCGCGTCAGCTGGCGGTAGCCGATCACGTCGCTCGAATCGAGCTGGCCCGCGTCGACCACGCCGCCTTTGGGCGCGGCGTATTCGGGCAACGTGGCGCAGCCGAGCGCACAGCCGATCAGCGAAAATGTGAGGAGCCAGCGCTTCAAGTCGTTTGCCGTGGCAGTCAGCCGTGTTTCCGTTCGAGCTGCGAGATGTCGCGCACCGCGCCCATTGCGGCGCTGGTCGCCATCAAGGCGTACGCCTGCAGAGCCTGCGAAACGTAGCGATCGCGATTCGGGCGGAACGCGTCCTTGCCCTTCGCGACCATGTTGTGACGACGTCCGGAAAGCTCCGCGTCGCTCACCAGCACGTCGATTTTCCGGCCCGGGATGTCGATCCGGATGCGATCGCCCTCTTCGATCAACGCGATCGTGCCGCCCTCGGCCGCTTCTGGCGACACGTGACCGATGCTGAGGCCGCTGGTGCCGCCGCTGAACCGGCCGTCGGTGACTAGCGCGCACGACTTGCCCAGGCCTTTGCCCTTCAAGAACGACGTCGGGTACAGCATCTCTTGCATGCCCGGGCCGCCGCGCGGACCTTCGTAGACGATCACGACCACGTCACCAGCCACGATCTTGTCGGCCATGATCGCCTCGCAGGCGGCGTCTTGCGAGTTGAAGACGCGCGCCGGGCCTTCGAACTTCCAGACCGATTCGTCGACGCCGGCCGTCTTCACGATGCAGCCATCAAGCGCGAAATTGCCGTAAAGCACGGCCAATCCGCCCTCTTTACTGAAGGCGTGCTCGGCGTCGCGGATGCAGCCCTTGGCCAGATCGGTGTCGGCGTCTTTGAAATACTTGTCCTGCGAGAACGCGACCTTGGTCGCCACGCCGCCCGGCGCCGCCAGTGCGCGTGCCTTGGCGGCGGCGCTAGCGGTCGAGCGGTGAATGTCGTGTTCGTCGACGGCTTCGCCCATCGTCTTGGCGTGCACGGTGCCCACGTCGCGATGCAGCAAGCCGGCTTTATCGAGCTGACCCAGAATCGTGAAGATGCCGCCCGCGCGGTGCACGTCTTCGACGTGGTACGAGCTCGACGGCGCGACCTTGCACAGGTTCGGCACCTTGCGGCTCATCCGATCCATATCGGCCATCGTGAAGTTCACGCCGGCTTCATGGGCGATCGCCAAGATGTGCAGCACGGTGTTGGTTGAGCCGCCCATCGCAATATCCAGCGCCATCGCGTTTTCGAACGCGTCGAACGTCGCAATACTGCGCGGCAACACGCTCTTGTCGCCGCCCTCGTAGTGTTGCTTCGCCATCTCGACGATGCGACGGCTGGCGGCTTCGAACAATTCCCAGCGCCGCGCGTGCGTGGCCAGCAAGGTACCGTTGCCCGGTAGTGCCAGGCCCAAGGCTTCATTCAGGCAATTCATGCTGTTGGCGGTGAACATGCCGGAGCACGAGCCGCACGTCGGGCACGCCGAGCGCTCCATTTTCAGCAGCTCTTCGTCGCTGACCTTCGGGTCGCTCGCCGCGACCATCGAATCGATCAAATCCAACTTACGGATCGTCGCCTTGCCGTCGCGATCCATCGTACCCACGATTTTGCCGGCTTCCATCGGCCCACCCGACACGAAAATCGTCGGGATGTTCAGCCGCATCGCAGCCATCAACATGCCCGGCGTGATTTTGTCGCAGTTCGAAATGCACACCAACGCGTCTGCACAGTGCGCGTTCACCATGTACTCGACCGAGTCGGCGATCAGATCGCGGCTGGGCAGCGAATACAACATGCCGCCGTGACCCATCGCGATTCCGTCATCGACGGCGATCGTATTGAACTCCACGCCCCAGCCGCCGGCCTCGTCGATGACCTTCTTCACCTTCTGGCCGACGTCCCACAAGTGCACGTGACCCGGCACGAACTGCGTGAAGCTGTTGGCGATCGCGACGATCGGCTTCTCGAAGTCCGCGTCCTGCATGCCGGTCGCGCGCCAAAGCGAGCGCGCCCCAGCCATGTTGCGACCCGCGGTCGAGGTGCGGCTCCGGTACCCGTTCATGGCAGTCATGCGCAAAGCCTATCCTGGCGGCTTCATTGCGCAATGCGCATCAGAGACAAGAGCATGTTGCTCTCCAAGCAACACCAAATCGGCGATTTTCGCGGAGCTTTCTTGGGGGTTAGCCCGCCTGACCCTGATGCTTCATCGCATCTTGCCCGAGCGAGCGGGGACAACAGGAAGGCGATAGGAAAGCGGGAAGGCCGAGATTTAGGGTGGGTGGTACACGCAACTGGACGCGGGAGGATCGCGATTGGGCCTCAGGCGCCTGTTGGAACAACAGAAATCTTCCCGAGTGAGCGGGACAACAGGGCTGCCGAAATGCGGCCTGTTTGCAGAAGCTTTTGTGGCGGTCCCCGGTGAATGCGGGGGTGCGGGCGTGCAGCGCTCAGCGTTTGCGTGGGCGGGGCGCGCGGTGCGGGGGCGCGCGGTGCGGGGGCCGCGGGCGGGGGCCGCGGGGGGGGGCCGCGGGCGGGGGCGGCACGAGACGGAAACTGCCGTCGGTTCCGCTGCACCTGACGCCCACGCGCTGCTGAC
>JBBSAB010000193.1:0-8990 GCA_038252755.1 Polyangiales bacterium | reverse complement strand
GGCGTCGCGGCCCTAGGAGGTCACATCAAGAACAACGGTGACCCTGGCTGGCTCGTCCTCGGCCGCGGTTTCAGGCGATTCGCCGAGGCCGAAGAGGTCTGGAACCTGTCAATCAAAAGATCCGATCAATCTTGAGGGTCCCCCGAACGAAAAATGCACTCGCACGGCTCCCGATCTCCCAATCTCCCTGTGAAATTCTCGATCGCACAGGGAGGCCTGGATCCGTTACGGAAGCTTCTGCGAGGTGGGCTGCGCGGTGGCAGCCCCTGTGTCAGACCGGGATGCCCGGAGCCGGGAAGCTGCGGCACATTTCCGAGACTTCAGCGGCGACCTTTTCGATGACTTTGTCGTCGGCGGCGTTGCTGACGACTTGGTCCATCCACGAGGCCAGGCGCACCATCTCTTCTTTGCCCATGCCGCGCGAGGTGATCGACGGCGTGCCGATGCGAAAGCCGGATGGATCGAACGGTTTACGCGGGTCGAACGGGATCGAGTTGTAGTTGCCGACGATGCCGGCGCGATCGAGCGCTTTGGCGGCGATTTTACCGGTGATGTTCTTGCTGCGGAGATCGAGCAAGATCAGGTGGTTGTCGGTACCACCGGTGACGAGCGTGAAGCCCTTACCCAGCAGCGACTCGGCCAGCACCTTGGCGTTCGACACGATGTTCTGCGCGTACTGCTTGAACTCGGGCGTCGCCGCTTCCTTCGCCGCGACGGCGATGCCGGCAGTGGTGTGGTTGTGCGGGCCACCTTGCAGGCCGGGGAACACGGCGCGATCGATGTCTTTGGCGTGCTCGGTCTTACACATCACGATGCCGCCGCGCGGACCGCGCAAGGTCTTGTGTGTCGTGCTGGTGACGACGTCGGCGATGCCGACTGGCGACGGATGCGCGCCGCCTGCGACGAGGCCGGCGATGTGCGCGATGTCGGCGCACAGCTTGGCACCGACTTCATCGGCAATCTCGCGGAATTTCGCGAAATCCAAAGTGCGCGGGTAGGCGGTTGTGCCGGCCCACAAGATCTTCGGCCGATGCTCTTTGGCCAGCGCGCGCACCTCATCGAAATCGATCCGCTGATCGGTCTGGGTGACGTTGTAGCCGACGGCTTTGAAGTAGCGACCGGTGATGCTGACGTGCGAGCCGTGCGTCAGGTGTCCGCCGCTCGGCAGACCGAGTCCCATGATCGTGTCGCCGGGCTGACAGAAGGCCAGGTAGACGGCGAGGTTCGCTGGGCTACCACTGTACGGCTGCACGTTCACGTGCTCGGCGCCGAACAACGTCTTGAGCCGCGACACCGCGAGCTCTTCGACCTGATCGATGATCTGCTGACCTTCGTAGTAACGCTTGCCGGCGTAACCTTCCGAGTACTTGTTGGTCAGAATCGAGCCGGTCGCTTCCAAGACGGCACGCGACGCGTAGTTCTCGCTCGGGATCAGACGCAGCTTGACGGTCTCGCGGACCTCTTCCTCCTTGATGAGGCGGGCGATCTCGGGGTCACGTTCGGCGAGGGACGGGTCAAGGAGCTTTGAGGGCGGCATGGGGGAGGCGGAGACTACCGCCCGTTATTGAACCGCGCCACATGAAGTTAACTCAAGGTAACTACAAGGGAATTCAAGATCCGTTCTGAGTGAATCGCCGCCGCGGGGGTTCCGGCCCTCCGCGCGCCCATTTCGGCCGCGCGCCCAGCCTAGGTATTGCGTCTTTCCCTGACCTAGCGCCTCTCGACGTGGGGTGAGGGGTGGCTAAACTCACGCCCTTGCGATGGCGAGACCCAGCCAAGCGAAGAACCCCGAGAAGCCAGAGGAAGCTTCTGGGGCTTCGGACCGTCGCACGTGGGCTGACGTTCCGGGAAACCTAGCCGCCGAGAACCCGACGACGAACTCGACCGAAGCTGAACGTGACAAGCCCGCACTGAAGACGGATCCCCAAGCAGTGGCCGACGAAGAAATCTTGGCGCCCCATGAGGCCGACAGCGCGCCTCCGAGCATTCCCTCGGCGGCTGCTGTGTTTTCGGAAGATTCTACTCGCGCTGCGACCAGCACGCCGGTCTTGCCCGGTCACGTCATCGCCAACCGCTACGAAGTGCTCAGCGTGCTCGGCGAGGGCGGCATGGGCATCGTCTATCGCTGCCGCGATCAGGCCAACGGCGAGCAGCTGGCGGTCAAGCGCGTCATTCCGCCTCCCGGCAACCTCGCGCACGACTACGTGATGTGGTTCTACAAAGAGGCACGCGCGCTTGCGGCTCTGGACCACCCGAACATCGTCAAGGCCCAGGATTTCGGGCAGTTGCGCGACGGCTCGCCGTACCTGGCGATGGAGCTGGTTTCGGGCGCTTCGCTGCATGAGCTGGCCCACGCGCGCATCAAGTTCCCGCTGATCTGGGTGGCGGTCGATCAGATCTTGTCGGGGCTGGCGCACGCGCACGCGCGCGGCATCGTGCACGGTGACTTGAAGCCGTCGAACGTGCTGGTCGAGCGCATCGAGGGTGAGACGCCGCGCGTCCACATCTTGGATTTCGGTTTGGCGTGGTTGCGCCAAGACGCGCACGACGAGCGGCTCGATGGCAGCAAGCCGATGGAGTTCGCGCCACACGCCGGGGCGGGAACGCCGGGCTACATGGCGCCCGAGCAGATTCAGCACGAGATGCACCACGTGTGCGGTGCGACCGACATGTACTCGCTCGGCTGCATTATGTACCGGCTGCTGGCCGGGCACGCGCCGTTCACGGGCGAGTCGAAGGAGCTGCTCAGGGTGCACGCGTTTGACCGCGTGCCCAAGCTTAAATTGGCGATCGAAGCGCCCGAAGAAGCAGCTGCGTTCGTGACACAGCTGCTCGCGAAAAAGCCGTGGGATCGCTTCGAGTTTGCGGCTGCCGCGCGCCGCGAGTGGCAGAAGCTGAAGCCGGAGACCCTGCCCAAGGTTTGGGAGTTTCCGTCGCTGGCGCGCGCCAGCGACGTTCAAGCGGCGGCTCCGACTCGCCGCACTGGCACGCGCGGCCCGAATCCCGACCTGGCGCCCGCGCCCGAGCACGCGCCTGGCTTGCTCAGCATTCGTCCGAGCCCGCTCGTCGGTCGGGACGAAGAGCGCAAGAAGCTCGAAGCGATCTGCCAAGAGATGGTGAACGGCATCGGGCCGCCGCACCGGTTGGTGATTTTGGTCGGGCCTGCTGGCTGCGGTAAGAGCCGTCTGGCCGAATGGCTCTGCGAGACGATGCACGAGCAAGGCACGATGGTGCCGCTGCGCGCGCGTTACCGAAAGCTGCGCAGCTCGGTCGACGGCATGCTCGGTGCAGCCGCGCACTATTACAACTTCGAGCGCACCGACCGCGACACGATCGAGCGTTCGCTGCTCGAGCGCTGGCGCGTGAAGCGCGACGACAAGAACGGCCGCGCGTGGGTCGCTGGTGCCGCTGAATGGATGAAGCCGGTCGGCGGCTCGTCAAGCGATCAGCCGATCGGTCCGTCCGGTATCCGTTTCACGCTCGATACGCTGGAAACACGGCGGATGGTGATTCGCTACACGTTGCGTAAGATTTCCGCGCAGCGCCCGCTATTGTTCTGGCTTGACGACCTGCACAACGGCGGTCCGGCCACGTTCGAAGGTTTCATCCGTATCCATCAGGAAGAGACCGACGTCAAAATCGTGATGGTCGCGACAGCGCGGCACGAAGACGTGGCGCTCGGCACGCCCGCGGCCGAACGGCTGCGACAGCTGCGCGACGTGATGGACGGCACCGTGATCGAGGTGCAGCCGTTGCCGCCCGAGACGACGAAAGAGATGCTGCGCGCGTCTCTGCCGCTCGACGACGCCGCGGTCGAAGAAGCTGCGCGCCGCAGCCGCGGTAATCCGCTGTTCGCGCTGCAGCAGCTGCACGCCTGGGCGCTCGGCGGCAACATGGAGTTCCTGAACGGCACCTACCGCGTGCCGCCAGAAGTCTTGGCGACGCGGCCGCAGACGACCGCCGAGCTCTGGGACAGCCGTGTCAATTCCGTGCCCGAGCAGTACCGCGCAGCCGCGATCGCAGCGGCCACGCTGGGCGGCGAAATTCGACGCAACGTGCTGCGTG
The DNA here is from genome assembly GCA_038252755.1 of Polyangiales bacterium. Lineage (GTDB taxonomy): Bacteria > Myxococcota_A > Polyangia > Polyangiales > Polyangiaceae > PMG-095. The sequence goes on along the minus strand of JBBSAB010000193.1, from coordinate 4,925 downwards.
AGCTGGTGGCGTCGCTCGGCATGGCGCCCGATCCGGCGATCATCGCGCTGCAAAACGCCGAGGTGTTGATCCCGCGTTCGTCGGGTCGCTACTCGTGGCCGCACGAGTTGTTGCAGGAGCACTTGTCGGCGCAGCTCTCGGAGCGGCCGGACAAGGAGCGCTTCTATCGCGCGGCGGCGGCGGCGCTGCTCACGCACCCGCAGGCCAACACGCGGCGCATCGTGCGTCAGCGCGTGGTGAACCTGATTCACGCCGGCGATCACGATCGGGCGGCGCTGCTGCTGTTCGACTTCTTGCAGCGCGGGTGGAACGGCGCGCGCGAGCCGTTGGCCACACTGTCCGATCTCGACTTGCTGAAGGGCAAGCTGACCGGGCGCATGCTGGCGCTGAAGAATCGTTGGCAAGCGGAGGCGATGCGCCACGTCGGTCGGCTCGCCGAAGCCAGCACGTTGGCCGAGTTGGCCCGCACGCGCTTCGAAGACGCCAACGACGAAGAGAACGTTGCGCACTGCCTGCGCTTGCAAGGTCACTTGATGAGTGAGCAGGGCAGCTCGGCCGAGGGGCTCGAGCTGGTCAAGAAGGCGCTGCAGGTGTTTGAAGAGCAGAGCCACGTGCTCGGCCAAGCGCTGTGCGAAGCGGTCGCGGGCGAAATTGAGTTCCAGCTTGGCGACTACGAGAGCGCGCGGCTGACGATTCAGAGCGGCGAGCGCAATTTCGCGGCCTTGGATCAGCCGGTCGGGCGCGGGCAATGCTTGCTGCTGCTGAGCTGGATCGAGCATTCGGAAGGCACGACGGATCGCTCACGGCGGCTTGCGCAGGAAGCGCGCAACGAGTTCGAACGCGCTGGTTATCGTTTGGGTACCGCGCAGTCGGATGTGTCGATCGCGCACGTCGAGCATCGGCTGATGAACTTTCACAGCTCGGAAGCTGGCGCGTTCGAGGCGTTGCAGACGTTCGACGTACTGCGCACGCCACGTGGGCAGGCGGCGTGCGATCGCCTGCTGGCTATGATCGGCATCGACACCGATGATTTGGACATGGCCGAGCTGCACGCGGATCGCGCGCACAAGCAGTTCGTGAAGATGGGCGATCCGTGGGGCGTGATGGAATCGAAGTTGCTATTTTGCCAGCTGGCGCTGGTGCGGCATCAGTTCGACAAGGCGCGAGCGTTGATCGAAGAGTGCTCGCGGATCGTGGTCGAAGAAGCCGAAGCGAAGCAGCACTACTTGCTGACGTGCGCTTGGTACGAGCACTCGCGGGCTCGCCCGGATCGCGCTTTCGAATACATCGAGGCGGCCGCCGACGTGTTCGGCCCGCGGACTCGCGCCGGGGATCACACGCCGCATTTGTTAGCGCGGCTCTCGCGCTTCAATTGGCCGGAGCACGCCCTGAATCGGATCGAAGCCTGGCGCGCTTTGTTGAATGACAGAGCGCGGAGGAAGGTCTCTTGATATTACAAGAGGGGCGGCTTCGCGGCGTGACCGTGGCAATGCTACTGGCGTTGGTGGGCTGCGGGTCGCGGACCCAGCTGGCGGTCGACACGGCCGCTGCCGGCCCCACGGAGCCCGACCCAGCCAAGGCCTCCTGTACGATCCGCGAGCCGGGTTCGGTCGTTTGGGCCAGCGTGACTCAGGCTCCCTTTCGCGGCGTCTCGGCCTTCACTCTGAGGTCGGACGCAGCGGGCAATGCCCTGCTCGCGGTTACGGATGACGAAAGTGGCGGTGGGACGGAAAACGAGCTTTCGCAAAGCGCGGTCGCCGTCACCAAAGTCACCGCGGATGGTAGCCCAAGTTGGACGACTCTGGTCGGTTCGACGGATCCATCGACCGCCGGAGCGCTAGCCGTGGATCCACCTGGGGCCGCGCGGATCGTCACCGCCTTGGACACCCACGGCTTGCTCAAACCGGTTCTTTCCGAGCTTAGTCAGGACGGGACCGTCACGCGCAAGGCTTCGCTGACCAAAGACGACGGCCCGTGGTTTCCCATAGCCGTCCGCAGCGATCAAACTCTCAGCACCATCGTGCTCGGCCTTGCTCGTGGTCCGGTCAACCTCGGCGGCGGTTCGCTCGAAACGCTTCCGCGAGAATTTTTCCTCGCCAGGTTTGGTAGAGCCGGAGGGCACGAATGGAGCAAGAAATTTGGCGGGTCCGTAACGTACCTAGACTTCGACGGCGTGCCGTCGGGTGAGCTTACGTTGTCTGGCACACTGACCGGCGAGGTGACCTTCGGTGACGTGAAGTTTAGCTCCGCAACCCAGGCGCCATTCGTCGCGTCGCTCCGGGCGGATGGCAGCACGATCTTTGCGCACCTGTTCCCGTCTACGTCTTCGACCACGTTGCTCGGCGTCGTGCGCGACGCCAAGCAGAACAGTTATGTCGCGCTCTCGTTCGGCGACTCCTTGGATTTGGGATCGATGACGCTGCAAGCGCCCGAGCCGAACAGCTCCGCAATCATCAAGTTGAATGCGACTGGCGCAGTCGCGTGGGCAAAGGTGTTCGGTCGGGTTCACTCTCTGAGTGTGGGGCTTTCGGCCCACGGCTTGTTGGTCGGGGGCAGTACGAAGAAGGCTGTCGACCTCGGCTCGGGGCCGTTCGGCGGTGACGGGTGGTCGACGTTCGCCGCCAAGCTGGACACCAACGGCGCCGTAAGCTGGGTCAAACGCCTGAACGGTACCGCCGAATTTGCCCCGCGCGTTGCCGCAGGAGCGTGCGACGGCGTGTTGCTCGCGGGCACTTTTCGCGGCACCTTCGACGCCGGTACGAAGCTGCTGCACTCCTCCGAAGATGCGCTTTCCGGCACGCTGGAGTCGAACTGGTCGCCCGTCGTGATGCTGCTCGCCCCTTGAGCAGGGTCGCGATCGAAAGCGGATCTGACGAGCAGGCGGTGCGGCTGATAACACCCGACAGTTGACTACACGCTGACTGACGCTGACCGAAAAAGGCGTCGCGAGACCTACATCGACGAGCGACACGGACCTGTTACGTTGAAAGGTTAGTGCAGTCTCGAAGCTCACGCTCGCTCGTCCGGCTCGGTGAATACGAGCTCGTTCGTCGGATTGCCACGGGTGGGATGGCGGAGGTTTACGAGGCGCGGCGACCAGGTCCGCGCGGCTTCGCCAAGCGCGTCGCGTTGAAGCGCATCTTGCCGCAGTTGGCGATGGATCAGCGCCTGGTGCGCATGTTTTGTGCGGAAGCGCGCGTGCACGCCGCGCTCACGCATCCGAACCTCGTCAGCGTGCTGGATTTCGGCGAAGCCGCGGGCGAGCTGTACTTGGTGCTCGAGTACGTGGACGGTGTGGCGCTGTCCGAGGTCATGCGCGCGGTCGTGGCTCGAAAGCGCGGGCTTGAACTCGGGCCAGCCTTGCACATCGCGCGCGAAGTCGCGGCTGGTTTGGCCTACGCGCATCAATACCGCGACGACGACGATGCGCCGCTCGGCGTCGTGCATCGCGACGTCGCGCCGAACAACATCCTGCTCGGTCGCGCGGGCGAGGTGAAGCTCACCGATTTCGGTATCGTGCATTCGACGTGGTCCGATGTGCGCACCGCGCCGGGCGAGCTACGCGGCAAGGTGGGCTACGTCTCGCCCGAGCAAGCGCAGGGCCAAAGCATCGAAGCGCGGAGCGATTTGTTTTCGCTCGGCGTGGTGTTGGCAGAGATGCTGCTCGGCGCGCCGCTGATTCCCGGCAACAGCGAGCTCGAGATCCTGAAGAACTTGCAGACGCGCGGCTGGGAGAGCCTGTCGGGACTGGCCTCAACGGTGCCGCAGCCAGTGATTCAGCTGCTGCAACGCATGTTGGCGAAGTCGCCGCGCAACCGGCCAGCGAGCGCCGCGCTCGTCGCCGAAGAGCTGGACAAGCTGCAGACCCTGCACGGGGTGCGGACGTCCGCGCACGGGCTCAGCCTGTGGCTGGCAGATCTCGGCATCGTGCGCATCGACAGCAACGTGCGCGTCACGCCGAGCCGCGACGACTCGCCATACCAACCTCCGCCGGTCGACGCGTTGCGCTCCGAACAAGCGACGATCGTCGACGCCGACGCGCTGAAGCCGATCGTGATCGCGCTGCCCGCGCCGAACCTGCCCGACGAAGGACCGACGCTGAATCGGCCCGTAGGCAGTGGCACGCCTACGCTGCGCTATCGCCTGCGGCGCCCTGGCGGCGAGGTCGTAGGTCCGTTGTCGCTGGCCAGCGTGCTGTCGATGCTGGCGACGGCGCGAGCCGGTTTGGATTCGGAGCTGGCGCGTGAAGACGGGCCGTTCCTGAAGCTGTCGCGGGCGTTCGAGCTGACGCGGCTGGCAGCGCGACCGCTGTACCGCTTCTTCGATCCGATCGCACTGTTGGCGACCGAGCGCCACCCGGTCGAGCGCGCTAGCTTGCCGTCGCACCTGCTGCGGCTGGCGGCGGCGGGCCGCACCGGTTTGTTGGTCTACCGGCTCGGCGCCGAACAACGCCGGGTGTACTTCGAAGACGGTGTGCCCGCGGCAATGTCGTCGACCGAACCGACCGAGCTGTTGGGCAACCAGCTGGTGCGCGGCGGATTCGTCAGCGACCCTGATATGGAGCGCGTGCTCGAGAGCGGCTACCGCTCCGGATGCACCTTGGGCGAGAGCCTGGTACGCGCCAATCTGCTCACGAGCGACCGCTTGCTGCTGGCGCTCACCGAGCAACGGATTCGTCGCCTAACCGGGCTGTGTCGCGGCCGCGCTGGTGAGCTGTTCTTCGTCGAAGGTGCTCGCTCGGGCGAGTCACCGCAGGTGGCAGGACAAAAGCCGCTCGCCGCTTTGGGTGTGGACCACGTACGGAGCGCGCGCGGCCGATGGACCGGTTCTCGATCGGCAGCGCTGCCCGGCGCGTCACGCTGACTAGCGTGCTCCGCTGCCAAGATCTGCGTAGTGCGCGAGATCGCCGGAAAAACCTGGGAAGT
>JBBSAB010000192.1:0-9095 GCA_038252755.1 Polyangiales bacterium | reverse complement strand
GCTCTCGGCATGAGTCCCCAAGACAAGCAGGCCCGATCCGACCGAAGCCGATGCCGTCACTGACCCCGCTGCCGGCTGCGAATTTGTGCAGATCCGAAACCGCTGACCCGGCCGATCCCCATCCCGCTGCCGATCAGCCGAACCCCAACCCGAACCCGGCCCGATCACCAATCAAGGCTGGTCGGCGCCGCCCGCGCCGCCCGCGCCGGCTCCGCCAGCGGTGCAGAGCGATTGGGGTTTGCCGATTGGCTGGCAGCGTGTGCCCCAGTAGTCGCAGTCCCCGACGTCACCGAGCGAGGCTGCGCCGATCAGCTTGCCGGTGGCGTCGAAGGTCCACTCGGATTGCTGGACGTAGTTGGTGGCGTTGACGTAGGTACCGCCGCAGTCGGATGCGTAGCGCTCGATGATGATCTCGCCGAGATTGCACAGGGCTTCGACGTCATCGAACGTTGCGGGACAGTCGAAATTGGCGCCCCAGATTGAGCAAGTGTCGTGGGCAATGCATTCGCCCGCTGCGGGCTCACAGAGAGATGTACCTTTGCCGACGGTTGGACAATTGGTGGGGCCCCAATTGCTGCAGGTGCCCTCGTCTTCGTAGGTACCGCCAATCAACTTGCCTTGCGCGTCGAACAGCCAGCTCGACGCCGTGACACCGCCGTCTTCGCTTTCAACGTACGTGCCGCCGCATTTCGTGGCGAATTGAGTGAAGTCTGCCGAGTCGCACTGGCTTTCGAGCTCCGCGAGATCGGTAGTGCAGTCGCCAAAGCTTTCGCAGTCCGCGTGCTCCTCGCAGTGCCCAGTTGGTGTTGGCTCGCCCTGCCCGCCAACGCCAGCTGTGCCGCCGGCCTCGTTCTGTGCATCCGTCGGCGAGTTGTCACTGCAAGCCGCGATCGCCAGCGCTCCTAGTATCAACCCGATGGCGCATCCGAAGTCCCGCATGACAACGGTTGTCAGCATGTTTCGTGCCACGCAGTCCGCCCCGTCTTTCGCGTGATCGGGAGCCGTCTTTTGTGCCAAGCGGGCGAGTTGGCACACTGAGCTGCGGCGCTCGCTGAGCTCGTCAGGAGTGCGAGCGTGCGGCGTCGTGTAGAGCTCGCCAGCCGGATTCAGCGTGGAGGCGGAGGCTGCGCCACGTTGCGAACGGCGGGCTGAGCAGTTGCCCCGTGTTGAGGCGGCCGGTGACGATGTCGTTCTGTTGTGGAGCTTTCAGGAACTCGACGACGCAGCCCCTGACCGAAGTTATGCGCGATTTATGGCCGAAGGCGGCCCTGGAAGGAGCCGCTGGTGACAAGCAGCTGTCGCTCAGGCGACGAGCTTCGTTGCGAGCAATGCCTTGAGGCAGGGCACCGCGACCTCGCCCCCGCTTACGGAGAGGCGCTCGGATTCGGCCAACGCAGCTTCGATGCGCTTCGTTGCGGCGGCGTGATCGCGCTCGAGCGCCCAGCGCACGAAGCGAAACGCGAGCTCGGCGTGGCGCTGCTCGTCGCGGGCGATTTGCTCGTACGCGGCACGAATAACCGGATCTGCCGCGGAATCTGCGGCTTCGAGCGCTTCGAGCGCGGCGCCAGTTTCGCCGAAGCAGCCTTCGGCGATCACCAGCTCGACGACGTCGGGCAAGGAGGTGACTTGGAGGCTGCCGGTGATGTCGAGCGGTCCTGGGCCGATGGCGCGACCGGCGTAGGCGCTGGCGATGCCGAAGCACAGCTTGGTGTGCGCGGTTTCGTCAGCAAGCGCGGCCGTGCAGGCCTCGACCAATTCGGGCGGGGCACCGAGCGAGAGCAGCTGCAGGCTGAAGCGCGCGAAAGCGGCGATCGAAGCGTGTTCCATTTGGCCCATTTTCGTCCAGTGCTCGGCGAGCGCACGGCGTTCTGCCTGCATGAGGTGATCGACTCGTGGGGACTGGTTTGTTGAGTCGTTCCAGTCGTCGCGCGTTTCGGTGCCGGCGACACGCGCTGCGGTTTCGATCAGGAAGGGGCGGCCGCACGTCGACGTTTCGCAGCGGCGGGCGTTGATTGAGTCATGCCAAGTGCAGGTACCTCCGCCCTGCTTCAGGCAGTCCGCGTTCGAGCGGCATTCGTCGTTCGGCGATTGGCAAGCGTAGCCAGCGAAGTGGTAGGTGCAACTTTCGTCGTAGGATGCGCAAAGGAGACCGGCGCCGCAGTCAGCGTCGGTCTTGCAGCTGCTCTCCACACAGTCGCCAGCGTGGTCCGCCTCGCCCCCGCACCGGCAAAAATATCCGGGGCCGCAGTCGGCGTCTTCGACGCAACCGGACCAGCACATGCTCGCCGCGCCGCCGAAGGCCTTGTAACCGTTGTCGCCGCAGTAGCCCTGCTCGAAACGCTGGCAGAGCGACGGATCTTCATTGCAGCTGAGCGAGCCATCTGCGCGCGGCAAACCGATCGCGTCACCGACGTCGTTCCCGCCCCCGCCCGCGGTTGTCGGCGTGTCCCCGGCGATCTCGCACGAGCGAGCTTGCGGGCGGTGCGAGTACCGTTCTGCGCAGGTGACGATCCCACTGATCGGATCGGTCTCCGGTGACGTGCAGCCGCTGCGGCTCGACGTCCCGCCGTTGCCGCCGTTGCCGCCGTTGCCGCCGTTGCCGCCGTTGCCGCCGTTGCCGCCGTTGCCGCCGTTGCCGCCGTTGCCGCCGTTGCCGCCGTTGCCGCCGTTGCCGTTGAACCCGACCATGGAGTTTCCGCCGCACGCGATCGGCACCAGACCCAACGACACCCAAAGCGACAACCTCAACTGAGTCGCCCGATTCATGCCGCTTGGAGTGGCAATCGTCGTGCCAGGCCGCTGATCGGCGTTCTTGCACGCTTTCGCGCCCGAGCGAGCCACAGAGATTGGCACACACTGCGCCACGTTAGCTTCTGCGTGTCAGGCCGCAGGTTGGCAGCCCCACGTTCGCAATCGCGCTTCAGGGCTCGCGGTAGAAGCGCGGGACGCGGCGCGAGATGTCGGTCGACACTTCCCACGGGATCGTGTTGAGCGGCCGGCGGAGTCAAACTTGTGTCAGAGGCTGACGCTAGGGAAGACGAGAAGGGGACCAGATCGCAATTTCCTATGGCTCGCGACCGGCGCTCGCCGGCTCGCGAAGTCCACGACTAGATTGGTCGGTCCTGCTCCCGAACCCGAGCGACGCCGCTGGTGAAGGTTTGCGCCTGGGTGACATTGCGTTGGCGCTTGGTGACGGGGTCTGCACGAGCCCGCACTGCAACGGGAACGCCTTCTGCTTATCGACGCTGGTGGAGTGACGACGCTCCCCTTGGATGACGCTCGGCCAGCTTTTCGATCAGCCGATCCTTGCCACGGAGCCGGAAGCCGAGAACAAGCTGCACTACTGGGCTGCGCTCAACTTCGTGCAGGTCGACTTTCACGAACCCTTCTTCTACGCCCACCGTGTGGTCACGCAGGAAAAGTACTGGACCCAGCTCAAAGGTACGCCCGTCTACCCCAAGGCTTCGGGGTTCTACGGCCAGGGCACGGTGCACCCCTTGCTCGACGGCGAACGGATCTTCCAGGTGCGTCTGGGCATGCCGGCCGATCCCGCAAAGACACAAGAAGCGGCTGCCGCTCTTCGGTTTAAGGGCAACATTCTTAGATCCTTCTTGCTGGGGCCGGAGAAGAAATCGACTTCCACCCTCGCGATACGGTTGGCCCCGAACTCGATGTAGCAAGAACCTCGGCCCGGGTTCTTCGCTGTTGGCTCGCGTTGATTGAGCAACGCGCTCAGGTTTTCGGCGACTGCGCGTGCAGCGCCCTCGGCGAAGACGCCCGCTTTGGGCGCGCCGGTGTTGGCGAGGTCGCCCACCGCGTACACATGGGGGAACTTCGTCTCCAGCGTGCGCGGGTTGACCGGAACCCAGCCATCTTCCGCCAATCCTGCGGCTATCACGACGTCCGGCGCGCGGTTCTTCGGCACGCCGAGGAACAGGTCGCACGGTAGCTCGCGGCCGCCATCCAGCGCCCACGACCTGGAGCGCCGCGTCGACCGATACGACCCGGCTGTTCGGTAACCACTCGATATTGCGCTCCGCGAACGCTGCCAGCAGCGCCTTTGACGTTTCCGGCGACGGCGGCACCGGCACCGGGCTGGGCAGCGGATTGACCAGCGAGATGTGACAGTCTTGGCGCACGCCGCGTGTCAAGAGGTAGTCGTCGCCGCGGCGACTGCCTCCGCGTCGAAGGCGGCCGCACTGGGCGGTATAAGAAGTTGGGCGCGGCCCGAGCTACTGCAGGCCGGCGAGCAGCGCGTCGAAGGCTTGCTTGGAGCTTTGCAGCTTCGGGCCAATATCGCCGCCGATGCCGTAGCCTTGCAGGCCCACGCTGCCGTGGAAGTCGAGCTTGGCGAGCGCTTGCAGAATCGGCTTCACGTCGTAGGTGCCTTGCCCGAGCGGCAGGATCGAGGCCTGTAAGTCCGAGCCGTTGATGGTGACGACCTTCAAGAATGGCTCGGCGGACTTCAAGGTAGCTTCGAGATCTTTGCCGCCTTCGGGCCCCTTCATCCAGTGGTACTGGTTGAAGACCACTCCGACGTCGCCGCGAGCCGCCTTTGAAGCCAACCGCACCGCGTCGCTGAACCGCTCGAGCCAGAACCCGACATGCGGATAGAGCGCGACGCCGGGCAGTCCCTTCTGCTTGCATTCGTCCGCCACTTTGCCGATGAGCTCGAGGGCTTTCGCGTCACCGGCCACATCTGAAGTGGCGAAACCTCCGCCGTTCAGGCTGAGCAGCACGAGCCCGCCCGTCCCCGCGATCGAATCGACGATTCCGGCCGGGTAGCCGTCCAACGGGGCCGGCGTCCAGATGCCCACGATCGGCAACGGTGCTTGCGCCGCCGCCGAAACGTAGTCGGTCACCGTGCGATCCGCCGAAAGCGCGAACCCGGCGAAGCCGCTTTGCTTCACCGTCGCGATCGCGCTCGCGGTGCTCGCCATGTCGTTCCAAAACCAGGTATCCATGATGAATGGCGTGTGTGTCCAGGCGGCGCTGCCCGAGGCTGTTGCCCCGCCATTGCCGGCCGTCGCTCCGCCCGCGCCGCCGTTGACGGCTCCGCCTGCGCCGCCGTTGACGGCTCCGCCCGCGCCGCCGTTGTTCGCGTGCTCGCCCGCCGTACCGGCCGCGCCCGCGGCTGGGCCAGCCGTTGCGGCGCCGCCACTGGCCGCTGCCCCGCCCGCTCCGCTCGCGCCGCTCGACGGCGCAACGACCATGCCTGCGCTGGCGCCGCCGGCGGCGACTCCTTCAGCGGCGGGAGCACTGGAACAGCCGGCGGCTTGGAGCAACCCCGCGAAAGCCAGGAAGGACCAGCGCAAGGTGGAGGCGATCGGCATACTCGTTGGTGCCAACAGCACGCTTCAAATGGGCCAGTAATCGCCCTTGGGCCTGGGCCCGTCGCTGAATTCGCTTCGCTCTCGCGTGCCCGTGAACGTGCCCGTGCTTGACCACCGCGAGCACGTTGCTGAAATCCTTCGAGGCTACAAGCATCCGATTCGCTCGGTGTCGAGCGCGACGTCGTCGATCCAGATATCAGTCATCGTTGGCGCCTCATCGTTGTTGTAGGAAGGGCAACGCCACGGTGGGTAGTCGGGGCAAGAGACCAGTGACGTGCCATGATAGAACTCGACGCCGATTCTGAAGTTGGTGAAATGCCCTGCCTTCAGCACCGCTTTGGGCGGGGGCTCCAGCGGGTCCCCGATCGGGTCCGTACCGGCGGCGTCCCAATAGCAGGAACCGGTTCCGACCGGCCGACGGAGACAACTCAGAGACATCCGACACGCTTGGTGTCGAGCGCCACGTCGTCGATCCAAGCGTCCGTCAAATAGGGTGGCTCGTCGTTGTTGTACGAGGGACACAGCCACGGCGGGTACTCGGGACAAGTGACGAGCGACGTGCCGTGGAAAAACTCGATGCCGAACTTGAAGGTTTTGAACTGCTGGGCCTTGAGCACGCTGGCGCCGGCCGAGCTTTGAATGGGGTCGGTGCCGGCGATGCGCTTCGGATCGATATGGATTTCGCTGCCATCCGCCCAATACCGGCCCAAGCTGGGCGTGGCGCCATCGAACATGAATTCGACGCAGAGCCAGCGATCGCCCGGAATCAGCTCTTCACTGCGCATGTAGTCCTCGACCCAGCCCTCGCCCCGGATCCACATCCCGAAGTAGGAGCTGGATTCGAAGCCGACCTCGTACCAATTGGTCGGCTCGAGGGCGTCACCCACCCAAACCATGGCGCCGTGGCCCCAGGGCGCTCCGGGGCTCAGGTGACGTGGCAGGCAAAATGTGTGACATGACGTGGTGGTCGGAATTGGGTTTGTTGTCGAGCAGCTGGCACTCGTCGACGTCGCTCGGGCAAGCCAGCTTGCCCCAAGGTGCGCCGGGCACGATGTCCTTGAAGTCGAATGGGGATTCGCCCCCCGACCACTGCAGGGTAGCCACGGCGTAGCGTCACAAGCCAGCGCAGTCGCCACCTGCCCGGGCCCGGAATAGCTCATGTAGGCGCTCGGGCCGCTGCTGCGAGTGATGATCCCGGCTTCGATGGATGGCAGCTGGCCTTTGGCCGCCAGGCGCTTCGCGAGAAGCTGATCGATGCTGATGCCGCCACCCCAACCCTTGTCGCCGAACTGCGAGGACACGCGTTCGGTGAACGGTCGCCCGGTGAGCAGAGCGGCCATACCGGCGGCATGAGCATTGCCAGCGCTCTTTTGCGCGGCTCCTGAGCGCATGCCGGATAGGATCGCGAGCCGTCGCCGGAGGCTCGGCGTGTCGAGCGGTGCCAGGATCTCGCTGGTGACGTAGTTCGTGCCTGTGCCGGTCGGACGCCACTTGGCGAGCACGGTACCCACGCCGTTGTACCAAACGACTACGCGCTTGGGCGCCTCGGCGGTGGCCGCGCGGGCCAGGCCGCCTTGGCGCATGGCCTCGAGGAACGGTAGACCGAAGGCCAGGCCTCCCGCACCGCGAAGCAGTGTGCGGCGGTTGAGCGCTGTTGTCATGGCGTGGCTCCCTTCGGATTGGTTCGGTAAAGAAATGCCGTCGTCCCTGTTAGGCTCAACAGCAGCTCGCGAACGTTGCCGCCACTATCGCGAAAAACATCGCTCATCCGCTTGAGCGCGCACGTATCCCCGTCGCCTGGGTCGCGCCCATGCACGTAGGTAAACCACTTGTCGACCATGCACGACCTCACCGTCTCGCTCTTGGCGAGCATGCCCAGCAGTTGCTCGTGATTCTCGAAGTGCCCCTGGAGGTCACCAGGACCGCTGACGTCGCCACTGGCGTCGATCGGTGTGGAGCCGTCGCTTTGTCGGTAGCGGCCCAGCGCGTCGAAATGCTCGAACGCGAACCCGAGCGGATTGATCAGGCTGTGGCAAGCCGAGCACGGCGCCACACTCGTCAGCTCTTGGAGCTGCTCGCGCGCCGACTTGCTCGGGTCCGGGGCGGGCAGCGTGGTGTTCACGTTGTTCGGCGGGGGTGGAAGCGGCCGATGAAGTCCGTCGCGCAAGCCTCTTCGCCGCTCGAAGCGGGATCGCACCCGAGCAGCGGGGGTAAATTGCCGACCGCCACCTTGGCCAGGGCATTCGCGGCGCTCTCAAAATCCTCGACGATCGCCGCGCTGAGCAGCCCGCTAGCAGCTCCGTTGGTAAAGCCGTTCTGTTCGGCCTCGGCAACGAATTGGTCCGCTGGGCGCGTCGCGTTACCCAGCAAGTCACGCACCGTGTTGTTGTATTCCTCGCGGGTCAGGCGGCGAAGTGGCGAACTTTGCACCAACGCTCCTTGGCACCCCAGCTGCTCTACAGAAGTGGTCGGGTCGCCAGAAGTGGTCGGGTCGCCAGAAGTGGTCGGATCGCTCCCGACTGGCAGGCGCATCGCACCACGATCTGGAAGGCCACCGGTGATCTTCCAGATCACCGCTGCTCGCGGGCCGGCGGTGGCTTCGCGCTCAGCGTGAGTAGCTCATTTAGGTAGCGCTACTTGCTCAGAGCAAAGTTGCGCTGGTACTTCGAGCTGTCGGCCAACGTGACCTCGAAGAGGACGCGGTCAGCCTCGACCGTGCCACGGAACGTTGACGCAAGCCCATAGTTGATGGTGACCACATTGCCGTCGAGCTCGTAGTCCTCGGAGTTCACGTTGGTCGCTCCGCGACGGAACCAGGCGCGCACCTGCTCGGGTGTCTGCTCCGACTGGGTGTTGAGCACGGTCCCCTCATCGACGAACTTCAAATAGTAGCTCGACGCTGGGGTGGTGCCGCCGCTCGTATCCTCGTAGCCTTGGTAGAGTTCGCCGAGCGCAAGCGGGCTCGAATCCGCCGATGAGGAGCAGCCGGCAAGTAGAGAACCCGTTAGCATCAGCAGCGCTGAGAGGCGAAGCATGGCTGTCACTTTATCTCTACTTGGACAAACAGGCGAAGGGCCACTGATTTTCAGCAGTCTTGATCCGTTGTCTGGACCCCGCGCGAGCGCGGCCCCGGGAAGGGGAGCGGCCGTGGGATCGGGATCGGTCTCGGCAGGGGCTTCGGGCAAGCCAGAGGCTGGGCCGCGCTCGCGCGGGGCCTTTCTCGGACTCGGTGCGGAGCCGGATATCTCGGTATCGGTTGCGGGCTTCGGCCCTCAACTCGAACAGATCGCTAAGCCGAGCAGAACGCCAGGCTTTTCTTGCTACTTGGTGCCCGAGCGGGCCTAGCGGATGAGCCGGCTCAAGAGATTCTTGAGCCGTACGCCGAGCACCAGGACTTCGTGCACGTGCGCGGGCGAGCCGGCACCAAGCATTCCGGCCACCTCGACGGCCGCGCAGCATTCGCAGCCCTCAGCTAGCGCGACGGCGTAGGCGCGGCTCTTGTCCGCGAGCGTTTGCCGAGCCGCACCCTCCGCGGTGTTGAGCACCGCGCTCTTGGCGCTCTTGCGAGCTTGCTGCCGGAGCTGCGCGTCGTTGATGCGAATGCGCGCTACCAGTTGCAGCAACTCTGCCGCGACCTGGTAGGCAATGAGCTTGGCTCCGCACAACCCAGCGCTGGCGCTCCGGGTGCGCGCTCTCGGCATGAGTCCCCAAGACAAGCAGGCCCGATCCGACCGAAGCCGATGCCGTCACTGACCCCGCTGC
>JBBSAB010000191.1:0-9133 GCA_038252755.1 Polyangiales bacterium | reverse complement strand
TGATCCTGGCTTCTGGCTTCGTTTTCGCTCCGGTCCGGTGCTCACGTACCCACGTACGCTCCGCTCCGGTCCTCGCGAAAGCCTCACCAGAAGCCAGGCTGAGCGGGCGGGCAGCTGGCAAATGAGACCAATGCTCAGAGGGAGCCGGGGAGCCGGGGAGGGGCTAGATCGAACGCAGTTTTTGTTTGGAAGACCAAACAAAAACTCGACTGCCCGGGAGTGAAGCCGGGGAGCCAGGTCGTTGCGCTGAGGTTAGCCCCGCGACCACCCAAAACCTCGGGTCCGAGTCTCCCCGGCTCCCCGGCTCCCCGGCTCCCTGTTTGCGCGATTCTCGATCGCAGGGTGACCCTGGCGATAGGCGGGCACTTGGGCTCTAATAGGCGGAAGCCCTAAGGAGCCTCACAGAACATGAACGTCAGCATCACTTTTCGCCACATGGACGCGAGTGAAGCCATCAAGAAGCACACGGCCGCGAAGCTCGGCAAGCTGCAGAAGTTTCTGCGCCAGCCTATGACCGCGAAGGTGACTATCTCAGTAGATAAGATCAAGCACGTGGCCGAAGCGCGCGTCTCTAGCGGCGGCGCTCACCTGGAGGCGAAAGAGAGCAGCGACGACATGTACACTTCGATCGATCGCATGATCGAGAAGCTGGAACGCCAAGTGCGCGTAACCAAGGGCGCAGCTGAAGCACGTCGACGCACGGCGAAGACCGCAGCTCGTACTTCCGCGCCCGCGGACGGCGCCGCGGCGCCAGCGAAGAAGGCGGCGAAAGCCGCGCGGCCTGCCAAGAAGGTCGCCAAAAAGTCGAAGCGATGAACGTGCAATCGAGCGCGATATCGAATCCCGTAGCCATGCGCCTGTCCGACATCATCTCGAAAGACCGAATCTTCGTGGACCGCGAAAGCGCGCTGCCGAACAAGGCGGAGGCGCTGCGTGCGCTGGCCCGTCTGCTCGGTAGCGCGGTTGCTGCGCCTGAAGAGGAGGTGCTCGCGCTCTTGCTAGAGCGTGAGCAGCTGCAAAGCACTGGCATCGGCGACGGCGTCGCCATCCCGCACAGCGCGCTCGAGCACGCTGACGCGCAGGCGGGAGCGTTGCTGCTGTTCCCGAAGGGCATCGATTTCGATGCCATCGACGGACAACCGGTGCACATCGTGTTCGGCGTCGTCGGGCCCAAGCGTGCGACAGGCGAGCACCTGCGCACGCTGGCGCGGATTTCCAGGCTGCTGCGCGATGAGGGCACGCGCAAGCAGCTCGCCAACGCCGAAAGCTCCAAGTTTGCTTACGACCTAATCGAGTC
The DNA here is from genome assembly GCA_038252755.1 of Polyangiales bacterium. Classification (GTDB taxonomy): domain Bacteria; phylum Myxococcota_A; class Polyangia; order Polyangiales; family Polyangiaceae; genus PMG-095. Next base: position 7,836 of record JBBSAB010000191.1, on the reverse strand, counting down.
GCACGACGCGACCGCCAAGTAGAGGGCAGGCGAGGGTGACCTACGAGCCTCCTTCGCCAGCGCTTCGGTCAATCTCGGTTAGAGAGCTGCTCGATGACCCGCACCTCGGGCTCAACGTGCGGTTGGTCGGCGGCGCGGCAGGGCTCGGGCGCGAGATCGCGCACGCGCGAATCCAGAAGTCCGGCTTGGTGTTGGTTGGTCACCTGCACGGTGTCGTGCCTTCGCGGATCCAGGTGCTCGGTGAAACCGAGCTCAGCTACGCCGAAAGCCTGACCGAGGAGCAGCAGGCAAGCGCCGCCGAGGCGTTTTTCTCGCTGCCATTGTCGTGCGTGGTGGTGACGCGTGGCGTGGATCCACCGCGCGCGTTCTGTTCCGAAGCCGAGCGCACCGGTACACCGTTGGTGGTGTGCACGGAGCGTTCATCGCAGGTGATCGCGTCCTTGCATACGCTGCTCGACGAGCGGCTGGCGCCGCGCACGCGCGTGCATGGCGTGCTGGTCGACGTGTTCGAGGTCGGCGTGCTGCTGCTCGGCAAGAGCGGCATCGGCAAGAGCGAGTGCGCGCTCGAGCTGGTGATGCGTGGACATCGTTTGGTGGCCGACGACGTCATCGAGTGCGATTACCGTCCGCCCGGCATGGTGTTCGGGCAGCCAGCGGCGCTGCTCCGCCACCACATCGAGGTGCGCGGGCTCGGCATCCTCAACATCAAGGACCTGTTCGGTGTGACGGCGATTCGCGAGCGGAAACGCGTCGATCTGGTGGTCGAGCTTCAACTTTGGCAGCCCGACGCGCCCTACGATCGGATTGGGCTCGAAGATCGCTATCGCGACGTCTTGGGCGTCTCAGTGCGCGAGGTGGTGTTGCCGGTGCGGCCCGGCCGCAACATGAGCAGCATCATCGAGATCGCGGCGCGCAACGAGCTGCTGCGCCAGGCCGGCCATCATCCCGCGCGCGAGTTCGTCAAGAATCTCGAGCAGGGCCTGCTGCGTCCCGAGACTGCGGAGACGCGCAGTTTTCGTCCGCCCAGCAGTCAATTCCGCGCCTATTCGGCCAACGAAAGCTCGGCGCCGCCACCGGTGTCGCTGGTGCCGAACCCGGAGCGCAAGCCATGACCGACGCGCCCGCGACCAAATCGCCGATGACCTCGGTCGTGGTGGTGACGGGTCTGAGCGGCGCTGGCAAGTCGACCGCGGTCAACGCGCTCGAAGACTTGGGCTATTTCTGTGTCGACAGCCTGCCGACGCCGGTGCTGCCGACCACGCTGGCGGCGTTCGCTGCGGCGGGTGTGCATCGGGTTGCGTTCGGGATCGACGTGCGCGTGCGGCGCTTCTTGGACGGCGTCGCCGACGTGCTCCAGCAGCTGGAGAGCCCGGCTGAACGCGAGTTGACGGTGCTGTTCCTCGACGCGTCGGACGAGGCGCTGCTGCGGCGCTTTTCCAGTACTCGGCGGCCACATCCGCTAGCGACCTCGTCGGAGGCGGGTAGTGAGCAGGGCGCGCTGGCTGTGCTCGACGGCATTCGGATCGAGCGCGAGCTTTTGACAGCGTTGCGCGCGCGCGCTTCGGTGGTGCTCGATACGACGCGGATGAGCGTTCACGACCTGCGGCGTGAAGTGCTGGCGCATTTCGGTCCGAGCGCAGGCGGTGCGCCGCGGCTGAAGGTGAGGTTGCTGTCGTTCGGCTTCAAGTTCGGACCGCCGGTTGACGCCGACATGGTGCTCGACGTGCGCTTCCTGGACAATCCGTACTTCGTGCCGCAGCTGTCGAAGCTGCCAGGGACGAACCCGGCCGTGCGCGACTACGTGCTGGCCAGCGACGGCGCGAACGAGTTCTTGGATATTTCCGGAAAATTGCTGGAGTTTTGCCTGCCGCGCTTCGAGCGCGAGGGCAAAAGCTACCTGACGATCGGCGTCGGCTGCACGGGTGGGCGACATCGTTCAGTCGTGTTGTCGGAGCAGTTGGCGGAGCGCTTGCGCAAGCGCACCGGGCTCGCGCTCGACGTCATTCACCGAGACGTGGACCGTGTAACGATCACCGGCAAAGGTGGAGACCCAGATGGAGGGCATTCGATATGACGATCGCGAGGGGCACGTTCGAAGTCAGAAATAAGCTCGGTCTGCATGCGCGTGCGGCGACCAAGCTGGTCCAGCTCGCGGCTAAGTTTCCGTGCGAGATCACCGTCGGCCGCGCTGGGCAGACCGCCAACGCCAAGAGCGTGATGGGCGTGCTCTTGCTGTGCGGCTCGAAGGGCACGAAGCTCGACATCGAAGCCACTGGCCAGGCCGCCGACGAAGCCGTCGAAAAACTAGGGCAACTGATCCACGATCGATTCGGCGAGGACGAATGACCGAGGGCGAGGGGCAAAAAGAGACGCGCGCCGAAGTGGCGCTGTCCGGCTTGCCCGGCTCGCCTGGCGTTGCTTTGGGCAAGGCGGTCGTGTTGGCGCTGGGGCGCACCGGCGTCATTCATCGTCACGTGGTGGCCGCCGATGTCGGGGCCGAGATCGAGCGCTTCCAGGCTGGGGTCGGCAGGGCCGCGGCCGAGCTACGCGAGCTGTCGAACCGCGCTCGTCCGACCGCAACCAAGATCGAAATCTCGGTCTTGGAAGCCTACACGCTGATGGTCGAGGACGAGCTGCTGCTCGCCGAGGTGACCAAGCATATCGAGGCTGATCTGGTGTGCGCGGAATGGGCGCTTGATCTGGCGGTGACGCAGATGGCGGCGCAGTTGCGACGCGGCGGCGACGCGTATTTGGCGGAGCGCAGCCACGATTTCGAGTTCGTTGGCGCGCGCATTCGGCAAGCCATCAGCGGGGGTCAAACCGCCGTCGTGCCCGAAACCAGCGAGCCGCGCATCATCGTGGCGCACGATCTGTCGCCGGCCGAGACCGTCGGTTTGACACGCGAGAAGGTGCTGGCGCTGGTGACCGAGGTCGGCACGCGCTCGAGCCACACGTCGATTGTCGCCCGTGCGCTGGAAATACCGGCGGTAGTCGGTGTAGCCGGGGCTTTGTCGCGGATTGGCAACGGCGATTCGATGATCGTCGATGGCCTGCGCGGGCAGCTGTTGCTGCACCCGCGCCCCGAGGCAGTTACCGAAGCCCAAGCACGGGCCGCGCGCTTTCGCGAGCTTTCTCGGTTGCGCCGTGAAGCGCGTGACCGTCCGAGCAAGCTCGGCTCAGGTGAGCTGATCGAGCTGCGGGCCAATATCGACCTGCCGTCGGAGGCGCTTGGCGCGCTCAGCCACGGCGCGCGCGGCATCGGCCTTTACCGTACCGAGTTTCTGTACATGGATCGCACGGAACCACCGAGCGAGGAGGAGCAGTACGACACCTACCGGCGCGTGGCGGAGATCATGAATCCGCTGTCGGTAACCCTGCGCACGTTCGACATCGGCGGCGACAAGTTTGCGTCGGTCTTTCAGATGCCTTCGGAGATGAACCCGGCGCTCGGCCTGCGCGCGGTGCGGCTCGGGTTGGCTCGTCCCGAGATTTTCATGACCCAGCTGCGCGCGATGATCCGTGCCACCCCGCATGGGAGATTGCGGATCATGTTGCCGATGATCGCGTCGCTCGGTGAGCTTTTTGCCGTCAAAGAGCTATTCGACCAAGCGCTGCGGGATGTCGACGGCCGGGGTCAGGCGCGCGCCGAGCACATCTCGATCGGAATCATGGTCGAAGTGCCGTCGGCGGCCGTCATGGCTCACGAGTTCGCCGAGCACGCCGAATTCATGAGCATCGGCACCAACGACTTGGTCCAGTACACGCTGGCCGTCGATCGCTCGACGCCTGAGCTGGCGTATCTGGCGTCGTACTACGATCCGGCGATTTTACGCCTGATTCAGAACGTGATCGCCGCCGGCAAGGCGCGTGAACGACCGGTGCTGCTGTGCGGCGCGATGGCCAGTGATCCGATGGCGGCGCTGCTCTTGGTCGGAATGGGCCTACGCGAAATGAGCATGGAAGCTGCGGCGGTGCCGGAGGTGCGCGAAGTGCTGGCCAACGTCACGCTCGAACAGACCGAGCGCGCCGCCAACGACGCGCTGGCTGAACGAACTGCCGCTGGCGTGCAAGCGGCGTTGACGCGGCATTTCGGTCGGCTGCTCTCCGAAGGCTAGAGCGTTTTTTTGCGCAACCACGCGCACGCTGGGCCGATAGGGGTTCATGCGGGGGCGATTGGGTTTTTCGGTGTTGTGCAGCGCTGCGGCGCTCGGTTGCGGTGACGTACCTGCCTCGACGCAGGGATCGAGCCAGGCCCTGACGCTGCTCCACACCGCAGACATCCACTCCCGAGTCTGGCCCTTTCGCTCCCGCATTTCTCGTTTTGAAGCCGAATTGGGCTTGGGCCAATCGCTCACGCTCGCCGAGGTGGGAGGAGCCGCGCGCCTGGCCACGCTGCTGCATGCCGAGCGGCAGCGCGGTGCCGCGCTCTGGCTCGACAGCGGCGACGTCCTCGAAGGCGCGGAGGTGTTTCATCGCTTCGGCGGCCGCTTGGAGCTCGAGCTTTTGAGCTCGCTCGGTTTGGACGCCATGGCGCTCGGTAACCACGAGCTTTCGCTCGACGGCGCCGCGTTGGGCGAGCTTTTCGCGACCGCCGCCAGCTTTCCGGCGCTGGCCGCGAACCTCCGACCCCGCGCCGATTCAGCGTTGTCCGGCCGCCTGCTTCCCAGCGTGTTGCTCGATGCGGGCGGCGTGCGGGTGGGGGTCGTGGGCGTCGCCAATCCGGCGAGTCCGCCCAACCTGACGCGTGTCGCGAATCCGTGGCAGCTCGATTTAGCGGCAGATTTGGCGGCGGCGGTTCAAGCCGCGGTCGACGACATTGCCGGGCGCGCGACGCTGATCGTCGTGCTTAGTCACCTGGGGCTTGACGATGATCGCGAGCTCATCCGCGGCACTACTGGCATCGACTTGGTGTTGGGCGGGCACCAGCACATCGTAACCGCCGAGGCCGAGTGGCAGGATGACTGCGCTGTTTTAGCGATCCAAGAGCTGCGTGGCTGCTCCCCGCGCCGCGTACCGATCGTGCACAGCGGCGCCTACGCGCGCTGGTTGTCGCGCCTCGAGCTAACGCTCATGCCTGATCCGAGCCAACCTGCTCAGCTCGAGCTCAACACGCTTTCGCTGACGCAGCTGCCAGTTTCGGCCGAAGTGCCGGCCGATCCGCGAGTAGCCGAGTTTCTCGAGGCGCGCCGTCCACCGCCGGAGCTACCGCTCGGGTTTCTGCCAGCAGCCTTGCGCCGGCGGTCGGCGTTGGCTGGCGACTCGTCGCTCGGAAATTTCACCGCCGACGCGATGTTGGCGGCGACGTCGGCCGACGTCGCGCTGCTGAACAGCTCGGGCCTGCGAGCGGATCTCGAAGCTGGCGCGTTGCTGCGTTCGGATCTAGATCTGGCGTTCCCGTTCGATGAGCCATGGCGGCTGGTTTGGTTGACCGGGCGGCTGCTGCGCCAGGGTCTACTGCGCGCTGCGTGGCGGTCGGCCGCGCGCGATTGCGAATCAACCCTCCAAGTTGCTGGGCTTCGGCTGCGGATCGATTGCGCCGCCTGCGCCGCCCGCACTACGGATTGCCTGCAAATAGCCCGGCCCAGCGCCACAGGCACCGACGCGCCAGCCGACGACGAGTGGCTGCTCGCGGTGCTACCAGTCTACCTCACACTACCCGGCGCCGACTTCGATGAGGTTGCTACGACCGGCAGCGACGTCGGCGCCACCGCGGAGGAACTGCTCGCCCGCCACGTCCAAGCTTTGCCCCGCCTGAACGACGTGGGCGCGTGCCAAGGCTCGCTCGAGGCCTGGTCGGAGTTGCGCTGCCGTGAGGCTTTCGGGATTTGGGCGTGTCCGTTGGACGGTGCGCGGGCCAAGGCGGCGTGTGACGCGCTACCGCTCGTGAAGGAGCTGCGCGATGGCCGCATCGAAATGTTGCCGTAGCGCACTGTGGATCGCGCTGGGGCTGTCGGCGCCGGCGCAAGCTGCGCCCAACTCTCAGGCCGAGCTGACGTGTCTACTCGGTAGCCGCGAGCTGCTGGACGGCGGCGTGGCAAGCGGTGCTGAAGAGCCCCCGTGGCAGACCCTGGCGAGCCCGCGTCGCGGCGACGAAAACCGCGCGCGCTTGGCATTCAGCGCGACCGACGTGGGCTTCCTGCCGGGCGTGACGACTAGCGCACTGCTGCGCGTCGAGCTTCGGCTCAATGGCGCCGCGGCTGGAAGCCCCGCGAACTTGCGCGATGTGTCGAGCTCGGTCGGCCTCGCTTGGCAATTGACGCGCTCGACGCAGCTGAGTCTGCGGGCTTTCCCGCTCGACACCGACTATTTGCGGCTCGGCTACCTCCACGCGCTCGACTGGGGCGGCACCGACGGGTCGCGCGGCGAGTCGATCTTCGCCGCCCAAACCACCTCCGCGCCTGGTGCGCAAATTGGCCTCAGGATGCCGCGCATCCGGCTCTTTTTAGCGCTCAAATGGGCGACCGTGAACGACGCCTTGCGCGGCGAGCATCGGCTGTGGGGCGCGCTTTCGGGCGGCAGCGTCGAGCCCTTCCCCGAGCTGCGACTGGACGCGGGCTTCGGTTACTTCCAGCGGACTGCGCTCCGGCTCGGCGCAACGTCGGCGCCCAGCTTCGTCGAAGGCGCCTCGCTCCGACTTGTTTGGCATCGGGGAGCGCCTGAACCGGAGCTAGCCTCGGAGCCGTTTCGGCCGCCGTCGCTGTGCGACGATGCCTCACGGTTCGACGCTGACGCGCCGCTCGGCTGGGCGCTGGCGATCGAAGGCGTGGTGCTCGTGCAGCGCCTGCGGCGTTTCGAGGCGCCGAGCGTGTCCAAGCTCACGCCAGCGCCAGCTGCCGCACTGTACGGCTCGGTTCGGGGGCATCGCTGGGCGGCGCATGCGGCGCTCGCGTGGCAGAGCTTGGCGTTCGTGGTGCGTAACGACACGCGCCTGGCCAGCGGCGAAACGCTCCCGAGCAGCTCTGTCGCCCGGGCGGAGCTCACGGCGTGGCTTGGCGCCAGCCTCACCGCGCCTGCGTTCCCGCTCGTGCCCAGCGCGGAAGTCGGCGTGCGCTTGCCGGCTGCGCTGCAGACGCCCAGCGCGCTACCGGGCTATGGGCAGACGCTGGTCGCGGGCGGCCCGGCGGGGCTAGCAGCGTTGCCGGTCGGGGCGGGGCGCTTGCCGGTTGCGGCAGGGCGCGTCGGGCTGCGTTGGCGGGCCTCGCCGTCGCTCGGCGTGTGCTTGTTCAGCGAGTACCAGCGGAATCCGAACCGCGTGACGTTCGCGTCGTCGCGCTCCGGATTGACACGCTCCTTCGGCAAGCCGGATAGCCTGGCGAGCTTCGTCGCCGTGCAGGCTCGCTTCTAGAGATCGGGGCTGCGGGCCGGCCGCCGGGACTTTGCCGAAGAAAACGGGCTGCGGCTTAAGAAGCAGACGGGTCTTTCCGTATCATGACGTTGGAGTGAAGCGTCTTATTGACCTGATCTGGGTGAGCGCGTTGTTCAGCGTTCTGCCCTTGGCGTGTGTCTACGACGGCGATCACCGTTGTGGTCCGCACCAACGGATCCTCGACAACGACCGTTGCGCCTGCGACGAGGGCCTCGTGCCCGGCACCGCGGGTTGTGTTCCGTGCGGCGACAACGAGGTAGCGACGAACGGCCAGTGCCTGTGCGTAGAAGGCTACGCCCGGGCGGTGGCGGAAGCTGCTTGTGAGCCTATCCCGGTGACGCTTGGCGTGGCCTGCGACACGGACAGCACGCCTTGCGCCGGCGAGAAATACGGTCTGTGCCACGTTACCGATGGCACCACCGGCTACTGCACCAACGCGTGTGCCAAGACCGCCGATTGTGACGGCGGCT
>JBBSAB010000190.1:0-9424 GCA_038252755.1 Polyangiales bacterium | reverse complement strand
GTGCTCGGCGTCCGAAGCCTCGTACAGAGCGAGCGCATGAAAGCCTTCTGGCTCTACTTCTCACGCCTCTACGTTGCCAACGTCACGTGCGCCACCCCGCGTGAACGGACCGCCGCTTGATCCGTGCGTGGTCCACACCCGGTGCGGCCGACTGCTTCAATGGCTTGTTGGGCGGCGCTCGTCACAGTCAGGGTGAGGAATACGCTCGCGTGCTTTTCGGGTTCGGTCCGCCTCAGGGCGTGAGTTGGGCGGCAGGTCACGAGCTGAAGTGTGCCTCACGCGCGCGGGTGGCGATGAGGAAGATTCAGGAGCGTCCACTCGTGCTCGTGATGGTCTCGGAGTGCGGCAGGCACGACATAGCCGGGTTCGAGACGTGCTTTGAGAAGAGCCAGCGTGTGGAAGTCGCGCTGGCTAACGATGGGAATGCCGGCGGCAAGGAGCATTGCTGACGCGACCCCGACCCCCTTTTGGTAGCCACGGAGCGGAACGAGCCTGCAACCGCTCGAAATGACCTGACTACCGCATGCCGCGCTCATGTCGGTGAGAATAGCGAGCTCCGCGCGAGCATCCAACGCGAGCGCCGCCCACGAAGCCGCTCCCGTTTCACGGAGTCGCGCCGACCGGGGCGGGGCGCGACCTTCGCGGGTTCACTGCCTCCCGGCTGCAGCAGAGTGCTTGCTCAGGAAAGCACGGGCGGCAACAACATGCCCGCCGCAACTGTGTCGTTCGTTGCTTCATCGACCAGGATGAACGAGCCGGTGTTGCGGTTGGCGCTGTAGGCGTCATAGAACAGGGGCAAGGTGGTATGGATCTTCACTCGCCCGATGTCGTTCGCCACCAGTTCTCCGATGCCGGCTGTTTGCTGCAGCGTGTTCACGTCGAGGCAGTAGTCGAGCTTCGATACGGTTGCCCGCACCCAACGCGTCGTGTGCTTCAGCGCGAGACGGGCGCCCGGGAGTAGGGGCTTTTGACTCATCCAGCTCAGCATTGCGTCCAGGAGCTGGCCCTGTTGTGGCTTGTCGTGCGGGTGACACAACATGTCACCCCGTGAGACGTCGATATTGTGCTCCAAATGGACGGTCACCGACAGCGGCGCAAAAGCCGATTCCATTGGGCCATCGAAAGTCTCCACGCGGCTAACACGAGTCGTGAGGCCACTGGGCAGCACGGTTACGCGGTCTCCTGGGCGCAAAATGCCGCCAGCGAGCTGTCCTGCGTAACCGCGGAAGTCGTGGAGGTCGCCGGAGCTGACCTGTGGCCTGACTACCCACTGTACCGGCAAGCGCAGCCCCGAGTTATCGAAGCCTTGCGCGAGGCTCACTGTCTCTAGGTGCTCGAGCAGTGACGGACCTGAGTACCAAGAGCTGTGGCTGCCGCGCTCGACCACGTTGTCGCCGCTGAGGGCGCTCAATGGAATGACGAGCGCTCCTTTTACGCCGAGCTGCGACGCGAATTGAGCGAGGTCGTGCTCCAAGTTTCGAAACACGTCCTCGCGCCACTCGACCAGGTCCATCTTGTTGACCGCGAACACCAACTGCGGAATGCCCAGCAAGGCGGCCAGCGCGGCGTGCCTGCGAGACTGTTCGACCAATCCCTTGCGGGCATCGACCAGAACGATCGCCAGCTCCGAGGTGCTCGCGCCCGTTACCATGTTTCGGGTGTACTGGGCGTGGCCGGGCGTGTCGGCGACGATGAACCTGCGGCGGGATGTGGCGAAATAGCGGTGCGCGACGTCGATCGTGATGCCCTGTTCACGTTCGGCTCGTAGCCCGTCGGTGAGCAACGCCAAGTTGACCTGCTGATCGCCGCGACGTCGCGAAACGTCTTCAACGTGCAGCAGCTGGTCGTCCGACACGTTCTTGGTGTCGTGGAGCAGACGACCAATCAGTGTGCTCTTGCCGTCGTCGACGCTGCCGCACGTGGATACCCGCAACAGCTCGACACTGCTGTCGCCCGCGGAGTTGGTCTGAGTATTGAGGTTGGACATCTCAGAAGTACCCTTCTCGCTTTCGATCTTCCATCGCAGCCTCACCAGCGCGATCGTCGGCACGGGTGGCGCCGCGCTCTGTTAGTCGCGAGGCCGCTACCTCCTCGATCACGGCGCGGAGGGTTGAGGCCGCGCTCTTGAGTGCCCCGGTGCAACTCATGTCGCCCACGGTTCGGAAGCGCACTTGCTCGCGGAAGAAGCTTTCCCCAGGCAATAGTTGCGTGCTGGGTGCTCGCGAAAACAGCATCCCGTCGCGTGAGAAGACTTCGCGCTCATGGGCGAAGTAGATGCTTGGCAGCTCGAGGCTTTCAAGTTCGATGTATTTCCAAACATCCAGCTCCGTCCAGTTGGAGATCGGGAAGACTCGGAAATGCTCGCCGCGGCGAAGGCGCGTATTGTAGAGGTTCCACAGTTCGGGGCGTTGGTTCTTTGGTGACCATTGCCCGAACTCGTCCCGATGGCTGAAGATGCGCTCTTTGGCACGCGCGCGCTCCTCGTCGCGTCGTGCTCCGCCAATGCAAGCGTCGAACCGATGCTGCTCGATGGCGTCGAGCAACGTGATCGTCTGCAGGCGGTTGCGCGAAGCGCGGGGCCCGCGCTCTTCGATGCTGCGGCCGCGGGCAATTGACTCTTCGACGCTGGCGACCAGTAGGCATTCACCGAGGTCCTGAACTCGGCGGTCTCGCAGCTCGAGCACCTCGGGAAAGTTGTGCCCAGTGTCGATGTGCAGCACCGGGAACGGCAGCTTGGCAGGACGGAAGGCCTTTTCGGCGAGCCTGAGCAGGACAAGCGAGTCTTTGCCGCCCGAAAACAGCAGGCACGGTCGCTCGCACTCGGCCGCTGTCTCGCGCAAAATGTGAATTGCCTCCGCTTCCAGGGCCTTCAAGTGATTGAGGGTGTGATGACTAGAATTCATGTCAGTGCTCTGAGTTCAACTGCGAACCTAAGTCCAAGCTCAGGCATTCGCAGCTCGATCGGCGACAAGCTCGGGGAACGTAACGACTCCGGTGTCGTCGGCGTATTCCGCTTCGACGACGCACAAGCGGTCAGCGCAGATCAAGTCCTCGAGCCAACGGCTGGCGTGCCGGAGGTGGTCGGCGGACGCGCGCACGTTCGCGCGCATGGCGCGGAGTCTCAACTCGCTGTCGCCCAGTGAGCTGGAGCTTCGCACGAGGATGGTGCTCTCGATATGCGGGGTGATTCGCTCCGTCACCGCTCGGGCGTTCCGAGTCTCCGGTCCCGCGCCGCGCTCAATCGTCGTGATCGCGGCTTCGATCGCCGCGCAGCGCGCGTGGCCCACCACGACGATGGTCCGGATACCCATTTGTGACACCGCAAACTCGAGCGAACCGACGATCGACGGCGCTACGATATTGCCGGCGACTTGAACGACGTACAAGCTGCCCGCTTGCTGATCGAAGAGCACCTCTGGCGGGATGGGCGCGTCGGAACAGCTGAGCACCGCGGCGAAAGGACGATCGGTAGAAGATAGTGACACCGCGACTGTCTGCGAGCCGCCCCGCGCGTGGTCGCAAAAGCGCGCGTTGCCATCACGAAGCTGACTCAGAGCAACTTCCGGGCTGACTGAACGCTGATCCCAGGTTCGAGGCATGGCGCACTGAACCAGGCTTTGCTGTCCTGAACCATTAGATAATCTCTAGTAGCTGTAGGTCCTACCTACATATGCGCGCGGTCGAACAGGGACCGACACGGAATGCGGAAAACGACACATTGTCGGGTTATTTGAGTCGTCTGGCCGGATCGAGCGTGACCGGATCTACCGAGTCACTCGTGACATGTCGGTGACGACGACATATGATTTCGGTATGGAATGGATAAATTACCACCACCTCTTGTACTTCTGGACGGTCGCGCGCGAGGGCGGACTCGTGCAAGCCGGCAAAGTCCTGCGCCTATCGCATCCGACGTTGAGCGCGCAGATCCACGCGCTCGAAGACCAATTGGGCGAGAAGCTGTTCGTCAAAGTCGGGCGCAAGTTGACGCTGACCGAGCAGGGCCGTGTTGCCTTTCGCTATGCCGACGAGATTTTTACGCTCGGGCGCGAGATGGTCGACACGGTGAAGGGCCGTTCCGTCGGTCAGTCACTAAGACTCGACGTGGGTGTCGTGGACGTGGTGCCGAAGTTCGTCGTGCGCAGTCTGTTGCAGCCGGCGCTTGAGCTGGCCGAGCCGGTGCGGCTGGTCTGCTACGAAAAGTCCTTTGACGAGCTGCTAGGGGACCTGGCCCTACACACCCTCGATATCGTGATTTCGGATGCACCAGTTCCCGCCGGCAGCAGTGTGCGCGCGTTCAATCACTTGCTCGGCGAGACCGGTGTCGCCATCTTCGGCACCAAGCCATTGATCGCCAAGTATAAGCGCGACTTCCCGAAATCGCTCGACGGCGCGCCCTTCTTGCTACCGCTAGAGACCCTGCATCTCCGGCGTTCCCTCAACCTTTGGTTCGACCGCCACGGCATCAAGCCGCTAATCGTGGCGGAGTTCGAAGACAGCGCGTTGCTCAAGGCCTTCGGGGCAGACGGCCTCGGGCTGTTTCCGGCACCAACCGTCGTCGAGAAGGAAGTCATGACCCAATACGGCGTCCAGCCAATCGGGGTCGCCGAAGACGTGAAAGAGCGCTTCTACGCAATCTCCGTCGAGCGTCGCTTGAAGCACCCGGCGGTCGTGGCGATCTCGAACGCGGCGCGCCACGAGCTATTCGCGTGAGCTACCGCGGCAAGGCCTCCTTTTGGAAGTTAGTTTGACCCTGTAGGTGGCAGGTACAGGTTGCCGGATGCGACGCCAGTTGCTGGCCGTTCTGCGAAGTGCTCGAAGCCGCCGGCGGTGTAGCGGGCACACCCGGTCGCTTCGAGTAGGAATAGGTGGATCCAGCTGTTGTCGAAGAGCCGTTTGACGCTGGACTGGGCCGCGAGGGCAGCTAGCAAACGCTCGCGCGGGGCTTCGACGAAGACGCTGAGCCGTCGCGGCTCGTGGACGAAGCGTTCGCCATCGTGGATGGACTGTAGGGGTAGCCCAACCTTCAAGTCGCCGCCGTTGCCTTCGAACACGCCAAGCCCACCGGCTACATTGTGCAGCACCTTGTTACCCGACCCGTAACGTTGGGGGTCCACGCGCGAGGCGTAGTACTGCAGGTTGATCCAGCTGGCGACCACCACCGGCGCCGCCAGCAGGACCGCCAGCACCTTGCCGTCGGAGTCCTGGTCGGGGTGGTAGTCGTGTAGAAAGGTACGGCCGCCGAGCGCAAGGCCTCGTGTTCGGGCGCGCGGCGCCACGATGATGGCAGCGTTCCCGGCCAGCCCCCACTCGGGGCGCACGTGCGAGATGTCCCGGGAGCGAGCTTCTAGTGCGGAGTTCAGGTTGTCCCCAGAAAGGTGGGATAAGCCCAGGCTGGGCGCGCGCTCGGCGCGCGTGGCGGCTCCGGCCTGCTCCAGCGCACTACGTAATGCGCGCAGTTCCGCGGCGTGCGAAGCGGGCAGCTGTTCCACATCGAACAGCACGACTTGGTCGGTCATGGTGTCGTGCAAGCCGGCTAGGGCCAGCGTGTCGTCAGGTAGTGAGATGCCGCGCTGCGCGAGCTGTTCACGCACGGCTGGCAAGTTGAGCGCGTAGGCTGCCAGCCGCGCGTTGACGTCGCCGGCGTGGCCGCCGCAGGCGCCGCAGTCGAGCGCGGAAGCGTAGGGATTGTTAGCACTGCGGCTACCGTGGCCGCACAGCAGTAGTAGTCGAGCAAAGTCGCGCGTGAGGCTCATGTTGCGCAGCGCCCCCTCGGCCATCGCGACCAGTGAGTCCAGCGCCGGCCCGGGCAGCGCTTCAGTCGTGAGCGGGTTTGCAGCACGTAACCAGTGCGCACCATCCTTGCCCTGGAGCGAGACCAATGCGGGCCCGAACCCGAGCCCGGCGCTCTCGACGAAAGAGAAGCACGAGGCTGCCGCGTTCTGCACCGCTTTCCAGGCGGCCGTGACCGCTCGCGAGCGGCGAGCCGCCACCGTGCGCGCCGCGCCCCCCGCTTCTTGGGTTTCCAGCGGCGGGACCAGCAGCACCGGGCAGCGCGCCGTCGGCTGATCGGCCTGCGCCGGCCGATGCGAAACTGGGAAGCCAAAGAAGCCAGCGAAGCCCAGCGTCTGGCCGCTGGGTGCTGCCGCTTCCAGGTGCCTGCGCAGCAATTCTGAGCGCACGTCGATGCAGAATACGGCCTGAAAGGTCGGTCTGGTCTCAGTCGCCTTTGCGCTGGGTGCGTGGCTGGCGAGCTTCGTTGCCAGTTCGCGCTGGTAGCCGAGTTCGTAGGCTCGTTGCCAGCAGACGAGTGCCGCGATGCTCGGATCTGCTCGAAGGTGCCCGTGCGTGACTAGCTTGGCGACGGTAGCGCCCGGGACAGCGAGCAGTGCGGCGTCGTAAGCGAGCCGAATCGCCAGCAGGTCTCGCAGCGCGCTGTGTTCGCGCCCGCGCAGTACTTCTTCGCGCACCACGTACTGGGCGAACGCGGCCCAGCCGCCGATGAGAAACAGCTCGCGCTGAAGGAGCTCGGCGAGATTTCCGGCTCCGGGGGCGATTTGAGCTAGGCACAGCTCAATCGCCGCCCAGGCGTCGCTCGGTAGTTGCCGGACGAATTTGCGGAAGCCAGGTATTCCGAAAGCCTCAGGATTGCGGTCGTGTTGCGCACCCGCCTGCCAGGCCGCGTAGAGAGTCTCGGTTCGCCAGGGCAGTGTCCACGTTGTTTGGTTTGTATCGAAGTAGGCCGCGCACCACTTGGAGATCTCTTCGGTCAGGAAGCGCGTCCAGGTCTTGCGGCCATCGTGGGCGTCCAAGCCGTCGACCACCGTGCTCAGCGCGGAGCTCCCGGCGACGGGTGGATGCTCGAGAGCCGCGACTAGCTCAGCCTCGCTGAAGGCTCCTTCAGCCGCCAGCGTCAAGTCGGCAGGCGAGATGCATTCTTGCCGGTACAGCGAGAGGTAAGTTGACGCGGGCAGCAGCGGGGCCAAACCGCTCGTTCTCGCCAGTAACGCGCAGGCGTCTTCGAAGCGGGTATCGAGGTGACCCAAAAAGGGATTGACCGCGACGAAGTGCGCTAGCGGAAAGAGCGGGGGCACTTTCGCCATGGCTTCGTCGGCCGCACTACGAACGACGCTGGAATCGAGTTGAGGGGGCAGAGACTTCTTGGCAAGTGATTGGTTCATGTTCACGCGACCTCCGGCAGTGCGACGGGCTGTTGGGTGGTTGTCGAGCTGCGCGGCCAGAGTCGCGCGAGCAGTCGATTGGCGTAGGTGGCAACGTAGAAGCCGTTGAGGGCGTGCACGTAAAGCACGCGGCCGAGCGGAAGTCTGCCGGTGCGCCAGAGCAGCAGTTGGAAGGTGAACAGGCTGACGAAGAGCGCTGCGGCTGCCAGTTGTACGCCAAGCACCACCGGCGCCGTGGGCTGGACCGGCACCAGCCAGGCGCTCACCACATGTAGCCCGAGGCCGATGAGTCCAAGCAGCACGGCGACACCCAACCCGGCAAGCGCGCTTCGCAATGTGCCGCTTACCGACCAGAGGCGCGCCAGGCCGTAGCTCAGTGAAAGTCCCAGCAATACCGTGAAGACCCAGGCGTGCTGGTCGTCGCTGCTGTCCACGAGCGAGAGGCCGGTGGCGAGCGCGGACACGATGAGACTGCCCGCCAAGACCCCAAGCGAAATGGCGCCGCGACCCAGTCGGACCGCGGCGCGCGGAACCGCCCCGATCGTGCTGCCTGCCGTCAAGAAGGTGTACGCCTTGTAGAGCGAGTGGGCGACGATGTGCGCGAGCGCCAGCCCGAAAGCGCCCAGCCCGCACTGCAGCAACATGAAGCCCATTTGCGCGATCGTCGAGAACGCCAGCGCTCGCTTCACGCTGGTTTGAGCCAACATGACCGTTGCGCCGAAAGCGGCCGTCAGCATGCCTACGACCGCGAGGGCCTCGAGCACGTGGGGGGCGTAGGCGAACAGCGGGCTCAGGCGAATTACCAGAAATCCCCCCGCGTTAATGATGCCCGCATGCATCAGCGCCGACACGGGGGTGGGAGTTTCCATGGTGTCCGGCAACCAGCTATGAAACGGAAACTGCGCCGACTTGAGCATGGCGGCGAACGCGAGCAAGAGCAGGATCGGGGTAAGCTCGTGGGTGTTGCCCCCAGCGGCAGCTGCGAACAGGCGGTCGAACTCGAAGGTGCCATAGGCCTGGTAGGTCAACAGCAACGCCCCCGCCATCGCCAGATCGGCGATCCGACTGATCACGAACTTTTTCCGTGCTGCGAAGACAGCGCCCGCTCGCTCTGGGTAGTGGAGCAGCAGCACGTGGAGCGAGAGACTGGTCGCGACCCAAGCGACGAAGAAGAGCAGCAGGTTGCCTGCAACAACCAGGGTCAGCACGGCCGCGATGGTGGCGCACAGCCATCGCAAGAACCCGGCTTGGCGCTCGTCGCCTGCTAGGTAGTTGCGGGCAAACCGCAGCACGGCGTTGCCCAAGAAGCACACCAGCAGCGACATGACCGCAGTAACGCGGTCAAAACCCACGGTGAAGGCGAAAACCGCGTCAGAGCCAAACGGCGAAAATCGCGCGCTAATCGGGCCTGAAAGTCCAAGCGCGACGCTGGCGATGAGGGCGGAAAGACCTGCGAGGGCCGTGGCGGCGATCGCAACCTTGGCGACCGTGGCTGGACGACCACGCGCGGCCAAGGCTGCGCCGAAGGGCAGGAGCGGCACCAAGCTGGCCGCAATGACGAGAACGACTTGCATGCGCCGAACTTAGGTCATGCCCATGGTTAAGCGCGATGACACACTATTCATCAATTGAGTTAATATTCTAAAACATGGCTTTCTTGAACTACCACCACCTGCGCTACTTTCGCGCTATTGCGAGCGAACGCAGTCTACGCGCTGCGGCGGACAAGCTGAAACTCTCGCCGCCTGCGCTGAGCATCCAGCTCAAGCAGTTGGAGGACGCGCTGGGTCACAAACTGCTCGAGCGCGGGCGCGGCGGGGTGACGCTGACGGAAGCTGGTCGCCTGGCGCTCGACTATGCCGAAACCATTTTTCGCGCAGGCGAGGAGCTGACCGACGTCATGCAGCACGGCCTGCGTGCGGGGCGGCGCGTGGTCCGGGTCGGGGTCGTGGCGACCCTCTCCCGAAACTTTCAACTCGAGACGTTTCGCCCACTCTTGGGCCGCCAGGACGTCGAGCTGGTGGTGCGCTCGGGAGCGCTGCGTGACCTACTTGGGTTGCTCCACACGCATCAGGTGGACTTGGTGCTCTCGAATCAAGCGGCGCCAGCGGCTACGGAACGGAGCGCCTTCGGTCCCCTCCGTCTGACGAACGACGCATAAAAAATCTTATGTTAACGAACACTTAGCGAGATTTGCGAGGTGAGAAGCGTCGCATGACGTTGTGGGCGGGGTCAACGGCAGC
>JBBSAB010000189.1:0-9654 GCA_038252755.1 Polyangiales bacterium | reverse complement strand
CTTGCGCCAACGCATCACCAAACGTCGCGACCCGCAATCGGCGAGGCACGTGCTCAAGCGCGACGACGACAAAGCCGTTCGAACCGCCTTGCCGCGGTGGCTGGTACCGGTGTTCAACAATCTCCGTCTAAAAATCAAGAATTCGTCACGCCGTAGTCGGACCGAAGCATTTCTGGAATGGACCGCGGCACATCCAGAGGAAGTTGTCAGCGTCCAGTGGGCCGCCGCCGACAAGGCCATGCGTGAGTTGTTCAAGCACGAGCGAGCGCTCAGTCGCCAGGTGGAAGGCAAGGGGCAATACAAGAGGTCGGCGGGAGAGTTATTCAAACTGCTCGGCTCCCTGCCATGAGTTTTGGCGCGCGTGCCCGCGCGATTGAGTCGCCTGGCAGCACCAGACTCAATTGCAGCGGAGCCTCCATTGGCTTGCGCAGCGACACGTGAACTGCGCGACGGAGAACTCCCGCTTGCATTTGACCTGTAACTCGACGTCTTTGCCCTGCTTGGCGTGCTCATCTTTTCCAACAGCGGCATCAACGCGAAGGCGGCGACGCGCCGAGTGTCGCGCTCTCGGTGACGCGTTGATAGGCGTAGGTTGCCGACGGCGCCACCGGCCCGGGCGGGCGCTCGGCACCTTGCAAGCTCAGCCGCCGCCCGGAGCGGCCTGGCCATATCCCGGACAACCAGCGACACAGTGCCGACCCAGGGCGCCGTCAAGTGAGCTGGTAGCCGTTTGCTCGTCCTGCGAACTCGCGTTCGACGAAATGACTACAACCGCCACGCCCGGCGCGTCGCCTGCAGCCTGCGACCCCAATCGGCCAGCGGTGAGGTTTCGCTTCATGGGTGTGCACCGAGGTCATTCTTGGGCAAGCACCGACGATTTCTGACACCAAAATCCGGCGCGTGGCCGAAGGGGAAGGTGAAGAGAGCCATCGGCGGGCTCACCGCCTGTGACAACCGCATGTCGAGCGACAAACCTCCTGGCTTCCGATTGCCGCAGCTGCGGAGAGACGCGATCATGCTCGCAGTCCGCAGAAAGGACCCCCACCCCGAGGTCCTCCGAGATGTTTGCGACGCGCTCGCCAGGAGTGGCCGCGCCGTTCGCGTCAGCGAGCACATCAAAAATCTGTTGCCCGCACCCAGCCTCGTCGTTGTGCTCGACGGATGGGGAAAAATGCCGTTGCCCGAGGCAGCCACGAACCTTCGAAGCCTTCTGCCCTGGACTCCAACGCTAGCAATTCTGACAGAGGCGCCGCCGAAACCGGGGCCCCGCGACTGGATAGTGTGGCCCGTCACACGCGAAGATCTCCTCGTTCGAGTCGAAGTCGCCCTCGGTGGTGCTCACGCGATCGAGCCCGCCGCCATTACTGTCGACCCGGCTCGGTTGCTCGTTCGATGTAACGACGTAGAGATGACGCTGACCCGCGGAGAGTTCAGGTTGATGACAGAGTTGCTCAGGTCGCAAGATCAATGGTCGAGCAGCAGCCGCCTCTTGGAGGCCATGGCAGGCGAACGACGCGTGGGAATGACGCCGGTGACCGAACGCATCCACGCGATCCGCGGAAAGCTTCGGCACGAGGCGTGGCGCCTTCACAGCCATCGCGCGCTCGGTTACTTCTTCGACGCGTCACAAGGCAGCCCTGTAACGACGCCTCCCCTCAACAAACGGTGACGGTTGCGCGTCGGAAAAACAATGTAAGAGTCGCGTCGAACCGTGCGAAAAGGGTCGCACCAATCACGGCCGCGAAAGCGCGTGACGGGACGACGACCCTGGGGAATGGCATCGGCCGGTAACCTCGTCTGGTCGTGGGCCTAACCATCGGTGTTTTTAAGGCTGGGAGAAAGCGATGAACCGTTTAGTTCGCCATCTGATAGGTATTTTCGTGGCTGCCGCTTGCCGTTTTCGGGCGCGGCTCCGCGCCCCTGCGAGGCGCGTGATCGCTGGGGCGCTCGGTGTAGTAGTAGTGGTTGCGATGCCGGCGCGGGCCGTGGCCGGCACCTGCCGCATGGAAATCCTCGTAGACCGATCCGGCTCGATGACGACGCCGCGCACGGACGGCGTGTTGTTGAATGACGGCACCACCCCAACCCGTTGCTACGCAGCAGGTTTGGTGGTTCAGCAATTGCTGCAAGCCCAGCTGCAGGGTGACGCCTACGACATCAAGAAGATCAACGACAGCGGCATCGTGGTAGCCCCGGATCCGCCGGCCAATATTCCCCCTGACGTCTACGACACGACCTGTCCGAATTTGAGCGACCGCAAGGTCAGCATCCGCGTCTTCAAGTCCGTCGTCATCACCAACGTGTCGGTCACCGGGGTGTTCGATCAGGTTACCCAGACCCCCGATTTCCCGAGTTCAGATGGGTTCCTTCCGGTGGGGGACGCGTTCAAGGCCTGGAAGGCCTCGCCGTACTGGGACAAAGTCAAAAAGGCTCCGGCCGAGTGCAACGTGCAAGACTTGACCCCCTTGGCTCAAGCCATGTGCATCACGGCGGGCGACTTTCCTGCCGGTTTGCCCGCCCCGGGAAACCTTCGGCAGGCCATGTTCCTAACCGACGGCGGGGAGAATGTCAGTCAGCTCCCTGGTTGCCGTGATGCCAACGTCGATCCGGTCGACCCCGGTGTCCAAGGCTCGGGCGGCTGGGGCGACCGCGTGACCGCCACCCTGCTGGCGCGTGGTGTTGAGGGCCATGGCTTCCTCTTCACGGAAGGCGCGCAAGGGCTGGCTGCACGCGCCGCTACACAGCCAGTCGAACCGTTTGCAGCGCAGTTCTTTCCTGCGCGCAAAGCAGCGGCGCTCGCCGTCACCACCACCGATCAAACCTTCTTCCAAACATTGGCAAACCAAACGCACGGGAGCCTGACCGTGATGCCTGACAACGTGCGCATCGCTCCGACGTCGAACACGGCATCGACCACGGATACCGATGGAGACGGCGTACCGGACTTCCGAGACTTCTGCCCTTTCGGGATGTGCTCAGACCTCGACGATGACCAGATCCCCGACAGCTTGGATCAGTGTGCCATTTCGCAAGTCGAGGATGGCAAGGGGCCCTTCCCAGCTGACGGTTGCAGCGACTTCGACGCGGATGGCATTCGTGACGGGCTGGACCTTTGCCCGACGACCCTAGAGGACTGGTACCCACCCAAGCCCTACGATGGTTGCCCTCGCCCCCCAACGACAGGGGCCGCAGCACCTGCCGCGCCGACGATGATGATCGTCCTGCTCGGTGCTGGTATGCTCGGCCTGGGTATGCTGAAGACTAGGCGTCAGCAGAGGCTCGTCTAAGAAGGTTGAATTTGGAAATGGCCGTTTGCCGCCGCGCTGCGCTCGGGGTTGTGTTCCTTGTCGTCACTAGCTGTGGCTCGCGGAGCGGGCTGGGCCTGTGGTCATCGTCGGACGACCCCGGCCCCCCCAACCTCAGCTCGGGCGGAACGCCGGTCGTCGGCGTCCAGGCCGGCGCTTTCTCGACTGGCGCGACGGCGGGCGATGTTGCTGGACTCGGCGGGAAGCCGGGTTTCGCCGGAAGTGCAGTGGGAGGCGCTCCGGCCGTTGGCGGTGCGGGCGCCCGTGCTGGGGCGGCATCGGTGGGTGGAACCGGCGGTGGCCCAATAGGAACCGGAGGTACGCCGATAGTCGACGACCCAACAACGCTTGGCGATGAGCGGCCAGGCTTCGTGCGATGCCAAGGTAAGTCCACGGTGATCATCTGCCGAGCCCCGCAGCAGTGCTGCGAGCTAGAGGGGTGTGTCTCCAGCTCGAGTGAGTGTCACCGGGCCCCTCTCAGCGCCTGCGACGGCGCGGAAGATTGTCCCGCGGCGCAGCTCTGTTGCATGGCCGAAAAAGGCTTCAACTTCCAATGCGAAAGCAAGTGCACAACGCGAACCATCCACCACCTGGCGTGTCAGGGCCCCTGCGATGACACCGACGATGATGCCATCCCCGACTCCGTTGACGCCTGTGCGATCAGCCAATTTGAGGATGGCAAAGGCCCGTTCCCTGAAGACGGCTGCAGCGACCGCGACGGCGACGGTGTCCGCGACGGCGTCGACAAATGCCCGAACGAAATGGAGAACGGTCGACCCCCAAAACCCGACGATGGCTGCCCTTGAAGCTTAGCCGGCTAGCCCCTCCGCGACACGTCACGCGGCATTGACACACCCTACTCGTCGAACCTGCCTTCGTCTTGACCAGGCAGAATCTGGCCTTCGAGCGCACCGGCAGCAAGCAGCGCGAGGCGCTCGCTCTGCGCGACGAGGTCATGTAGGAGCGCCGCGATTTGGAGCGCCGCAGCCCTGACGAGCAGGGAGGTTTCGATGACGGTAGTCGCTGGCGTGTCGCGGTTGAGCGCCGAGACGCAAGCCTCGATGGCTCGGGTCGCCAGTAGCAGCTCTTGCGCTTGGAGCGCTGCGCTTCGCAGCTCCCAGACCAGCCGCTGGCTCTCTCGCCGCGCGCCGTTCACGGAACAGTAAACTGGACGTCCCAGCCCTCAATGCCTCGCTGCAGCTCGCGGAGGGCGGCGGCATGGGAGTCCGCGCTACCGCTCACGGTGCGCGCGTAGTCAGCTAAGTTGTTTATTCGCGCCACCGACTCGGCAGCAGGTCGGCCCGTGATCGTGATCGCGCCTGCTTCGCCGGCGATTTCGCGGAGGGCGGCTGCCAGGCGCTGGGCGTTCGATAGGATTTCGCTGGCGGCCGCGTAGAGCTCGGAGAGCTCCGCCAGCACCGCCGAGTCCTTTCCCCGAAGCCCCGCGACGACCTCTTTCATGCTCCGTTCTTCGATGATTGGCATACCTCCTCGTCGGCCAATGGCGGCCCCTTGCTGCGTAGATTCGCCACTCGGGCCGTGGATTTCCGCGCCCAGGCGGCTGTGCGCCGGGGGAGCCCTCGTCGGCGTGACGGGGACGACACGCCCGCGCGTCCTGAGGTAGACTTCCTGGGATGGCAGCCGAAAGCACCAGCGCCGCCGCAGCTAGGGGCGGGCCGGAGATCAGCGAAGAGCTTCGCGAGCACCAGCGGGGCAGCCTCAGTCTGGATCAGTACCTCGATGCACAGGCCGAGCGCGCAGTCGCGCATTTGCGGGGTCAAGTCTCGACCAACCGGCTCGAGGCCATCAAGAGCGTGCTCCGTGAACAGATGACGACAAGCCCCGGGCTGGCCGAACTGCTCCGGCGCGCGGGCGTCACACTTCGCCCAGCCACCGATCTCCCGTGATGGACCTGGAGACGAGCGGAGGGGAGCACTCGACGATGTCGAACGTCGGACAGCCAGAATCGACGGATGCCATGGCGCGCTTCAATCAGGAGCTCGATCTGGTCGATCTGGTCGCGCGGCAGCTGACCAAGTCAATGGGGCGCGCGGTCGAGTTCGATGACTTGCTGAGCGCGGGCCGTGAAGGGCTGCTCGATGCGGCGCGGCGCTTCGACGCAGCGCGTGGCATTCCATTTCGAGCGTATGCCAACGTGCGTATCCGTGGTGCCATGATCGATGGCGTGCGGTCTATGTCGGCCTTGCCGCGACGGGCGCACGAGCGGCTCGCGGCGCTCGAAGCCGCGAATCAGCTCGACGAAGGCGGGCTCGAGGTCACGTTCGGCCGTCCCTCGATGACGCCGGGTGAAGCCGAAGCCGCATTTGCTGAGCAACTGACCTTGATGGCGACGGGCTGTGCGCTGAGCGAGGTTGCCCAATTCGAAGGTAAGTCCCATCGAGGGGCGGACGTCGACCACGACACGCCGGAAGAGCAGCTGTCGCGCGCCGAGCTATTGGCCCGCGTCGAAGAGGTGCTCGCCGGGTTCGAAGAGATGCGCGAAGCGAGGGTCATTCGACTCGTCTACTTCGAGGGCATGACCATCGAAGCGGTGGCGCACGAAATGGATCTCGATAGGTCGTGGGCCAGCCGGCTTCACACGCGCGGCATGGACCGCCTCATCAAGCGGATGCGGAAGCTCGTCTAGCCCGCGGCACCAGATGCGCTGCAACTTGCTGTTGGTGCACTGGTGGGCTACAAGACAGCGCCCTCCTGACCGGGTCGTTGTGTTCATGAGCTTTCGTCGCAAGCTTGCACGTCGAACGCCTGCTTCGAACCTTCCGGGACCGATGGCGGGGCGTCGGATCTATTTCCATCCCGAGGGGGTGCATGCGCAAGGCTGCGAGTGGGTCGGAGGGGTGCTCTGCACAGACGCGGAGGACGACGTGAGCAGCGCTACCGCGATACTGATGGCCTGGACACGTACGGACGGCGAAGTGCTCGGCGCTCGCATGATTCCAATCCGCAGCACCCGCGGAATATTCGACCATTTCTCCGATACCGCAGAGGCTCCCTGGTGCGGTCTGCCGCAAGGGCCATCGCAAATACGCGTCGCCACGGAGGAAGGACTCGCTCTTTTTCGTGGTGTACTCGGCCGCACCATCAACATTGTGCTTGCTCCGACACCTGAGCTGGAGGAGCTCTCTCGTACGGTCAGGACGCGCACTTTTGGCGACGCGACGCATTCCGACCGCTTGCTCCAGGCGCCCCCACTTCAGGAGGTCGCATCCCTTGTCGGAGGCCTCGAGCCTTGGTCGTTTCTCGCGCCGGAGACGGTCGTACTCGTGAACATCCCGATGCTCGGCGTCGTCAATCACGCGCTCGTCATGTGGTCTGCGCCGTTCGGACCATCGCTACTCTTTTTTCGTTCTGAGCGCATGGCGCGCCATTACGTTCATGTAGCGTCGCGCGATCGGGCCGGGCCGCCGCCGCTGGAGCTGCCGCACTTGGCCGTCCGCTTCACCCGCACCGATGCAGTCCCTGAACCCTTTCGGGAAGACGTCTCGTCGCTCGTGAGCGATGCTCAAGTGCCATGGTACGTTCACGTGAACGGGGATTCGACGTTGCGTGCCTTGTCCAGCGCGGAACGCACGATGCTCGAAGCCGCGCTGTTCGCATTTTGGGGCACCTGCCACCCGTCATCCGCGATCGAACCCGACCTCATCGATGGCAATGTTGTCACACGCGCCGATCTTCGCGTCACCGGAGGCATGGTGATGCGCGTGGCCCTCACGTTTCCAGCTGGGCCGCTCGTGGATTCAGGTCGGGTCATTGTGAGGCATCTTGCGAAGGTCCGGCCAATTCGTGGACCAGGGTAAGCGCGCAAAGCGCGTTTCTTGTGCGGAGACGTAGGACTCTTCGCGACCACAACGCGAAACCTCGTCTAGCGCGTGGCGCCGGGCGTCTTCCCGAATACGAGCGCACCGTCGCCTTCTTGTCGGAAGCCGCTCGCGAACGCTTTGGATAGCCACACGGCTAGCTCCAACGCCGCTTCGGCACGTGCTGTCAGCTCGACGTCGCCGAATTTATTCACACGCTTTTCAAACTGGACGCCGCGTTTCTTCATGTAGCGATCCAGGTCTTCGAAATCGAGCATCACCGAGTGCGCCTCGTAGTGCTGATCGAAGCAGCGTCGCAGGTACACAGGCATCCAGGTGGGGCGCGCATACAGTCGCCACGTTTCGCCTTCTGGCGTACAGAGCAGATTCAGCACCGCGCCGTCGCCTATTGCGTTTTTGGTGGTGTTCATCCAGGTACCCAATCCGAGAGTAGCACGGCGTTCTATCGTTTTGCTGTGGGTGCGGTGCTCGAGGCACGCAACCACGGAAGTATCGCCACCTGAAACTCAGCGGCAGTTTGGTACCGCGCGTCTGGATCCTCCTGGATGGAGCGGACCACGGCCGCATCGAGCTCGGCTGAAATCCCATGATCCGGAAATGCGGACAGCGGCGGAGGCGTTGCGTGCCCAGCGTCGAGCGGGCCGCAGCCGGCGAGCATGACGTAAAGCAACACCCCGACCGAGTACACATCCGAGCGCGCGTCGAGCTTGGCGCCGCCCCACGCCTCCGGGCTCATGAAACGAGGTGACCCGACCATGGTTCCAGTGATGGTCCGATGATCGGCGGGGGTTGGCGCTCCCGCGTGCGCGCTCGGCAGCACGCGAGCGATACCGAAGTCGAGGACCTTGGCGACGCGCCCGTAGCCCCGCGCTTCGTGCAAAAAGACATTCTCGGGCTTCAAGTCACGGTGCACGACACCCAAGGCGTGCGTCGCCACTAGCGCCGACAAAACCTGGCTCGCCAGGCCGACCGCTTCGCTCACGGGCAGCCGCTTGCGCTCCACGAGCTCGTCCCAGAGCGTCCGGCCGTGAAGCAGATCCATGACGATGCAGGGGCGCCCGTCGGTGAGGATCCAGAAGTCCACCACGCGCACGACGTTAGGATGATTGAGTCGCCCCATCGTTTCCGCCTCGACACGCATGCGGTCAGCAAAGGCGGCAAGGTGCGGGTGCAGCACCTTGAGAGCGAACCGTTTTTTCAGGAAGCCGTGCTCGATCGACCAGACCGCGCCCATCCCCCCAGCCCCGAGGAAGCCGACGACCCGGTACGGCGTATGACCGAGTAGGGCCGAGAGTGCCTCGGTTGAGGGGGCGGCGGAGCCGGACGGCGGAGAGGTGGACCGCTTCATGTCTACCTTCCCTTATCGGGCGCTCCCTGACAGTCCATGCGGAAAATCGACAGGGTGGCGCAGCGGTTGCGTCGTCACCAGAGTCGGGGCATGTAGGTGCTGGATTTCCCATGCTAGGGCCCGGGGCTAGGTCTGGGCCCGTGAGCCTGACGAATCTTGGTCAGGCGCGACGATTTCAAGCAGCGGGCTTTACCGATTGTCCGACTAGGTCTGTGAATGGCGCTTCCTCAAGGTACCTCTGCTGGCTTAGCGCTCGGGCTAGACCTTTTTGAGGGCACGGCCTATCGCACCATCCGGCGCCTGCGGGCCGGGGGCATGGGCGAGGTGTTCCTGGTGGAGCATCGGACCACCGGTCGCAGGGTCGTCGCCAAGCTGATTCACGCGAAGCTGGCGGCCGATCCCGCTCTGATGGAGCGGCTCCGCATCGAGGCTCAATCGGCGGCGCAGCTTGACCACGAGTACGTCGTCAAAATCCTCGCCTTCGAACAGACGAGAACGGGCCGACCTTTCCTTGTCATGGAGTATCTCGAAGGCCGGACGCTCGCGGAAGAGCTTGCGGCACGCGGACCTCTACCGGTGCTCGAAGCTGTGTCGTTCGCATGCCACCTACTTTCGGCGCTCACCGCGGTTCACGAGAAAGGGCTCGTTCACCGCGACATCAAGCCTGACAACTTGTTCGTGTGCCCTGGCAGCGATGGCGCAGGCTGCCTCAAGTTGCTCGACTTCGGTGTCGTCCGGGTCATGCCGGGGTCCCACGCCGTCGAGCCCCTGCCGCATGACTTCCGGACGCGCACGGGCGTCGTCGTCGGCACGCCCCGCTTCGTTTCGCCGGAGGGCGCCATGGGCCAGCCCGTCGACCCCCGGGGCGATCTATACGCCGCGGGCCTCGCTCTTTATATCATGCTCGTCGGTCGCGGACCCTTCGATCACTTCGATGGCGAGCAGATGCTGCTCACCGCGCACGCTACCGAAGATCCTGCGGCCCCGTCGGTCTTGGCAAATGAGCCAGTCCCGCCGGTGCTCGACCGCATTGTGCTCAAGGCGCTGGCCAAGCAGCCTCTTGATCGCTTTCAGACCGCCGACGAGTTCCGAGCCGCGCTCGAGAGTGTCGCGGACCTTCTAAGGAGGCCGTCCGGCTGGCTACACACGACGGCCTTCGATG
>JBBSAB010000188.1:0-10162 GCA_038252755.1 Polyangiales bacterium | reverse complement strand
GCGGCCATGATTCGCAGGTTGGAGGGCAACACATCGAAGGGATTTCGAGGTGCCGACTCGGCCTTGGCGCTTGACGATAGGAGCAGCAGCAGGCCACCGCCAATCGCCACGGGCAGGAGTAGTTTTCCGATCATGACTTCACCTTTGATTCCGTTCTTTCGAGACCGTGTGCGCTGACAACGTCACATCCCGAGCAGGCGTGACGGGTCTTCGATGCGGCCGTCGCCGCGCCGCACGAGCACGTGATAGAGGCGTCGCCCGCGTGGCCGTCGCCACGTGATGCGGATCTTTGCGGCCTCGCCGGCTTCTTGCAGCTCGGCGACTCGCCACGGCGCTAGGTCGTCGCAGTCACCCCAACCGCGCGAGAGAATCCTGGGGATGGCCGCAAATTCTTCCGGCGTGCCGTCGTCCGGCTCGGGCCGGTACCTGACACCCGCGCGGTAGAGCTCCGGGACGTGGTGGGTGCGAAGGTAGAGCCGATTGATCTCGACCAGCGCCTCGAGCACCGGCTTGATGAACAGGCCGAGAAATCGGCTCCGCTTCGTGAGCGGGAAGTCTCCCAAATCGACCACGACTCGCACGGCATTGCCCCAAGCTTTCCGCCCGTCGGGCTCCGCTACGCCTGAACGACGGTGCCGATGATGCCGGCCGAAAACTCGATGTCTCCGGACGTCTTGTTTCGCACCGAGACGCTGATTTGGTTACCAATCTCAGCGGTCTTGAAGTGCACGTGCGTATCGATCGACACTTCGGTGAAGAGCGCGGCCGGTACCTCGCCGCCGCTGACGAGCTGTGACGTATTGCCGACCTTCACGTCCTGGACACCGAAGTCGAAGGCAATGTCCGACGGAATGACCAAACGCTCCGGCCTGAACAAGTCCTGCGGAGCCGCCGGGATGTTCGAGGTCGCGCCCGCCGACACCGTCGTCGGCTGAAATCCGAGCGGAAAGCGGCGGCGCTTGCTCAGGTCACGCTGCCGCACCGCAACCGCACCAGGATCGACTTTGCGGTACGCGGCAATCTTCTGGGCCGCGCGCCGAAAGGCGCTCGCCTTCTTATGCTTGCCGCGACGGGCAGCACCGATCGAAAGCGCGTTGAGCAAATCCTCGTCTGCGCCGAATTCCTCGTCGTCGTCATCGCCGTCACCGCCGATGATTTCCGATGTGCCCATGCTGCCGACGAGGTCAAGCTCGGCGCCAATTTCGCCGAAGTCGTCGTCGTCACCCATGATTGCGTCCCAACTGGCCATGCTGCTGCTCCTGGTATGCGGTTGAAATTCGTCTGCTTTGGGCAAGGCTCCGCCGCTCACCTCGTCGGGTGACTGCGGAGCCCTCGGTACGTCGTGGGCCCCGGCCAACGCCGGGCGCGCACGCCGTCTAGTCGCTAGAGGTTTTGTCGAAGCGCGGCCGCGAGTTGCGCGTCGGTCATCGCGACGTTGACGGGAGGCGCGGCACCAATCGACGGGTGATTGTGCGTCGGAGCGCCGATCAGCTCAGGCATGCCTGCCCAGAACTTATTGGCGATCTTGCCGGAACGGGCGTGCTTGCGGAAGTACATGGCTGTCGCGCCATCCAAGATGCCTCGAGACAGCTGAAAGACGACTCTGCCCGCTTCCGAGCCTTCGTCCTTCTTGCCGACGCCTTCCTTCTTGGTGCCCATGTAGCCGAGCCCGAATCCCGCCAGCACGCCGAGCGTGCCGAGCGTGATGTCGGCGGGCAGCGTGGTACGCGGGATGAAGAAGTTCCCGTCGTCGTCCTCAAACCGCCCGTGCATGAAGCCAATGCCGGCCGCGCCCGCAACGCCCGCGCCCGTGTAGAGCAGCTCCAGCCACTTGCGGTGGTTCTCCTTGCGATCCTCGCGCTTCTCGATCTCGCGCTTCTTTTCGCGCGCCTCATAGGTCTCGAGCGTGTTCGCAAGATTCCGTACTTCGGAATCGGACATCATCGCCATGACTGCCTGCCTTTCGTCCGCGACCATGGACCAAGAGCCCGCACTACCCCAACAATTGCTTCGGTAAATTGCTAGTCACAGCCGGCGCCGCTGCGGAATTTGGCTCAAAGATTTTCTTGAGACGAATGCATTGTTTGTGGCACCAACGTTGAGTGTCGCAGTGAAGGCGCGGGGCGCCTGCTGACACGTCGTCTGGCATTTCACATCGCCCGCGCAGCGAAGGTTTGTCCATGAAGCTCTATCGTCTCAGCTCAAGTGAATTTCGTTCGTGGCGTGACCGCGGCACCAGGGGCGCGCTCGAGCGCCAGGTCTTTGCGGAGCACGGCATCGCCCAGCTGCGGGCTCCGAGCGGCCGCATTCTCGGCACCGTTCGGGCGCCGGAGAAGTCGGGGCGCATTCCCATCGAAAGGTCAGTCGCACGCGGCACGCACCACGCCGTCTCGCCCAGGGAATGCCTCTGCCGCGAGTGGCAGAAGCCTCAGGGCAAACAGGACCAGCACCATCCCATCTGCGTGCACAAGCAGCACTGGGAGTCCCAGCAGCTACGCAGCCCTGACGTGCCGCGCGAGCGCGCGGTGGTCGGCGCTGCTTCTGGTGCGGCCGCTACTGCACCGAGCGACGGAGCTGCCCCCACGGCAGTTGCGGTTGCGTCTCCGGGGCAACCAGCCGAGCCGGCAGCGGCGCCACCCGGTCCGACGCTTAAGCCAGCGCCTAGCCAGTCGCTCCAAGCGCCCGGCGATTGCGTCTGCCGAGAATGGGCCGGGGCGGTCGAGGGGAAACACCACCCCCTCTGCACGTTCCGCAAGGCTTGGGAGGCCACTGAAGGACAGCAAGCGCCTCAGCTCGTCGAGCTCGAGACCGGCACGGTCATTCGCGATGCGACTGACGAAGAAGCGCTCGCCAGTAAACAGAAGGCCACCGAAGACGGCGTCGGCGTCCTGGAGCTCAGCGACGGGAAGCTCTACTACGTGAAGGGGGCGTGAGGGTTGCCATGTCCGACATCGTCATGATTCCGCTCAGGCGCCTGCGCCCTGACCCGCATCAAGCGCGGCGCACGTTCCAGCGCATCCCAGAGCTGGCCGAATCCATCGCGCGCTACGGCCTGCTCAAGAACCTCGTGGTACGCCAAGCCGACTCGAACGGCCTTCACGAAATCAAGGCCGGAGAACGCCGCTACCGCGCACTGCATCTCCTGAAGGAGCAAGGCGCGACAATTGAAGACGTGCCCTGCTTCGTTGTCCGGACCGACGGCGAATATGAGGCGCTCGTCGAAAACGTGCAGCACGAAGAAGTCGCGCTCTGGGAGCTGGGGCGCAAGTATTCGAACCTCAGCGAGTCGGGGCTCATGCAAACCGAAATCGCCACGCGCATCGGCAAGACGCCGGGGCACGTCTCGACTGCTATCACGCTGGCGCGAAACCTGGCGCCAGCCGTGGTGGTGCGCCTGTCGACGCTGCCGCCGAGCACATTCCCGGCACAGCGCCTCTTGCGCCTCGCGTCACTACTGGACGAGGAGGGCGAGCCCGACGAGGAGAACCAGCTGCGACTGTTCGAAAGAATGCTCGGGGCTCCGCCGCGCAAGGCTGGGCGTCCCACGCGACCGCGTTCGGAAAAGGAAACGGTCTGGGCGCGCTACCGAAGACTCAAAGAGGGTGCGAGCGGGCTTCGGCTCGATCCGGTCTTCGCGCCGTTCCTCGCGTCGGTGCTCCAGTACCTCGGTGGCGAAACAAAGGGGTTATTGAAGTGATCCCCATTCATCGCCTGCCGACCCCTCTCACGCGGGCCTGGGCCACCAACCGCGAGGTGCGGCACAAGCTCGCGGCCTGGCTCGCTCACTCGTACCCAAGGACTGGCGTCGCAGTGTGTACCGACCGCCTCTTCGTCGTGGCTTGGGTCAACCCTCTGGGACAGATTAAATTTGCGACGCCTCCCTTCCAGAAGGTTTCCCGACATCAATGCGCCAACAACCCGTCGTCGCGCGACTGCCAATGCCGGAAGTGGTTCGACCCAGAAAGCGGCGGGCCTTGGGGTTCTCGCGAGACACCCGCCCATCACCCCCTCTGCATCTATGACCCCGGCGCCGCGCGCCGTTGGCAAGAAGTCGAGCTGCCCGAAAAGGTGGTGCAGCAGGCAGCCCGAGGTGGGTTCATCGAACCGTAGGCACGTCGCGGTCTGGAACAGCGCGAAAGCGGGCTAGGGCGTGCCCTTTGGGCAGCGCCTTTGTCTCAAAATCGACGGCCGTTCCAAAAGCCTGGGTTGGTGTTCCTAAAGTCGGCGTGGGGAACGTGGCACACCTCGCCCACGGGGTCTGACAGATCCGTCGTGGAGCCTACACGCACCCGACAAATACGCGAGGCCAGCGTCATGGCCGGCCGTCCCTGGTTACCGCTACTCGGATGAGCTGCAACCAGGGACGGTCGATACCAAGCAGAGATAGCAGTCCAGGAACCCGACACGGCAGATGGTGAAGGCCGCCTCGTCACAGGCAGCACCAACAGTCGGCTGGCCCTCACATTCGGGCGGCGGCATCGCGCCTTTTCCGCACCCGCAGCGGTTGACGACGGACCCAGTGGATGCGCCGGCCGCTTGTGGGGCGTGACCTCCGCCACCTTGTTCAGAGCCCCCCTCGGACGCGCTGTCCCCTCCAAGCCCGGCGGCGCCGCCGTCCGTTGTGCGCTGCTTTCCACTGCTTGTTCCGCCACATCCTGGCGCGGCAAGTGCGGCGGCGACGAGAACGGAAACAGTTCTGGCTAGCTGTTTCATTCTGTGTCGGTTTCGATCTAGCGCTCGCCCGCCCGAAGGACGCATTCCGGGCACGAGCAGAAGCGGACCTGAAGGTTGCCCGCGGGTACGCCGCAGACCTGCGGTGTAGCGCACTCTTTGTCCACCTCGCACGGGAGGCGGCAATGCATGTCGTCACAGCGGGTACCTTCGGGGCAATCCGAGTGCACCTTGCAGTTGCTGGTGAGATAGCCGTAGGGGAAAACGCCGCCCGGTTGCAAGCAGTAGAGGACGCCGGGCGCGAGATCCGGGGTGTCGATGGTGCCTTCAGGCACGGCCACCGCCAGTGCTGCATCATCTGGCTCGCGGGCGGTTGCCGCCGGATCGGTTGGTGGCTGCCACCCGTCCTTGTCGGTGCATGCTGCCCCTATTGATTTCTTGCCGTCCTGCGCTGCCGGAGTGACAACCTTCGTCACGGGTGCGCTCGCTGAGTCGGCTCTAGCCGACGAACACGCGGCACATGCGAGCATCAAGCAAATGGCGAACTTGTTCATGAGCTAGGTCCCCTTACTTGCCGCGGACGGCGCCTTGGATAGTCCAGTTCGGGGTATTCTGACCCCACGTGAAGAAATAGCTAGCGTTGGGCGGATCCTGAACGATCGACACGTAGTCGCCCGCATAGCAGTTTACGCCGGCAAAAGTGATGGAATTCCCGATGTACGTCCCGTTGTTCCAGGTGGCGCCACCGTCCACGCTGGTCCAGTTGACGGGGCGAAGATTCCCCGTACCCGAAGGATTGTACAGCGTCATCATGTGGACATTGCTGGTCCCGTCGTTGATGGAAGCAACGGCTGGCATCACAGACGTGTGGCACCCGGTATGCATGCGATAGCTCCAAGGGGAGCCGATCGTGGCTTTTCGATAGACGCGCGTTTCTGTGTGACCCGAGCACGCACCGCCAGCGTTTGTTTCGTATGAAACAACCATGCTGTTCGCAGTCATGTCGACCGTAATGTTGGGAATCGTCAGGGAGCGCACACACGTATTCGTCAGGTCGGGGATCGTAGGAACACCACCGCAACCGCAAGCATCGGGCGGCAAGTTGACAGGGCCCACCGTTTCTAGACCGCACAAAAAGGCGCCGCCTCCTGAAGGCGCGAACTGCTCATATTGAACAATGCCATCCGTGTAGTTCACGAAGACAATGTGCATCTGTCCATTCGAGTCGAAGGCGGCGCGAAAGCGATCGGTTGACTTTCCGACGAGACCTGCGCACGGGTTCGAGTAGAGGGTGAGGTTCGTGTTCCAAGCCTGGCCGTAGCTGTGCTTTGCCAGCAGCATCCCTGTGTTGCCCCGAGATACGATCCAAATATCGCCGGTGGTGGGTGAGGCGAGGATCTGGGGTAGGTCGACCAAGGTCGGACTGGCCACCGTGTGTCGTGAGGTTTCCCAACTTGAGTTTTGACAAGACCCTCCCGACACTGGGCAAGGATTTGTAGTGCGAAAAAACCAATAGCCATCGCGAGCCGAGGTCATGGTCACGCCATAGGTACGTGGTGTCGCTCCACCGTTTGAAACGAGTCCAACGTCCCCTAAGGCGGCGGTGTTGCCCGCCCCCATGAATAGCGTGTGACTGCACCAGGAGGCGTAGTTGTCTGCCGTGCAAGAGTAGTCGAAGCGGCCAGCGCCAGAATTCGAAGCGTTTACTCTCTGCCATGCACCGCCTGCGGTCCGAAACGCTGTCGCACTCGTCTCAGTCAACACCTGCCCCGCGACCGCGTTGATGGTCGTTTGGCCAATCGTGAGCGCCTCACGACTCGTGCCGACGATCTCGCGCACAGAGGAATCCGAGGGGCCGTCCGCATCACAGCTGAGATGGAGCAGGGCCCCGCATGCCGCCGCCAATATTTTCCTGCCCATAGCGGGATGTTCAACGCCAGCGCTGCCTGGCGTCAACCGCGCAATGGCTGCCCTGGAGAAAGTCACACACCGGAGTCACGCAAAGGACACGATAGTCTAGGCGAAACAATCCACTCAGGTGCCTCCGCCTGAGCGTCGCCGTTGGGGAGCCGTAGTCATTTCTCAACTACTTTCCTCGTAGCTGGTCGCACGCCTTCGAGGTCTCGAAGGTCTCGTGCCAGCGCATGCCCACTCGCCCTCGGTTGGGCAGCTGCTCTTCTGGCTCAGGGTGCCAACCTGAGCCAGTCTGCGCGTGGTCGTGATTAGCTTGTCACGTACGGCGATTTCGACCCTGACTCAACTTGCTTCGGTGATTGGCCTTCGTGGCTGCCGCCTTGGTCGACAGGATCCGTACTGCTCGCGCTGTTCATCATGGGGAAGCTTGTGGAGGTTACGCACAGCGTTCAGTGGTACGCGACTCGGGCTCTCCCAGGACTTTTCCCAATTGTTGACGATGCTCCGGTCAAGTTTCGTCGCAATGATTAGGAGCTTCGAGACGTAGGGCTGCTCCGTCCCGATCCTGGTGGCGATCTCAGTTTGAGCCAGGCCGCGGTCGTGGAGGTCTTTGACCTTGTGCATCAGAAAGGGGGGTATTTTGCGCGCCATCTACGGACTCTACGTTCAAGGCGGCCCTCGCTTCCTCGACTCAATTCCGAAACACAGGTTGCGTCGGCCGCCGCGTCATCCCGGTGAACGATGACAGCTGACGCTGGCAACTCGCGCCTCGAATCAGTTTGAAGGCTCCTGCAACCGGTGCCGCAACGCGAGCTCGCCCGTGCGGGGGGAACCGCTTGCAGCAGATGCGACTGACGCACATACCGCGAACGACAATGAACGCGCGCTCGTAAGAGAGCGGGCCGGTCGTGAGAATAAATCGGAAGCTCTGCTTCTACGTCGCTCGTGAGGAACAACCTCGCGGTTGCCCGCGTTCGACTGCGTGCCATACTCCCGCGGGTTACGGCGACCGTGGGCGGTGGCGATGTGAAACCGAGAGCGGGCTGCGTGCGTACTCGCGTTGGACGCCTGCGACCGCTCGGGATGGGGCGCAACAATGGACCAGAGGGTCAGGGCTGGGATGCGACCAGGGCAGGGCTATGCGAGCCCGTCTGAGGAAATGCGAGCGTTGCCTGCCAAGGCAACCTGGTTCCCGAGCGTCGAAGCGTGCGTCAACCCGATCAGCCAACTCGGTTGCCGTCAGACCCAGTGCCGCTATCACCTGGAGCATCGCGACCGCTATGATCACCAGCACACGCCGACGCGTGACTGCTCGCTCGCGGTAGCGAACGAAGGCGAGCACACGCTCGAAGAAGTCGCGGCGGTGCTCGGTGTTAGCGAAGAGCGCGTGCGTCAGCTCGAAGAGCACGCGTTGCGAAAGCTTAGGTGTCGTCCAGAACTCGATGGCACCACGACGATCGTGGGTAACCCTTCGCAGCCAAAATAGGCTCGAATTAAACTTTCTTTCGGACATTCTTGAGATTTCAATTCCAGATCTGTCATGTGGAAGCTGGAAGGCAGGGCCAATGTCCAAGACGCTTTCGGCCGTGCCCACGCACGCGCCAACGGCAGCGTGCGCGAGTGGTGCGCCCGCAGATCAGAATGAGCTAGCCACACCGGAGGAAATCAATCCTGATCTGCCCCGAGCTTCGGCTCTTCCGCGGCCAGCCGCCGAGGGAACCCGCCAGCCCCTGGCGCGGCGACGAATCGCGAGTAATCTAGGCGAGCCGGTCGGAATGTTCCTTTGGGAGCGCGACTTCCTGCTGAGCCTCGCTGCGGATGTGTTGGAAGGCTTCATCGAGAATCACGAGTCCATCGAGAACGACCATGAAGAAGACGAGTAGTCAGGGCGCGGCGAGGGCGGCGAAGGCCGTCGGGTACGCGAGAGTCAGCACACCCGACCAAGCGGAAAAAGATCTGTCGCTACCAGCGCAGATGAAAGCTATCCGGCGCTACGCGCAGGATCATGGCTTGGTACTCGCCGGTGAATTCGTCGAGCGCGGTATCACCGGGACCGACGACAACCGGCCCGAGTTCCGCCGCATGCTGCAGGAGATCTTCCAGCCGAGCTCCGAGGTCGGCACCATCATCGTGACGCATGGCTCGCGCTTCATGCGCAACGCGACCAAAGCTCGCATTCATAAAGAGGCGCTAAAGAAGCGCGGTATTCGCGTCGTCGCGATTCAGCAGGCAGTGACCGACGACCCGAACGGTCGCTTCGCCGAGGGTGTCTTCGAGCTCATCGATCAACTCGAGAGCGAAACCAACGGCGTGCGTACACGCGCTGGCATGGTCGAGAATGCACGCCAAGGTTACTTCAACGGCTCGATGCCTCCGTTTGGCTTTCGTGTTGAAAAGGTCGCGACCCCCGCGGGGCAAAAGAACAAGCTGGCCGTGAACCGGGAGGAAGCTGAGCTCGTGCGCGAGGTCTTTCGCCAATACCTGGCGGGTAGCGGCGCCAAGGCTACCGCCCGGGGCCTGAACCAACGCGGCTTGCTCTATCGCAAGCACCTTTGGACCCGTGACCTCGTGCTTCACGTCATCAGCGATCCGGGAGTTGTCGGCACCTACTACTGGGGCAAGCGCGGCAAGCAACCGCGGCCCGAGAGTGAGTGGATCGCGACTGCTGTCGAGGCGATCGTCGATGACGAGACCTTCGAGATGGCACAGAAGCTTCGCGAGCGTCGCGACCCTGGCCGCAGTGCCGGCCGCCTGCCGTCGAGCCCGCTACTCTTGGCTGGCCTGCTCCGTTGCGGGCGTTGCGGCGACACGTGCCAGCTCGAAAGTTCCGGCAAGTGCGACCCGAGCGGTCAGCCCTACCGCTACTACAACTGCCGTCGCTTTTGCCGAAGCGGCAAAGAGGCCTGCGCCGGCTACCGCATGCCCGTCGAGACGCTGGACAGCGCAATTCTCAATCACATCGCCGAGCAAGTTTTCACCGAAGAGCGCTGCCGAGAGATCCTCCGCGACTTCCTCGAAGACCAGGGCGTGCTCAAGCAAAAGACAGCCGAGCAGCGTCGCCTCCTCGAACGCGAGCGCGACGAGCTCGGAAAGCGTCTCGAGCGTTGGTATGAGCGCATTGAAACGGAGGCCGCACTAGGCGACGTCGGAGCCGAGCGCCTGGGCGAGCTGAAGGCCAAGCGCGACGAAGTTCTGCGCACCCTGACCAAGCTCAAGCCGCTTCATTCGATTCCGCCCTATTTGTACAAGACGGAAACGATTCAGCGCTTCCAGACGCGCCTCCGCGAAGCGTTTCTGTCAGGCGACCGCTCGACGGCGCGGATCTACCTTCACAACCTGGTCGAGCGCATCACCATCGGCGAAGACGAGATCACGATCGACGCGCGCGCCAACGCGGCCATCGCCAGCGGCTCCGGAACGGAGCACCTTCGGTCCCAGCTGGCGTGTAATTTATCTTATGTTAACGAACACTTAGCGAGATTTGCGAGGTGAGAAGCGTCGCATGACGTTGTGGGCGGGGTCAACGGCAGCGGGGCGAGCTCTCAGGTGCCCGATGGCGTTTAGGTTTCCTAGTCTC
>JBBSAB010000187.1:0-10306 GCA_038252755.1 Polyangiales bacterium | reverse complement strand
GGCGCAACGCTCGTTCGTCGTCGGTTCAACACCTATTACCGAGCGGGCTGATCACAATGCCGAAGATCATGACACTCGCAGGCGCAGCTCCTGGCCTCGGCGCGACCGAGGGCCAATGCAAGTGCGTCTACAACAAGCGCACCAAGCGCGGCGCAAAGCTGTGTTTCGTCGGCAAGGGCGAAGGCAAGGGTCGTTCGCGATCCGGCTGGATGTTCAAGCCCGGCAGCTGCACGCCTCGCTGACTCGATTCCTCATTTTCATCAGCAACCAAGAAAGCGAATCACGATCATGTCCAAAGCACTCGGTAAAGTCGATCTCCTCGGGCTCAACAGCTACGGCAACCCGGTCGGCATGAACCCGATCTTCGGCACGTTGATCGGTGGTGGCACGTCAGCCATCACGACGATGGCGCTTCGTCATACCGGCCAGAAGTACCCCGAGGCGCTCGGCTTCACGGCCGGCCTTCTCGTGTCCGGCGCGATGTTCGCGATGAAGTCGACGCGCCACGCAGCGCTCGGCTCGCTCGTCGGCGCCGTGCTCGCCTCGGGCATCGCGCTGTTCGAACGCGTCGTGCTCGGCGCGGCCACCGCTCCGACGCCGATCGTCGCCGCAGGTCAAGCCGTCGCTGGCATGGGCATCCCGGACATCCGCGCGCTCAACGGTCTCGGCATCCCGGACATCCGTGCGCTCAACGGCCTCGGCATCCCGTCGTACAGCGATCGCTCGCATCCGGCCGGCGCCATCCCAGGTGTTGCCGGTACGCAGCTCGGCACGCCCGGCATGCCTCCCGTGAGCCTCCTCGGCCCGGGCTCGCCGCAGAGCATGAGCCTCCTCGGCATGGGCGGCCCGGCTGTCCACGGCCTCTCGACGGCCTACGGCGCGACGCTGCTCGGCGGCGGTCGCTAAGCAATGAGCTCTCGAGAGCTCTCGAAGCTCTTCGCCCTCGCCACCCGAACGGAAGCCCCGTCGGGTGGCTTGGTCGATCAAAAAGGCACTGTTTGGTGCCGCGCTTGCCCGAGGGGACGACTCCTCGAACGAGCAAACCAGCGTGCCCGCCGCTTGCGGGTTCAAGTTTCAGGAGAATTGACATGGCCGGCACTGTTGGCGTTGCACCAGGAACCACCACTATCACTCTGCCCAACGGGCAGACCGTCTCGATCGAGGATTGGATCGACGACAAGCTCTATTCGACCGTGCAGCTGACCAACGGTCAGACCACGCCCGTCGAAGCGTTCGTGTCCGGTCGCTCGCAGCCGATCTCGGGCGGCACGCGCACGTCGACCCGCGTCGACACCAACGTCCCGCGCTCGGGCGACACCGGTCTCCCGATGTCGTGGGAAATGTACGTCTACGGCATCGGCATCAAGCCCGTGCGCGTGATGCGTGCTCCGACGGCCAACGCCGCGAACCCGGCGCTCGCCGATGGCGCGGGCGCGCTCTCGAACCCGGTCCAGCTCCAGACGCTGTTCAACGTCGATCGCGTCATGTACCTGGAATTCTCGTACAACGACAAGAAGTACACCTACGGCGTCCTCCAGGACTACCCGCAGGGTCACGGCTTCTCGGTGTTCTCGACGAACGCGAACTTCGAGATCGCGCAGAACGGCATCGTGTCGCCGCGCGATCGCAACGCGCTCGTGCTGCCGATCTGGCTGCGTGAGAACCTCGCGTACAAGCTGTCCTACTCGCCCGAGGCCGCGCTGGTGATCAGCCAGTCCGCGTCGGACGGTGGTACCGCGTTGACGTTCATGGACGTCAAGGCGTACCTCTACGGCCTCATCCGCCGTAACGTCGTCTAACCAGACGATCGCGCCAGCGAAGAACACCCGTCGAGCTCGAAAGGCTCGGCGGGTTTTCTGTTTCTAGTTCCCTTCGGCCGAGGCTTGGGCTTGTTGGGCTTGGATCACCGCAGCCCAAAACGCGATGCCGACGAGCGACGGCACGGCCTTGAAGCTCATGCCGTACGTCCGGCTGAGGAAGCCCGTGATCGTGTACCAGTCGATCCCCGGCTTCTCCGCGCTCTTCTGGCGCAGCATGAAGACGTCAACGAGCTCCTGGACAGTCACGCCCGTACCGATGAACTTCGCGAGCGCTTGATCAGCATCGCAACGCTTGAAGGTCTCGGGCCAACCAGATGGCCCCTTCGACAAATACAACTTGGGTGTCAGCGTCGGTCGCGTGAAAGTGACCGCTACTTCGTCATCAGACATCGACATCATTAGCCACAGGCTCCAACGGTGAGATATGCTCGCGAGCGTCGTCAAGAATTTAACGGCGACAGGAGCACAATTTCATGGGTCGTCTTCCAAGCACTTGGGCGGATCGGGTCATCACCGATCGCGTTCCGTACAGCATCTCTGGCGAACTTCTGTTGACTGCCGGTTCGTCCGGTGTCCAGTTCCCGGACAACACATTCTCGAACAACACAGACAAGCCGTTCGAGATCCATCGGTTGATCCCGCGTGTCTACGCGGTTGATTCCGACGGCACACTGTTGGCCGCACAGCCGGATCAAGATCTGCTCGCCGGGTTGATCCGCACCAATATCAACGATCTTGGTCTCAACCAGATCTTGACCAAGAACCCGACGCTGGTGGGCTTGCTCACCAAGGGTTCGAGCGAGCGGACGTGGGAATTCGCCGATCCCCACTACCTGACGCGTGGCAACCAGATCCAGATCACCAACGATCTGTTGGTGCTTCCAACGATTACAAATCTGAACAAGCTCAAGCTCGCGATCAACCTGCAAGGCTTCTTCCTCGTCGTGGCCCCGCCTAGCGAGAACCGCTAAGACACCCTACTTCAAGGGGCTGACATGCAAGATAGCCAGATGAAAACGCTCAACGTTCCAACGTTGAGTGCTACCGATTCCGGGACGACGCCAGCGGCCAACCCGGCGTTGGTGTATCAGGCGACGAAGATCCCGCTTCGCGTCGTCGTGCGAAACATCAGCTCGCTCGGGCGCAACGTGCTCCTGAGCTATGCGAAGAACGCGATCTCGAACGGCGAGCTCAACCCGCAAGCCTCGTTCACGTTGCCGCCTGGCGCGAGCGAGACCTTCGCGCTGCTACCGGGTGAGACGCTCTACGCGGCTACCGTCGGCCTGGATCCGGCGCTGATCTCGATCGCGGTGTCCGTTGCGTTCCCGTTCGAAGTCCACCCGGCGTAGCTCGTCGAGCTGTAACTGAAAGCCGGCGCAGGCGAGCACGTCAGCGTCGGTTTGTCGGGTCTGCGCGTTCATCGGGAACGCGCGGATCTGGCATACCTTGTGGTACGCTGCAAGGCATGTTCGACGGCGATTTCGATTTTGATCTCAGCGACGCCGAGTCTGATCGCGTGGTCGTCGGGCTTTCACCCAACGCCGGTTATGCGATCGGTGGTGGCGCGATACTGCTTGGCGGCTTGCTGCTAGCCCATCAGATTCGCGGCTGGCTCGCTCGACGTAAGCTCGATCGGATGCGTGATGCCGTTGCGCGAGGCGAAATCCCAACGCGAGACTTCCTCGAAGAAGTGCTCAAGACTGGCCAACCCTCCGTCGAGGGTGCATTCAAGGTCAGCGTCGCTGAGGCAAAGCTATTGTCTTGCGACGTGGTCTTTCCGGCCGGGCTCTCGACGTTGCCGGAGTTTCGCGCGGCGATCGAAGAGCTTCGTCGCAAAGGCACGTGTCGCTAATGTTTGCTCAACGCCGCGCACAGGCACAGCTTCAGGGCATCTTCGACGAGATGATCTCGATCGGGCGTGAATTCGTCGGCGATGACTTCAACGTTAGCGATCAGTGTCTGACGCGAGCCACGAACGATGTGTCTCGGTTCGACGCAGATATCAAAGACGTCGAAGACAATTGGAAGCCGACCAATTTCTACACGCCCGATCAGCTGCGCGAGATCGTCGTCTTCGGCGGACAGGCGTTCAGCGCTGTTATGGACGGCTTTCTACAGGCTTCGCGACAACCGCAATTGGAGAGCCATCGCGAGCTGCTCATGGAGGCTTTCACGAAGCTGAACCAAGAGGCGAGCGGTCGGTTGAGCATGCAGCCGTTCCAGACAGCGCTCAACCAAGCCGCAGCAGCTGCGCCCACGACGAACAAGCCTGTCGTCATCGAGTCAACCGGGCTCAAGCGGTGGGTTGTTGAAGTTCTGAAGGTCTGCCGGCAAGGGCGTTTCGTGTTGGCAGCGATCGACTGCGCACGTCCAGCTGTCATCCTGAGCGTCCTCAACGCGATTCGAAATGCAGCCGATTCCTTCATCGACTTCGTGAAGACGGTTGCAGGTGTTGCGCTCGACATCGTCAAGAAAACTACTTCGTTGGTCATCGCGATCCCTGACTTCCTGAGCACACTACTGAAAGCCGGAAAGATCGCGATTTGGGTTGCGATTTTCGGTGGCGCTTACTTCGTGGCAACCAAGACAGTGTTGCCGCCACGATTCGATCCGTTGCGTCTACGCGAGCGGCCCATGCTTGCGCCCTGGCGCAAGGGGGCTGGAGCCGGGAACGATGCTGGCTGACAGCCCCTTGAGGTAGGCTTTCCGAAATGGAAGCCGCTGCCATCGTCGACCCGCTCGCCAACGTTCGATCGATGATCGTGATCTTCGTGCTCGACGGCTGCGAAGCCTGTGACGAGTACAAACCTCGATTCGAGACGCTGGTCGCCGAGTTTCAACAGCACGGGCATCCCTTCGTCTACTACGACGAGGGCATGACGATCCCGCAAGGTTCGATCCCCGTGCTCGTGCTCGACGCTGCCAGCGAAGACGCGAGCGTGACAACGCTAGCCGACAAACACAAAGTCGACGGCTTACCGACGACGCTGATGCTCAGTCGCATGATGCCGTCGATCAAGCTCGTCGGTGCCTCAGATGATGCAGAGATCTATGAGACTTTGAAGGCGGCTTGTTTGGCGAACCGTTAAAGCTCAAACCAATCCACAAGTTGAGTTAAGCTTGTAGGTCGTATGAGCCCGCCCGACGACCGAGAGACCTACAGGCCGAAGACACCACCGGCCGGCGTGCGAGCCCAAACGCTTCAGGGCACGCCAGTCGAAGCGTCAGACGAGATCACAGGCCAACACGAAGCCGGGCTCATCGATGCGATGGAGCTCGCACGGCTTCGTGGTCGGCGCCCCACGCGCGAACGTGTCGATCGGCTAGACGTCAAATTCGACCAGTTGGACGACAAGCAAGACCAGTTGATCGCGAACGTTGGATCGCTAGCGATCTCGATCAGCGAGCTCAAAGGCGAGATGAAGGTGATCCCCAAGCTCGTCGAGATCTTGGAGAAGACCCACGAGCAAGCGGCGCAACGTCAAACCCTGACGCTGACGGCGCAGCTCGACACCGACAAGCTCAAGACGACGCAGCAACTCGATCTCGAAAAGGCCTCTGCGGTAGACAAGCTCGACGCTGCGAAGCAATGGCGTGGTGTTGTGGTTGGGGCTGCTCTCAAAGCCGTCGGGTTTCTTGGTGGTATCGCCCTCATCGTGATCGCGGTGTTGCAGGGCGTGCAAACCAAGGGCTGTGGCGGTTAAGCCGTGGCAACCCGAGATGCCTCACAGATGTTCTCGAACCCGGCTGTTTCACGGGCTCACACCCCGTCTAGCTTGGCTAGGGTCTCGCCAGAGTCTGAGGTTGTCATGCATGCATTGATCGACGGTGAATGGCATCGTCGGATGCTTCCTGCGGACAACGTCAAGGGAACGTATAGCCACCCCATCGAGACACCGTGCGGCCTCGTCGGTGATGCGCGTTTCACGCCAGCGCGCGTGCAGAGCTACGAGGGCAAGCTTTGTACGCGTGGTTGCTTCATGCCTTCAGAGCTCGCTCGTGCGGCGCAGCTGGCGTCTCTCAAGGCGGAAGCACTCGTAGAAACTCGGCGCAAGCAGGATCAAGCTTGGCTCGAAACCGAGAACAAGCGCAGGGCCAGCCGTGGCATGAAGCCGTTGACTGAAACGCCCGCTCAGCGCATGACGCGAATCAATGCGATGACCGACGAAG
This sequence comes from Polyangiales bacterium, assembly GCA_038252755.1. Lineage (GTDB taxonomy): Bacteria > Myxococcota_A > Polyangia > Polyangiales > Polyangiaceae > PMG-095. The sequence continues at coordinate 4,316 of JBBSAB010000187.1, read as the reverse complement.
AATTCAAACAGATGGTGCTCGACGAAGAGCGTGAGCAATCCGTCGAGCCGCCGAAGAAGTGACTAGCGGTTCTTGAACGCGGTCTTCATGCCCGTGCCGATGCAGTGCGTATAGACCTTCTTCGAGAACTTACTGCCCTTGCCCGAGCGAGCTCGCGCCGCGCAGATCTTCGCTTCGCGCTTGAACGCGGTCTTGTACTCCTTCAGGTGAGCCGTCGAGGGCTTCTTACGCGGGCCACACGTGGAGCCAGTGCGCGCCATGAAGCTGATCGGCTCCTTGCCGCGACCGACCTTGAACGAAACACGCTTGCGGGTACATGCCATAATCTTGATAGGCTACCGTGATGGGCGTAGTGGGCGCAAGGGCGATACCGGGCGCGTGACCGGGGCGTTGGGCTTAACCGGGGCCGTACGGACTGGAACCACCGGCCGCACCGGACGAGTACAGCAATGCTTTTTGGGGGCGGGCGTGTTCATGCGTTGAGCTTAAAACGCAATCTGGCCCGAGGCAAAAGCTTCTACGTCTTCGGTTTCGATCTGTTAGCCATCGCTTGACAATAGCTCAAAACCCTCTGAGTTTGCGCATCACGGTTTCGGGGGCTTCGGCCCGTTCGACATGAACATGATAATCGTTGCGAAAACGACGATTGCGATCGCGCAGACAATCGATCCCAGCGGGGGATTCACTGCCCGGCCTTGCGCAACATCCCCTTGTTGAAGACCCACGCGCCGACGAGGAATCCGAACACAGCCGCGAAGATCTTCGCCGCGCTCGCGCCGATCGGCTTCGAGCACACGGGCAGGTTCGGATCCCACTGCGGGCGTTGCGCTGGAAGCGTCAGCGCTTCGATGCCGCGTTGTAGGAGCTCGGCCTTGTTCGTGACGAGCGGGCCCGGCGTGAATTGCAGGAACGTGTGCCAGTGGTCGACACCCGGTAACGGCCCGACCCAATACTTGCCCTTCGAGGCGAGCCGTTGGACGTAGCCAGTCAACGACGCTTGGCCTTGGTTGATCCACGCCTCGGGGCCGTCTTGATCGTCGGCGCCGTTCGAGAAATCGAAGCTCTTGCCGCTGACGATCAGGTCAGCGATCAGGAGCGACTTGAGCGATGGATCTCGACTCGTCGCAGCCCAACGGCCATAGGGCGCCGTCGAGGTTCCGGTACCGACGCCATGGATCGGTCCGTACTTGCCTCGGTTGGCCGCGCAAGCTGGCCAACACGCGCTCTTGGGGTTCTGTCGGTAGAGCAACAGATCATTGACCGAGCCCATGATCCCGTACTCGCGTCGAGCTCGATTGACGGCTGCTTCGCCGACCGCCACGCGCTCCTCGATCGTGCCGCTTCCAACCTCGGAGTGCATGTAGCGCCCGAGCGTGTAGGCCTCCAAGCTCAGGCTTCGCGGATAGCCGAGTGCGGCGAGCTGGGCCTCCGCGCTTGCGCGCATGCTTTCCGGATCGCAGCCGACGTTTCCATCGCCCCCGATCCCGCAACCTGAGTTGATGACGACGTTCGCAACGTCGTCGAAAAGATTGTGGAAGTACGGGTAGCAGTCGATCTTGGAGCTCGCCATCGAACTTACGATAACAGGCTTGACTATGTTAGGGTCTTGAACATGCCGCACGCTGGTCTTGCAACCCTTCAAGCGACTGTGAATCGATTTGCGCCTGTGGCTGATTTCTCGCCACTGGTGATCGATGGCGGCATGGGCTCGGCTACGGAAGTAGCTGTCCAGAACGCGCTGGTGTGGGCCTGTGAACAGGGCGCTTTGAGCGGGCTCGGCGCAGCAACCATCTCGCCCGTCAAGCTCTGGAAGCAACGCCGCGCGCTGAGCGGGCTCGGCTTCGAACCACCCCAGCAAGTCACCCCTTCACGATCGAACGCCTGCAACCTGCGCACACGCATGGACGATGCGTTTGGCGGCGGTGGCGGTCAGACGTTCATCATGCAGAACCTCACAGCGCTCGACAACGCGCTGTCAGGTGTCGCTGCCGAACGTGGCCTCAAGGCCCCGGTCTTGGTCGCGGTCAACCAGAGCTCGGGCTCGGGCGGTTCATTCAACACCCCGACGCCGAACAAAGCCGCATTCACCGTCAAGCCGGCCCCTGATGCGAGCACGTTCGACAAGGGTCGCTTGTGGTTCCGTCAGCTGCCGACGTACCAGCAAGCAGGCCTCGGCGTCGGCGCCTTGTTCATGGCGATGGCGGGTTGGGGCGCCTACAAGGCGAAGTCTTCGTTGAAGTCGGGGAGCTGATCACGTGTCACAGACGATTCGTTTCCCAAACCTGAAGGCACGCCCGGGGCTTCCCGAGGAGAGCCGCTACGTCATCACGTTGCTCAACGGTGTCGACGATCTCTTGGTGGGTGGTGCTGAGCCGTACGTGTCCACGGCGCCGTGGAAGATTGACGCAAACCTCGTCGAGACACCATTCACGTGCGTCGTGATCGAATTCACGGCGGCACTCGTTCAAACGATCGGCAACGGTACCAATCCGATCGGCCTCTTCGGCTTGATCAACGACGCCAGCGGTGCCCCGTCGATTCGCACGTTGCTTGGCGTGCTCGGGCTCAACTTCGCAGCTACGACCGTGCCGCAAATTCCGATCGTCGCGCGCGCTAACGCGTCGCTCGTCGGCTTCTCGCAGGTGGTCTCGAACGTCTCGGCCTATGACGCCCTGATGATCGGCGGCGTCACTGGAAATATCGCGCTCACCGAGAACAGCAACCTGGTCGTGACTGCGCGTCCGATCATCTGTCGCGATTGGGTGGGCTGAGCTATGAGCAGCGGCTGCTGTGGTGAATTCGTTCCGGGCCAAGCTCTTGGCGGTGGCGGCGGCGGTGGTGGCGGTGGCGTCGACGTCCAAGACGAAGGCGTCGCGCTTCCAGGCAACCCGTACAGCACCCTGAACTTCGAGGCTGGCGTCAAGGCCGACGGTGTTGGTGCTGTTGCACGTGCTCGTGGTGCTACCGCAACCGCACAGCTCACCTACGATCCGAACGGTACCGGCAACGACACCGAGACGTTCACGGACTGGCCGACGCTCTACGCCAAGCTCGTTCAGCTTCGCACGAGCGCAGACTCGTCGGGTTGGTATCAGATCATTTTCACGACGACGACCACGCTTGGAAGCTTGGATCTCGTCATCATTCCGTCGGACGGCGTCACCTATGACATGACCAACACCGAGTGGGTCGGTGTGTTTGGCGCGACGGCCAACGTCTTACAGCAAATCCCGGTTCAGGTTGGTGGTGGCGTTGGTGCTGATCTGGTGATCGCGCACCTGCGCAAGATCACCGGCTTGCTGGTGAGTGCTGCCCAATTTTCCTCGCCGATCACGGTCGACGCAGATGAAACACTCACGCTTCTAGATACGACGATCAGCGGTGGTGATGAACGTACCCCGATCATCGTGATCGGCGCGGGCGCGCAGGTCATTCTCGACGACAACACGACGCTCGCCGCGAAGTCGATCGTTTCCACGATCGACTACACGATCGAGATCATCGGCGTCGTCACAACCAACACGTCGTCGATTCAGAACAACGCACTCAGCGGCGTCGGCTCTGTCACGGTCTTGGTGAAAGAGGGCAGCGCTCGGATCATCTGGGCGCAGGCCGGGCTCACAAGTCAACTCGGCTGGCTCAGCTCGTCCAATCGCCTGGAGTCGTTGGCGTGGCCGTTCTTGCCCGTCTTCACGCCCGAAGTGGTTGGAACTGACCCGTCAGTGTCTAACTGCGAGGTTGGTTACACCAACTTGATCGTCGCCGCTAATGAAGCAACTCTCCCGTTCGCTTCGAGCTACTCGAAGGGCGATTTCATCGCGGTCAAGACGGGTAACAACTCGACGACGATCACGACCAACGGCGATCTAATTGACGATGCGTTGACCTTCCCACTTGCCGCGTTCGAGTCGGCCCTCTTGGTCTCTGACGGCATCGACACGTGGTACGTGATCGCCAGCAAGAGAGCCGCATCGGTTTCACGTTACGTGATCCCGGCGCAGTGGGCGCGCAGCAACATCGCAGTCAGCTTGACTGACAGCCAGCTCAACGAGCAACTCTCGACGAACTTCGACACCTACGTCGCGCAACGTGCAGGCAAGATCACCGGCATCTCGTGGCGCATCAACGGCGGGACGGTCACGCAAGGCACGCTCACGGTCACGCCGCGTATCAACTCCGTGCTCACCACGTTGGCTGGCGTCAGCACGTCGGTCTCCAACCAAACCGGTGGTCGCGCTACGAACACCGTGGATACCTATGTGGCAGGCGTCGAGATCGACGTCGTAATCACGACAACAGCAAATTTTCTGCCCGCT
>JBBSAB010000186.1:0-10408 GCA_038252755.1 Polyangiales bacterium | reverse complement strand
TCTTGCGTCGCTTCGCTTACACTCTGCTTGCGCTCTTCCGCAGCGTCACGCAGCGCTGCGACGAGCGCCGCGCCACGCCGTGGAAAACGTTGATGAGCGACTGCTTCTTCGCGCTCATCACGACCACCGCCGCCGAGCTTTGGCGGCCACCAAGAGCAGTCTGCTGAAAGGAGACGACCGATACCCAGGGCCGAAGCCCGCAACCGATACCGAGATATCCGGCTCCGCACCGAGTCCGAGAAAGGCCCCGCGCGAGGGCGGCCCAGCCTCGGGCTTGCCCGAAGCCCCTGCCGAGACCGATCCCGATCCCACGGCCAAGCCCCTTCCCGGGGCCGCGCTCGCGCGGGGTCCAGACAACGGATCAAGACTGGGGGGCTGGGGCTCCGCGCTAGGTGCCCAACGCTTCGCTCAGGCAGGATAGTAGATCCTCGGCCCGGTAAGGCTTTTCGAGGACTCTCGTTCCGGGAGGCACGGCGCCTCCGGTCCCGTCATGGTAGCCGCTACTAAGCACGACCTTCACGTTGGGCCAGCGCTCTTTAATGCGCATGAGGGTCGGCAAGCCCCCTAGCTTGGGCATCACGATATCGAGCAGCACCAAGTCGATGTGACGCCCGGATTCGAGCACGGCCAGCGCTTCCAGCCCGTTGGCTACGCCAACGACGTCGTAGCCTGCGCTCCGGAGGATGCTCGTGACCGCGCGCTTGACCAACTCCTCGTCTTCAGCGAGCAGCACTGTCCCGTATCCGACCGGCAGCGGCGTCTGCAGGCGTGCCGCCACTTCGGCCGTCGCGGCGGCCGACGTCGGCAGGTAGATGCGGAAACATGAGCCCATTCCTGGCTGGCTCTGAACCTGCAACGAGCCGTTGTGCTGCTTGACGATGGCGTAAGCCGTTGCCAGGCCGAGCCCAGTGCCTTTTCCAGGGTCTTTGGTCGTAAAAAACGGCTCGAAGATCCGCTCGCGGACTTCCGGCGACATGCCCCGGCCCGTGTCGGTCACGCTGATCACCGCATACGTGCCCGGCGCGGCGCCGAGCTCATGCCCCGCGGCCTGGTCGTCGTGTTGCGTCTGGGCTTCAAGGGTCAGCTGACCGCCTGCCGGCATGGCGTCGCGCGCGTTCAAGCACAGGTTCAACAGCACTTGTTCGAGCTGCGCCGCATCGGCGCTGACCACGATCGTCTCTCGTTGCGGTACCAGGGTCAGCTCGATGCTTGCTGGCACCAGACGCCGCAGCGTCGTGGCCAGCGAGGCCAAGAATTGGTTGATCTCGAGCGGCAGGACCTGGCTCGGGCGACGGCTGCCCAGGGCTAGTAGCTCCTTGACTAGGCCCGACGCCCGCTCAGAAGCGCGTGCAATATCGGTAAGATGTTCCGCTACTTCGTGCTCGGCGCCGAGCTGGAGCTGCGCGGCCTCGGTGTTGCCCATGATCGCCAACAACAGATTGTTGAAGTCATGCGCCAGGCCCCCGGCAAGCTGCCCGATGGCATCCATTTTCTGTGACTGGCGAAGCTGCAGCTCGAGCGCGCGTTGTTCGGTGACATCGCGCGCTACGGCAAAGATCATTTTTGCGGCACGATCGGCCGTGCCGCGCCACGAAAGCGTCCGATACTGGCCGTCCTTTCGACGGTACCGATTCTCGAAATCGACGACGTCGCGACCTTGGCTTAGTGCCTCACTCGCCAGCTGCGTCCGCAGCACGTCATCGGGGTGGACGAAGTCGGCATACGCGCGGCTGAGCAGCTCTTCCTTCGTGTACTGCAGCGTCTTCTGAAAAGCAGGATTGATGCGTTTGAAGAAGCCGTCGAAGCCCGCCACACACAGCATGTCGAGCGAGACCGCAAACAGCATCTCTCGCTGGGCCGCCGCCTCACGGCGCTCGGTGACGTCGCTCGAAATGACCACCAGCGCCACGACCTCTCCCGCCTGCAGCACGGGAGCTACCCGTGAATCCCAGAAGCTGATTGTCCGATCGTCTGGGTTCGTGTAGACGTTCTGGTAAGTGCTCGCCTTGTGGGTCGTCTTCACGGAGTCGAAGCACTCGCGCATCGCGGCGCGCTGGTCCGCTGGGACGTAGCCGTACACCTCCGTGCCGAGCACCTTCTCGATGCTGAGACCGCCAGCCGTCCAGTTGATGAAACGGATGCGGCCGTCCAGATCGAGCACCATGATCGCATCCGGCGCATGCGCCGTGAGCGAAAACAGAACGGGATCCTTGAGCGACTCGGTCCAGTCTCGCAAACCTTGCCCAGTCGGAGCACCGATGGCTGATGCGTCGTCGTTCACCCAAACACTCCTAAGTTAACGCGCGGAAACACCTGACGATACGCGCTCCAAAAAGCGCGCACAAGTCAGCTGCGCAGCGGAAACGAGCGAGATCCTCGTGATTTCTCACGTGCGCCAGCCCTAGCATTTGCGACACCTCACCTGTCGCTGGCCTCGTGCTAAAGGGAATTTTCGGGTCTTTCACCGAGCGGGCAATGAACCAGGGAGTTTTTGGCCAACACGGAGGGCTGGCTTTGGGCGTGATGGGTCTACCCGTTCGAGCCTGGTCGCGCACTGTCAGCGCATGTGCAGAAGGTTGGTGGCAGGCATTCCAACACTCGGACTCGTCGTGGTCATCGCCGCGTTGGTCAATGGCGCCTGCGGCGGTAACACCTCGGCGCGTCGCGGGGGAGACGAACTGGCGGTGCCAACCACAGGCGGCACCAGTTCGTTCGAGGAAGTCGACCCAGTAGACCCGGGTGGCGCTACGAGCGTGAAGCCTCGTCCTGTTGGCGCGGCAGGAGCAGACGGTGGTGCTCCTGGGCTGCCGACGCTTGAGGCTGGCGCGCCGAGCGCAGCGCCCGGATCCTTGCCAGAAGGCTGTAGCCTAGTGAACCCGCGGGAAGCTACCGACGAATGCTCTATCGATCTGCTTTGCGGCGACGCATTGCGAACCGTGAGCTGCAACCGAAGCAGCGGTTGCAGCTGCGGAGTGCCCATTTGGTCCTACCCCACCCTGGAGGTTGAAGTCGTTGGGGACATCAGCCAACTGTGTTGGTGGGGAGGGCAAGCCTGCGCCCGCGCACCCTTGCACGCGACTGACCCCAATGCATGCCAAACGCGGGACATCTACGTGCCCGGTCAGTATTGTGAGCGCCAGCGTGACTGCACGGGCGCGACGCACGCTCCAGACGGGACAGAAGTCGAGCTGCTTGAGCGCGATGGGGTGTACTGCAATTTCACTAGCGAGTACCTCGATTGCCGCTGCATTGACAAACGCGGCAATTTCGAGATCGGTGCGCGGCGCGACGGCCTTCGATCGGAAGAAACGCCGTGCGCTTCACTCCTCGGTGCCTGCGGCAGCGATCCCGCGGACCAGGTTGGACCGTGGGTGTGCGCGCTCGAGCGCATCCTGGCGCAGGGTACTCGCTGCGTCGCGGAAGCGCAGTGCCGAGCCGAGCAACCATCAGCCTCCGGTGTGCCGTGGTCTTGGCGCATCGGCTACACGCCCATTTGCGAGAGGGATGAAGGCGTTGACCAGCACTGGCGCTGCACCTGCTCCGGCCAGGGTGCGCTCGAACTCTCCGCCGCCGACGACGTCAGCGCCTGTGAGCTCGCCTTCTCTGCCTGCGTGGAGCAGTTCCCGTTCACGAGCGAGCCGTGACAGGCACGCGCCCGACGGTGGCGCTCCGCGGATGACGCCTCGCTGGGGGTGAGCCGCAATCGGACCGCGAGCGCATATTAGGAGAGAGGCCCTTTCTTGCGATATCGAAAGCTTGCGCTCGCGCTGCTCGCAGCGTTTCTGTTCGCTTGCAGCTCGCGGGAAGCCAGCACCGCTGCGCATGACGATGGGCAGAGCTGCGCTGAGATTGAGCACGCCTGCCACCTACCGCTTGGAGGGCTCGTTCTGGAGTGCCACGCGGTCGGCCATCGACTCGATGAAGCCCGCTGCACGGCACAGCGGAGCGCCTGCCTCGCGGAATGCGGAGCCGCGCGAGCGACGCTCACCGCTTCCTCGGGAGGTTCGGGCGGCTCCAGTGGCGGAGGCGGCTCCGCAGAAACGCCCAACTCAGGTGACGCGCAGGGCGGCAGCGTGGCTGCTTCCGGCGGCGCGGCCGCTGGTAGTAACGCTGGGCCCGGCGGCTCCGCCGGATCTGCGGGAAGCGGCGAGCCCAGCACCTCGGGGGGCAACTCAAGCTCCGTTCCAGACCCACTCCTGACTTGCGAGCTGCAGTGCGCCTGCCTAGTTGACACCTGTGCAGCCCAAGTTGGCTACCCGTTTGCCGACACACAAGCTTGCCTGACCACCTGCGAGCGCGACCTCAGCCCGAAGCTGAAGTGCTTCCACAGCTTCTGTACGTTCGCCGCGCAGTTAGAGGGTGATGACCGCCAGCACAACTGCGAGCACGCCTGGGGTGGGCTGGGCCTCGCCGAGTGCTTCTGACAGCTTTGGCGCTGCCGAGCGTCGCGTCGCCTTGTAGCTCGACGGTGCCGGTGCCACTGCCTGGCGACGCGCGGAAAGCCGCTCCGTCGTGGAGACCAGCACTGAAGGCAGCTGCAGCCGACCGGCCTGATGGCGCTCACTAAACCGAACGCGGCGTGAGCCAGGGCGGCTTCGGTGGTGATCAGCGCAACCCGAAGAACGCGAGCACAGCCATCACCACCACTACGAGGCCGACGATATAGATTAGATTCTTCATTTGAGTGCTCCGTTGAGGTCGAGTCGGCGTTTGCAAACGCTAGGCCATGATGGAAACTCGCGTGAAACGGGCCGATGCTTTTTGCTTGATTGCAAGGCCCTCTATGTCAGCGAAATCGGCGACAATAATCGGCACAACTACGACAAGAAGTCGCACGTCATCGCCGGACAAGCGGGTGGGGTCTTCCGTACGGGGCAACGCGTGCGCCACGCCGACGGCACGAAGGTCAACAGATTATTCGTATCACTCTGTCACGCCATGGGTCATGAGCAGATCAATCAGGTCGGCGACGCCGACTACAATGCTGGTCCGCTGACGGGCGTGAGCTGAGGCAACGAGCTGATCGAGGACGGCCAACGAAAATAGGAATGCCGGTGAGTATGGCAGGACGATGCCTGTCGCGCGCTCTGCGCACCCCACAGCGAACTCGCTGAAGCGACTACGGAGACGCGTCGAGTTTTTGTTTCAAAAGCTCGGAGACGAGCTTGGCGTTGGCGCGGCCTTGGCTCTTTTTCATGACCATGCCGACCAGCGCTCCGAGCACGTTGACGTTGCCGGCGCGGTAACGTTGAACGGCGTCAGCGCTTTCGGCGAGCACCTGCTCGACGAGCGGCGCGAGCGCGTCGGCGCCGCTGATCTGGGCCAGGCCTTTCTCGGCGACGATGTCGCGCGGAGGCTTGCCCGTTGCCATCATCTGCAGCAAAACTTCTTTGACTTGCGCCGAAGAGATCGTGCCGTCTGCCTGCAGCTTCTGCAGCTCGACCAGCGCAGCACCACGGAACGGAACCGTCTCGAGCTTTCGCGAACGCGCCTCGCCGAGCACTTCGTTCACGAGCAAGAGCGCCACCGGCTTGGCGATGCCGGCGCCGCCGGGCGCGGCCAGCGCCTGCTGCAACAGTTCGCCCAGGAGCGGCTCCTGCGTGATGACGCGAGCTAGCTCGGCGGGTAAGCCGTGAGCGTCACGCAAGCTTGCGGCCGCGGGCGAAAGCTCGGCTTGCTCCGTTTTCGGAGCCGCGGGCGACTTGCCAGCCTCGGCCTTGCGCTCCTTTTTCGCCGCGCTGTGCCGCGAGGCATCGCTCGTGGTCGCCGATTTGACCCACGAATCCTTGAGCGGCACGACGCGATTGAAAACGGGCGCGCCCGTTTTCGAGTCCGGGTCCGCGTAAAAGTAGCCGAGGCGCTCGAACTGGAAACGGTCGCCCGCTTGCGCTCGGCCGGCGCTTGGCTCGACCTTGGCGCGCAAAATTTCGAGCGAATGTGGGTTCATCTCGAGCGTGAAGTCGCCGTCGCCTTGGCCGGGCGCTTCCACCGAGAACAGCCGATCGTAAAGCCGCACCTCGACGTCGAGCGCCTCGCTCGCGCTGACCCAATGAATGGTGCCGTCGACGCGCTTGGCTGGCGTGCCGCCGCCCGCCGAAGGAGCGTGGCTGCAGCGCACTTCAATGACCTCGCCCGCGTCGTTCTTCACGACACCGGTGCAGGTGACCACGTGAGAGTGCCGGAGCCGAACGGAGCGCCCCGGCGCGAGCCGGTGATAGCCGGCCGGGGGCTCTTCCATGAAGTCGTCGCGCTCGATGAACAGCGTGCGCGAAAAAGGCAAAGCGCGGCTGAGCGCGGCGGCCTCGCTCGCTGGCCGTGTGCCTTCGGGCCAATACGGGGCGTCGAGCGCTTCGACCGCACCTTCGGCCACGCTTTCGATGACCAGCTTCAGTGGCCGGAGCACGGCCATCACGCGCGGGCTTTTGCGATCGAGGTCGTCGCGCACGCACGACTCGAGTAGCGCCACGTCCACCGTCGAAAGGTTCTTGGCGACGCCGATTTTGGCGCAAAAATCGCGAATTGCCTCGGGCGTGAAGCCGCGACGGCGCAGGCCGGCGAGCGTGGGCAAGCGCGGGTCGTCCCAGCCATTGACGTGCTTCTTCTCGACGAGCTCCAGCAGCTTACGCTTGCTCATCACCGTGTAGGTCAGATTCAGGCGCGCAAATTCGGTTTGGTGCGGGACGTGCGGCACCTCGGTGGCGGTGATCACCCAGTCGTACAAATCCCGCGCGCTCTCGAACTCCATCGTGCACAGCGAATGCGTGACGCCCTCGAACGAATCTTCGAGGCAGTGGGCGTAGTCGTAGAGCGGGTAGATGCACCAGGCGTCGCCCGTCCGGTAGTGATGGGCGTGTTTGATGCGGACCAGTGGCGGATCGCGGAGCTTCATGTTGGGCGAAGCCATGTCGATTTTCGCGCGCAAGACGCGCTGGCCGGCTTGGAATTCGCCCGCGCGCATGCGCCGAAAAAGGTCGAGGCTTTCGGCCACTGGCCGGCCGCGATACGGGCTTTCATTGCCCGCTTGGGTGATCGTGCCGCGATATTTCGCGGAAAAATCGTCGTCCGAAAGGTCGCACACGTACGCGCGCCCGAGTTGGATCAGTTTTTCGCCGAGTTCGTACAAGCGCTCGAAGTAGTCCGAGGCGTAGTACATGTGCTCGCCCCAATCGAAGCCGAGCCAGCGCACGTCTTTCTGAATGGCTTCGACGTACTCCATGCTCTCGGTCGTCGGGTTCGTGTCATCCATGCGCAGGTGACAGCGACCCCGAAACTCGACGGCGACCCCGAAATCGACGCAGATCGCCTTGGCGTGCCCGATGTGGAGATAGCCGTTCGGCTCCGGCGGAAAGCGCGTCACGACCTGGCCGCCGTAGCGTCCTGCCGCCACGTCGCCGCGAATCATGTCGCGGATGAAATCATTCGGAGAAGCAGGCTCGGGCATCCAGCAAACCGTAGACCGAGGGCTGCCGGCCAACAAGTCCGCCCGTGGTTGCGATTGGGCCAGTGGACGCGGCGTCACGGACACCCAACCGGTATGAGCCTTGGCGATCCCCGCAAAATAGGCTTGCCTACGATGTCGGGAGCCGAGCGTGCCCTGGCGCCGCTCGCGCAATTCTCGGTCGAGGTCATTTCCTTCACCCCGATGCAAGTGGCAACATAGGGTAAGGGTCACCACGATTGACGTTTTTTTTACGAGCTCGAAGTGTGTCGCTGGCGGTGGCTTTGACGAGCGTCGTCGTCATCGGCTCAAACGGCTGCCGCGTGGGCTACGACGTAGACGAGCTCCCCGCTAACGCGAGCGGCGCTGCGGCCGCGGGCGGTGGCTCGGGAGGAGCGGGCCCAGGCGCCGGAAGCGACGCGGGCGGCAGTGCCGGAGCAGTCGCGGCCGGCGGCTGCACCCTAGCGAGCGATCCAGCAATCAGCTACCGCGTCGGTGAGGCCGCTCCGCTGGCTGGATATTACGTGCTGCGCTCCATAAGTCGGGACGAGTGCGTGCAAACGGCGGGTTGTGGGATCGCGCAGGAATCGATCTACTCCGCAGCGCCGTGCAGCTTCGAAGCCTGTCAGATTTTCCAAGCCGTCGATCGAGGCGGCGGCTGGCACTCTCTGCAGAACGCGTTTAGCGGGTTCTGTTTGGATGCCGGGGGGTATATGGCGACGAGCGCCGTTTTCGACATCAGTTGCGCTCCTCCGGGCCACGCGGATGAAGACAGGCAGAGCTTTCAGCTCGTGTGCGCGGGTGATGATACCTGGCGGCTCGTCGACCGCGCGACCCAGAGCTATGTTGCCGTCGCCGGCGCGGACGGCGCTAGTCTGGAGTTTCAAGCCGCGCTCGGCGGCGATCAGCAACGCTTCCGGGTCGAAGCGCGTCCGAGCGTATTCGACGCAGTCGTGCCGACGTCCGAAGCGGACCCGGGACAGCTGTGGCGTTACCTGCCGCGTAAACCCAAAACGGGTTGGGAACAGCCAGCCTTCGACGATAGTGCTTGGGCGGAAGGGCCGGGCGGCTTCGGTGACGGGCTGGCCGTCAGCTCACCTGCTCGTACGGCCTGGACGAAGGACGACATTTGGTTGCGCCGGTCATTCACCCTCGACGCCGTTCCGGACGCGCTCGATTTGCGCATCAACCATGATTTCAACGCTGAGATATACATCAACGGTATCGAAGCTGCGGTGCTGCCGAACTGGACCTCGGGCTACCGGCAGTTGCCGCTGAACTCGGCTGCGCTCGCCAGTCTCGTCGCCGGCCCAAATACGATCGCCGTGCACTGCGCGACTGACCCATTTGGCGAGCAATTCATCGATGTGGGACTCGGCCACTTCGGCTGGTAAGGCGTGGTGTGCAGACTCGGGCTCTACCATGGTGAATATTCATCGGCACGACGAAGCGTCCTCGCGCCGGTTTCGGAGACACGCAGTCAGCGTCGCGCGTCGATGGTCTGGGCGTGGGGAGTCAGGGCATGCCCAGATCCTTTAGGCGCAACGTAGCGGGATGATGGAAATAAATCGGGAGTGTTCCGAGTTGTTTTGGTTCCACCAAAACCAACCGAGACACCCCGATGACGAAGAGAGCTACCCGAGTTGCCGCAAAGAATCCACCCCCGCGATCGGAGTCTGCTCAGTCGATCGAGAGCGCGCTGCGTGGCACGTTCACGTCGGCGGTCGTCGACGAGCTGCGCGAGCAAACGGGCTACAACCCGCGCCAGCGTTCGATCACGGCGCAGCGCCTGATGCTCGTGCTCGTCGAAGCGTTTCTCTTGGGGCAAACGCTGGGATTTACGGCCATTCGAGCGATCTTTGTGCGGCGTTTCGGCTTCGTTCGACCGTGCCCGTTTCAGAAGCGCTTCAAGCAGGCCAGCGCGGCCGCGTTCTTCCGCGCGGCTCTGGAGCGACTGGTTGCGTCGGTCATCAGCCGGGCCGGGCTTGCGCTCACCGGGCCGCTCGCTCAGTTCGGCGATGTGCGCATCTACGATGGCACCGGACAGCGAGTGCCGCCGCGAGGCCGCAAAGTCTTACCCGGATGCAGCGCGGGCAAGGCCGGCAGCAAGTGGGTCGTGGGCTACAGCATCAAGACCGGGCTATTGGAGCACGCCGAAGGCGGCGCTGAGACCGCCTCCGAAACGCCGCTCTGGCACAAGCTCGTGCCGAGCTTCACCCGGGGCGTGCTCTACCTGTTCGACCTCGGCTTCTTCGAGCGAAACCTCTTTGCTGCTGCCCAAGGCGCTGGCGCCCACGTGTTGATGCGGCTCAAGAAGACCGCGAAAGTCCAGGTGATTGGCCACATTGTCGACCGCTCGCTGGGCGTCATTCCCGGCTGGTCGCTCGGCTACTACCTCACTTCGGTTTCCCGACGCAGCGGCACGCTCTTCGACCTCGACGTCGTTTGGGGCAAGGGAAAGGACCTCATCGGCCTGCGACTCGTCGGCATCGCTCACACCTCCCGCTCCATCCGCTGGTACCTGACCACGGTGCCGCGAAGCCAGCTTTCCGCTCGCCAGATCGTTCAGGCCTATCGCCTTCGCTGGCTCATCGAGCTGCTTTTTCGCGAGATCAAGCAGGCCACTGATCTAGGGCGGTCCTTCACCGCTGACGCCTACGCCGTGCAGGCCATGACCTACGGCGCCATGCTGGCCCACGTGCTGGTGCGTTCCTTGCGGATTCAAGCTGCGCTCGACAACGAAATTCCGCTTGAGCAACTTCGCCCGCTCGCCTGCCTGCACGTCGCTCGCGCCTTCGCCCGCGACATCATCGACGCGCTGGCCGCGCCGACCACCCACGCCTGGATTCGCGTTTCTCAAGCCGTTGGTCTCGCCCTCGCGCAGCTCGCTCGCGAGCTCAAGCCGTCGCGATCACGCCCTCGAATCGCACTGAATCTCGGGGCTGTGGGTGCTTAAGAGATCGGGCATGG
>JBBSAB010000185.1:0-10794 GCA_038252755.1 Polyangiales bacterium | reverse complement strand
AGGGCCGAAGCCCGCAACCGATACCGAGATATCCGGCTCCGCACCGAGTCCGAGAAAGGCCCCGCGCGAGCGCGGCCCAGCCTCTGGCTTGCCCGAAGCCCCTGCCGAGACCGATCCCGATCCCACGCCCGATCCCCTTCCGGGGCCGCGCTCGCGCGGGGTCCAGACAACGGATCAAGACTGGGCAGGGGGCGGAGTCGTCAGGAGGGGCAGTAAAGCCGTGCTACCCTGGCCGCTATGCGCATGCGTTTTGCCGCTTGCCTGATGGCGTTGGTCTCAATCTTCGGTGCCTGTGGTGGGCGCTTGATCAGCACCGAGACCGACGGTCAGACGGGCGGTAGCTCGAGCCACGGCGGCAGCCATGCATCCGGGGCCACGGCGAACACCGGCGCGACCAACAGCACTGGCGCGACGGGTAGCTACGGTGCGACGAGCAGCTACGCGGGCAGCACGAGTATCGCTGGGATGGCGGCCTACGCCGGCAGCTTCATCGGCACCGGAGGCAGCACGTCGTCCGGTTGCGCTTGTGCCCCCCTCTTGTGTCCGCCGAGCTACGTGCCGGTGCCCAACCCGGATGGCTGCTGCTACCACTGTGAATCGATCTGCAACCAGATGGCGTGTCCTGCCATCGGGTGTGGCTCCGGTAGCCACCTCGAAACGGTGCCCGGACAATGTTGTCCGACCTGCGTTCAGGATGGCTGCGACAAGCAACAGGCGCTCTACCAAGACTTCAAGAAGCAGCTGGTCGAGAAGTACTCGACCTTCGGTTGCAAGAGTGCGAACGACTGTACGATCTACTGGGAGAAAAATCAGTGCGGCGCGGGTTGCGGGATTGCGGTGCCCAGCGCCGCCGTCGGCAACCTCGACACCAATCTGCAAAGCTTCGCGCAGCAAACCTGCGGCCCCAACTGCCCGTTTCAGGTGCTGCCTTGCGATGCGCCGGCTGGGCCGTTCTGCTTCAACAATCGCTGTCAGTAAGGCCCGTCGCTGTTGGCGCTGCGCCCTCGTCCGGCTGCTCGCCACACCTCGTGTCTTCAACCGCGCACTCTGCGCACCCCACCGCACCCCGCCGCAGCTCACCCAGCCAGCGCCAACAGCGACCTACGCGTCCGCCACGCCCGTTTCTATCCTAAGCACCTTGCAGAGTGAGTGGCGGCGTCAGCGCCTTTCGATCCCCTAGCTTAGCTAAGCTAGCTGACAACTCGAGAAATGAGGCGGGGGCGCGCTCAGGCCTTCAGGGCGGCCAGGACACCGCGGTACTCGGGTTGGGTGTAGCCCTCGATGCCGACCCCCACGGCTTCGCAGACCGCGTTCAGTACGTCCGTGTGCTGAAAATCGGCTTGGATGGCTTGGCCGGTCCGGAAATAGCCACCCGAATTGCCGGCCAAGATCCAGGGAACCTTCGCGGTTCCGTGGCCGCCGCCGGTCTCCTGGCAGTTGGCTACGACCAGCACGGTGTTGTCCAGCATGCGGGTTCCGTCGGCCTCTTTGGTGGTCTTCAATCGCTCGATCAGGTTGGCCATTTGTTGGTAGTGCCAGCCGTCGAGCTTGAGCTTGCGCGCGTCGCCGGAGTGGGCGATCGAATGATGGCTGTTCGAGTCGCCGATGCCGCCGCTGTCGCCGACCGGCTTGATGCCGAGCCAGGTGGGGACGATGTGATTGTTGCCTTCGTTGCCGAAAGTTATGGTCGCGATTCGCGCGGCGTCGGAGGCTAGCGCTGCGACGGCGATGTCGAGCTGAGCTTGAAACGCCTTCTCGGTTCCGTCGTCGGCCTTTGGGTTGAAGCCGCGTGTGAGTTGCAACTTGTCGCACGCGCCGACGTTGGTCGCTTGCAGTTGCATCTCGAGCTCGCGTACGCTTTGCAAGTGTGCGTCACATCGAGCGCGATCCTCGGTGCCCAGGTTTTGGCACAGTCGTGTCAGGTCGCCGGCCACCCGATCGAGGACGCTCTTGCGCGCTTGGCGCAGCTGTTCGAATGCTGGGTCTGGCTGACCTGAGGGCGTGACGCTTCCAAACAAGGTGTCGAAGGCGTGAAACGGATCGTTGTCCGGCGGCGCAGCGTCGCGCGCTCCGCGCCAACTGAGCTGGTAGCCCTCGTGCCGAACGCCCAGGTGCAGCGGTCCGCGGTCGTATTTGCCCTGTTTTTTCCACTCGGCACTGATGTGATGGTCAAGCGACGGACCGCCCGCTTCTTCATGAAAGGGGCGAAGGTCGGCGTAGCGCGTGCCGGTCCAGACTGCTGGCGTAGCGCCGTGACCCGCGTTGTCGGCCTTCTGCGGATTGGGCGTGTCGCGCAGGTTTTGGAACGTGACGCCGCGCATGAAAACCAAGTCCGAGCGATGCGGCTCGAGTGAAGCAAGGTAGCCAGGCAGGGCACCGCCGCCGACCGGCGCCCAGCTCCCCTGGTTGTTGATGCCATTGCACCAGAACACCAAGATCACCCGCTTCGGGGCGACCGCCAGACAGGACGACCGTGCCAGCTCGGCTTGAAGTAGTGGCAAGGTGGCCGCGCCGAGACCCAGCCCTCGAAGCAGTTGGCGACGCGAGAAGCCGTTGCGATTGTTGTGAGAGCTCACTGCACTACCTCGCCTTCAGTTATTGACCGGTGCGAAAATGTTTTGGAACCGATCACCGCCAGCCAGAGGGCCTTCACGTTGAGCCCGCTGCTCTTGAACGCGTCGTGCACTATGCTCGGGGTGCCGGCCTCCGCGTCGACCAGGCGACGGCCCAGCGTGTAGCGCAGCCATTGGCTGCTGAAGCAACGCGAGAAATCTTCTGAGGCTGCGACTTGCTGCAGTAGCTCGACCGCGTTCTGGAACTGCACGGCTTGGCCCAAAGGAAACGCCAACGCGCCGGTCGCGTCGACCGCGCGCTCGCCTTCTTGAGTCCGAAAGCGGCCGAGCGCGTCGTAGTTTTCGAACGCAAACCCCAGCGGGTCGAGGAATTGGTGGCAGCCTTTGCAGCCCCCGTCCGAGTGCGTCGCGAAGCGCTCGCGGGTAGTGACGTTGGGCGCCGGCTCTTTCGGTAGCGGCACGTTGGCCGGAATCGCGGCCATTTCCCCGCACAGCAGGCGGCTCCACAGCGTCTTGCCCACGCGGGGTGGCAACGTGCCGCCGTCTGACGACAGCGCGGCCAGAAACAACGGTTGTGTAAACAATCCCGAGCGCTGCCCGCTGGGCAAATCGGTTTTCACCAGCGCATCGCCAGTTACGCCGGAGGCGCCGTAGACTGACGCTAGACGGCCGTCGAGCAGCGACCAGCGCGCTGTCGCAAGCTCCGTCAAACTGCCGTTGTCGGTGAGTACGACGCGCTCCAAGAAGCCGCGCGCCTCGGCCAGCATGGAGTTTTTCAGACGGTCGTCGAAGGCGGGGAATAGTTCGGGGTTCTTCTTGAGCTGACTCGCCAGCGCTGGCGGCGACTTGATGTACAGCCATTGGACGTAGAAATCCCACAGCGTGTCGGAGGTGTGCTGGACATCGGACAACAGCCGCTTGGCTTGCTTCGCGAGCGCGTCGCCCGACGTCAGCTCGCCCGCGTCTGCGGCGCGCGAAAGCTCGGCGTCGGGCAGGCGGCCCCACAGGCTGAGCGAAAGACGCGCCGCCAGCTCGTGGTTGGTGAGTGCGACTTCGCCGTTGATGGCCTTGGCTGGGTGCGCCCCGAGCTCCCACTGATAGAGGAAAAAAGGCGATTCGAGCACTGCTTGCACGACCAAACTGACCGACTTGGCATAGTCGTAGCCGAGGGCTCGACCACTGGTGAATACGGCCAAAAGCTCCTCGATTTCGCTCGGCTCGAGCGGCCGCCGGTACGCTTTACGGGCGAAGCCCTGAATGAAGCTGCGCGCACAGCCGGCTTCATCGGCGCCCGCCGCGCACGTCGCCAGCTCGCCGATACGTGCGCTTGCGCGGGTCGTGAACGCTTCGGCGGCTTCCATGTAGCCACGCGCGTCCAAGGTCCCGACCGCGGGCAGCACGCCAATGAACCCCGATTCACCCACTGACTCGGGTGTGAAGCGCTGCACGGCCTCTGGCGTGGTGCCCGCGCCGAGCAAATCCTCGATTGAGCTCAAGTACTGGCGGACGGTCAAGCGTTGCAGCGGTCGCGGTCCTACGCCTTGAAGCTTTGGCAAGGGTCCGTCGCCGCCGGTGGTACCGCCGCCAGCAGTGCTGGTGCCTCCCGTTGGGATGCCCGGTGTAGTTCCGGGAGGCGCGTCACTGTCGATGGTCGCGGTGCAGCCGAACCCCAAGAATGAGAGGCCGAGCAGCGCGTGCAGGGTGGGGGTTGCGGATTGGAAAAATTGCATGTCGTTGCTCGTGGTGGCGGGAAGAAATGTGAGTGCGCGCGCGCTGGCTTTTGCGGACAAAAACTCGCTGGGTCTCGTCGATTTTGCTGAAAATACGGGCGCTGAACGATTTCGCGATCAACATGCTGGTGGCGTCCCATCAAGCAGAGCGTGAGAACACTGAGCGTCGTGTTCTGGCTTGTTGCTTGTTTGTCGACGTCGAGCTGTGGCGACTCGCTGGAGTCGTCGAGCTTGGCGATCTCCGGCGCGTCGAGGCCTATCTGATCGGCACGTACCCACTCGCGCCGCGGCCGCAGCGAGCGCCCGACTACAATGCGTAGTCGAAGCTGACGATGGCGTCCGCCGCGACGGTGCCGCTCGAGCAGTCGTAGTGGGAGACGAAGAGCGTCTTGGCCGCCGGCGAATAGGTCAAGGTGGCGCCATCGCCGATCAGCTGGAACGGCAGAGCCTCGCCGACCGGCTTCCAGGTCGCGCCGCCGTCGGTCGACCTCACGAGATGGTCTGCAGCCATCGTCACGATACTCGCATCCGGCAGCTCGATCGGCGAGACGCCACGCAGCGTAGCATTCGCGAGCTTGGTCCAAGTGAGGCCTTCGGCCCTGGCTCGCTGGGCGCGGCCGCGCACTCGCTTGAGGTCAAGGTCGGGTGCCCAGGTCCCGCGCCTGCGGCCCCTGAGGTGTGACCGGGAGGGGCCGCCCCTTGGCACGCCCACAGCCGCAACAAGCCGCAGACAACCATCACCCTGTGTAAAAAAACCACAGAATGGGTCAGAGAGCGAACGGTGCGCCGCCACCGTGACCCGATCTGTCGCCGATTCCTACAGGCTGTTCATGCGTCGGTGCGTCGGCAGCCTTTGCGTCGTTGCCTTGCTTGCCTGCACCGCGCCAGATGAGCGGGGTTCCGGCTCGTCGGCGGGCGAAGCAGGGACGGCTGGTCTCAACGGTGGTGCCGGAGCTGTCAGTAGTCCCGTCGGTGGGGCCGGCAGTGCCGGTCTCGTGGTCGGCGGGAGCGCGAACGCGGGCGGCGGAGTTGGCAACGCGGCCGGCGGCGGCGTTGCGAATCAGGCTGGCAATGCTGCGATCGCCGGCAGCGCTGGGGTGCCCCGTGACCCCGCGCTGCCGCTCACCGCTACCTGTCCCGAGCAAGCCGTGTTCTGCGAAAGCTTCGAAGAGAACCCGCTCGCTGGCGATCGCTGGAGCACTTCAGGGATGGCCGGCTCGGTGACGATCGACGCCACCCAAAGCGTTGACGGCAAGAGCTCGCTCCACCTGCGCAGCGGCACCGAGTATGGACTCGCGCCGCCCTTCGCGGCGTCGCTGCTCAAGCACATTCCGGCGATCAACGACCGCATCTACATGCGCGTCTACATGCGCTACGCCGACCTGACACTGCCCGGCTATCACCCGAACCTGATCACGGTGACCGACGGCGACTACGACATCGGTCACTGGCCGGACTTCAGCATCTGGTCGTTTGGCTGGTTCTGGAACGATTTTTCGATCAATGGCTTTGGCCGCAACCTTGACGGCGCCAAGATCTGGATAGAGCCCGGCAACGAGCAGCAAGCTGGCGGCTTCTATCTCGGCGACAGGACGCCGGCCGTCGAGCAGTGGCTCAAGGTCGACCAATGGTACTGCCTCGAGGTGATGGGCTTCGGCGACGGCGTTGCCCGCGCCAACAGCGACGGCGACGGCGAAGAGGTGCGCGTCTGGATCGACGAGATGGAGATCGAAGGCCTGCACGCTGACGACGCGTATTGGAAAGGCTACGGCGCCAAGGAGCGCTGGTCGCCGAAGTACGACGGCTCGCTGTGGAGCTTCGGCATCGGTGGACAGGCGCCGCAAAACGGCCAAAAAATCGACATTTGGTACGACGCGCTCGCCTTCGCGTCGCAGCGCATTGGCTGTGCCAAGTAGGTCAAAGAAGCCAGCATGAGCGCCGCCCTCCTCGATCTTTTGGTCTGCCCCGCTTGTCGCGGCCCGCTGTCGGAAAACGCCGGCCACTATCGGTGCGCGCAGTGCCGAGCCGACTACCCGACGCTCGGTGGTGTGCCGTGCCTGCTGCCCGACGCACAACGCTGGCGCGCTAGCTGGCGGCTGCAGCTCGATGAGCTGACGCGCGCCGCCGAAGAAACGGTGGTGATGTTCGAGAAGGAGCTGCGAAAGCCGGCACTTTTTGACAACACGCGCCTACGTTTACAAACGCAGATCGCGCTCACCAAGCAAACCCTGGCCGAGGTCGCTGCCATCATCGAGCCAGCGGCCGGTGCCAGCTCGGACAATTCGCTGCCCGCGCCGCGCATCGATCCGCTCAACACGTTTCATTACCTGCACCGCGACTGGGCTGAGACAACCGAGAATACTAGCGCGCTCTCGTGTGTCGAGCGTGTGCTCGATGGCGCGCCGCTCGGACGGCTGCTCGTGCTCGGCGCGGGTGCGGGGCGGCTCGCTTACGATTTGCATCGGACGCAGCGCGCCACCTTGACGGTCGCGGTCGATATCGATCCGCTGGTCGCGCTGGTCGCGCAGCAGATGGTCAGCGGCGGCCGTATCGAGCTGACCGAAGCGCGCTCGAACGCGACTGAAATGACGCGTTTCGGCCAGCTGCGCACGCTCCGCGCGCCGGCTGGCGCGGTCGAGCAGTTTCACGTGCTGTTGGCCAATGGTCTGCAGCCGCCGCTGCGCGATCAAGTATTCGATACGGTGTTGACGCCGTGGTTCATCGACGTCGTGCCGCCAGATCTGCGCGACTTCATGAGCGTGCTCACTCGCGTGCTCGTGCCGGGTGGCCGTTGGCTCAACTACGGCCCGCTCTTGTATCCCCCAAGCCGTCCCGCCGCGTATCGCTACGCGCGCGAAGAGGTGGCCGAAATCGCCCAAGCGGCAGGCTTCGACATCACGCGCGAGACGGACGAGCTGGTGCGTTTCGCCTACTCGCCGTTGGCCGCTCGCGGGCGGCTCGAGCACTGCATCGCCTTCGCGGCGCAGAAGCGCTCACCGAAAGCTGCCGCTTGGCTGGAGATCCCGCATCTGCCAATCCCCGAGTTTCCCGGGCGCGCCGAGCTGCGCCACGAAAGCGCGGCATTCAACGCGATCATCGATCTAGTCGATGGGCGCCGCAGCATCAACGACATCGCGATCCGATTGGGCGCCGGCCCTGACGTGAACCTGGGCGCCATGAAAGACGCCGTACGACTGTGTCTTCAAACCCTCCATCCGACCCTGGAGCTAGCATGCGCACGATAAGCCTCAGCATCACCGCGCTAGTCATCTGCCTGACTGCTTGCAAGAGCGAGTCGTCGTCTGCCGGGGGCGCGGGCGCGGGCGCGGGCGCGCCGAGCGGTTCTGCCACCGGCGGGCAGGGCGGCGGTCCGAGCACGGCTGCGCTCGCGGCCTGTGCGGCCGAGTCGCCATCGACGATCATCCCAGCGCGCGTTCGCCGCCTCTCGAAGAGCGAGTTTGCACACAGCTTGGAGCAGCTGCTCGGTGCGCCGCCGGCCGTGACCGTCGACTTTCCGGTGGATCCGCTGACCGGCGGCTACGACACCAACGCCAACGACCTGCGCGTCACGTCACTGCTCGCCAACACGCTGTTCGATGGCGTGCCAACGCTCGCAGCCCAGGCGGTAGCCAAGATGGCGCCGTGCGACGCCAGCGCTTGCGCAACCCAGTTGCTGGGAGACTTCGCACACCGGGCCTACCGCCGCGCCCCGAGCGCGCAAGAATTGAAGGAGCTGGTGGCCGTGTACAACGCCGCGCGCACCGCCTCCGACGCGCCGACTGCGCTGACCCGGGCGGTTTCGGTGATCTTGCAGTCGCCTGACTTTCTCTACGCGACCGAGCTCGGCTCGCCCGATGTCACCGGAAAAGTCGTCACACTCATGCCGCACGAGCTCGCGGCGCAGCTCGCCTTCGTGCTCACTGGTATGCCGCCTGACGCTGAGCTCAGCGCGGCGGCGGACGGGGGAACGCTCAGTACTCCCGCTGGCCGCGAAACCCAAGCGCGGCGGCTCCTGAAAACACCAGGCGCGCGCGCGGTTCTCGACACCTTCGCAGCAGAATGGTTCGAGCTTTCCGAGATCGACAAGCTCGACAAAGACGCGACCGCCTTTCCGAATTGGAAGAGCGAGCGCCCCAAAATGGTCAGCGACGCGCGCAGTTTCTTCACCGCGCATGTGCTCGACCAGAACGCCAACTTCGCCGATCTGTTGAACGCTGGCCTGCTGACGCAGCCAGCGTTCCTTGCCGCCCACGCCCAGTCGCTCGACGATTCGCCGGTGCAGCGCGGTCATTTCGTGCGCGTGCGCATGCTCTGCCAAGACATTCCACCACCGCCGCCGACGTTGAAAGTCACGCTACCACCACCCGACTCGACCTTAACTACGCGCCAGCGCATCACCGCCCACACCGCCGGCGAGACCTGCCAGGGCTGTCACGTGTTGATGAATCCGGTCGGTTTTGCCTTCGAAGGCTTCGACGCGATGGGCAGCCCGCGCACGACCGACAATGGCCAACCCGTAGACAGCTCGGGCGCGCTCACCAGTACTGACGTCGATGGCACCTTCAATGGTCCCGGCGAGCTGGCGGCGAAGCTCGGCCAAAGCAGCTCGGCTCGCGAATGTTTTGCGCGCCAATGGTTTCAATTCGCGAGCGGCATGCCGCTCGGTACCGCCTCGGCGCGCGCGGCCCTGGCCAAAGAGGCTGACGCGTTCGTGAAAGGCTCGCAAAGCGTCGTGGATCTCACGGTTAGCCTGGTCCGTTCAGACCTTTTCAGTACCCGCTGTCGAGTGGAGGAGTGAACCGATGTCGAAGATGACCCATCAGCGGCGACAATTTCTCAAAGCGCTCGGTTGCGGAGCTACGCTGCTGCCGTTCTTTCAATTGCTACAGTCGTCGGCGGTTCAGGCCGGCGGCGTGGCCCGACCGATGCGTCTACTAGCGCTGTGCACTGGCTTTGGCGGGCATTGGGGCTACCTTCGGCCGCCGGGTGTCGCGACCGGCAGCACCGACGTGGCGCTCACTCCGGAGCTTTTGACCTACGAGAACTCGGTGCTCGAGCCGCTCAAGGGCTTCGCGTCGCAGATGCTGGTGCTCCAGGGCATCGCTCGCACCACCGGCTTGATGCCGTATGCGTCGCGCGGCACCGGTCGCACCTACTACTCGGGTCACGACGGCTACGCGCCGACGGCTTTCACCGGCACGCCGGTTTCGGAGCAAACGTCGGGCAACGTCCCGACCGGTCCGTCGATCGATTTCGTTTTAGGCCAACAGCTCGGCGCCGGCACCGCCGTGCGCTCGTTGCAGCTTGGCGTTGGCAGCGTGCGCGGCATCCCCGATCAAGTGAACCTGTCGTACAACGCAACCGGCGCCGCCCAGCCCGCGATCGAGGATCCGGCGGCCTTTTATCGGCAAATGTTTGGCACGGCAGGCACCCCGTCCAGCGGCGCACCGATGGTCGACGCCAGCGCAGCCGCTCGCCGCGCCCAAGATCTCAGCATCGTCGACGCGCTGAACAGCAGCGCCAAACGCCTACGCGATCGGCTGGGGACTACCGAGAAGACCAAGCTCGATGATCACCTTGCCGCGCTGGCCGATATCGAGAGCCGGCTCAAGGGGCAGGATACGCCCGGCGCCGTCAACTACCCGCCAGTCGTGTGCGATTCGCCGATGATGCCCGCGAAGGGAACGGCCGGCACGCTGCAAGAAGCAACCGATCTGCATTTCGACGTGCTCACCCAAGCTTTTGCCTGTGACCGCACGCGCTTCGTGGTCGCAGACTGGGGCATCGACCGTGGCACGGTCGAGGTATTGCCGGACGTGAAGGATCTGCACGGCGAGGTCGCGCACCAGCTTGAGGAGGGCGGTGGCGATCCGTCGCAGAATATCCCGCCCACCACCAAAGCCATGACCGATACCGCGAAGCTCAACATGGCAAAGTTGCAGCGCTGGTACGCGCAGCAACTCGCCAACCTGATGACGCGCATGTCGAAGACCCCGGACGGCGACGGTTCCTTGCTCGACAACACGTTGATCATTTGGTCGAGCGATTTTGGCGAGAACGTTCACGGCGGGCTCAATGTGCCGCACATCTTGCTCGGCGGAGCGCAGAAGAAGTTCCGGATGGGGCGCTACCTGGATTTTGCACCGGCTTCAGGCCATCCCGCCAACAACGGCGACATCCCGGGTTACCAGCCGCACAACCGGCTGCTCGTATCGGTGCTGCAAGCCTTCGGCCTCGACGTCGATCAATTCGGCAGCGACGAGTACACCGGCACGCTACCGAACGTCACGTGAGCGACGGCTACCTCCAGTCTTGATCCGTTGTCTGGACCCCGCGCGAGCGCGGCCCCGGGAAGGGGATCGGGCGTGGGATCGGGATCGGTCTCGGCAGGGGCTTCGGGCAAGCCAGAGGCTGGGCCGCGCTCGCGCGGGGCCTTTCTCGGACTCGGTGCGGAGCCGGATATCTCGGTATCGGTTGCGGGCTTCGGCCCT
>JBBSAB010000184.1:0-10818 GCA_038252755.1 Polyangiales bacterium | reverse complement strand
GTCACGCTCGTCTCGTCGGGCGCCGTGTTCCAGCCACCCAAAGATCCCGAGCTGCCGAACGGCGGCGGTGGCGCCGGCGGCGCGGCAGCGGGCGGCGCGGCGACGGGCGGCGGTGGCACGGCGGGCACCGCAACGGCGGCGGGCAGCCCCTCAGCCGGCACAGAATCCAGCGGCGCTGCGGGCGCACCGGTCGTACCAGTGCAACCGGCCGGCGGCACCGGCAGTCCCCCCGCGATCATGCCGGCGGGCAGCGCCTCACTTCCGGGCACGGCCGGCGCCAGCACCGGGCTCGCCCCCTCATCCAACGACGAACCAAGCTGCAGCACCGGCGGCAAGACTAGTACCAACCACGACGCGCTCCTGATTGCGGCGGTTGCGTTTGGCAGTCTGTTTTCCCGAAGACGCACGACCCGCCGCTGACGCTGCCGCCTCTCGATCGTCAAGGTCGGCGCTACATAGTTGCGAGGGCGCCCGTGACGTCACGCCCGCGTCGCCGATAGCCGCCTAAATTGCGGCTCGCGCCGCAAGCTCTTGCGCGCTCGAGCTTGCGCGCTCCGCCTGCTCAGCCGAGCATGCCTGACCATGGTGACTCGTCTGCATTTGATTCGGCACGGCGCGACGACCCTGAGCGCGGAGGATCGCTTTGCCGGCGCGGTCGACGTGCCCTTGTCCGACGAAGGCCGAGCGCAGGCGCGACGCCTGGGAGAACGCCTGGCGACCACGAAAATGGCGGCTCTGTACGCCAGCCCGCTGTCGCGCACCGTCGAGACCGCGCGCTTGGTCGGCGGCCCACAAGGCCTGGAGCCACGGCTCGAAGCCGGTCTGCGCGAAATCGCCCACGGCCACTGGGAAGGCCTGCGCCGCCAGGAGGTGGAAGAGAAATTCGCGTCCGAATACAACGCGTGGGAAGCCGATCCGTTCACGTTCGCACCGCCGGAAGGCGAAACCGGCCTGGCGGTGATGGCGCGCGCGCTGCCGGTAGTTCGCGAGATCGTGCTGCGCCACCCAGGCGAAAACGTGGCGGTGATTTCGCACAAAGCGACGATCCGACTCTTACTGTCGAGCTTGCTCGGCTTCGACGCGCGCGGTTACCGCGATCGACTCGACCAGGCGCCGGCCTGCTTGAATATCGTCGACTTCAAGGACCCGGTGCGAGCCCGGCTGATGCTTTACAACGACACGTCGCACTACGCGCAGGAAGCGCGGCGCACCGCCGGGCAGCTATCTAAGTGGTGGGACGCGAGCGGCGCCTAAACAAGCCCAAACCGAGCACGATGCCCAGCGCCAGCGCCCCGGAACGCGAGCCGTCCGTGGCTCCGCACGCGCGCACGCAGCAGCTGATGCCGTCGATCAAGCCGCGGTCCTCGCCGTTCACGGTCAGCTGGGCGTTTTGGTCGTCATCGCAGTCGGTCTCGCCATCGTACGTGATGACCGCGGTGTCTTTGCCGGATTCGAGCGTGGTCGAGCCAGACGAGGGCTGACCGGAGCACACGGCATCAGCGACGATTTCGTCCAGCGTTGTCGCGTGGACTTCGCCATTCGGCGGCAAAACGCCGTGACGCTTGACCTGCCCGCTGCCGTTCCAAACGCTTTCGCCGGTGTAGTCGCCGCGCACGCTGCCACTGTAGTCGATAGTCGTGACGCTACCGAGTTCGAGCGTGGCTTGGAATTCGTGCAGCCCAGCTTCGACCCAGTGCTGCGTGACGACGCCGGTGTCACCGTTGAAGTCGTCGAGCGTGAGCGTGCGATCGTCGCCGTCGCGTTCGACCGTAGCCTGGCCCGTCCAGTCGTGCTTCGCGCTGTCGGTGCAGTCGCCGACGGCCGTGAAGGTGGTGCCGTCGTCGGTAACGACCGGGCACTGTGCATCGTCGAACGTCTCGTGCCCATCAGCCACCGCCAAGACTTGATAAACGTTGGAATACACCCCAACGGCGCTGGCCGCCGTCGCCCAAACCCGCACGTCGGCGACCTGTTGGAAAGGCGGAGTCGGTTTGAAGTCGTCCTGCGAGCCGCACGCGCACAGCCACGGCATCAGACACACCCCGAGCCGCAGGCGAATGCCGATCATGCTCGGTAGTCTAAACTAAAGCGGCTTTGGACGGCGCACGGCTCGAACCTTGCCAGTCGAGCCGTCGCCGCAAAAGAAGGTGACTTTTCCGTCGCTCTCGAGCCCGGAAACGTTCATGCCTGCCGGCATTTCCAGCCTAGCCCCGATACCGGTGATCGCGCCAGCCAGCACCATCCAACTCGACACGCGCGGCGAGACAGACGATGGTCGCCACCTCACCAGCATGTGGCGGAAGTTTCGCTATGAGCGCAGCAGCGGACGAGCCGAAGCGCTATTCCGAATCGCGTTCGCCGCCGTCTTGCTGCTGCAGCTCCTGACCCTGCGCCCCAACATCGGCTACTTCTACTCGACCGAAGCAATCGCACCGATCGTGCCGGGCCTCGAGGCTTACTACACGCCCGGGCTCGTGCTGGCGGGCTTTTGGCTATGGTTCGCGAGCAGTGCACTGCTCTTGGTCGGAGCGTTCACGCGCGTAGCCGCGCTGGTGTGCTTTTTGGGCAGCTCCTATTTTCTGGTGCTGCGCGGCTCGCAAGCTACGCACGCGGCCGATTGGCTGCTGCCAAGCCTGGCGTTTCACCTCGTGCTCTTGCCCAGCAATCGCCACTTCGCGCTCGACCAGCGCTGGCGCAAGGCTAGGCCCGCAGACGTGCCAGCGTGGCCGGCGCGATTGGCGCAG
Source organism: Polyangiales bacterium (assembly GCA_038252755.1). Classification (GTDB taxonomy): domain Bacteria; phylum Myxococcota_A; class Polyangia; order Polyangiales; family Polyangiaceae; genus PMG-095. The sequence goes on along the minus strand of JBBSAB010000184.1, from coordinate 8,074 downwards.
CTCAGCACCGCGTTCTTCTACTTCACGGCTGGTACCTCCAAGCTCTCCGACCCGATGTGGCGGCATGGCCAGGGCTTTTTCATGACCTTCGCCAATCCAATGCTCAGCCATTTCGATCTGACTTGGTTGGCGACAGCATCGGTCTTTTCTCCCGCGATCAACTACGCGGTGATGACGTGGGAGTGCGCGATGCCGTTGCTATTGCTTTGGCGAAGGACGCGCTATATCGCCTTACTGTCAGCGGTGTTCTTTCTGGCCAGCATCGACGTCACGCTGCCGGTTGGATGGTTCTCTTGGTTCTGCGTCGCCAACCTGTTCGTGTTTGCAGACGTGACCCCATGGCCGCGTGTTTGGCTACAGCGCCTGCCCTGGCTGGCGGCGCCGCCCATCCCAACGCCAGCCCAACGGACAGCCGGCCAACGGTCATGGCAGGGCCACGCGGTCACGGCGTTCCTGGCGTTTCATCTGACCTGCTTCGGTGTGCTGCAAGCGGCCTACGGCTTGATCGCGGCGCACCAATTCGACCTCGGGCGTCGCCTCGCCACGCTACCGCTAGTCGGCACCTACGGCGTCGCGATCGCCAACGTGCACTACTACGCGCTCTGGCCCAGCCAGGTCTTCTGTCCAATCCGCAACGTGTACTTCGAAGTCGAAGAGCGTGACGGTCGCCTATCGGCGCTGGCCCCCTTCGACGAGCGCGGGCGAGTCCACTTCAGCTGGCGCGACTCGCGCGAGGTGCGCGAAGCCGTGTTCCTGATCGGCGCGTCACACGGTCTGGGCAGCCTGGGCTGGCGCCGGCTGTTCGCGCACGTGGCCGCGACCAGGACCGAGAGCAAGCCCTGCCCGCGCGGACTGCGCGCCTACGCGGTCGAGGTGTGGCCGGGCCGTGCCAGCTTCGACACCGACCTCCGCGCCGGAAAACGCTTCCTGCAGCGGGCCGAGTTACGTGGAACGACCGCTCAGGACTGCCAGCTGACCAAAATCACGGACGCAGCCCCCGGCCTCGGAACTGGTTCAACCACAATTGACTAGCAATTTCAGTGGGTTACTTATCAAAACCCACAATGTAAGCGGAATCGCGCTTGACGAAGCCGATCCCGCGGCGCAGAGTGGCTTTCCCTCATGCCCGCTTCTTCCGCTTTCGGCCTGACGCGCTCTTCGGAGCTGGCGTCGTCGATTCAGGAAGCGGGCAGCGTCGTTCTCGTCGTTACCATTGCGCTCGGGCTTATTAGCTCGGGTGCGGCGGCTAGCTGACGGAACGACCGTTCCCTCAAGTAGCCCCCGCACCCCAGAGGTTCGGGGGCTTTTTTGATTTCTGCTCCGTCAACTGCAATAGCCCTTTCCAGAAAATAGGAGACGCGCCGTGGCCGCACCGTTGCACAGCATCACCGAACCCCAGCCCACTTCGACCGGTACCAAAACCCTGACCGGCTCCCAGGTCATCTGGGAGGCGCTCGTCAATGAGGGGGTCAAGACGGTCTTCGGCTATCCGGGCGGCGCGATCATGCCGGCCTACGATGCCCTGACCGACTACCCGCACCTGCGCCACATCTTGGTGCGGCACGAGCAAGGCGCGGCGCACATGGCCGACGGCTTCTCGCGGGCCTCAGGCAAGGTCGGCGTTTGCGTCGCCACCTCCGGCCCCGGCGCGACCAACCTGGTCACCGGCATCGCCAACGCGATGATGGATTCGATCCCGATGGTGGCGATCACGGGTCAGGTCGGCTCGCACCTGATCGGTAGCGACGCCTTCCAAGAAGTCGACATCACCGGCATCACGCTGCCGATCACCAAGCACAATTTCTTGGTGACGAAGGCCGCCGACATCGGCCCGACGATTCGCAAGGCGTTCTACATCGCTGCCTCGGGCCGCCCAGGACCGGTGTTGGTCGATATCACCAAGGACGCGCAGCAAGCGACGACCGAGTACCGCTACGACAGCTCGCCGGTGCGCATGCCAGGTTACCGCCCGGAGAAGCATCCGCTGCCCGCGGACATCGAGCGCGCGGTCGACATGATTAAGGCTGCCAAGCGTCCGATCGTCTTCTGCGGTCACGGCATCATCAAAGCCAACGCCACCGCGGCACTGCTGGAATTCGTGCAGAAAACCGGTTTTCCGGTCGCTCAAACCCTGCTCGGCTTGGGCGGCTTCCCGGCCACGCACGAGCGCAGCTTGGGCATGATGGGCATGCACGGCGAAGCCTGGGTCAACAAGGCGATCCAAGAAGCCGATCTGATCATCGCGCTCGGCATGCGCTTCGATGATCGCGTCACCGGCAACCTGAAGACGTACGCACTAAACGCCAAGAAGATCCACGTCGAGCTCGACCCGGCCGAGATCAACAAGAACGTGAAGGTGGACATCGCGCTGTTGGGTGACGTGCGCGAGATCTTGCGCATGCTCAACCCGCACGTCGACGGCGTGAACGTCACCGAGTGGACGAAGCAGATCGAAGACTCCAAGGGCGACAGCGCGGTGCGCGAGATCACCAACCTGCCCGACAACGGTCGGCTGTTCGCGGCGCACGTGATTCACGATCTGTGGCGTTACACCGAAGGCAAGGCGCTGGTCGTAACCGACGTGGGCCAGCACCAGATGTGGGAAGCCCAGTATTACAAGCACGATCACCCGCGGAAGCTGGTGACGTCAGGCGGCGCCGGCACGATGGGCTTCGCCTTGCCAGCCGCGATGGGCGCGCGCTTCGCCTGCCCCGATGACGAAATTTGGGTGATCGCCGGCGACGGTGGCTTCCAGATGACCGCCTGCGAATTGGCGACCTGCTCGCAAGAGGGCATCAAGGTCAACGTCGCGATCATCAACAACGGTTACCTAGGCATGGTTCGCCAGTGGCAACAGTTCTTCTACGGCGGTCGCTACGTGGCGACGCCGATCAAGAGCCCCGACTACGTGAAGTTGGCGGAGGCGCACGGTCTGAAGGGCTTGCGCGTCACCCAACGTGATCAGGTGAAGGCGGCCGTCGAAGAAGCGCGCAACTGCCCCGACACCTGCATCATCGACTTCCGGGTCGAGCAGGAAGACAGCGTGTACCCGATGGTGCCGGCTGGCGCGGATCTGGACAACATGATCCGCCGCCCGAAGCCAGCGACCTCTGCTTCTGGCGAGCAAGGAGAGCAAGAGCTCCTTGCTACGCACAACCCGATTTTCGAGATCGGAAAAGACAAGTGACCACCTCCTTCTTTCCCTCGCCGCCAAGCCACACGTTCATCGCCTACGTAGAAGACCAACCGGGCGTCTTGAACCGCGTCACGTCGCTGTTTCGCCGCCGCGGCTACAACATCGTCTCGCTCAACGTCGGTCGCACAAACCAAGAAGGCGTTTCACGCATGACGATGGTCGTCGAAGCCGACGACGACAAAGCCGTCCGCATCGAAGCCAATCTGTACAAGATGGTGAACGTGATCAGCGTCGAAGACATCACGCACAAAGCCAACGTTTCGCGTGATTTGGTGCTGATCAAGGTGAAGGCCGGCCCCGACAAGCGTTCGGAAATCTTGCAGCTGTGCGACGTCTTCCGCGCGCGTTTCATCGACGTGCACCCAGAGACCCTGATCGTCGAGGTCACCGGCACGCAGGACAAGATCGACGGCTTGGTCCAGATGCTATTGCCGTTCGGCATTTTGGAGATGGTCCAAACCGGCACCGTCGCCATGACCCGCGGCGCTCGCGGCGAAGCCGCCGAAGCCGTCCAACCCGCCCCCAACCTGAAATCAATCGCCGCCGCCTCCTAACGGCGCCACGAGTCACCATGAGTCTCGAGATTTTTTCACAGGGAGATCGGGAGATCGGGAGGTCCGCGAGGCGAGAATTTTTGGGTTTCGATCCGCAAGTCGAATCACGAAGCCAAAAACGGTTTGCTGAGTCGCCGCTCGGCTCGAACCCCCAAAAACCTCGCGTACCTCCCGTCCTCCCGTCCTCCCGTCCTCCCTGTAAATCTCGAGCCGCAAGTCAACGCACCGAGCCGCAACATGACTAGTCCAGTTACCAAGCCCGACTCCAATTACGTCCGGATCTTCGACACGACGTTGCGCGACGGAGAGCAGTCTCCGGGCGCGACGATGACGAGCGAAGAGAAACTCGAGGTCGCGCGCGCGCTGTCGCGACTCGGCGTGGACGTGATTGAGGCGGGCTTTCCGTCGGCGTCACCGGATGATTTCGGTGCGGTGAAAGAGATCGCCAAGACGATCGGCAACGACGTGCCGCAAGGCCGGATTTCGAGCGACCCGCCGACGATTTGCGGGCTGGCGCGCGCGACCGAGAAGGACATCCGCACCGCGGCCGAAGCCGTGGCGCCGGCCAAGCACCCGCGCATCCACCTGTTTTTGGCGACCTCGCCGATTCATCGCGAGCACAAGCTCAAAATGACGAAGGAGGAAGTGGTCGCACGCACCACGCAGATGGTCGCCCTCGCGCGCTCGCTGTGCGAAGACATCGAGTTCAGCCCGGAAGACGCCGGTCGCACCGAGCCGGAGTTCTTGTACGAGGTGCTCGACGCCGCGATCGCCGCCGGTGCCACCACGCTCAACATCCCGGACACGGTCGGCTACACCATCCCCGACGAGTTCGGCGCGATGATCGCCGGCATCGTGAAGAACGTGAAGGGCGTGGAGAACGTCACGATCTCCGTGCACTGCCACAATGATTTGGGCTTGGCTTCGGCCAACGCTTTGGCCGGCATCCGCAACGGAGCGCGACAGGCGGAGGTCACGATCAACGGCATCGGCGAGCGCGCCGGCAACACCTCGCTCGAAGAGGTGGTGATGGCGCTGCACACGCGCGCGCCGCTGTTTGGTCTGCGCACCGGCATCGACACTACGCAGCTCACACGCACCAGCCGCCTGGTCAGCCTGCGCACCGGCATGGTCGTGCAGCCGAACAAGGCGATCGTCGGTGCTAACGCCTTCGCGCACGAGGCCGGCATCCACCAGGACGGCATGCTGAAGCACTCGCAAACCTACGAAATCATGACGCCAGAGAGCGTCGGGGCGAGCAAGACGCTGCTCGTCTTGGGCAAGCACTCCGGGCGGCACGCCTTCGGGGTCCGGCTGCGCGAGCTCGGCCACGCTCTGGAGGGCGAGGGTTTGGAGGCGGCGTTCCTGCGCTTCAAGGTGCTGGCCGACAAGAAAAAGCGCATCACCGACGCGGATTTGGAGGCGCTCGCCGCTTCCGAGGTCGGACGTGCACGCGAGTACTTCTCGCTCGAGGCGGTTCAGGTTACGTGCGGCTCGAACGGCATGCCCACCGCCACCGTCAAGCTCCGCGATCCAAACGGCGAAAACATCGTCAACGCCGCGGTCGGCACCGGACCTGTGCACGCCGTGTTCACGGCGATCGACGAGATCGTCAAGGCACCGAGCGAGCTGATCGAGTACACGATCAACGCCGTCACCGAGGGCATCGACGCGCTCGGTCACGCCAGCGTGCGGCTGCGCGCCGTCCTGACCGACGGCCGCCTGAATCCGCAGCACGGCGCCGGCCAGACGCAAGTCTTCCACGGCAACGCCGCGGACTCCGACGTGATCGTCGCCAGCACCAAAGCCTACCTTGCCGCGCTCAATCGCTTGCTAGCGATGCTCGGCACCTACGAAAAGACTGACGACGCGGCGCCGCGCGCCCAAGTCGCGAACTAGTCACCGGGAGCTCCGCTGAAGTGAATTCAGCGGGCCCCACCCTCAGGTTTTGGGTCCCAACCCCAAAACAACGAACGTAAGAAGAAGAATGTAGCCGATGGCAAAAACGCTGTTCCAAAAGGTCTGGGAAACTCACATCGTCGCCGAAGAGGCCGAGCGCCCGAGCGTCCTCTACATCGATCTCCACCTGATCCACGAAGTCACGTCGCCGCAAGCCTTCTCCGGCCTTCGAGCACGTGGGCTCAAAGTGCGGCGGCCCGATCGCACGATCGCGACGATGGATCACTCCACGCCGACCTTGCCCAAGCACCTGCAAGTCATCGACGATGAAGCCAAAGCTCAGCTTTCGCAGCTCGAGAAGAACTGCGCCGAGTTCGGCATCCAGCTGTATGCGCTGGGCGATTCGCGCAACGGCATCGTGCACGTGGTCGGCCCGGAGCGCGGCTTCACCCAGCCGGGCATGACGATCGTCTGCGGCGACAGCCACACCTCGACACACGGCGCGTTCGGCTCGCTCGCCTTCGGCATCGGCACGAGCGAGGTCGAGCACGTCTTGGCGTCGCAGTGCCTGCTGCAGACCAAGCCGAAGACGATGGAAGTGCGGGTCGAAGGCACGCTCGGCCCGAGCGTCACCGCCAAGGACATCATCTTGGCGCTGATCGCCAAGATCGGCACCGCTGGCGGAACCGGCTACGTGCTCGAGTACACCGGGTCGGCGATTCGCGCGCTCGAGATGGAAGCGCGCATGACGGTCTGCAACATGAGCATCGAAGGCGGCGCACGCGCTGGCATGATCGCGCCCGACGACGCCACCTACCAATTCGTGAACGGCCGTGAATACGCGCCGAAGGGTGCGGACTGGGACAAGGCGCTCGAACGCTGGAAGAAGCTGCCGAGCGATGCTGGTGCCGCGTACGACACGCGCGTCGACATCGACGCCGCGGCGCTCGAACCGATGATCACTTACGGCACGCATCCTGGCATGGGCGTCGGCATCACCAAGGCGTTGCCTTCGGCCAGCGACTTCGTTGGCGCCGAGCGGGCAGCCTTCGAAAAGGCCATGACTTACATGGGACTAGAGGCCGGCAAGCCGCTACTCGGCCACAAGGTCGACGTGGTGTTCGTTGGTTCCTGCACCAACTCGCGCATCTCGGACTTGCGCGCCGCGGCCAGCATCTTCAAGGGCCGCAAGGTCGCCAACGGTGTCCGCACGCTGGTCGTCCCCGGCTCGCACGACATCAAGAAGCAAGCGGAGGCCGAAGGGCTCGACCGCGTGTTCACCGACGCCGGCGCCGAGTGGCGCGAACCGGGTTGCTCGATGTGCATCGCCATGAACGGCGATCAATTGTCGCCTGGCCAGTACGCGGTCAGCACCAGCAACCGCAACTTCGAAGGCCGCCAAGGCAAAGGTGGCCGCACGTTCTTGGCGTCACCACTCACCGCCGCCGCCGCCGTCACCGGCAAAGTGACTGACGTCAGAACGCTCGGCTGAGTCGTTCCCAAACTGCCAACTGCCAACTCCTAACTCCCAACTAGATCCCCCATGGCAAGCTTTACGACTCTCATTTCGCACGCAGTCCTGCTCTCGGCCGAGAACGTCGATACGGACCAAATCATCCCGGCGCGCTTCTTGAAGACGCTCGACAAGAACGGTCTCGGCAAGCAACTGTTCTTCGACTGGCGTTACCTGCCCGACGGCAAAGACAACCCGGACTTCGCGCTCAACAAGCCCGAAGCGCAGGGCGCGCAAATCATCCTCGCGGGTGACAACTTTGGCTGCGGCTCGTCGCGTGAGCACGCGCCGTGGGCGCTGATGGGCTGGGGCATCCGCGCGGTCATCTCGACTTCGTTCGCCGACATCTTCAAGGGCAACAGCTTGAAGAATGGCCTGTTGCCGATCCAGGTCGACGCCGCCACGCACGCCAAGCTCGTCGCTACGGTGATTGCCAACCCGAAGGCGACGCTGTCGGTGGACCTCGCCCTTGCCGAGCTGACGCTAACCGACGGCGCGAAAGTCAAATTCCCGATCGACCGTTTCGCTCAACATTGTCTCCTAAATGGGATCGACCAGTTAGGTTACATCTTGGGCTTCGAAGACAAGATCAAGTCGTACGAGGCGTCGCACGCGTAGGAACGACGCCTTACGATCGAGACAACAGGAAGGCGGCTTGTCATCTTGATGCGCGAAACAACGCGCTTTTTTCTGCAACAGGGGCGCACGGACGACGCCCTTCCCGTCTTCCCGCTTTCCTCTGACCATTGGTCTCATTTATCAGCTGCCCGCCCCGCTCAGCCTGGCTTCTGGCGAGGCTTTCGTGAGGACCGGAGCGGAGCGTACGTGGGTACGTGAGCACCGGACCGGAGCGAAAACGAAGCCAGAAGCCAGGATCAGCGGGCGTGTTCAACAGCTGAAATGAGACCAATG
>JBBSAB010000183.1:0-11008 GCA_038252755.1 Polyangiales bacterium | reverse complement strand
TCGGCATCGTCACCGTGCCGCCGGTCCTTGCCGACACGGCCGAGCAGGCGTCGGCGGGCTGAAGTCGCGCGCTCCGTCACCCCGCGACTATCGCGTTACCCGCGGGCACCTTCAAGAACGGGGCTGACGCTCCGGATACCCTGAACTGCGCACGGGCGAGAATTGGGGCGCTCTCTGGCACTTGTTTCACGTTGTTCCGACTGGCGGGCACCGGTCGGACTATGAAACCGTATACTGCGACGCGATTGCAGTGCGGTATGACGCCGAGGTTGCCGCAGCTGCGCGTGAGGGATTCAAGCAGTTCTGGCGAGACGCTGAGCTAGAGCCGATCGAGGGACGCAAGAAGTCGAACGAGACGTCGTCGACCTGTATCCTCGGACTCGCTGGAATCAGCTTGGATGTCCAAGACGGGCTCGTCGTGGCCGACCTCGCTGATGCCATGTTGCGGCGCGCGCTCACTTTCGCACCCTGGGAGTTGAACAGCTTCCCTTCCTGGGTCGAGCGGTGCGCAGAGCAGCATCCGGGCGTTGTTCGAGATGTGTTCGGCGGGGCCTTGCGGCGCGACTACACGCAAGCGGCTGACAGCGAAGGATGGCGGCCATTGCTCTTGGACAAGGTCACCAGCGCCGCGCCTGTGATTCGCGTTGCTTGCGCCCCCCTGCTACTCGAGCTGTTGCACCACGAAGATCCACCTCGCGTTGACGTGCTGCGCTGGGTCTTCAGCGCACTCGAGGTGCCAGGAGGCGACGCTTTCGTTGACGCCGCGCTGGTGCGCGCGAGACTAGAAGCCACAGACCCAGTGCGCTTCTCGCTGTGGTGGGTGCAGTGGTTGTCCTTTGCCGCGGAAGACGCTGTGGCCCATCTGGCCGACGTCGTCTTGATTTCCGACAAGGCCGATGAGCTCCTGCTTCATCTTTGCGATCGCATGTGGGAAGTCTATGACGAGCGCTTGAGAAGCGGCCTGGTGGCGCTCCGCACGTCGGTCGCAGCTCTTGCCGGGCTAATTCCCATCGTGCAGGCCTACGTTAGGCCCGAGGACGATCTCCATCACGACGGCGGCTATTCGCCCGTTCCCCGCGATCACGCGCAAAGATTGCGGGATTCTCTAATCAGGTGGCTCGCGTCAATCGACGGGCCAGCAACGGTCCGCGCCCTCGAGCAATTGGCGGCGCGCACGGGGGCCGGTGCAGCGGAACGTGACTGGCTCGCACACCTCGCCGGAGTGAAGGCAACGGAGGCCGTCTCTGCACCGCTGTCCGTGGCAGACGCGGTAGCGTTCGCTGAATCCTTGATTCTCCAACCGAGGACGGACCACGACCTGTTCGAGATCGGACGCAATCGATTACGCGACATGCAGCACGACCTGACGCACGGCGATTTCAGCAAGCGCGAAATGTACAACCCAGAGGAGCGGATCCTCGAAAGGCCCGTGCAGATATACGTTGCAGGGGAGCTCGAGGTCCACTCGCGGAAGCAGTACACGGTGGTTCGCGAGTCAGAAGTTGCTGACAAGAACGAGCCCGACATTCGTTTATGGAACGCGAGTTGCGGCGGCCCGGTGAGCATCGAAGTCAAAGTGGCCGAGCGCTGGACCGTGCGCGAGCTGGAAGACGCCATCACGACGCAGCTGGTGGCTAAGTACATGCGAGCAATGAACTCCAACTACGGCATCCTCGTTCTGTGCTCGTCCGGGAAAGCAAAGATCTGGGAACAGGGGACCCGCCGTCTGGACTTTACGGAGCTCATCGAACACTTGACGTCCTACGCGAAGGAGGTCCTGGTTCGTACACCCACCATCGTCGATATTGCCGTCGCTGGTATTGACTTTCATTGAGTGTCGAGCCGCGTAGAGACCAGTAGACGAGTGGGGCCGGCTATCCGTCCAACCACTCGATACTCAGCAGATCGGATGGCGGCACAGCCTGGCCTCGCCCGTCGAAGCACCTGTTCCAAAACAGTGGATCCTCATCCCCGTGCAGCCACGCGTGACAATAGGCGAGCGCACATCGAGCGATGACAGCGCGACTATCCCGGGTTCGGAAGGTGACCAGGCACTGCGGAGTCGTGCGCTGATACTCGGCTAGGATTTCCGCGGCCCGCGCGCCGCCCACAGCCTCCGCCAAGTCTTCCACGATTTCCGGCGTCTTCAGAAAATTGCGAGTCTTGCCGAGCCCCAAGGCCGCATCCCGCAGAAGGAACGCACACGGTCCTTGTTTTTCGAGTGCTGCGAGCTTGAAGCCATAGCTTGCATTCGCGACGCCAGCGTCCAGCGGGATGCGCAGTGCCCCGGCAAGGGCCTCCACGCGCTGCCGCAACCCGCCAAGACAATCCTTCAGCGGGAGCAACCCGCACTGCTGGAACGGGGTATCGCGCGGAACCCGGGTTGCGTGGAACCAGACCACTTGTGCCTGGGCTCCGACGTCGCTCCCGAGTCTAGCGACAACTCTGGCCCAGACAAGCTCGTCGTAGGCGAACTGGGTAAGGTCACGAGTGAAAGCAGCGTCCACTCGCTCCTGTTCCAAACGTGCGCGCAGCTGTGTCGCGTTGATCCCGAGAATCTGCGCGAGGGACAAGAGTGCTCCTTCCGGGGACCGACATTCAAGGGTCGTCATTGCCTCTTTTCCGGCTTGGCGGTCGCAACGGCTAGGTTTCCGAAGAACTCTTTCGCTTGCTTGAGGTCGATGCGCGCGTGGTAGCCGTGTTTGCCAAGTAGGTGGAGCAAGTTCGCGCCGTTTACAAGCGTGAGCGGCTTTCCGCGGACGAACGCAAAGGCGTCGGGGCCGAAGTTGCTCGTCGTTACGAGGATCCCCTTGTTCGCGCCCTCGGCTTGGACCGTACCGAAGAGATCGCGGACGGCGCTCAGATCCACGGTGTTCGTGTAGCGCTTCGCCTGAATGATCGTTTTTCCGCCGCGGAGGGGGTCTGGGTCGAACACGACCGCATCCACGCCACGATCTCGACTCGCCTGCGTAATGCGAACTTCGGCGCCGTGCGCCGAGAATTCCTTTTCGAACAGCTCCCGGATCAGGTGTTCGAAGTCTTGCCAATCCATTGTGGCCAGGTTCATCTCGGCCACGCCCTTGAGAACCTCTTTACCTTCGATGAATCTCGAGTCCGCCTTGTCGAACCGAACAACCGGTGCGACCGGCACGAGGTCAGTCAATCGAGGCGCCGCCACGCCGCGCAACTTTCTGAAGCACGCTTCCGGATCAAGGCGATCCAGAAGCAGTTCACGCACCTCCTGGGGCTGAGCGGCGATAGACAGGATAGTGTCCACACGCTTGCGGCCAGTCGCGGGGTCGTCGTAGGCGATCGCCCCGTTCAGGCAGAGTAGGCGGGCTTGATTCGCCACATCGACCTCAACCGCCTCCCACAGGAGCCGCAGCACCATCAGGTACGTGAACTTGGTGGCGAAGTCGCGAGCCTCCTTTTGGTTCGCCGGGACATCTTGGGCACCATCCTTCAGGACGCGCGACTTGATGATCGGCATGGCCCCGAAGTGAGGCAGGCGAGTCTCGATCAGCAAGATGCCCTGGTCAGCGTCGTATGACACCTCGCGCTCGTGCGGACACCACGACGGCAGGGGCACGGCATCGAGTTGCAACGCGAAGAATTGCGCGACGCCCAGTGGCTCGTTAGCCCGGTACCGCGCCTGTAGCTTCTCCAACACAGTCACCTCACGGAGATGCGCCCGGTGCCACGCTTCGGCCTCCTGCGTCCACGACGCCCGGGCGCCTCGATATGTGGCGTCGTGCATCGCTAGGCGCGCATTCCACGCGCTCCGCTGGTCATGGTCCGCGTGTACCCGCGCTACCTCAGCGAAATACCGTGCCTGCGCCTGACGATTCCGTTCCTCCACATGACGGCGACGCGCCGCTATGCCCCAGAATGTCAAATAGTCGTACCAAGCCGGACGAAATACGATCGGTGGCGAAGCCTCCGGGAGATGAGCTGGCTCGCCGGACGGTGCCTGCTCCATGAAGAGCGTCGCCACCGGCTCTGGCAACGGGTACTTGCTGCCCGCTTCAAGCCGACCTGCAAATCTGTATCGTTGCGGCGACGAGACCGTCGCACGAAATGCTTCGTACTCGTCCAGATGGGCGACACCTGGACTCGAGGTTGACGCGTGCGGCCGAGCGAACACCGGGGCATAGACAGGCTTGGCGGGAACGGGCGCGGGTACGTCCGCGCCCATGCCGCGCCCAGAATACCGATCACGTCTCATACAACTCCGGTAACGAGAGCAAGCGACGAGGGATTGGTCAAGGTCGTCGCGTCCGACCGCCTTCCCATCACAGTGGCCCACAATGTTTTGCGGCGCTTGTTCACAGTTGGGCACGCCAGCTGCCCCGAAAGTTCCAGACGCCGCGTCGACCTGAACGCAGTTCTGAAGCGCTCTCCAAAGAGACACTCCACCGCCGAGCAGTCAGCGAGAAATAGGCTGGTCACCGCTGCGAGGCAATTTCCTATTAGGAGGCCAGCCTCGCCCGAGCCGCAACGGAGATCCCCACCGTTCAAAGCTTTCGCACTCGCTCAGCAGCCAGATGCTCGCGCGCGGCCGTGAGGCCCCAGCGCTTCGCGCACGAGCGGCAGAAACCTGCCATCTCGGTCCGACATTCCGAGCAGCGCCGAAAGCTCTCGTCGAGCATCCACTTCTTCAGGAAGGCAAGGACATCTGCCTCGGTCTTCAGGGAGCGGTCGTCCCAGCCGAGCAGCAGCGTGTTGATCTCGGACCGCGCTTCCACCGAGAGCACCATCAGTCCGCGCAGACGCGCCCATGTTGCGTGGAGCCGCTCAATGACGTCCGGCCCGACGCGCAGCTGTTTGACGGCATCAACGACGTCGACGCCGGCGTCGAAGAGCGCGAACGCCTCGGCGGCGACGTCGCCACCCGCCGTCTGTGTTTCGATGGATGCGCGCCGCGTCACGATCACCGCGCGCACCTCCTCTTCCTGAAACAGGTGCACGTTCTTCGGACCAACGACAGGCGTTAGCGCACTGCCTTCCATCCGACGCAGTGTGCTCTTGCTGACGCCAAGCATTCGCGCGGCCTCGGTGCGCCGCAGTAGTTTGCCCGCTGGCACTGCCGCGTTGCCTTTCGGGCAAAAATTATCGAATTCACCGACGCAATCGTGCTCGCTCGAAACGGTTGTGCTCGCCATCTGGTCGTCGCCCCTGCCTTGGCTGTGCCACGACACCTTGCCACCTCGTTCGCGAGCGCGCTCCCGCAATTGACACTCAGGCACGAGTTCGCCAACTGTGACAGGCTATGCCGCATGGCGACCAAACCGCGGCCGGTGCCATGGGAGGAGTTGAATGACCTGCGCTACGACCTGTTCGAGTGGCTCGTGGCGCAACGGCTGGTCAAAGCTAAAGAGCAGCCGCTCGCGGCGGCGTTCAAGCTTCAGAGCAGCCCGCGGGCGCTGAGCAAGCTCAATGCGGCGGTGGTCGAGACATTGCTGGAGGTCGAGCTGTTTGCCGGCGCGAGGAACCGTGCCGATGGCGACACCAAGAGACTCAAGGAATTGCCGAGCGATCTGCGTGGTCTCTTCTTCGACGACCGCGTCGAGCGGGAGGCAGACCACGCCATCCGCGCGTTGCTGCCGTCTATTCGGCATATTGAGCGTCTGCTCGAGCAGACGTCAGGGCGACGCTCGAAACGTGCGCTCACCGCGCGACTGCCTGCCAAGGACGAAGGGACTGAGGATCTCGAGACGGTTGTGCTGACCCTCGCGGGAATGCTTGGGCGCCAGGCCCGGCTGCTGCATCGCGTGTTTCTGGAGCTCCATCCTTCCGTCCCGCCGGATGAGCTGACGTTGATGGGGTACCGCCGACTCGAGCGTCGGATTCGAAAACGGCTGCTCGATGCGGGTTTTCCCGCCGAAAAGCGCAGTCGGCGCGGATAAGCACATCGGAGGCATCCCGCTCAAGAAAACCAGGGCCGAAGGAAAGGGGGGCCCTTGCTGCTTCGCCGCGCCACCACAGACTCGCAGCGGTGGAGGCGACAATGCACGAGTACGAATACCTACTGCTCGACGAGATTGCAGTGATAGCGCGCGCTTCGGTCGATACGGTTCGCCGGTGGATCCGCTCGGGGCAGCTGCCGAGCGTGAAGCCCGGGCGGCGCCGCTTGGTGCGTCGCGGCGACTTGGAACGCTTCCTGGCTCGGGACACGTTGGCCGAGCGGCGCGCCTTGTCCGGTAGCGCAGCCGCGCCGCGGGGCGTGGGCGCGTCGAGCGAGGGAACCGGCAATGGCTAGTCGCGGTCAGCTGCGGCTGGTTGGGCCTTCCGACCGTGGTGAGCTTGAGCTCGGCACGGCGCTGCTGCGACGCTTTCTCGACGTGGCCGAGGGCGAAGCCTTGGAGCTCACGTTCTTCGCGCGGGGGCGCATTTCCGTCGCGCACGCCACGAGCCAGGCCGAGCACGTCCAATTGCTACGCGAGGCGGAACGACTCCCCGGCTTCAATGGCGCGTACCAGCTGGTCAACGGCCCGATACGAACCGAACTGCTTCACCGGTATCCGCTCAATCGGATCTGTCCGGCGTGGAATGGCCGTGCAGGCGACAAGGACATCTACTTTCGCCGTGCCGTTTACATCGACATCGATCCGATACGTCCCAAAGGGATCAGCGCTACCGACGCCGAGAAGCGCGCGGCCATGGTCGTGCGCCAAAACGTCGAAGAATTCCTGATTCGCGAGCTCGGCCAGCCTGCAGCGCTCGGGCGCGGCGATAGCGGCAACGGCTGCTTCATTCTGATCGCGGTGCAGCAGCCATGCTTGTCAATCCTCGATAGCACCGGCCGCATCCATCGCTTTCTGAAATTGCTGGCGAAGGTGTTCAACACGGACCGCGTGCAGATCGATACGACGGTCGGCAACACCGCCAGGCTCATGCCCTGCCCCGGCACGTGGAAGCGCAAAGGCGAGAGCACGCACGAGCGCCCCCACCGGCGCGTCCATTTCTCCTGCCACCCCACCGTCTGGCCTGTGCCGCTAGAGGCGATCGTTGGCTAGCGTAATTCAAGCTCTTGAAGCGCGCCGAACGGAGGACGCGCCGACGCCGGTCACGCCAGCCGTGAAGCCCCTCCACAGCGGCGAGTCGATCTTCTCTGCCGCGAACGGCGTCGACACACGGATGATCCTGGACCGCTATGGCATCGAACACGATGAGCGCCATGCGCGTTGTCCGGGCTGTAGCGAGGCAGGCGCTCTCATCTGCGAGCGCGGTGGGCTGAAGTGTTTGCACAACCGCTGCTCCCACGTAGGCCCACCGAATCATCCTGGCCTGCGGCTCAACGTCGATCTGGTCGCTGAGCGCGAAAACGTGCCACCACTTCGAGCCGCGGAGCTGATCTGCGATTGGTTTGGCGTGGAGCGGCCGCGTCGATTGGCTGGGGAGCCACAGCCGCTGCTGCTCGGCGAGCACGTCTCACGGACAACCTTTCCGACTGCCACACTGCCGGAGGCGCTCCGGGCGTGGGTCGAAGCGGAGGCTGTTGCGACGCAGACACCGCGTGACCTTCCGGCGGTCGTGGCGCTCGCGACGATTTCGGCATGCGTCGCCAAGAAAGTCGAAGTCGAGGTGCGAAGCGGATGGAGAGAGCCGCTCAACACGTATTGGCTCGTGGCGCTCGAGCCGGGCAACCGCAAGAGCGCGGTGTTTCGAGACGCCGTCGATCCCCTCCTCCTCCACGAGCGGGCACTTGCCGCGCAATCACGGGCAGCGACCCAGGCTGAGCTCACCAAGCTCGAGGTGAAGCGGCGCATGTGGAAGAAAGCCGTAGACCGAGCGGCCAAAACGGGCACGCCGGAGGACCTGCAGACGGCCGCCGAGCTTGCCATCGAGCTCGATGCTCAAGCGGCGCCGGTCGTGCCGCGCCTCGTCGTCGACGACGTGACACCCGAGCGGCTCGCATCGATGTTGGCCGAGCAAGGCGGGCGGCTGGCTCTGTTGAGTGCCGAAGGTGGGCTATTCGAGCTGGCTGGCGGGCGTTACTCGGATGGCGTTCCCAACCTAGATGTCTTTCTAAAAAGCCATCCGGGAGACGACCTGCGCGTCGATCGCGTGAGCCGTAGCCCGGTACACGTTCGCAAGCCCGCACTCACGCTGGGCTTGGTCGTACAGCCCGACGTGATTCGCGATCTGGCTCGCAAGCCTGGCTTTCGCGGATCGGGACTGCTGGCGCGATTCTTTTTCTCACTGCCGCAAAGTTTGGTGGGCTCGCGCCAGATAACACCACCGTCGGTGCCGGCGGAGGCGACGGCAGCTTATGCCGAGCTCTGCGCACGACTGCTCAACCTGCCCGAGCGGCGCGAAGACGGCGAGCTTGTCCCGATCGTGGTGCGGTTCGACGAGGCCGCGCGCCGCAGCCTCGAGGATCTAGCGCGAGAGCTCGAAGGTCGACTCGGCGCCGGCGGCGACTTGGCGGCTCTGTCGGACTGGGCGAACAAGCTGGTCGGCGGGGTCGCGCGCCTCGCCGGGCTGTTGCACTTGGCCGCCTTTGCGGCCGGGCCGAGCGGCGCGCGCCTCAGTCGAGGCAATTCTGGGGATTTTGGGAATTCTGGGAAAGACATCCAAACCCAAATCTCGTCGGACCTGCTCGGGACGGTTTGCAACGAGACGGCTTGTTCATCGATCACCATTGGTCGCTACTTGCTCGACCACGCCCAGGCTGCTTTCGCCCTGATTGGTGCGGACCCTGAGATCTCACATGCCCAGCGCATTCTGGGCTGGCTCGAGCGTACGGGCGTGACTCGCTTCTCCAAGCGCGACGCTTGGCAGGCGACGCGCGGCTACTTCAAGCGCGCAGCCGAGTTCGAAGCTCCGCTGCGGCTCCTGTGCGAGCACGGCTACCTTCGCGAAGAGACGCAGGACCGTTCAGGGCCTGGCCGACGGCCGGGAGCGATCTTCGTCGTCAATTCCTACTCCCGTAATTCCCACAATTCCCAAAACCCGCCGCAACCGGCGAACGGTGGACGCGAGGGGCGAGATGGCTCAACGGCGTAGCGCGAGCTCTCTGGCGCCAGTGCTCGGCGCAGCATCGCGCCCGGTGCGCAACGCGCGTGTCGTCGAGCTGGTGCGCCGCGGGCAGCCGACAGAGCCCGTGCCGGTCGGCGAAGAGGTGGAGCGCTTCATGATGGAGCTTGGGCGCCTCGTCGCTGACCTTTGGTTTGAGGGTAAATTTGACGCCCCAGTGGCACCGGAAGATGCCTCTAAGTGCGATGACTGATGCTGGTGATTTGGTCGCTATCTACGCGCGCTACTCCTCGGACCGGCAGGACGCGCGCTCCATCGACGACCAGCTTCGACGCTGCCGCGTGTACGCCGCCAGCCATGGCTTTCGCGTCGGTGCGGAGTTCAACGATGCCGCCAAAACGGGCGCGAACGTCGAGCGCGAAGGAATGCAGCGCCTGTTGGCCGCGGCTCGCAATGGTCGCGGCTCCGCGTTCAGCGTCGTCTTGGTCGACGATCTCTCGCGCCTGTCGCGCGATCTCGGCGACACCTGGCAAATCGTGTTTCGCGATCTTGCGGCCGTGTCGGTCCGAGTCATCGACGTCACGACCGGCCTCGCCTCCGACGGCGCCGGCGCACGCCTGACGTTCGGCGCTCTGGCGCTCGTCAACGACACCTTTCTGCAGCTCGTCCGCGCCGAAACACATCGGGGCCTCGAGGGGCGCGCGCTCGGCGGCTTTTCGACGGGCGGCCGTTGTTACGGCTACGCGACCGTTCTCGAGGAGAACCCGCCCGACCCCGAGCGACCTCGCAAGCGCTTCGTGCTCGACCCTGTTGACGCCGCCGTGGTCAGGCGCGTGTTCCAACTCTTCGTCGAAGGGGTGTCGCTGAAGAACCTCGCGAGCATGCTCAACGAAGAGGGCATCGCCGCACCCAACGACGGAGGCCGAGGCAACAAGCGTGGCCGCGGTTGGGGCCACACCACGATTCGCGCGATGCTAAGCAACGAGCGCTACCTCGGCCGTGTGACGTGGAACCAATCGAAGTGGCTGCGCGTGCCGGGCCGAAAGAGCCGGCGTCGCGTGGCGCGTCCCGCAGCCGAGTGGGTGACGCAAACGCATCCCGAGCTCGCCATCATCGACGAGTCGCTTTGGGGAAGCGCGCAGGCTCGCTTCCAGCGCACGCACGCCAAAGGCCGTGGTCGTCCGCCAGGCACGGGGCAGCAGCCGTACTTGCTCTCCGGTCTGCTCCGCTGCGGCGTGTGCGGCGGCAGCATGACCGTCGTGGGCCGGAAAGCGAAAGCCGGCGTTTCCTACGCCAGGCTCGGCTGCACCGCGCACTCATCGCGCGGCAACGCCATTTGCGCGAATGCGCTCTCGATCTCTGAGCGGAAGGCCTCCGCTGCGCTGATCGACGCTCTCCGCAGCAAATTTGGGCGGCCCGAGCTAGTGGAACGCTTCGTCGCCTCTTTCGAGCAGCGTGTTGCCGAGCGCCAGCGCGAGCTGCCCCAGGTCCCGAGCGCAACCAGTGCCGTCGAAGACGGCGAGCGGCGCGTCGCCAACCTGACCGAGGCGCTGGCCAAGGTCGGGTGGTCCGAGGCCCTCGCCGGCAAGCTCCGCGAGGAGGAGCAGGCCCTCACCCAGCTGAGAGCGAAGCGCAGCGTCGAGCTGAAGGAACGCGCACCCCGAGCCGTCCCAACGCCCGCAGCCATCGCCAGCTACCTCGACGACCTGCTTGGCGTCTTACAAACGGACACGGTGCGCGGCCGCGAGCTGCTCGCGCGCTTCGTCTCCCCGATCATCATGACCCCAGAAACCGAAAACCCCGTTCGCCGTTATCGGGCAACCGGGGCTTTCAATCTGTCTTATTTCCTGACCGCTGCCGCCAGTGGCGAGAGCGGGTCAGGAAAGTCTAGTTGCGCGGGTAGGATTTGAACCTACGACCTTCGGGTTATGAGCCCGACGAGCTACCAGGCTGCTCCACCGCGCGTCAGTTGGAGGCGGGAACATAGTCACAGTAGGCGCAGAGTCAAGCAAACATGGCGGAATGGTTT
>JBBSAB010000182.1:0-11123 GCA_038252755.1 Polyangiales bacterium | reverse complement strand
GGTGGCCAAGCTCGAGGGCACCGGCAACCTGCCGTTCACGTTGCTGCCGCCGGAGCAAAACGGCGTGCATTTTCTGGAGCCGCAGCTGGTCGACCAAGTCGCGCCCAAGCGCGGCGTCGTGCAGGGTTTCCGCACTTTCACGTACGTCGTCGAGCTGACGCAATCAGGCGAGCTCGATCTGGGTGAAATCACGCTGCCGTATTACGACGCCAAGGCCCGCGCTTACGGCGTGGCGCGCGCGGCGTTGGGCCGGGTGAAGGTCACCGGTACGGCCAAGCCAGCGGCAGCCAACGCGCGAGCCGCAACCGGTCCGCAGCTCAGAGGTTTGATCTCACCTCCAGCACAGCTCGGCGCCGCCGCCAACGTGACGACGAGTTACCTGCCGAGCCGCCCGGC
Source organism: Polyangiales bacterium (assembly GCA_038252755.1). Taxonomy (GTDB): domain Bacteria; phylum Myxococcota_A; class Polyangia; order Polyangiales; family Polyangiaceae; genus PMG-095. The sequence continues at coordinate 10,727 of JBBSAB010000182.1, read as the reverse complement.
GTACTGGTTCTTGCTGTTCGGCCTGCCGCTATCGGTGGTGCTCGGTTTCGGGCTCTCGGACCTGACCAAGCTACTCCGGCTGCGTGTGTCCGAGCGTCGCAGCTCGCTCGCGTCCGCGCTCGACGAAGCGCTGTCGCAGCTCGCTACGGTGACGCGCGTCGGTGATGCCGCCGCCAGCGCGGGCGCTGCAGAGCGCGCCTTGTTCTTGGCGATCGAAAAATCAACCGGCTTGAAGGGGCGCGGGGTGTTGAAGGCCGAGCTCGCGAGCGCGCTCGAAAAGGGCGAAGTGCCGCGCGAGGTCGGCGAGCGAGCCGCCAGCTTGCTCGGGCGCTGCGACGAGCTGCGTTTCGCAGGCGAGGCCGTGGATCTGACCGCCTTCGCCGCGGAAGTCCTTGAAATCTGTCAGCAACTCGACCAGCGCCAAGCGCGCGCCAACGAAACCCGGGCAAAGTGAAGGCGCTCGCGCGTGCCATGCTCACCGCCGCGCTACTCAGCTTGCGAGCCGCGCACGCGCACGCCGAAACGCCCACGCAGTCGTACGCCGCGGCGCGCACCGCGCTCGGCAAGGGCGCTGCCAATGAGGCCATCGATCGCTTGGAGCTGCTGGCGGACCAAGGCGTGGTCAACGCCGATGCGAGCCTGTTGCGCGCTGCCGCTTACCTCACGCGTGCTGACGGCAATGGCGCACAACCTGGAGATCTCGGGCGCGCAGCGGCGGCGCTGAGCGAGACCATGCTGCTGCGCCCTGACGACGCGCAAGCCGAGCGCGGCCTCGACGCCGTGCAAGCCGAGATCGCCCGCCGCCGGGCCAAGCAGCAAGAGAGCGTCGCCGTGCGCCCGCGCTTGTCCCGGGCGATCGCAGCGCTCTTGCCCGAGCAACTGTGGGCGACGCTAGCTCTGCTCAGCTCGCTCGCCGTCGCAATCGGCGTCAGCATGCGGCGTCTGGCCAAGACTTCGCTCGCGCGCCTCACCGGCATGGTCGCGATCAGTGTCGGCTCGGCGCTCACGCTGGCCTTCGGCTCGGGCGCCTATGCGGCGGAGCAGTTTCGGGTCAACTCGCAGGCCGCCGTCGTCGTGGTGCCTGAAGCGCGGCTCACCAACGAGATCGGGCGCCCGCTCCCGTCCAAGCGCGGCGCCGATACCACGACTGTCCCCGAGGGAGCCTCCGTCTACGTGAGCGAGCGACGCGACGGCCGTTGCCTGGTCGAATGGGGCACCACCGACGGCTGGCTGAGCCTGAGCGACGTTCGGCTACTGGCCTCGCACTGACCCAACGCAGCGCGTCGTTCGGTGTAATATCGACAGCGTGAAAAGTGCTCGATGGTGCTCGGTCTTAATGCTCTGCGGTTGCGCCGCCGCGCCGCCACAGACCAAGTCGCCCCCGGCATCCGCCAAGCTCGAACGAGCACCGACGCCTGCTGCGCCAGTCCCCAGCGCATCGCCTCCGCTGGCTGCCAAGGCCTTTCGTGACTGCGGCGACCTCGGCTGCAAGGCCTTTCCAACCGCCGCCGCCGCGTTCGAGTTCGTGCTCGCCGAAACGCCGCGCGTGCTCGCCGTCGGCGAGGCCCACGCCCAGAGCGACGGCCCGAAATCGGCATCGTCGACGCGCCGCTTCATGGACACGCTGCTGCCACACTTGTCGCCGCGCGCTTCCGATCTGGTGATCGAGCTGTGGCTCGCCAACGGCAGCTGCGGCAAAGTCGAGAAAAAGGTCGCGCAGCAGCAGACCGCCGTTACGGCGCCGCAAGCCGCCACCAACCAAAACGAGTTTTTGCAGCTGGGTGATCGCGCCAAGGGCCTCGGCATCATGCCGCACGCGCTGGTTCCGAGCTGCGAGCAGTACCAGAAGATTTCGGGGGCCGGCGCCGCCGACATTGAACAGATGCTGACCATGATCAAGGACGTCACCCAACACGACGTTGAACAGCTGCTCTCGAAGCGCGCGCCGGAGCGCTTGGTCGTCGCTTACGGCGGTGCCATGCACAATGATCTCGCGCCGCGCGCAGGCCGCGAAGACTTCTCGTTCGGTCCGGCACTCGCCCAGGCCACGGCTGGCCACTACGTCGAGCTAGATTTGGTGATCCCCGAACAGATCAAAGACACCGAGGCCTGGCGCGCCCTGCCGTGGTACCCGCACTATTCGCGGGAGAAAGCCGGCACCGAGGCGTACCTTTACAGCTGGGCCCCGCACGCTTACGCGCTGCTCTTCTCGCCCACCCAACCAGCGGAGAAGGCGCCGTGATCAGCGAGCTACTCAACACCATTCAACCGTATGCTTGGGGCTCGCACAGCGCGCTGGCCGAGCTGCGCGGCGAGTCCCTACCGACGACCGCGCCCGAGGCCGAGCTGTGGATGGGCGCGCACCCCTTGGCGCCATCACGCCTTCTGGTGACCGGTCAGAGCCTACCGGAAGTGCTCGCGGCCGCACCTGAGCCAGAGCTCGGCGCGAAAGTCGTCGCTCAGTACGGCGCCAAGCTGCCGTTCTTACTCAAGGTCTTGGCCGCCGCCACGCCGCTCTCGCTGCAGGCCCATCCGTCCATCGCGCAAGCCCAGCGCGGCTTCGCGGCAGACGAAGCCGCCGGCATTGCGCTCGACGCGCCCAACCGCAACTACAAGGACCAGAACCACAAGCCCGAGCTGCTCTGCGCGCTGGGCGAGTTTTGGGCGCTCTGCGGTTTTCGCGAAGTCCCCGCAACGCTCGAGCTGCTCGACGAGCTCGGGCTTGTGGAGCTTTCGCCCTACCGCCAAGCGCTCGCCGCCGAACCGAACGCAATCGGCCTTTCCAAGGTATTTTCAGCGCTGATGCAAGCGCCGCTCGAGCTCCGCCAGTCGCTCGCGCGGCTCACGACCGCGGCGTGCCAGGCGCGCGCTACCAAGAGCGCGCGTTTCAGCGCCGAGCTTGCCTGGGCCGTGCGAATGGGCGAGCTGTATCCGGGCGATGTCGGCGTAGTCAGCGCGCTGCTCTTGAACTTGATCCGGCTCCAAGCCGGCGAAGCCATCTACCTACCTGCTGGCAACCTCCACGCGTACTTAGGCGGCACAGGTGTCGAGCTGATGGCCAGCTCCGACAACGTGCTGCGCGGCGGCCTCACCCCCAAACACGTCAACGTGCCGGAGCTGCTCCAGGTGCTCGATTTTCAGCCGCTGCAAGTCACGCCGCTACGTGCGGTGGCCCACGGCGCCGAGCGTGCTTACGCCACGCCCGCGCGCGAGTTCCGCTTGTCGTACTTCGACCTCAGCGACACACCCGGCGACGTCAGCGTTGACATCGACGGTCCGGAAATTTGGCTAGTGACGCAGGGCTCGTTCGAGCTCGAAGCCGATGAGGGCCCGGCGCTCCGCTTGGCGCAAGCGCGCTCCGCGTTCGTGTCCGCGTCGACCGGCGCGCTCCGCGTGCGCGGCGCCGGCCGGATTTTCCGCGCCAAAGTCGCTCACTGAGCCGGCGCCGGCTCGGCAGCTGCGTCACCCGACGGCGCAATTTCAGTGAGCTCCGGCTCAGGGCAGCGCTCGCCGGTGGCGCCCGGCTCGCCTTTCGGGATCTTGCACGGATGCACCTCGACGCGCCGCGGCTTTGGCTTGTACGTCACCTTGCGCTTTTCGTCCTTCGTGGTGCCGTCGGCGAAGGTCACGGTGCGTGACGCGATCACGCTCCAGCCGATCATTCCGCCCTCTTTCACCTTCTCTTCATCGGCTGCGACATCGCGATTCGGCAGCAGCTCGACAGCTGGCTGGACGATCTCGCGCCGTTCGGAGACGCCGGAGGTGACGCGGCGGCCGCCAGTGTCGCCGTACACCTTCACGGTGATCGTCGTCTTGGTGAAGCTCGTCTTCACCAATAAGCCGGCGCTGCTGTCGTTCTTGAACTGGATGTCGGGGCGCGGGAACCCGAGCGTCGCGTCATGGCCCATCGGGTAGCGTGGGAACCAGTAGGTGTGGGGCTGCCGCTCGATGATGTCGTAGCCGGCGTGAAACAGCGCGTTGAAGATCGTCGTCGCGAACTGGCTCACGCCCCCGCCGACAGAGTCGACCATCTCGCCGTCTTCGATGCTCGGCGCCAGAACGAAGCCGTTTTTCTGCGTCCGCGGCCCGACAATCGCGTTGATGCTTGCAGTTTGGCCAGGCTCGACCACCAGCCCATCGAGCAAGGTTGCGATGCGATGGATGTTGTCGACTCGCGGCTGGCAACACGCGTGCCGAGTCGTGAACGAACCGACCAGCCTCTTGATGCCGAGCTTCTCGGCTTGCTCGGTTGATCGCGCCGGCCGCGGCTCGTGCAAAATCGGCAGCTCGCCGCGATGCTCGTCGGTCAGCGCCGCACCCCACAGCGCCTTGGCGAGGTCGCCGGTTGCCAGCCGTACCCCAGCTTCGCCCGGCAGCACGTGCACTTCGTCCTGCGACGAGACCTCGAACCCCGCATCTCGCGCGGGTGTCTCGAGCCGCGGCCGCTGCAAAGCCAGCCAGCTCTCCAAACGCGACAGCTCGATACCGAGCTCGACTTCCTGCCCGGAAACGCGGCTCTCTAGCAGACTGCCAAGCTCTGCGGGCTCGATCTCCAGCCGCCGCTGTTCGGCCTCGAGCGTCACCTTGCGCGCCAACACGCGCGTCGCCAACCCGAGCGCTCGAACGAGCGAGCCGGGCGCGAGCACGGCGCTCTGTGTCCGCGCCGAGAGCGCCACCGGCACGCGCGTGTTGCCGCCGGCGATCGCTTCCGAGCACGCGAGCAGCGCAGCATCCACCGCAATTTTTCGGCCGGCGCGCGGCGGCACCGCGCGGGCCACGCCGGCTTCAATCGCGATTCCGCCCGCGGCTGGCGGATCGTCGATCAGCGCGGTTTCGACCTGAACGAGCGCGGCTTCGAATCGAGCACGATCGACGTGCAGCGCTGGCGGCAGCTGGTCAGTCGTGGCGAACGATCCCAGGTAGCGAAGCGCGTTGGAAAAAACTCCTGCCTGACGCCCGACGCCCAGCGCGCGCGCCGCTGAATCGTGGGCGAGCAGCTCGATGCCCAGTTCTTCTACCGCTAAGCTCGCGTCTTTACCGCCGAGCACCAAGCGCAGTTTTTCCTTCGCCAAGGCACGCCCACGCTCGGCGAGCCTTTGTTGTGCTTCCTCGGCAGACGCGCCGCCTAGCGGCACACCTGCGAGCACGACCCCGGACAGCACCCGATGACTCGCTGCGAAGCGCGCAAAAAACAGCGCGAACAGCAGGGCTAAACAGGCTAGCCCAATCGCACAGAGGCGCCCAAGCGAAATCACCCGCTTTTCTCGTCGCGCGTTGAGCGCTGCCCTTGGCTCGGCCTCGATTTCCATATTGCTGCGGCTTGCCTACTTACACGCAGGCATAGCGAGTTTCCACAACACGATTTTGCATGCTAGACCTTTGAGAACACCGTGTGGGTTCGACGCTCCGCCATTCGCCCGGTTCCCTCGTACGCTCGGGTGCCGCAGCACGCACTAGAAACGGTGCGCGAAGGCCTAGCTGACGACGACGAAGAGGCGCGCAGCCAGCTCGACGATGCGTTCGAGCGCTTCGAGCGCGCGCAGCCTGCGCTGGCCAGCCACGTCGCTGAAGCGCTCGGCCGACCGCTCGACGAAACCGCACTCGCGCTCGGTTATTTCCTGGCTCTAACGCTGTGGTTGGCCTTCGAAAAGGCCCACGGCAACCACCTCGACGAGGTCACTGAAGAGCAGCTGGCCGCTACCGACGAGCTTTTGACGTTGGACGAAGAGCTGCGTCGCGCGGATCCCGCCGAGTCGCTCGACAGCGACGACGTGATCGCGATGGAGCAGCCCCACGTGCTGGCTTTCGTGCACGAGCACATCGACGCCACGCTCGACGCCCACGCCGAAGACATCGACGTCGACGACGTCCACGTCGTCTACCGCACGGTCTTGGTCGAAGTATTGGCTCTGTCGTACGCCGTCCGCCGCCCGGATGGGTACCCAGTCGCCAAAACCGAGCTGCTCGCCTAGGGCTGCCACGGCGCAGCCCACCTCGCAGAAACTACCGTAGCGGCTCTCGGTCTCGGCGACCGGCTCGAGATGGAATCAACAGGGAGACGGGGAGGGCGAGAACGCATTTTTTGTTTGGCAGCCCAAACAAAAAATCGGTGCCCCGGGGGTGTTCATCGTCAGGTGGCCTCGGGTCGAGACTGAGACCAAAAGGCGAACCGCTAGCCCACCCCCAAATCCTCCCCACCTCCCCGCCTTCCTGTTCGCTCGCGCTCGTGCTCGCGCTCGTGCTCGCGCTCGCAGTTACTCGGCGGCTCGGGCGGGGTCGGCGACGACGACGCGGTTACGGCCAGCGCGCTTGGCTTCGTACAGGGCAGCGTCAGCGCGGGCGAAAATGTCGTCACGGGTGCCGCTACAGCCAGGACCGCACACCGACGCTCCACCGAAGCTGGCTGTCACTTTGAGCGGGCCGTGCTCGGTATCGACCACTGTCGATTCCAGCGCCTTGCGAATACGTTCGGCGGCGATACGCGCGCCGATCATGTTGCTGCCGGGCAGCACGAGCAAGAATTCTTCACCGCCGTAGCGACCCGCCAGGTCGCCTGCCCGCAAGTGACGCGCCAGCGATTTGGCCACGGCTTGCAGAACGATGTCGCCGGTGGCGTGCCCGTAGGTGTCGTTGAACTTCTTGAAATGGTCGACGTCGACAACGACCAAGGAGAGCCACGTCTTGTCGCGATCGGCGCGTGCCAGGTCGCGCGTGATGGCCATCTCCAGCGAGCGTTTGTTGGGCAGCCCAGTCAACGCGTCGGTGCTGGCCAGCCGCATCAGCTCCTTGTTGGCCTCTTCCAGCCGACTACTGAGCTCTTCCTTCTCGACCAGCAGCTTCTCGAGCCGGCGCACCATGCTCTCGTAGTTCTGATTCATCTCGATCAGACCACGGCTCACGTCGAGCAGCAGCTGGTCGACGCCTTGTTGCGGTCCGACTTCGCGCTCGAAGGCGTTGCCGCCGTCGGTCACCAGGCCCGGCAACATCTCGAACATCGCGGCGATATCGCGGTCGGCAATACCGATCGCTACCAGCGCGCGCGCCGCCTCGGCTTGCGCCGCCGGCACGTCGCCGCCCTCCCAAACCGCCGCTACGCGCTCGGCGACCCACGCCACCTTGGCGAGCGGCGTGTCGGGCATGATCGGATCGTGATGCAATGCGACCGCTTCGATCAGCTCGGCCGGCAGCATGAATGCCTTGGCCAGCTCCGCGCCGCGAACGGCGTGGTCAGTGCCCGACTCCGCACGCTCGAAGACGACGCGGTCCATCGCTGGCAGACGCGCCACGCGCGCCGCCGCGCTCAAGTCGTCGCGCGCCTTGGCGAGCAAGCCGACTTCGAGGAACAAGCCGGCAGTAAAGTATTCGTCGACATCACGCACGCCGAGCTTCTTGGCGATCAGCTGGGCGACCACGGCGCGGCGCAGCGAGTTCGCGAGCAGGATCTGCCCGTCGACCCCGGCGGGCACCATGTCCGATATTGCCAGCGACAGGCCCAATGTGCGCAGACCTCGCACCCCGATGAAGGCGGTGGCTTGGCGCACGTCGGTGACCTTGCGGCTGAAGCCGAACGCCGCGCTGTTCACCATCGAGATGATGCGCATCGCGAACCCAGGGTCGCTCTCCGCCAGCTTCGCCAGATCGGTCGGCGAAACGTCAGGCTTCAACGCCTCGCGTACGATCTGTGGCGCCACCACCGAAAGCGGCGACTTGGCGGGAGCTTGCGCACGTTGGGCGACAGCAGCGGTCATGCTCTGGGGCGAAGGCGAGGCCTTCTCCCCCTCAAGGACGGCTCAACTCGTACAAAGCTTAGGTTTTGCGTGCGACAAAAAGCGACGGCAGGCGGTGACTCGGGACGCCTGCCCCGCGTTCGAGCGCTACTCGCCGTCTTTTTTGGCCTGAGCGGATTTCAGGCGGTCGCCAATCGCGCTCCGCAGGCCGAGCAAGTCGTAGCGCAGGGGACGGTCATCACCGCGGTTGGCGATGTCCTGCGCGATGCCATCGACGAGGCGACGCGGCTTCTCGGGGATCTTCAGCGCTTCGCCCAGGGCGTTCAGCGCCTCGGACTCGGCAGCCGTGACGACGCCGTCGAGCCGCGTGAGCCAACACGCCACGCCGTAAACGAACAGCCGATCCTCTTTCGAGAGATTCTTGCGGTCGATCACGCCGAGGTCGACACGCTCTTTGGTCGCCGCTTCAATCTCAGCGATCTCCGTGATGTCGAGGCCTTCCTCGAGCGCCGTGCGGACGATCGCGTCGGCTTCCTCTTGGTCCAGGTTGCCGTCGGCCCAGCCTACCGCTGCCAGCGCAATGTAAACGTCGCGGCCAAGCCGCGGTTTTTCCTCCGCCATTTCGTGCTCCTTCAATCCCCACCCATATCACAAGGTCCTGCGGCCGAGCAGCGAGCAAACAGGGAGACGGGGAGACGGGGAGTTTTTGGTTCTTCAAGCAGGAATCCGCGGGAAGAGAGTGGTAGGTGCAGAGCGTGGAGCCCGTATCCCCTGCTGCCGTTCGGGTCCTGTACTTTGCGGCCTTGCGCGACCTTTCGGGTACGAATGAGGAGCGCGTGAGCTTGCCAGCGGCCCGGGTCAGCCTGACCGCCTTCTTGGCGCTGCTGGAAGAACGGCACGGCGCGCTGCGTGGCCGCCTGCAGAGCGTGCGCGTCGCGGTCGACGAAGAGTTTGCCGAGCTGTCGCGGGAGCTGCGTGGCGGCGAAGTCGTCGCGTTGATTCCGCCGGTGTCGGGCGGCTGATGACGACCTTTCATATTGGTGCCGACGAAAACGGGCTCGGTTCGCGGCTCGGCCCGCTGATCGTGACCGCCGTCTTGGCCGAAGCCGACGAAGCCGGCGAGCGTTTCTTGTCGCGCAAACTGCCCAAGCACATGCGCGAAGATCTGGACGACTCCAAGCGGCTGATGTCGCACACCGATGTCGGCATCGGCGAGGCCTGGGCCAGGGCGCTCACTCTCGACCGCGCGCGCTCGCCCGCAGAGCTGTTTGAGCAGCTCTCGCTGGAGGGTTCGAGCAAGCTCCGCGAGCCCTGCCCAAAGACCGCGCACGCGCAATGCTGGAGCGCCGGCGGCGAGGCATTTGGAGCCACGCCCGACCAATGCGCGCGCGCCACTCAGCACCTAGCTACGTTCGCGAAGCGTGGCGTCCGCTTCTTGGAGGTGCGTACGAGCGTCGTCTGCACCCAGCAGCTCAACGTCAACCGCGACCGCGGAATCAATCGCTTCGTCAGTGATCTGCACGCTATGGAGCGCTTGGTCCTGAAACTGCGCGACCGCGCCGGTGCGCCGGTCGACGCCGTCTGCGGCAAGGTGGGCGGCATCGGCGAGTATGCCAAGTTCTTCGGCCCGCTCGCAGGCTGGCTGCACGCGACAATCGTCGAAGGCCAAGCCGAGAGCGCCTACCAGTTTCCGAAGCTCGGCCGGCTGCGCTTCGTGCGCGACGCCGACGCGCACGCGCCGCTCGTGATGCTGGCGTCGCTGGTCGGCAAATACGTGCGCGAGCTGTTCATGAGCCGGATCGCGGCGCATTACCCGGCGGACGAGGGCACGCCTCGACCGAGCGGCTATCACGATCCGGTGACGGCCGCGTTCGTCGAGCGCACGCTGCTCGTCCGAAAAAAGCGTCGCATGCCGGATCGCTGCTTCGAACGTGAGCGGGATCCGGCGGCGGTAGCTCGCCGCGGAGCCTCGACGTCGTGAGCACTGCGGGCGTGGTGGACGAGCGCACTTCGCGCATCCTGAACGGTCCGCTGCCACTCGAGGTACTGCGCTTCGGCGCGCCGCTCGCGCTCGGCATGGGCCTGCAGACCGCGTTCAACTTGGTCGACGCCTACATCATCGCGCGCCTGCCCAGCGAGGTCTCAGGGCCGTCGCTGGGCGCGATCGGCATCTGTGACCAGTTGGCGGCGCTCGGAACGATCATCAGTTACGGCATCAGCGTGGCGGCGGCCAGTCTGGTCAGTCGCGCCTGGGGCCGCGGCGAGCAGGACGAAGCGCGGCGGATCGCCTGGCAGTCGGGCTTGCTCGTGCTCGGGTTGGGCATCGTGCTGGCGGTGGTCGGCGGCATGGGCGCTCGCACCCTGCTGACCGGTGTGATCGGCGTAAAAGGCCAAGTCGCCGAGCGCGGCGCGGACTACCTCTCGATCGTGATGGGTGGCGGCATCACGATGTTCCTGATGCTGCATTGCGCCAGCTTGCTGCGCGCCGTCGGCAGCTCCAAGACTCCGATGGCGCTTTTGCTGGTCGGCAATCTGCTGAATTTCGTATTTGCGGTGGTGTTTGTCTACGGTTCCGGCGACGCACCGGCGTTTCTGTCGTGGGGCCCGAGCTTGGCGCGCGCGCTCGGCGTGCCGCGCTTGGAGCTGTTCGGTGCCGGTATTGCGACGCTGTTGGCGCGCGCCGTGGTGCTGTTACCGCTAGGATTTTTCGCGGCAAAACGCCTGGGGTTTCTGGAGCGCGCCACCGCGCTCGTGCCCGACGCCCCGATGATTCGCGGATTGCTCCGGCTTGCCTGGCCGTCCAGCGCGGAGTTGGTCGTGCGCATGTGCGCGATGCTGCTGACGCACGCGCTGGTGGCGCGGGCTTTCACGACCCCAACCGACCAACGCGCGACGACCGCGCTCGGCATCGTGTTTCGCTTCGAGACGATGGCGCTGTTTATCAGCATCGGCTGGGGTAGCGCGGTGCAGACGTTCGTCGGACAAAATCTCGGCACCGGG
>JBBSAB010000181.1:0-11329 GCA_038252755.1 Polyangiales bacterium | reverse complement strand
GCTGCCGTTGACCCCGCCCACAACGTCATGCGACGCTTCTCACCTCGCAAATCTCGCTAAGTGTTCGTTAACATAAGATTTTTTATGCGTCGTTCGTCAGACGGAGGGGACCGAAGGCGCTCCGTTCCGTAGCCGCTGGCCCGCGGGCAGCGCGATAGTTTTGACTATCCCGGGCGGCGCCCAGCGAGCTCCGACGTCGCTCGGGTTTCCGCACTGTGCAGATTCCCGGACAGTTATGCCGGCACGCGCCGACCCGCGAACCGGCGTCGCGCACCGCCGCGCGTGGATTGTGTGGCAAGGCTTTCCTAGGCGGAAAATGCTCGATATGCTCCGGTGCGATGTCGGAGTCCACCCTCTCAGAGGGTAGCCTGATTGCCGGACGGTACCGGCTCGAGCACCCTTTGGGCGAAGGGGGCATGGGGACCGTCTGGGCTGCAACCCATACGGTGACGCGTCGTTCCGTGGCGATGAAGTTCCTCAAGGATTCCGTGCCTCGCCGCAAGGATTTGCGGGAACGGTTCCTGCGTGAGGCCGCGGCCGCTAGTGCCCTCAAACATCCGAACGTGGTCGAGATCATCGACGTCTTCGACTTCGCCGAAGGCTCACCGGTGATGGTGATGGAGCGCTTGCGGGGCGAGACGCTCGGCGCCAAGTTGCTCCGGGACGAACGCTTGAGCATGGAAGAGACGGCGGCGCTGCTGTTGCCGGTCGTCTCTGCTGTCGGTGAGGCGCATGCGATTGGCATCGTTCATCGGGACCTGAAGCCAGACAATTTGTTTCTGCTCGAAGGCACCGCCGGGCCGCGCGTGAAGGTGCTCGACTTCGGTATCGCCAAGCTGTCCGCTGAACGTTATCTGCAAGAAGGACCGTCGCCGTTGCTCACCGAGTCCGGTTCCATGCTCGGCACGCCTTGCTACATGGCTCCCGAGCAAGCGAGTGGCGAGTCTCCCGTCGACCATCGCGCCGACATCTGGTCGCTGGGGGTGATTCTGTATGAGTGCTTGTCGGGAGTGCGACCAATCGAGGGTGAGAATCTGCCGCAAGTGGTAGCGCGGCTGATGAGCGCCGGTATCATGCCGCTCGAACGGATCGCCCCCGAGTTACCGGCCGAAGTGACGGGCCTGGTGAAACGCATGCTGACGCGCGAGGTGGGGCGCCGCCCGGCCAATTTGGTCGAGGTAAGCCGGACGTTGAGCCGCTTTACCCACGTTCGCCCGCCTGAGTTCGCGGCACCGTCGGGGGTTACCCATCCGCTACCCACCCCCGTAACCATCCAATCGGCGCACCCAAACGCGAGGCTGATTGCTAGTCGCGACGCCGAGCCGTTGGGGCCGACCATGCTGTCCTCGCCGCCGGTCAACAGCTCGCTTCATTTCGCGCAACAGCCCCCGAAGTCGAACCGGTCCGGGTACTTGATTGCCGCCGCCGCGCTGGTGCTCGTGGCCGTGACTTGGCTGGTTTCTAGCCGGCAGCCGGCGCCCGTCGCTCAGCCATCGAGTGGTGAGCTACCAACGTTGCCGGCGCCTCCCGAACGAGCCGCGCCGGTTCCGGTTGCTGCTGCCGCTCCGAGCAGCGCCACCCCTGTAACCTCTACAGTCGAGGCAGTCGGCGACCGACCGGTTCCGGCCAAAGCGCGGGGCAGCAAGCCCAGAGCGGTAGTCGCGCCGCCGCCGCCACCGAAATCCCACCCCGGCGCCACTGACGACAACTTATTTTCCGGACGAAAGTGAGCTACTGGACCCTCATGCTGAGAAGCACTGGCGCTCTCCGGGCGCTCCCGATCGCGCTGTTCACGTCATTAGCGCTGCTCTCGGGCACGGCCGTTGGACAAGAGCGTGACGCGGCGGGAGCCCAAGCGCTGTTCGATCAAGCGCGCGACCTGATCAAGCAGGGCCGTTACGCCGACGCGTGTCCCAAGCTGCAAGAGAGCAATCGGCTCGATCCTGGCATCGGCACGCAGTTCCATTTGGCCGACTGCTATGAGCAGAGCGGCCGCGTTGCCAGCGCCTGGGCTGCCTTCTTGGAAGTCGCGTCGCAAGCGCGCGCCAGCGGCCAAAGCGACCGCGAGAAGGCCGCGACCAAGCGCGCAGAAAAATTGCAGGTGCGCCTGCCGCGCCTGCTCGTCAACGTGCCCGAAGCCAGCAAAACTTCAGGCCTCGAAATTCGCCGCAACGGCATGGTCGTCGGCTCCGCCCAATGGGGCAGCCCCGTCGCCGTCGACCCAGGCGAAATCGAAATCACCGCCAGCGCTCCCGGCAAACAAACTCTGCGTCAAACCTTGCGCCTCGAAGAGGGCAAGACCGCGAGCTACAGCTTGCCGGCGCTCGCGCAGGGAGAAGGGGCTGCGGTGCCGGCAGGCGAGCCGCCCGCTTCACGTGAGCCCGCCGTCGCCGAGCCGAAGGCCGCACGAGCCCCTGAGCCGCCGCCCAGGACCGTCCAGGTGACGAGCCACAAGAACGTTGGCTGGGTCGTGGCGCTCGCCGGCGTCGGCGTCGTCGGCCTCGGCATCAGCACGACGTTCGCGATTCTGGCCAAGAGCAAGGCCAACGAATCGAACGCCAACTGCAACACCAGCGATCACAATGCGTGCGACCCGACGGGCGTCACGGTGCGCAACAACGCGATCGAGAAAGGCAACGTCGCGACGATCGCGGCGATTGGTGGCGGCGTCGCCCTAGCCGGCGCCGGCTTGGTTTGGCTCTTGAGCAGCACCACCGAAGAAAAGCAGGCGACGCAGCCGGCTCGCTTGCGGGCCAGCGCAGATCTCGGGACCGATCACGGCGCGTTCTACTTGCAAGGGAGCTTCTGAAGCCGTGGCCGGCGAGCTCGTCGCGCCGGCCTTGCTCGCCGATCGGTGCCAACGCCGTTGGCTAATCGCGCTCGTCGTCTTGGCTACCTACGATGTCGCTTGCACGCCGAAGACGAAGCTAAACACTGCCGATGGGGACGAGCAGGTCACCGGCTATCGACGCGTGGGCAAGACCCAGGGCAGCGCCGTCGCGGTCACGCAGAGCGAGAAAGTCGCGGTCGTGACCAACCGCACCGACGGCGTCGTGAGCGTCTTGCGGCTCGATCGATCCGGGGACTTGAGAAACTTAGTGCTCGCCAACCCCCACACTGAGTTCTCCTTTCGTCCGCTAAACGAGTCGAAGCCTTGGGCGGTCGTGATCGGCGCCGACGACGACACTGCTTACGTCTTGCTGCGCGGACCGGGCGAGGTCGCGCGCATCAGCCGGCTGCACAGCGCCAGCCCGCAGCTGATGCTCCCCAATATCAAGGTCGGCTCCGAGCCGACGTCGATCGTCATCTCACCCAGCGGCAAGTCGCTCTACGTTTCCAATTGGGGTGACGGCTCGGTTACCAGCATCGTGATCAAGCCGTGGCTCCCTGCGGCATGGGACCTGAATCGACGCTTGGCGGACACTTCGCTGCTCGGTCCGCTGATCACGGGTGGCGGCGAGGTCGCGTCGGCTGTTTGGACCAGGACCGACCTCGAGCTGCGCCGCCCGGGACTCGCACACCCGCGGGCCCTCGCCATCACCGACAACGGCGACGAGCGAGACGAAGACGAAATGCTCTACGCGACTGAGTTCTTCTCGCAACCTCTGGCGAACGGCGGCCCCGGAGGGGTGGACGACGTCGACCACAGCCGCGAAGGCCTCGTTTACCCAATCCTGGTGGGCGAAGGTGCCGGCAACGCGCCGCGTGACGCCGAAGGCAACGCGGTCAACGTGATCGAACTGGCGCCCGTCGATACGGGTTTCAATGATGCCGAAGGCGTTCCGACCGCTTGTTTTCCGAACCAGCTCTACGCCGCGGCAACCAGCGGTGACCGCCTCTTCGTAACCAGTGTTTGCGCGTCGCCTCTTGGACCGCTCGAAGCTGGGCCGCCCGGGGAGCTTCAGCCCAACAACTTCAAAACAATCCTGCATTCGGCCGTGTTTGCCATCGACACGAACACGAACCGCGCGGTTGCCGAAGAAGCGTTGGTGCTGACAAGCTCGCTCGATCGCGCCTACGCGGGGGATGCGATGAGCCCCGAACACCGGATGCCGCTGATTCCGAACGACATCGTCGTGGCTCCGCCCGCTGACGACGGGACCCGCCAAGGCTTCATCAGCGCGTTCGGCTCGAGCGCCGTTTATCCGGTGCTCTTCGCCGCGGACGGCGGAGCCACCTTCGGCTCCGACGGGCATCGCTTCATCGACTTGGGCGCAGGGTTGCCCGTAGGGTTGGCGCTGCTTTCGAACGGTCGCGCGCTAGTGGCCGACGATCTCAAGCCGGCGCTGTTCGTGACTGAGCTCGCTGCTGGTAGCAAGGTGAGTAGGGATACGCTGACGCAGGAGAGTGTTGCTCCGGATGAGGTGGTCAGCGACGACGTGCGCGAAGGGCGCCGCCTGTTCTCGACCGGGTTGAAGGCCTGGTCGCTCAACGGTCAGGCTTGGACTTCGTGTGAGAGCTGTCATCCAGAAGGCTTGAACGACGGCGTCACCTGGCGCTTCACGCGGGGCCCGCGCCGCACAATCTCGCTTGCGGGCACCTACTATCGCGATGAGCCGACGCAGCGAATGCTGTTGTGGACCGCGAATGCCGACGAAGTGCACGACGTCGAAATCATTGCACGTGCGCTCAGTGGCGGCGTGGGCGGCGTTATTTGGAATGGCTACGCTGCGGACTCGCCGAGCAAGGATTGCCGACTGCTTTACGACGGCAAGCCGGCCGGAGCAGTCGACAAGAATACGTTTTGCTCAGCTCCGTTGTCGACGACGAACCGCGCTAATGGATTGAACGGTTCGCTCGCGAGTCTGACACGCGACAGCACTCAAGAGCAGTGCTTGGCGGAGGACGGCGCTTGCAACATCAACGCGTCGCGCGACTGGGACCACATCGACGCTTTCATCCGTACGGTAAGGGCCCCGCACGCTCCGACCAACCTCGATCCCGGTCGCGTGACCGCTGGCAAGCAGCTGTTCAAAGGGCGGCGGTGCGCCGCGTGCCACGGCGGTCCCGGCTGGACGCTTTCGAAGGTTTTCTACGAGCCTGGAGTGGACGCGAACGGTCAAGTTCCGTTCGCAGATCCGCGGACGGCCGTGCCGCCCGTGGTTCCCGATGCGTCGGCGATTGCCAGCATGCTGGGCACTCTGCGAACCACTTCCTACACGGTGGATGCCAAGGCGCCGGCGGCGTTTTGGCCCGCGCCAGGCGTTGACACGGGGTGGTTCCGCGCCGCCCCGTCGAGCACCGCCACGCCAGATGAGCTGCTGGACTACGCGTTCGGTGGCGGTAAATCGAATCCAGCTCCGGATCAGATCCGCTGCGTCTTGCGCCAAGTCGGTACGTTCCCGAGTCAAGTGCGGGCAGCAGATCTGGTCGGCGTAACACCCGACGGCGCCCCGCCTGTGCACGAGGTGCGTCACATCCTCAACGCCACCACGAACCTTTACGAAGACAAGATCGCGGTTGGCGCGACCGGATTCAATACTCCATCCTTGGTGGGGCTGGCTGCGGGCGCTCCCTATTTTCACGCCGGCAACGCGCGCACACTCGAAGAGCTGTTCGACGTGGATTTCGTCGGGCACTACGGCGTGTTCGACCAATCGCCGCTCGTAGCCGACGATATCCAGAATCTGGTCAGCTACTTGCTGTCAATCGACGAAACAGACGCCAGCACGCCGGTCACGCTGCAGCCAGGCGAGCTTGAATTCGACCCCGACCTGTGCGCCAAATTCAGCCGCTAGCCAAGCCCAACCCAAGTCATCCCGGGGCTCGGCAAATACCCAGGGTCGAGTTGCAAGTCGCACAGCAATCCTTGTCGGTATTGCAGGGTGCGTTGCCGTAGCCCTTCGGGTACTCGCAGAGGGTCGCGCCAGGGGGCGGGGGAGTCGGTTTCTGGCAAACCAGGTCGATTTGATCGCCGATCGCGTGGTTGCAGTGGAAATCGTCGTTCGGGTGCAAGGCGGTTTCGCAATGCTTCCAGAAGCAGCCGATCTGCCAGGACGCGGGAGCTGTCTGCCACAGCGCGCTCACCTTGGGGTCAGGCAGCGGTAGGACCAAACCACTGATGCCCCTCATGCAAGCCGTGAGGCACCCGCCTTCACCGCCTGCGTTCGGCTCGTTGTCGCTGCACTGTGCGTGCATGCAGGCGCAGTAGCCCTGGCAAAGCGAGGCGGCACCGGCGACGTCGCAGTTGCCGCAGCCCTTCAGGCACTTGGCGACTTGGGCACCACGCGCGTTTTTAGAAATGCAACCTCCGCACTGCCCGTCACTGTCCGTGCAGCCGTCCCCGACGCATTTGCGGTACTCCCAGAAGCCGTTGCGGCACTCCGGGTCGTTCAGGCACTCCTCGACTTTGCAATCTTTCGCGCAGTACTCGTCACACGTCGGGCAGTCGTTGTTGATTGACGTTGGCAGCCAGTTGCAGCTGAGGGGCTCGCTGGTCTCACCTAGCTCCGCCGGCTCGATTCCCAATACCGAATTGCAGCCGGCGACGGCGTTGAGCGAGAGCAGCACGGCGCCGCCAGCAGCGAGAATGCGGGACCAGGATCTGCCAGCCATGAGTGGCCGGACTGTAGTCGGCTCCCGATCCTACGAGAATAGGATTTCTTAGATTTCGCCTGTATTTCCGAGCCTGCGCAAGCGGATCGAGTGTCATTGTCTTCGAACAGTCCGAATCACGGGCTGTCCGGCGGTTCGTACAGTCGGAGAGTGAGTGTTCGGCGCGGCGGTCGGAACGAAGGATGGACGCTTCGAAAAGGGGTGATTCGGGGCTGGCACGCCGCGTGCTCTAGAGGTTGCCAACGCCGAGCGCATTGCTCGCGACACCACAGAGGGTTTTCAGATGTTCGCCACCAATCGTTCCATGTTTCAGCTCACCGCCGTTCTCGTCGCCTTGGCCGCCAACGCCTGCGCTGCGCACGATGTTCGACCCGTTGCCAGCGCGGCCGCGATGGCTGCAAACGTGAGCTGCGTGGGCGGCGTGCTGCAGTCGGCGGCCGACGTCGCCCTGTACAGCGCCTGCGACAGCGTGACCGGCGATCTTCGCATCTCGGCGCCCGATTTGGCTGACCTGACGGCGCTGGCTCGGTTGCGAAGCGTTTCCGGGAAGCTCGAAATCTCCGGGAATTTGTCGCTCGACGACCTGTCGGGTCTTGAGCGGCTGGAGCAGGTTGGCGCGCTGTCGATTCACGACAACGCCGGCCTGTACCAGACGCGCGGCCTATCGAGCTTGACCGAGGTCGGCGATTTGGTCGTCGAGGACAACGCCAAGCTGAACAGCTTGCGTGGTCTACGTTCGCTCAGCCACGCGCGTTCGGTGCAGATCCGCAACAATCCACGGCTGTGCGCCCTCGGCATGCTGCCAGCGCTGGCTCGCGTCGACCACGACGTGACGGTGCTCGAGAACCGCGGCTTGTCGAAGCCCGACGTGCGCGAGCTCTTGGGTCGCGTCGAGCACGACCTCGTGTGGCCGGGCATCGACAATGCCGCGCGGCTCGAGGCTTCGCTGCGCTGAGCTTGTGCGCGGCGTCGCACAGGTGTCCGAGATTTCGTACAACCTGTGCGCACGCCAACACATGAGTACAAATTCAGATTGGTTGCGAAAGTAGCCAAAGACGCAACAAACGATGGGTCAAACAGCTGGCATGGTGGTTGCTCTAGGGGCCACACCGCGCCTCTGCGAGACGAGCGGGCAAGGGAGAATAGAAGATGTCGGGATTGTTAATGAAGCGGGCTTGGTTGGGCAGTGTTGCCATGGCAGCCGTGTGTGGATTCGCAGCGTGCAACGGCGACGACAGCGGTGACGAAACCAACACGACTGCTGGGAAGGGCAGCGGCACGGCCGGCTCGAACCAGTCCGGCGGTCCCGGAACCTCCGGCAACGGTGGCAAGACCGGCACGGCCGGCAGCGCGGGCACGGCCGGCACGTCGATCGGCGGCAGCGACGTCGGCGGCACGAATATGGGTCCTGGCGGCGCAGGCGGCCAAGGTGACGTGGGCGGTTCGGGGGGGGATGGGGCTGGCGGCGAGGGCGGCGCCGGCTCCGACTCGCTGGTTGTTTGGGTGCGCCGTAACCTAGCCGGCACGTCGCCATTGCCGGCGGTCCCGGCTGATCCGACGAACCTGTACGCGGACAACGCGGCGGCAGCGGCACTCGGTCAGCGTTTCTTCTTCGACGAGCAGTTTTCGGGTGCGATGAAGATCGATACCGACCTCGGCCTCACCAATGACGTGAAAAAGGTGTCGTGCAAGAGCTGCCACTCCGGAGCTGCGCTCGACGACGAACGCTCGGTCCCCGACAACATTTCGAAGGGCACGGGCCTGCACTCGCGCAACTCGCCGGCGCTGGTAAATAGCTCGTTTTATACATGGACCAATTGGGGCGGCCGCTTTGCGGCGCAGTGGGAGCTGCCTCTGGCGGTGGTCGAGAGCGGCGTGATCATGAATGGCAACCGGCTTGCGCTGGCGCATCGCATTTTCGACGTCTACAAAGCGGACTACGAGGCGGTGTTCGGCGCGCTCACGGCCGCGATCGGCACCGACGCGGTGCGCTTTCCCGCGACGGGCAAGCCGAAGGCTTTGCCGACGGACTCGGATGGCGTCTGGGAAGGAATGGCCGCTGACGACAAGGTGATCATCAACCGCATCCTGGTGAACTTCAGCAAGGCGCTCGCCGCTTACACGCGGAAGCTGGTCAGCCGTGAGGCGCCGTTCGACACCTTCATGGGCGGCGATGACGCCGCGCTTAGCGCTTCGGCGCTCAATGGCGCAAAACTGTTCATCGAACATGGTTGTCTCAACTGCCACAGTGGGGCGCACTTCTCGGATCAGAGCTTCCACGATCTCGGAGTTGCGCAAACGGGTCCCGGTGTGTTGGCAAGCGATGACGGACGGTTCAAAGACCTACCCGGTTTGATCAACAGCGGCCTGAACATCAACAGCGTCTTTAGCGACAAGACGGATTCCGGTAAGCTCGTTGGTTTGACGACTTTGCCTCCGCCCGACAGCATGAAGGGACAGTTCCGCACGCCGAGCTTGCGCGGTGTTACGCAGAGTGCTCCGTACATGCACTCTGGTCAGTTCGCGACGCTGTCGGCGGTAATTGACTTCTACGCCGTCGGCGGTTCGCTCGACACCGGCACCGACCAACTGGCACCGTTTACTATTACCCCTCAGGAAAAGGCGGACTTGATCGCCTTCTTAGGCACGCTGACGGGAAAGGCCGTGCCTGATGCCCTGCTCGTCGATACCGCCGCAAACTAAGCAGCGCACGCTCGACTTGAGTCGGCCCGGCGGCCGCGCTTCCGTGTCGCCGGGCTCATCGCGCGAGAACTTTACGAGGAAGGACGACGCTGTTGTACCTTGGAGCCTTCAGCGAAGCGCCAAGGCACATGCCGCAAGACGCCAAAGCAGGCACCGTCCTGTTGGTCGAACCCGACTCCGTGAGCGCGAATGCTCTCACGCAACTCCTAGCCAAGCACGGCCTCTCGGTTTCGAGGGCCGTCACCGGCGCGGAGGCGATCGAGCTGCTCGAGAAAGAGCCCGCGCGCGTCGTGTTGAGCGAGCTTCAGCTGCCCGACACGATGGCGATCGACTTGTTGAAGGCACTGGAGCGGCTTTGGCCGGGGTTGCCGGTGGTCGTGATGGGCGCAAACGCTTCGGTCGCCGACGCAATGGCCGCGCTGCGCGCCGGGGCTTCCGACTTCGTACAGAAGCCGATCGACGCCGACGAGACGATGTTCGCGTTGAACAAGGCGCTGACGGTGGTGGAGCGACGCGCCGAGCAGCCGCCGCCGCCCTCCTCGCACGAGCGCGCTGGCATCATTGGCGACTCGCCAACGATGCGCCAGGTGTACGCGACGCTCGAGCGCGCCGCCCAGGGCACGGCCACGGTGCTGGTGCGCGGCGAGAGCGGCACCGGCAAGGAGCTCGCGGCGCGAGCCATTCACGATGCTTCGCCGCGCGCCGCGGGGCCATTCGTCAAGATCGATTGCACCTCGCTGCCCGAGCATCTGTTGGAGAGCGAGCTATTCGGTTACGAAAAAGGCGCCTTCACCGGCGCCGTCGCGCGCAAGCCCGGTCGCGCCGAGTTGGCCGACAAGGGTACGCTGTTTCTCGATGAAATTGGCGAGCTCAGCATGCCGCTGCAGGCCAAATTGCTGCGGCTGCTGCAGGATCGGCAAATCGAGCGGCTAGGTGGCACCAAGACGATTTCGGTCGACGTTCGCGTCGTCGCGGCCACGCATCGCGATTTGGAGAGCATGGTCGAACGCCAGACCTTTCGGCTCGATTTGTTCTATCGACTCAACGTCGTGCCGTTGTGGCTGCCGCCGCTGCGCGCGCGCCGCGAAGACATCGACGTCTTGGTCGAGCATTTTTGCAAGACGCTCGGACGCGCCAACGGCAAGCCGCAGATCGGCATCGAGCGCGACGCAGTGAAGGCGCTGCGCGGTCAGCGCTGGCCCGGCAACGTGCGCCAGCTGCAAAATTTCGTCGAGCGCTTGGTCGTGCTCAGCAACGGGCCCACGATCACCGAAGCCGACGTGCGCTGCGAGCTGTCACGCCAGGTGCGTTTCGCGACCCAGCCTGGCACAGCGATGCGGATCCCGCCGACCGCTGTCGCCTCCACGCCGCCTCCCGTCGAGGAACCAGCGCCCGCCAATGACCCCACCTCCGTGGACGCCATGCCTCCCGGCATGCCGACCGAGGTCGCGCAGCCGGTCCTGCCGCTCGACATGGAAGTGCGTGCCGCCGAGAAAAAAGCGCTCGAGCGCGCGCTTACCGTCGCCAAACAGAACCGCAGCCTCGCCGCGCGCCTGCTGGGCGTGAGCCGCTCGACGTTGTACGCCAAGCTCGAAGAGCACGGGCTGCTCTAGCCCTTATTGCAGGTTGCGGGAGTGGCCGTCGACGCGCAGTTGGAAAACGAAGTAGGGCGGTAGGCAGACGCCGCCGTGCGTGGCACGCGCGCACACGTAGTCGTCGCGGCACGGCGTTTGATCGTCGCAAGCCCGTAGACCTGCCGGTTGGACATTGCCGCGAATGCACGACAAGAAGCTCGCGCCGCGCGCCAAACAAGCGTTGAACGAGTCCAGGATGGCGATCGAGCCGCAATCCGATCCGCTAGCGCCGCAGGCGGCCGTGCACATTCCACCCGGGAAACCAACGCCGCTTCGATTGCAGATCATGCTCGGGCACGGAGACTAGGAAACCTAAACGCCATCGGGCACCTGAGAGTTCGCCCCGCTGCCGTTGACCCCGCCCACAACGTCATGCGACGCTTCTCACCTCGCAAATCTCGCTAAGTGTTCGTTAACATAAGATTTTTTATGCGTCG
>JBBSAB010000180.1:0-11345 GCA_038252755.1 Polyangiales bacterium | reverse complement strand
GGCGGTACTCAAGCTCAGCGGCTTCGGCGTCAGTCACCGAGAGCGACTGTAAGCCAGAAAGCTAGCAGCGGCACAAGCTCGCGCAGGTGAGGGCGGTTCCGCCAGGGCACAGGCCGCAGAACGTCAGGGGCATCTGCTAGGTTCCCGCCGAGGCAAGATGGAGTCGACAAGTTCTCACATCGTCGAAGCTGCGTCGTCAACCCGCAGCTCTCATCTCGGTCCCTGGCAGTTGGACAGGATCCACCAAGCTGACTGCCTCGGTGGACTCAAACAGCTGCCTGACGACTGTCTCGACGTCGTCGTGACATCCCCGCCATACTGGGGGCAACGCGGGGCAGACGGGCTCGGATCGGAGCCCGACCCTCGGGACTACGTTGCGAACCTCACGACGATTCTCGCCGAGGCCATGCGGTGTCTGAAGCCGTCAGGGACCCTGTGGCTGAACGTCGGCGACGCGTACAACACGCCGATCAATTGGCGCGAAAATGACTACGTCTACAGTTCCCTCGGTAAAGATGGGACGGGGCTGCCGGCGACCAATTCTGCGTATACAAAGAACCGTGGACGTCGTCGCGCCTTCGTCCGCGATGACGTCGGCTGGCTTCAGTACGGAAACCTACTCGCGGTCCCGTACCGGATCGTAGTGGCGATGTCCGATCGTGGCTTCCTATTCCGAGGTGAGATCATCTGGGAAAAGTCCCGCCCGATGCCAGAGGGGTTATGCCGACGTCCGCACCGACGACACGAAGGCATCTACATCTTCGCGAAAGACGAACGTCACACCTTCCAGACAAAGCCGCCCGTCGGCTCTGTATGGCGGCTCGTGCAGACTCCGAACATGACGCCCCATTGCTCGACGTTTCCGCTGGATCTTCCAGTCCAGTGCATCCGAGCAGCAGGCATCGCGGGGACAGGCGTAGTGCTTGACCCGTTCATGGGCAGCGGCACGACGGGGCGCGCTGCTTTGTCGCTCGGTCATCACTACCTCGGCTTTGAACTCGATGCACGTATGTGCGACATCGCTCGCGAGTACGTCCGCGAGAGCCCGCAAGCATCGTTGCCGCTCGGCTAGCGCGCTTAGCGGCACAAGCTCGCGCAGGTGAGGGCGGTTCCGCCAGGGCACAGGCCGCAGGACCGCATGCACGACCAGCGCGGATCAGTGGCTAGCCTGGCACGAAACCGTTCGCTCGTTCACGATCACGGGAACCGACCCGCCCGTGCAGTAGATCCGCGAGCGGGTAATCTCGGGTCGCTTGCATGGGATCGG
Source organism: Polyangiales bacterium (assembly GCA_038252755.1). Taxonomy (GTDB): domain Bacteria; phylum Myxococcota_A; class Polyangia; order Polyangiales; family Polyangiaceae; genus PMG-095. Next base: position 10,078 of record JBBSAB010000180.1, on the reverse strand, counting down.
GTGGTCTTCGGGCTCGCCGCAACCAACCGGGAGTAGCTTGCCCCAACAGGCGTAGTTGCCATCTCGGCGCACGCCCTCGTGCAGCGTGAAGCCGAGCTCGCAACGCTTGGTTTGCGGTGGCATCAGGGTCATCACGACGAGCACGATCAGCCGAACGAAGTCAGCCAGCACCGGTCAATCCTCCGGCACCGGGTACAGCTTCGTTAGCCACTTCGCAAGCAAGTCGAGGGGGCTCGTGGTGCTCGGAAAGTCCTTGTCCCCGCCTGTCGAGCCCTGCGGTTCAAAGCGCGTGCCGCGTAGCTTGTCGAGCATCGTGTGCAGTGGCACGCCGTGCTGCAACGCGATCGACATCATCGTAGCCACGGCATCGAGAGCGCCGTTCGCCAGCGAGCCGGAGCGATCTGCTTTGATGAAGACTTCACCGATTCGGCCGTCGTCGTAGCGGCCGACGGTGAAATACAGCTTCATGATCGTGACCGTGCCGTCCTCTTGCCTGTAGGGCAGCTTGAAGGCCTTGGTGATCGCGCCACGCGTGCCCGGGAGTGTTTCGCGGTTGAGCATCTAGGGCACCAGTTTGTGCATCGCGACGAGGGCATCGAAAGCTGTTTGATCGTCGTCGTAAATGTCGTCAGCCAGACCCGTGAACACCGAGGCGTTATCGCCCGAAAGCACGATCCGCTTGTGGCCCGTGAACGCCACGCCGAGCTCGACCCATGCACCAGACGTGGTCACGTCTTTGGGCAGGTGAAACCAAAGCACGTGTGCGTCGAGAACTTCGCGCACGCATCCTCGTGCGAGCACGCTGCATTTGCGCTGCGACCATGCCGGGGAGTTGGCACCAACCTTGTGCGCGCGAATGCTCTTGGGCCACGTGCACGTGACGTGGATGCCCTCGTCGCGAAGACGCTTGACCCACAACTCGGCGCGATCAAGACCGCCGCCGCTTGAGGCTCCTGCAACGTAGACTTTCACTTGGCTTTCTCGACCTTCGCCTTGGGCTGCTTGGGGTGCAGCATGTCGAGGATCTGAATCGTCGTCTTGCCCTTGAGCGTTTCGAAGTCCGCGTCAGAGACATCGTCGCCGACGAACGGCTTGAGATCGCGCCAGCGCTCGTGCACATCGCGCTCGTTGCGCGCTTCATTCACGGTTGCTTCGTTGGGTGCGAGGAGCGTTTCGGGATCGCTGTTGCGGATCGCTTTGATGATCGTCATCGAGGCTTCCTCCGCGCTCTCGGCCGCAACATACACGTCATAGACTTTGATCACGCTGAACAGTTTCATCAGATTTTCCTCTTCGAGAGTGGGCCGATGGCATAAGCCGCGTGGTAGAGCCCGCCGCTCCACGCGATCTTGAAAGCTCGACGGAATCGATCGTTCTCGTCGTTCTGAAGTTGAACAGCAACACCGATCGCGTCACGACAACGCGCATCGAGCACAAGGCCCTCGAAGTGGTATTGCGATTCCTCTAAGTCTTGAAACAAGATCTTGAGAAGATCGTTGTAGACGTGGCCGCCACCCGACGAGCTCGCGATTTCGAGTTGGAGGCAACGAAGCGCCATCGATAGCGACGCATTCTTGGCGAGGAGCCGCATCGACTCGGCGCGCTCGTAGATCAGGCCACCAGAAGCCCGCATCAGGATCCAACCACGAAGCGCTGTCGAGATCGCAACATCATCGAGATTGAATTTGGTTGTGCGATCGCTGATCGCAAGGCACAAGCCGGCCGCGTTCCAACCCGAGCGCCATGGCAACTCGAACCAGCCTTGTGCGTTGTTTGAAAGCTTGTTTTCGAGGAGCACGGCCATCAAAGCGGCGTGATCGATCGCCTCTTGCGACTCGACGACAGGGCGCCGCTTCGGCTTCTTCCGGCTCGGGTCTTTGGTCACGGCCCCGAGATTACTTCGAGGGGCTGACAGCCATGATAACCTCTGATCCATGAAGCTTGACGACGTGATCACCAGCCTGCTTTGGACCGTCGGTACAGCGATTTGGGCGGCGCTCAATGGTCCGAGCACCGACGGCACGGCGAAAGAGCGCATCGCAAACGCGATGCTAAAGGCCGCTCTCGAAGAAGCTCAGATCCTCGCCGCAGCGGCCGGGATCACGCTCGCAGCGACCGAGCTGGAACGTCGAGCTCGCGAGATGCTTCAGGCGATCCGCGAAGCCGAAGGTGGCGGCGGATTGCCGCGAATCCTTGATGGCGTCGAGATGCGAGAGATGCCGCAGAGCTGGAAGGCTTCCGACGAAGAGCCGACGGATTAGGCCTCCTCGATCAGTGGGATCTCGTCGTCTTCGACGAGCGCCAGTTGTGCCGACGACGCACGCCAGATCTTGAACATCTGTTGTCCGCCGACCACCGAGCGTTCGATCCGAAACTCGCGCTCGATCTGCGTCGAGCGTAGCTTTTGAACCAGCGTTCGCGGCGTGTCTTTCCAGATATGCGAGTGCCCGATCGAGGCCAACGCTTCGAGCTCGGCGTGCAGCTGGAACGCCGAGACCGCGCGACCCTCGCTTGATCTGCCTTGCGGTTTGTAGGCGATCCACTTGCGCATGATATCGATCATCGGATCCTCCTCGTTCGCGAACGCATCGCGCTCGCCCTGCAACGCTTCCATGACCGAGGCTAGATCCTCGTCAGCCCACCCGAACACGCGGCCGACAACGCGCCCGAAGCTGGCGAAGTCCGCCATGCGGTAGCGCTCTTCGATTTGTGGTTGGCCCCGCATCGCACGGAGCTCGACGATGATCTTGCCTACGTAGTAGAGGTATTCGCCAAGGAGCTGAGGCCGATCCGCGAGGATCCGCGCCTTGATCTGCGACACCGATCCGAAGGTTTTTCGACGTTCGAGGCGCAAGATCACACAGCGATCCGCAACGTCTTCGCGTCGAAACGAGCTCGGGTTTCTCGATGCCACCGCGATGAACGCATGTGGCTTGATGATCATGTTTTCGTCGTCAGTGAATAGTTTTCGCTTGGTCCATTTGCCGATGGTCGTGTATGCCGCGATCGCGTCGGGCACCCACTCGATGTAGCTGTCGGTGTTGTCGAAGAGTGCGATCGGCGAGCGCAGGAGCACCACGCCAAAGTCGTCTTCTTTGTTGCGTTGCAGGATCATCGAGTTTTCGACACCCGCAAGCGCGAGCTGCAAGAACGTTACGACGCTGGTTTTCCCGGATCCGAACGCGCCCTCAACGAGCAAGATCGGCTTGGTCGGCATCAGATCCGGGAACGCAAGTGCGAACAGCCAGATCATGAACGCTTTCTTCTGTTGCTCGGGGGTGATGCCCGAGAGACCTGTCTCGACGAAGTTGATCGTGTTGATCAGCCGATCGAGGAAGATTCCATGATCGCCAATGTCGGGCATGCAATGCACCCCCGGATCGTCGTCGATGAAGAACACCCCGTCTTCGCCGATCGCGATATCCGAGATGTCTTCGCCGTCGATCTTGTACATCCGGCCGTTGTAGGCGCTGATATAGCCGGTCTGCGTGAACTGGTTGTACGCCGAGAAGCGCCGGAGCTCGACGCGTGTGCCGTGCTTGATCACGTGGGATCGAAGCGCGTCGTAGATGAAGCTGTTGTATTCCTCGCGTTCGCCGATGCCGTAGGTGCTGTGAAAGTACGAGAACCAGCGCTCGCCACCACGACCCGCCCGCGACAACTGCAAGACGCGCGTGGTGCCCTCATCGTCGACCACCGCATAGAGCTGCCCGCCAGGATCAGCGACAAGGAATTGTGAGCCCTTGGTTAGCTCAGCCTGGATTACGTAGTTGAACGCGTTGATCTTTCGACCACGTTGGTTGAAACGCTCGTCGACCATGATTCGACTGATGCGTAAACGGTGTTCGGCGGCGATAGCGGACACGAGCAAGCAGGCTACCTCAAGGGGCTGTCAGGCCGTTGCGGTAGAGTCTTGCTCGTGACGATCGCTCGTATGGGAAGCAAACCGGACTGGTTTTACGTCGACGAAAAGACGTGGACGCGTGTGGCCAACCTGCCCGGCTCCAAGGTCATGTCACGTAACCAACGAATCTTGCATCGCTCGATGCTTCCGTTAGTTGGCACCGACGAAGCCGAAAACACGCGAGCGATCTTGACTTACGATCGGCCGGACTGGAAGACCCGCGACGCGTGGGCTGACGCGCGAGGGTTCAAGTTTCGCGTGACGCAACACCAGGCGATCGACTTCGGGCACGGTCGTCGTGGGCTCTTGATCGGCGACGAGATGCGGCTCGGGAAGACCGTATCAGCGCTCGCACAACATGATCCCGATCGCGGGCCGCTTGTCATCGTCGCGCCGTTGACGACGCGTGCGGTCTGGCTCGGGTGGGCCAAGCGTCTGTTCCCCGGGAAAGAGATCGGGATCTGCGTCGGCAAGAAATACGATCCGCTGATCTTCAACAAAGACATCGTGTTCTTGCACTACGACGTCATCGCGCAGTGGCAATCGATGCGCCCGGTCGGCACGTTGATCTTCGACGAAGCGCACGTTCTGACGAACCGCAAAACGTCACGTGTGGTCGCGGCGGGGCTCCTGCAACACTCGGCGGCAAAGGTCATCGCGCTGACCGGTACGCCGATCTGGAACATGCCGACGAACATGTGGGCGTTGCTCGGGTTGATCGCGCCGGGTGCCTGGGGAACCTTCGAGGAGTTTGGCTATCGCTACGGCTTGCCGGTTCCGACGGGCTACGGCATGACCTACACGGGGAGCTCGAACGAGGCCGAGCTCAACCAACGTCTGCAAGAGATCATGATCCGGCGCCTCTGGAAAGATTGTGCCGATGATGTCCCAGCGATCTCACGAAGCGTTGTCGTTGCCGAAGTCTCTGACGTCGAGCGTCGTCGGCTGGATATTCTGGCTGGCGAGCTCTCGATGTCGAAGGGCAAATCTTCGACGATCGCGAACCTGGCAGCGTATCGCCAGCATGTCACCGGACTTAAACTAACCGTCGCCGTCAAAGAGGCGCAGAAGTGTCTCGAACGCGGCGAGAGCGTCGTGCTCTGGACGTGGCACAAAGACTTCGCCGGACGGCTGCACAGAACGCTCGGGGATCGAAGCTACATGATCCACGGCGACGTCGCGCCCGCGAAGCGTGACCTGTTGATGGACGCGTGGAAGGCCGATCCCGAGGCGAAGGTCTTGATCGCAACGATGTCCGTCGCGCAAGTCGGCATCGATTTGTCCCGAGCACGCATCGCGATCTTTGCAGAGCTCGATTGGACGCCTGCGATCATCGGCCAAGCCGAGATGCGCACGTTCTCGCCCACACGCGGCATGGACGTCTTCTACATCGTTGCGAACCACTTAACCGATCAACGCATCGTCCGTCAGCTGATCACGAAGTTGGCAGCGTCGGCAGCGTTCGGTGTGGGCGCGGCCGGCGACGCGATCGACGCCATGCGCGACGCGATCATGGGACCGATCGACTCGGGCGATCTCGATCGACTCCTCGAAGACCTACTCGCGAGCGCCGAGTAGCTGTCAGACCCTTGAAGTAGTCTCGTCGTGTGCAGATCCGAAGAAACCGCTGCGTGTTGTGCGGCGTCGAGCTCTACGAAAGCCATGTTGGTTCGCTGAGCCACCCCAACGTTCAAATACATCCCGAAGCTGACGATTGCCTTGTCACGCATGCTGATGCATGGGGTATCCCGATTGAGCTCGACGACTTGAAGGCCGAAGTGCAAGCGACTGGACAAGCCGTTGGGATCTCGACCGAAGACAACGAGCCCGATCTCTACATCTCGACCTTCCCGCTCGTCGATACCGTGCTCAAAACAATTTTCGAGAGTCGCGGGCTCACGTACCTGGGCGGCGCATCGAGCGGCAAAGGCTGGTCAAGCTTTTCCAAGTGGCAGCGCTGCGCGTACCTCTGGAAAAAGAGCTACCTCGATACACGAACCTCGTCGGGTCCGGTCTCGGGAGGCTATGACCCACCAGCCCGAGCGATCGGCTCGCTGTTGCACGTGTTCCTCGCGCTCAAGTACGCGAACATGATCGACAATCACCCGTATCAAGCATTGACGCCGACGGAAGTCTACGCGCGTGCGGTGGCGAGTGCGAACCCGGAGCTGGTGCAAGAGGCTTGGCGTGTGTTCACGGCCTATCAGCTTCACTACAAGTTCGACTACTTGATCCCGATCTGGGATGGCGTCGAGCGTGACATCAAAGATCCACGCACCGGGGAATCCGCGCGGTTCGATCTGATCGCGTTCGTCGAGAAACCGGTCTACGATCTGGAAGCTGGGACCTACATCATAGAGCACAAATCAGGTGCGCGCTTCGACAACGATTTCCTCAACAGCTGGCAGAACGACGGCGAAGTGATCGGTCAAGCGATGCTCTGGAAGCGCCTCGGGTTTGACAAGCGTTTCGGCCCGCTCAAGGGGACGATCATGAACTTGCTCGGTAAGCAGAAGGAGCCGCGTTTTCACCGAACGTTTGTTTCCCCCGACGCTTGGCGGATCAAGTCGCACGAACGCGATCTGAAGCGTCACGAGGGCTTGCTACAGCTCGCGATCAGCAAAGACGATTTCCCTCGGTCACGAGGCAACTGCATCAGCCGGTTCGGCCGTTGCGATCTCTACGAACACTGTGCAGGAAGCGATGACTAGACGGCGCGAGCCTGGACCAGCCCCGACCGTTGACTTAGACACTATTAGGCTCACTGTCAGCCCCTTGGCGTAGAACATGTTTCGTGAACAACGCAGCACGCGAAATCACCAACGAAGAGGGCTTTGAACCTTGTCGTGACGAGCGTTGCACCGATGAAGACGGCATTCACCCCGCACACAACCTCGACGCCGAACGCAACAGCGTCGCTTGCCCGCTCTGCCACGGCGACGTCTGCATGATGCCCAAGGCTCGCGCGCGTTGCGTCGAGTGTCAGTGGCGGGGCGATCGCAGCGAGCTCACCAACAAGGATTCAAAGTAATGCGCGACATCGGAATGACCGCAGCACCGTCGGCGATCCCGGCCAACACGTTCCTCGTGTACGGGGACACACGTTGCATCTCTGGCGATGCTTTCATCGGTTATCAAGTTAGAACGCAAGCTAACGAGCTTCAAAACTCCAAAGGCGGATCGCTCGCGCGATTGTTCCATCGATTTCACGGAAAGAAGTTTCCGGGTAGCGGTAGCTATCAACGTAACCAGACGATTGACTCGACGTTTTGGGTGCCGACGATGATGGAAGATGGGCGGATCTTCCAAAACAAAATTATCAATGTGATCGACTCCGGCGAACGCGAGTGCGTTCGCATCCGCACCGTGGGCGGCATCGAATTGATCTGTACGCCAGATCATCCGATCGCCGAAAGCGATACTGCGTTCGGGTTCACACTGGCGGCGGAGCTCAAGATCGGCGCGCAAATCCTTACGCACAAACACGTGTGGTGGACGCCTGAGATTGAGGCACAACCTCGTGTCAATCGCCCGGAAATCTTTGTTAAACACCATCCAACCGCATCCACCAAAGTCGTTCACGATCTGAAAACGGGTAAAGACTACAACTACAAACGCGTACGCCGTTCGCGTGCTGTTTACGAGGCCAACATGAATGGTCTTCGTCTCGAAGATTTTGTTGCTCGACTCAACGAAAATCGGCTCGAAGGTTTGCTGTTCTTGACGTCTGACGTTCACATCCACCACAAGGATGAGAACAAGCTCAACGACGTGCCCGAGAATTTGCTTGCTATGTCAAACAGTGAGCATTCACGTGAACATTTCGTGTTGCCGAATGGCAAGCCACGTTGTGGCAGCTACATCGCTGTCCATGATGTTGTCTCGTCGATTGAATCGATCGGCAAGCATCACACATACGACATCAAAGTCACTGGCCCCTACCACAATTTTGTGGCCGATGGATTCATCGTTCACAACTCTGGCAAGTCAGAATTCGGCGCGACCTTCCCGCGCCCACTCATCATCGCGGACGTCGCCGAGCGCGGCTACGAAACGATCCAGACGATGGATCGCGCGAAGTGGTGGGAGCCCGATGTCGATCCGATCATCAAAGGCATCGACAACATCGGCGATCTCGCACAGATCGTTGCGTTTGCGCAGCCGCTGATCCAGAGCGGCCGAATCCTCTCCGTCGTCTTCGACGCGTTCACGTTCTACGCGGATTTCTATCTCGCCAAGCTCATCGAGATGAACCCCGGGATGGACAACCGGCAGGTCTACGGCAAGCTCGCGACCCATTTGCAGTGGGTGCGCAACCTCCTGCACCAGCTTCCGGTCAACATCGTGTGGAGCTGTCTGGCAGCGGCGCCCGAGGCTGGTGCCGAAGGCCAGCCGGCCAAGGCTGGTTTGCCGATGATCCCAGGCTCGCAAGGTCCGAAGTTCGCAGCCGGCGTGAGCTACCTGATGTATTCGCGCGTGATCCAGAAGCGCGAAGGCGGCAAGGTCACGGGTGAAACCTTCGAGCTCCGCACCAAGCAGTTCAACCAGTTCGCAGCCGGCAATCGGTTGGGGCTCAACGTGCTCCCTGACCCGTTCATCATGGGCAGCTACAGCGATCTCGCGCCGCATCTCGGGCTCGACATCGAAGCGATGAAGGGCGCGATGAAGCCGATCACGGGCGCTGTCCCGGCTGTTCGAGCTCCAACGCCTATCGCTCGGCCACCGATCCAACGTCCAGCCGTCGCACGACGCTGATCATCATTTTTGACCCGAGGCATTTTCGCTGACGGCAAATAACCTGGCCCTAGGGGGCCGCTTCACAGGACCAGAGGAAACAAGTCATGGCACAGAAAGAGTTTCAGGATTTCGAAGTCGATGTTGATCTCACCAACGTCGAGGCGTGGGATGGAGCCTACAAGCTCGTCGCGCCCGGCGAGTACGCGATGACGCTGGTGCATCTCGAAAAGAAGAATTCGAAGAAGTCCCAGCAGCCGATGATCGTCGTCACGTTCGAGATCATCGACGAAGGCGAATTCAAAGGGTCGAAGCTGTTCGGCAACTACTCGCTCTCGGCCGACGCTCGTGGTCGTCTCAAGGCGCTGTCGGTTGCGTGCAACGCGCAGGTCGACAAGTTCATCGCGTCGCAGCACCTCGGTCAGACGATCATCGCCACGGTGGTTCACACCGAGGGTGCGGCTGACATCGGCCCGGACGGCGCGCCGCGTCCGCCCAAGGTGTTCGCGAACGTGGGCACGGAGCGCCCGTACGAAGAGGTTGCCGAAGTCGAGGCTCCTCCGGCTCCTCCGGCGAACAAGGCCAAGGTGGCCACCAAGCCGGCCGCGAACGGCGCTGCTCGTCGGGCGTAACCAGCCCTGACAGCCCCTACCGACAGATCGCAAGGTCGGTGACAGCCCGGAGAGACGGGCCTTTTGCTTTTTCGGGATCGAGTTATCCACAGGCGTCCACAGATCTAAAAAGATCTGCGTCGATCCTCGTGAGACCACACTGGAAGATCTACTCGCGAGTTATTCACAAGCAATTTACTAATGAAAAACTTGCGCGAGTAAATCGGGTCGCGCTAGATGGGACAGTAGCGCTCACTGAGCACGGTGGCTCGGTCAGCGCCTCAAACTCTCACGGTTGATCCAGGTGTGGATCAACAACGGGGCGCGATTGCTATGGGAAATGAAGTTGATTTAGGGGCGATCTGTCAAGATGATCGTTGCGGCATCGTCGAGATCCACGAAACGCACGAGGTAACAGGCAACCAGGTTTGCCGCCTCGCGCTCAAGGCGCATCACAGGCCGCGAACGGCAGCGCCCTGGAAGTCCTCGGACCGATCCGGGATCATGGGCTCGATCATGAAGTCGAGCTCGGGGCGGGTCCCGAAGTGGTTTCAAGAGATCGCGTCAGACGTTCGCAACGATTACGGCGAAGTCACCGATCGAACGATCTGGCGTTGGATCAAGATCCTCGTCGATCGCGGGCAGCTGATGAAACTCGATGTCGGGTTGGCGTTCGCGGTCTACATGCGCCCGCGCGGGAAGAAGCGCGCGAGCGGACGAATCGAAGACCCTGCGGAGCTGCGCGATCACATGCTCTCGATCGTCGAGATCCACCCGACGACGAACAAAACCTAGCGTGAGTGTTTACGTCGACCACGCTGCGAACGGC
>JBBSAB010000179.1:0-11410 GCA_038252755.1 Polyangiales bacterium | reverse complement strand
GCGCGACGGCACGCCGCCGGCCATGCTGCACAACTTCATGCACAACCGCGTCGTCCACCAGCACATCGTGCTGTTGACGGTGATCACCAGCGACTCCGCGCGCGTCGCCGAAGAAGACCGCTTCAAGTGCGAACAGATGGCACACGGCTTCGTGCGCGTGATCGGCCGTTACGGCTTCATGGAGCAGCCAAACGCGCCCAAGCTGCTGCACGACGCCGGCGTGATCGGCTCGGTCGAGCACGTGACGTTCTTCCTCGGCCGCGAAAACCTGATCGCCACCGCGCACCCTGGCATGGCCAAGTGGCGGGTCAGCCTGTTCGCCTTCCTGACCCGCAACGCCCAGCCCGCGACCAAGTTCTTCAACATCCCCCCCGACCGCGTCTTCGAAATCGGCGCCCAAATCGAGCTGTAGCCGCGCGGGCAGTCTCGAGCGAGAGCGAGAGAACAGGAAGGCGGGAAGGCGGGAAGGATTTTTGGGTTGGGCGACCAGTGAGCTCGAGCGCTCGGTGTCGAGCTGGAGCTGATTGCGCAAGCGAAGCCCCCTGGAGGCAACGATTTCTCGTTCGGTCTTCCCGAACGAGAAATGCGCTCCCGCCCCTTCCCGCCTTCCCGCCTTCCTCTGAGCATTGGTCTCATTTCGCGATTCGAGCACGAGCGAACAAGAAGGCGGGAAGGCGGGAAGATTTCGGTTGTTCGAACAGGCGCCTGAGGCCCAATCGCGATCCCGCTGCGTCCAGTTGCCAGTACCACCCACCCTAAATCTCGGCCTTCCCGCCTTCCCGCCTTCCTCCGCCTTCCTGTTGTCCCCGCTCGCTCGGCCAAGATGCGATGAATCATCAGGGTTATCGCTGCCCAGCTGGGCAGCCAGGCAAGGCCTCCAACTCCTAACTGCCAACTCCTAACTGCCAACTCCTAACTCCTAACTGCCAACTAGTGACAAGAATTGAACAAATTGTCGATAGTTTCGAGACATCACTGCATCAGCTCCGCAGGCTAGGCTTGCAGCATGCGCGCTGTAGTTTTGTCGGCGGTTTTACTCTCGGCTTGTGTGACTGGCGAGAAAGGGCCGGACGCGCCCAGCTCCGGTTCGAGCCCGGCGGCGCACGCCAGCGGCACCACGCAAACGGACGCGCCAGCGGCGGCGGGCGCAGCGGCCAACACCGGACCGAAGAAGATCGTCGGCTACTACACGAATTGGGTGCAGTACCACAAAGGCGACTGCAAGTTCACGGCGGCTGACGTCAATCCGGCGTTGCTCACGCACTTGAACTTTGCGTTCGCGAAGGTTGATCCGGGGCCAGGTGGCAAGGCCAAGCCGAAGTTCGGTATCGCCGCGTACGACGAGAAAGATCTCGGCCCCACGGGTCAGTACGCGCAAGTCAACGCGCTGAAGAAGAAGAGCCCGAGCCTCAAGACGTCGCTGTCGATCGGCGGCTGGAGCCACAACGAAGGCGACATGGCGTGGCTGTTCACGACCATGGCCGAGCGGCCCGAGACGCGCAGCGATTTCATCAAATCGACGATCGCTTACGTGCGCACGAACGGCTTCGACGGCATCGACATCGACTGGGAGTACCCGGCCGATCCGACGCGCGGTGGTCGTTCGATCGACACCAACAACTTCACCGCGCTGCTCAACGAGTTCCGCTCGGCGATCGACACCGAGGCCAAAGCCTCGGGCAAAGACGCGCTTTTGCTGACGATCGCCGCGCCCGCCGGCGGTACGTTACGTGGCCTCGATTTGACCAAGATCGCTGGCCCACTCGATTGGATCAATCTGATGGCGTACGACTACGAAGGCGGCTGGTCGCCGCACACCGGCCACAACGCGCCCGCGCCCAAGGTCGGAATGGGCGCGCAAGGTAGCGTCTCGATTTACATGAACTTCGGCGTGCCGGCGGAGAAGATCGTGCTCGGCATGGCCACCTACGGTCACTCGTTTGCGGGCGCCGAGAGCGCGACGGTCGGTGCCAATGCCAAGGGCAACGGACCGAAGGGTCGCTGCACCGACGCGGCCGGCATGCTCTCGTATTTCGAGATCAAAGAGATGATCGACGCCGGCAAGTTGAAGCCGTCGTGGGACGACAACGCGCTCGTGCCGTACGGCTACGATTCGGCTTCGAAGCTCTGGGTCAGCTACGACGACGAGCGCTCGTTCGCCAAGAAGATGGACTTCATCGACGAGAAGGGCCTCGGCGGCGCGATGTTCTGGGCCATTGACACCGACGACTTTCACCACGGTTACCCGCTGATCAGCTCGGTCGCGAAACGTTACAAGAAGTAGCGCGCGGCGCCTTGTGGTAGAGCGTCGGCGCTTGGCTGGTGACGCTCTACGCTACTTTTCTGCGCTTTTTCGCAGCAGTCTGGCGGCATTTCTTCGCCAAGCCGTCGGCCACGCCACGCTGGCTGATCTGACGCGGCGTTGGGCCAAGCGGCGTCCGAACGCGCTCGCGCTCGAGGTCGACGGCCAGCAGCTGACCTACGCCGAGCTCGCCGCCGCAGCGGACGGCGCCGCGCAGTGCCTGCAAGCGCTCGGCGCCCGCTCGGGTGACGTGGTTGCGCTCGTCGGCAAGAACTCGATCGGTTACGTGGCTGCGCTGCTCGGTGGAGCCCAGAGCGGCGTCACGCTCGCGCTCGTTCATCCAGAGCTGTCCGGCGAGCCCTTGCGACAAGCGTTGGCCAGCGCGGGCGCCGGCTCGTTGCTGTGTGAAGCAGAGCTGGCCGCCGCCGTCGGCGAGGCGTCCAAGCTGCCGCTCGCGACCTTCGACCCCAGCAGCCGAACGCCGTTTCCGCTCCCGCCGACGCGCAGCGGTTTCGCGCCCGAGCGCCGGTTGCGCGACTTTGCGCTCGTCTACACCTCGGGCACCACCGGTTTGCCGAAGGCGTGCCGCTTGCCGCATTCACGGGTGCTGACAGCGGCGTGCTTGTTCGGTGCGCCCCTGTTCGATTTCCGAGCCGGCGATAAGTTGCTGTGCGCGTTGCCGCTGCATCACGGCAGTCCGCTGATGCTGGGCCTGGGCGTGTGCTTGGTGACTGGTACGCCGCTGGTGCTGCAACGGCGTTTTTCAGCCTCGGAATTCACTTCCGTCGCCGTTCGGAGTGGCGCCACAGCCCTACTCTACGTCGGTGATTTGGGGCGTATGTTGCTAGCGACGCCCGACAGTCCCCACGACCGCAAGCACGCGCTGCGCGTCGCGGTCGGCAACGGCATGGCGCCCGACGTCTGGAGCAAATTCCAGGCGCGCTTTGGCATCGAGACGGTGCGCGAGTTTTACGCCGCGACCGAGTCGCCGGTCGGCATCTTCAACCTTTCGGGGCGAGTCGGTTCGGTCGGCAACTTGCCGTACGCGTGGATGTTCGGGCTCAAGCTGGTCAGGCTCGACGAAAATGGCGAGCTCGTGCGCAGCGCAGACGGGCGGCTGGTGGAGTGTGCCGACGACGAACCGGGCGAGCTCTTGGTGCGCGCGCGTCGCTCCGGCATCGGCGTGTATCACGGCTACGTCGATCAGGGCGCGACCGAAGCACGGCTGGTGCGCGACGCGTTCGCTCCGGGCGATGCGCTGTTCCGCACCTTCGACGTCTTGCGCCGTGATCGCGACGGCTTCTACTACTTCGTTGAACGGCACGGCGACAGCTACCGCTTCCGCGGCGAGAACGTCTCCGTCGCGCAGGTCGAGAACGAGCTGTTGGCAACGCCCGGCGTGCTCGGCGCGGCTGTCACGGGCGTGCAAATCGCGGGCTACGACGGTCGCGTCGGTCTGGCGGTGCTGACAACCGAGCCAAGCTTCGACGTCGCGAGCCTCGGGTCACTGGCCACGCGTTTGCCGCGCTCGGCTTTGCCGCGCTTCGTACGCTTCGTGCCCGAGCTGTCGCGCACCAGCTCGCTCAAATTGAAGCGGCGCGTTTGGGCGAACGAGGGCGTCGATCCCGAGCGCGTTGGGCCAAAGATTTGGGCCCTGCTCGACGGCCATTACCGGCGGCTCGACGCCGAGGCTCATCGCGACATCCTGGTCGGTAAACTGCGACTTTGAGTCGCACTTAGGCCCTTGGCACCGAGTTGCCACTCGGGTGTACGTGAGTCGTTGCCAAAGCGTTGCGCCTACGCCGCCCGGGCGCTGCGCGGGAAAGATAGGCTTAGGCCATGCAATCTCGAACCTCGAAGGCGGTCGCGCTGCTCGGTGGTGTCGCGACGCTCGCACTTGGCAGTACCTTCATGCTGCGGCTTTCGGCGCCCAAGGCGCGGCAACTCCAGAGCCCCTGCGCCCCGCGCATGCTCGAACTCGAACGCGCGGTTTGCGTGCCGTCGCTCGCGACCCAGCCGTCCAAAGCGCTGGCGCAGTTCTCCGTGCATACACATTGAAGCTCGGCGCTTTCCAGCGGCAGTGCTCGCAGCGTAGCCGTCGAAGCCCGAGCCGACTAAGTTGGTGCTGGTATGCGCAGGCTTCGCGACCAGCTCCACGAACAGCTACAGCGTCGGGCCTGGCTGGTAGCTGGGGTGGGGGCGCTGCTGCTGTTGGCGCTGGTGTTTGGGTCGCGTTTGGGCGGGGAGTTCGTTTGGGACGACGTACCTCTCGTGCTCGAGAATTCGTCGCTCACAGCACCCGGTGGCCTGGCGCGCGTGTTGTTTAGCGACCTGTGGGGCTCGGCCGGCCAGGCCAGCAAGCAGCTCTATCCGCTCGTCACCGAGCCGGTGATGTGGCTGACCGGCCGTCACGACACGCTGGCGACGCTGGGAGCGCTGCTGGTTTTCCCACGAGCAGCCTTCGCTGCGAGAGCACCCGCTCGTTCTGGCGCGGCGCGTCTTGCCCGTGCTGGTCGTGGCCTGCGCGGGGCTGGCGCTGGTGCAGACTCGCGCTGCTACGGCTCTCTGGCAGGACGATCTCACGCTGTACGCGGCGTCGGTCGTCGCCGATTCGACCGACGGACGCGCGCTCTATCACTACGCGCACGCGGTGCGAAAGCGCGAAGGCTGTCGCGCCGCGGTGCCGCTGTTGGCGCGCGCCACCAAGCTCGCCCCTGCTTACCCCCGCGCGCAACGCAATCTGGCCGGCTGCCTCCTCGATCTGGACGAGCCCAAGCTGGCGGTGGAGCCGGCCACGCGCGCGGTCGCGCTCGAGCCGATGGTGGCCGCTCACCACTACAATCTCGGGGCCGCGTTGGCGCTCTCTGGCGAACGTGAACGTGGCGTCGCCGAGCTGGCTCGAACCCTGCAGCTGAATCCGACGCATGCTGCCGCGCGCAAGCTCTTGACCCAGCTAGGGGCACGGTGAAGCGGGGCTCTCCCATGGCGTCGGTGTGGGCGTGCTGTGCCTGCGCTTTCGCGACGAACGGCGCTATCGGCGAGCTTTTCCTCAACATCCGGCGGCTAAACGCGGTGTTCGTCTGACTGTCGCTGGCGCCGGCCGGCCTGCGGCTCGTGTACGCCACACGCCAGCCGGCGACTGTGGCAAGCTCACGAGCAACGTGCGCTTTCCAAAGACGCTTCTTGGCATCGTGGCGGCGCTCGGGTTGCTGACGAACGCTAGCTGTTCGTCGAAAGCGAAACGGGGCGCGCTGGTGCCGTTGACCGCACCCAGCTGGAGCACTCAACTCCAGGTCAAAGGCTTTGGCCCGGCGACGCTGGCGCTGCCGCTGGGGGCGACCGCGCCTCGGCCGATCGTCGTCGTGTTGCACGGCGCCGTTGACCGCGCGGAGTGGCAGTGCGGCAGCTTTCGCGGGGTGCTCGGCGGTCGCGTGTTCATTCTGTGCCCACAAGGCGTACAGTCGACGATCGCCGGTGCGTACGGCCTTGGCAGCTTCGACGATAGCGTCGCCGAGCTACGCGCGGGGCTCGCGGCGTTGAAGGCACGTTTTGGCGCGCACGTCGCGCCGAGTCCGGTCCTGCTGATTGGCTATGGCGAAGGCGCGGCGGTGGCTGCCGATCTGGCGCGCCAAGAACCGGCGTTCTTCGCCCGCGTCGCGCTCGTCAACGGCGACCCGCTGGCTTTCACCTCGATCGCCACGAAAATCTTCGCCGAGCGCGGCGGCAAGCGCGTGCTGTTCTTCTGCACGAACGACACCTGCGACGCCAACGGCACCGAGCAGGCGATGCTGCTGAAGCGCGCGGGCGCCTCGGCAAAGTCCGTCAAGCACAGCGTGGGTCCGTACCTCGACCCGCGCTTCACCGACGCCTTGAAGTTAGAGTTGCCATGGCTCGTCGAAGGCGACACGCGCTGGGTCGGCTCGCGCCGTTAGCGCTGGCGGCGCTGGGCGCGTGCCGTACACCGCACGCGTCACCGTCGCCCGCCGCGTCTGCGTCGAGTCATAGTGTCGTTGGCACCGAACTAGCCCCGCCCGCGGCGTCGTCACCAGCATCGCCGCTTGCTGCACTGAATGTGGTGCGAATCGATGCTTTTTTGCCTTCGGCAGCGCCGACTCCGTACATCGCGCTCGCGGTGCCCGGTTTTCGTGATGCGGTCGTCGCGGTACCGCTCGGCGCGACCTCCGCCCGTCCGCTCGCGGTCGTGCTCGCGCTGCACGGCAACTTCGATCGCCCCGAGTGGCAATGCGAGGTCTGGCGACGCATCACGCAGGGCAAAGTGTTCGTGCTGTGTCCGCGCGGGATTCCGCGCCGCGACGTCCCCAAAAACCTCGATCGCTGGGAATGGGGCTCGGTTGCGAAGACCAAATCCGAAATCGTTGCCGCAGTGGCCGCGCTCCGCGCACAGTTTCCGCTGCACGTACGGCCTGGGCCGCTCGTGTTTACCGGTTTCTCACTCGGTGCGATCTTGGGTGCGCGGCTGATCCAAGATCCGGACTTGGATATTGGGGCGGCCGTGCTGGTCGAGGGCGGCTACCAGGGCTGGACGCTGGCCAAGGTCAAAGCGATGAAGCCGCGCCTGGCGCGGCTGCTTTTCGCCTGTGGGCAGACCGAATGCCGCAACGCCTACCGCTACCAGCTGGAGCGGTTGTTTCAGGCCGCCGAGCTCCCCTCCTCTATGGTGGGGGACATCAAAGCCGGTCACACCTACGACGACCCGGTCGCGGCGCTGGTGCAGGCAGAATGGCCCGCGTTGCTGGCGTCAATAAAACAACAATAATTACATGCAGTTATAGTTTGCCGTTGCAGGTTGTTCGGAGAAAGTCGCACGCGCTGCGAATGGATGCTAGGAGGCGCGCCCCGGCGGGTTCGGTCCCGTACGGTTCAAGGCTCAGTACCTGCGCACAGGTTTCTGGGCTTGACTCCCTAAGCCCCCCGGCTACCCTCCCGGTCCCCCAAAGCCCTGGCCCCTATTTATGCCGACTATTCAGCAGCTCATTCGACAGGGACGTGAAGCGCTCATCACGCGCACCGCGTCGCCCGCGCTTCGTTCATGTCCTCAGAAGCGCGGCGTGTGCCTGCGCGTGTACACCGTGACGCCGAAGAAGCCGAACTCGGCGCTTCGCAAGGTGTGCCGCGTTCGCCTCACCAACAGCATGGAAGTCATCAGCTACATCCCGGGTGAGGGACACAACCTGCAGGAGCACAGCGTGGTCCTGATCCGCGGCGGCCGCGTCAAGGACTTGCCGGGTGTTCGTTACCACGTGGTGCGCGGCACGCTCGACGCCTCCGGCGCTTCGGGCCCCAGCAGCACCAACAAAGCCAACCGTAATCGCTCGCGCTCCAAGTACGGCGTGAAGCGTCCGAAGCAATAAGAGGAAGACGCAGATGCCCCGCCGCAGAGACGTACCAAAGCGCAAGATCATCCCGGACCCCAAGTACAAGGACAAGCTCGTGGCGAAGTTCACGAACTCCTTGATGCTGGGCGGCAAGAAGCCGACGGCCGAGGGCATCATCTACGGCGCCTTCGACATCATCGCGTCGCGTTTTAAAGAGGATCCGCTCGAGATCTTCCGCAAGGCCCTCGACAACATCAAGCCGAAGCTGGAAGTGAAGAGCCGCCGCGTTGGTGGTGCCACCTACCAAGTGCCGGTCGAAGTTCGCCCCGAGCGTCGCGTGGCCTTGGCCATGCGCTGGCTGGTGAACTACTCGCGCGACCGCGGTGAGAAGACGATGCGTGAGCGCCTGGCGGCCGAGCTGGTCGACGCGGCGCAGCTTCGCGGCAACGCCGTGAAGAAGAAGGACGACACGCACAAGATGGCCGACGCCAACAAGGCGTTCGCCCACTACCGCTGGTGAGCGGTAGCCCCCAAGGACGTTAGCCTCGAAGGAGCTCGGTTCACGGAAGCATGCTGAAGACCACATAGGATCGGGTTGCGCGTAGACACGGCAATCGCCGCTCGTCCCGCTCTCTGTTCGCAGAGGCGGTACTCGACGCACCCCGAACCCCTTCCGGCACATACGGCTTTCCAAATTGGGAAAGCCAGGGCTGGAGGGGGTTTCTTACGTCCTACGGTCCAAACGCAAAAAGCCCTCCACTGAACCAGAGAACACCCAGATGGCCGCCCGCGAGATCAGCCTCGAGCGCACCCGAAACATCGGGATCATGGCGCACATCGACGCGGGCAAGACCACGGTCACCGAGCGCGTCCTCTACTACACTGGCGTCACGCACAAGATCGGTGAGGTGCACGACGGCGCGGCGACGATGGACTACATGCCGCAGGAGCAAGAGCGCGGCATCACCATCACCAGCGCTGCGACGAACTGCTTCTGGCAGCCGTTGGTCGGCCCGAACGAGGGCAAGCGCCACCGCATCAACATCATCGACACGCCCGGCCACGTCGACTTCACGATCGAAGTCGAGCGCAGCCTGCGCGTGCTCGACGGCGCGGTCGCGGTGTTCGACGGCGGCAATGGCGTCGAACCGCAGAGCGAGACGGTCTGGCGCCAAGCCGACAAGTACAACGTTCCGCGGATCGCCTTCGTCAACAAGCTCGACAAGGTTGGCGCTGATTTCCAGATGAATCTGGACTCGATGCGCGAGCGCCTGGGCGTGAACCCGGTGCCGGTGCAGTGGCCCGTCGGTGAGGAAGACCAGCACAAGGGCATGGTCGACCTGGTCAAGATGCAGGCCGCGATCTTCCAGGATGACTCGCTCGGCGCGAAGTACACCTGGGAGGAAATTCCGGCCGACATCAAGGCCAAGTGCGTCGAGATGCGCGAGAAGCTGATCGAAGCTTGCGCGGATCTGGACGAAGTCATCATGGAGAAGTTCCTCGACGGCAAAGCCGACGAGGTCACTCCCGACCAGATTTACGCTGCGATTCGCAAGGCGACGTGCAGCTTCAAGTTCGTGCCCGTGCTGTGCGGCTCGGCCTTCAAGAACAAGGGCGTGCAGCTGTTGCTCGACGCCGTCGTCAACTTCCTGCCGTCGCCGCTCGACATTCCGCCGGTCAAGGGCGTGAACCCGAAGGACGACACCAAGGTCGAAGAGCGCAAGCCCGACGACAAGGAGCCGTTCGCGGCGCTAGCGTTCAAGATCCTCAACGACCCGTTTGTCGGCAGCCTGACGTTCTTCCGCGTTTACTCGGGCACGCTCAGCAGCGGCACGAGCGTGATGAACACCGCGCGCGGTAAGCGCGAGCGCATCGGTCGCATCCTGCGCATGCACGCCAACAAGCGTGAAGAGCTCAAAGAGTGCAACGCCGGCAACATCTACGCGGCGGTCGGTCTACGCGACACCCGCACCGGCGACACGCTGAGCGACGAAAAGCATCCGATCTTGCTCGAGAGGATGATCTTCCCAGAGCCGGTGATCTCGATTGCGATCGAGCCGCGCACTCAGGCTGATCTCGACAAGCTCGGTATGAGCTTGCAGAAGCTGGCGCAAGAAGACCCGTCGTTCCGCACCTTCACCAACGAAGAGACCGGCCAGACGATCATCGCCGGCATGGGCGAGCTGCACCTGGAGATCTTGGTCGATCGCCTGAAGCGCGAGTTCAACGTCGAAGCCAACGTCGGCAAGCCCGAGGTCGCTTACCGCGAGGCCATCGCCAAGGCCGTCAAGGCCGAGGGCAAGTTCATTCGCCAGTCCGGTGGTCACGGCCAGTACGGCCACGTCAAGATCGAGATCATCCCCGGCGAGCGCGGCTCGGGCTTCAAGTTCGAGAACGCCACGATCGGCGGCATCATCCCGAAGGAGTTCATTCCGTCGGTCGAAAAGGGCATCAAGGATGCCACTGTGCGCGGCGTGCTCGCGGGCTACGTGGTCATCGACGTGCACGTGAAGCTGCTGGACGGCAGCTTCCACGAGGTCGACTCGTCTGGCCCGGCCTTCGAGGTCGCAGGCTCGATGGCGTTCCAAGACGGCGCCAAGGATGCCGGCATTCACCTGCTCGAGCCGGTGATGGCGATCGAAGTCGTGACGCCCGACGCCAACATGGGCGACGTCATCGGCGACCTCAACTCACGCCGCGGCAAGATCCTGGGCATGGCCCAGCGCGGCAAAAATACTCAAGTCATTACCGCGGAAGTGCCGCTGGCGACCATGTTCGGTTACGCGACGGATCTGCGCAGCAAAACGCAGGGCCGCGCCGTGTACACGATGCAGTTCGCCAAGTACGAAGCGGTTCCAACCGCAGTTCAAGAAGAAATCGTCGCGAGAGTTCGCGGGTAATCCAAAGGCAAAGAGGGACTAAGTCAAATGGCCAAAGAGAAATTCGTTCGTTCTAAGCCGCACGTCAACGTTGGGACGATCGGTCACATCGATCACGGCAAGACGACGCTCACCGCGGCGCTCGTGAAGGTCCAGTCGAAGAAGGGCCTCGCGAAAGAGATCAAGTACGCCGATATCGCCAAGGGCGGCATCGTGCGCGACGAGACCAAGACGGTCACGATCGCGGTCTCGCACGTGGAGTACGAGACGGCGAACCGTCACTACGCGCACGTCGATTGCCCCGGCCACGCCGACTACATCAAGAACATGATCACTGGCGCCGCGCAGATGGACGGCGCGATCCTGGTCGTGTCGGCTCTCGACTCGGTGATGCCGCAGACCCGTGAGCACGTGCTGCTGGCCAAGCAGGTCGGTCTCAACCACGTCGTTGTCGCGCTGAACAAGTGCGACGCGGTGGAAGACAAGGACATGCTCGAGTTGGTCGAGATGGAAGTCCGCGAGCTGCTCACGAAGTACAAGTTCGACGGCGATGCCGCCAAGGTCGTTCAGGTCGCCGCTCTGCCCGCGCTCAACGGCGTGCCGGAGTGGGAGAAGAGCATCGAGAACCTGCTCGCGGCACTCGACAGTGAGATCCCGGAGCCGACGCGTGAGATCGACAAGCCTTTCCTAATGGCCGTCGAAGACGTGTTCTCGATCAAGGGCCGCGGCACGGTTGCCACGGGTCGTATCGAGCGCGGCATCATCAAGGTCAACGACGAGATCGAGATCATCGGCTTCGACAAGCTGACCAAATCGACGGTCACCGGCGTCGAGATGTTCCGTAAGCAGATGGAAGAAGGCCAAGCTGGCGACAACGTCGGCTGCCTGCTGCG
>JBBSAB010000178.1:0-11673 GCA_038252755.1 Polyangiales bacterium | reverse complement strand
CGCGCATCAGCGGCCGAATTGCCGCAATTAATCCGTACGCCACCTCTTCGACTTCAAACGCCATGAAACTCTCCTTCGCGCTCTGCATGCGAACGCCCCACCCCATCGGCAGCGCGCGCAGCCGGGGTCTAGGGCGCGAGCGCAGCGAGCGTCGTGCGCAGCACGAGCACCGCCCCTAGACGCCGGCGAGCACGCTGGCATCCTAAGAAACCACGAGCAGGACTTCCTCAGTCTCGGTGCTCAGTCCCGGTGATCGGTCTCAGTCTCGGTCTCGGTATCGGTGATCGGTCTCGGTCTCGGTCTCGGACTCGGTATCGGACTCGGTCTCGGTCTCGGTCTCGGACTCGGTATCGGTCTCGGACTCGGTATCGGTGATCGGTCTCGGTCTCGGTCTCGGTCTCGGTCTCGGACTCGGTATCGGTGATCGGTCTCGGTCTCGGACTCGGTCTCGGTCTCGGTCTCCGACTCGGTCTCCGACGCTCCCCTCCCACGCGGGCTGCGCCCGCGTTTGGGAGGGGCAGCGCGCGCAGCCGCAGGCGAGCACGCTGGGGGTGGGCATCAAATACAAAAACGCCCCGCAGCGTTACCGCTACGAGGCGTCTCGTATCCGTCGATCTCGAAGTTACTTCCGCGCAGCCGCTTCTTTAGCCAGCTGCTCGCGGTACTTCTTGATCATCTCTTCTTGTTCCTGTTTCGGAACCGGCGCGTATTTCGCGAACTCCATCGTGTACTGGCCTTTGCCTTGCGTGGCACTGCGCAGATCCGTCGAGTAACCGAACATGCTGTTCAGCGGGACCTCGGCGGTGATCGTGACGTTCTCGTCGCTCTTGGTTTCGAGGATGACGCCGCGACGCTGGTTGACTTGGCCGACGACCGAGCCTTGGAACTCGATCGGCGCTTCCACTTCGACCTTCATGATCGGCTCGAGAATCGTCGGCTTGGCGCCGCTGTACGCTTCGCGGAAGCCCATCCAGGCAGCGGTTTTGAACGCCATTTCGGACGAGTCGACCGCGTGCGAGGCGCCGTCGTTGACGACGCAACGGACGCCGACGACCGGGAAGCCGATCAGCGAGCCCTTCTTAACGCCTTCCTTGAAACCCTTGTCGCAGGCCGAGATGAACTCGCGCGGAATCGAGCCGCCCGTTACATCGTCGACGAACTCGTAGGCTTCGACGGAGTCGGACGGCAGTGGCTCCATGTAGCCACCGATCTTGGCGTACTGGCCGGAGCCGCCCGTCTGCTTCTTGTGCGTGTAGGCGATCTCGCTGCGTTGGGTGACCGTCTCGCGGTAAGCCACCTGCGGCTTACCTGCGATGACCTCGCAGTTGTACTCGCGGCGCATGCGCTCCATGTAGATGTCGAGGTGAAGCTCGCCCATGCCCGCGATGATGGTCTCCTGCGACTCCTCGTCTTGCGAGACGCGGAAGGTCGGGTCTTCCTTGGTGAAACGGTTCAGCGCCTTGCTGAAGTTGGCCTCGGCCGCGCGGTCCTTGGGGCGCACCGCGAGCGAGATGACGGCCGCCGGCACGTGCATCGACGTCAACGTGATGTTCACCTTGCCGTCGGTGAAGGTCTCGCCGGACGAAGCTTCGACGCCGTAGAAGGCCACGATGTCACCGGCCTCGGCCGTCTGAAGCTCTTCGCGGTCGTCCGAGTGCATGCGGAACATGCGCGGCACGCGCACCTTACGCTTCTCGTTCGAGATGTTGTAAATCGTGTCGCCCGAGGTGACCTGGCCCTGATAGATGCGGAAGTACGTCAGCTGCCCGTACTTGTCCTGCTGCAGCTTGAACGCCAAGCCGACGAACGGCTTGCTCGAGTCGCTCTCGACGATGACCTTCTCTTCGTTGTTGTCCTGATCGTGGCCTTCGTTCGTGACCTCGGTCGGGTTGGGCAAGAAGTCGAGCACGGCGTCGAGCAAGAGCTGCACGCCCTTGTTCTTGACGGCTGAGCCGCACATCACCGGCGTCATCTTCAACGCCAAAGTGGCGCGACGGATAGCAGCCTTCAGCTCCTCGTTCGTGACGGGCTCTTCTGCCAGGAACTTCTCGGCCAGAAGGTCGTCGACGTCGGCGACCTTCTCGACCATTAGAGCACGAGCCGTTTTGACGGCCTCGGCGTACTCGGCGGGCGGCGCTTCTTCGCGGATCTTCTCGCCGTCCTGACCGTCGAAGTAATAGGCAATGCCGGTGATGGCGTCGATGATGCCGGCGAACTTGTCTTCGGCGCCGATCGGCACCTGCAGACAAACCGGGTGGTGACCCAGCTTCTCTTTGAGCATCAGCGCGACGCGCTCGTAGTTGGCGCCCGGGTTGTCCATCTTGTTCACGTACGCGATACGCGGCACGTGGTAGCGCTTCATCTGCCGGTCGACGGTGATCGACTGACTCTGCACGCCCTTACCGGAGTCGAGCACCAAGATCGCGCCGTCGAGCACGCGTAGCGCGCGTTCGACTTCGATCGTGAAGTCGACGTGCCCGGGGGTGTCGATGATGTTGATGTTGTACTCTTCGAGGTTCGCCTTCGAACCCTTCCACACGCAGTACGTCGCGGCGGATTGGATCGTGATGCCCTTCTCGCGCTCGAGATCCATCGAGTCCATCTTGGCGCCGACGCCGTCTTTGCCGCGCACCTCGTGAATGGCGTGGATGCGCCCGGTGTAGAACAAGATGCGCTCAGTGAGCGTCGTCTTGCCCGAGTCGATGTGGGCGGAGATACCGATGTTACGGATGCGGTCGAGGGGAATACGGGTTGCCACGGTGTCTTCTCGAGGTTTTGAGGGAGCCGCCCCCTACCGAAACCGGCCCGGGAAGGGAAGCAGCGTCACGAAACACCCGGCTTTTCGGCCAAGTGCGAGGCGCCTACTAGCACAACATTGAGCGGAGCCAACCACCGCGAGGGCGGAATCGGTTTGCCCTGGAAAATCATCGGGCTCCCAGTAGAGTCCCCAACCATCACCATGGGCTGGCTGGGCATCAACAGAGTGGCCTTTGCGGGGTGCCGGATTTCAGTGGGCGCCGCGGCGGCGCTGGCGACGTTGCTCGGGGCCTGTGGTCCACAACTGCCGGGTGTTATCTCGCCCGAGGGCTACGTGAGCACGAGCTATGCGCTCGACGTGCGCCGAGGGCACGACTCTCCGGCCGCTGCAGGCCTGATGCCCGAGGGTTGGAAGGTCGACAACTTCAACGGGAGCGACCCGAAGAGCGGTCCGGCGTACCAAACCACTTTTCACCTGGACGTCGACGGAGACGGCGAGATCGATCGGGTGAAGACCGAGCTAGCGTTCGAGCTGCGCTTCGTTCACTTTCAGCACGCGGGCGTCATTTGGCTGCGTGCCATGCCGGTCCCGAACGAGCTAGCCAAACGCGAGCTTCACGGTTTGATCGAGAGCTACGTCGAAGCGCTGGCGGGGGGTGAGTACGAAGCATTCGAGTTCAACCCTGGACGCCTCGGGACGATCGAGAAGCGGTTTGCATCGACCCTGCTCAGCACGCAGCCCTGCCACCTCGGCGCGCAAGAGTGCGAGGTGGCAACAATCGAGCTTGCCAACGTCGACCAGTCGACGTCGGTCTGAAAGATTTCGAGGGATTCCTGCAGCGTATCCAGATCACCGGTCAAGGCGGTTTCCGGGCAACGACGGTGCCGGCTAGCCCGCCCGTGCTCATGCCGAAACCTTCACCCACACCGGCACCAGTCGCCCCCCAGCCAGCCACGGTCGTGCCGGCGCCGGCGGCGCCCTAAATGCCACGGCGCCGTCTCCACGTAGATGTTTGCGCGCGCTGCACTTGGCTGCAAACTGATCGGCTCGATGCGTACGACGCGAGGCGACGGCAGCTAGATCATCTCGAGCGCTCGCTCTAAGTTGGTGCAATGGCCGAGTCGTCTCCTGAGCCGCGCGTCGCCGTAGTCATTCGATCGTCGGCGTGGCTGGGGATCGCGGCGCATGCGGGGTTCATTCCGCTGTTTTGGCTGGCGGGTTATCCGTTACTGGCAGCGTTCAACGTGCTGAGCGTGCCAATTTGGGTCTTCGCGTGGCTACTCAATCGTCGCGCGATGAGCACGCTCGCGATGTGGCTATTGAGCCTCGAGGTGGTGGTGCACGCGGCGCTGGCTGTCACTCTTTTGGGTTGGAACAGCGGTTTTCAGTACTACCTGGGGTGATCGGAAGCGACAGGCCATCGCCCGACCACGCCAAGCCACCACCCCGCAACCCGAGGTTTTTTGCCCGCGCGCCCGGAGCTCGGCGCCCGCGCAGGCTCGCGGCCCCCCAATACAGCGAGGAAAACCCTAGTTTGAACTGCTTATCGAGACAGGTGGCTCGGTTCGGGCTAAGGGCACCTCGCGCATGGCAATCCAGAAGCGACCGGCCGTTGTTATCCCCCCGCTGCCTAAAGCGGTTCCCTACCCCCCGGAGTCGATCTGGCGCACTTGGGAGGACGGCAAGCCGACGCAATATCGCGGCAACACGTTCAAGCGCCAAGGCCACATCGTCGCGCGCATCTTCGACGCCGTTCCGACGCCCTGAAGCCTTACGGTTCGGGCAAGTAGCTCGTGCGCTGGGCGTTGAACAGCCAAGGGTGTTTGTGTTTTTCGAATAGGTCGAGCAGCGCGTCCGTGCCTTGTTGTGTCTTCAAGGTATGTTCGCGAGCGCTGATCGGCACGACCCATAGAAAATCGACCGGGCAACCGGCGATCGACAACTCTTCGCTCAGCGTTTGATGACGACGGAGCAGCGGCGCGAGCAGCACCAGGTGCGGCAAAGTGACCTGCTCCAACGCCTCGCTGGCGAGCGCTTCAGCGCCTCCGGGCACGAAGAAAGCGCCGTACATCTGGACGCTATGACCGTGATCGAGCGACGTCTCGTGCTCCAGCGGAAAGCGCGCGAGCGCGCGCAGCGGCATCGCGAAGTCACCGCCTGGCTCGGCGTAGAAGATCAGCTCACGGCGAAACGAATCGCCGTCGTCATCTTGCATCGCCATGTCACTCATGCCGAACGTGACCCACACGTCGTGGTCAGGACCGCCCTTGGCGGGCACGCCGCGATAGCGCCGCACTTCGATCTGTGACTCGCCCGTGTCATCGGGAAACGCTTCCCACTCGTCGCCGAGTAGCGGCGCGTACGCTTGCTCGCGTCGAGCTCCGTCGTCCATCCGTAGCACCTTACTTGAGCCGTCCGTGAAAGCCACGCAGGCAATAAGTCCTCGAGGTTTCCAGAAGAATTTCCGGCGCTACGCTTTTGCGCCACGGCCTGTGACGCGGTTCGAGCACCACGCCTCGTGCTACGGTGGCGCGAAAGCGGCGCACGAAGACGCAGCTGACGAGGTTCACGTGCAGATCCAACTTGGATACGAGCTCCGCTACAGTTTCCCACAACCGACACCGATCATTCTGACGCTGAACGTGCACTATTCGCGGGCTGGCGACCTGGTTTACCCCGATCACCTGCACACCGATCCGGCGGTACCGGTTCGAGGTTACCGCGACGGCTTCGGCAACTGGTGCACACGGATCGTCGCGCCGGCTGGAAAGTTGCGCATTTGGTCGAGCGCCGTCGTCAATGATAGCGGGCGCCTCGACGTCGTCGAGCCCAATGCCCAGCAGATGTCGGTCGACTTGCTCCCGGAAGAGACGTTGGTGTTCTTGCTCGGCAGCCGCTACTGCGAGACCGACCTATTGTCGGAGCTGGCGTGGAAGATGTTCCAGCACGGCCCAACCGGATGGGCACGCGTGCAGGCGATTTGCGACTTCGTTCACAACCACATTAAGTTCGGCTACGAGTTCGCCAGTCCGACCAAGACGGCGTTCGGCGCTTACACCGAGGGCCGAGGTGTCTGCCGCGACTACGCGCACTTGGCGATCGCGCTGTGCCGCTGCATGAACATTCCGGCGCGCTACTGCACCGGCTACCTGGGCGACATCGGCATCCCACCGATGGACGCGCCGATGGACTTCGCCGGCTGGTTCGAAGCGTACTTGGGCGGCAGCTGGTACACGTTCGACCCGCGCAACAACGTGCCGCGCATCGGTCGCGTGCTGATCGCGCGTGGCCGTGACGCCGCCGACGTCGCGCTCAACACCACGTTCGGTCCGAACACGCTCGAGTCGTTTACGGTGCAAACTGACGAGATCGTCGCCGCCTAGCGCTACGGCATCCACGTCGGCCGAACGGAGAGAACTTTTCCATGACTTATTGTGTCGGGCTACTGCTCCAGCAGGGCATCATTTTTGCGTCGGATTCGCGTACCAACGCGGGCGTCGACAACTTTTCGCAATTCTGCAAGATGACGGTGTTCGAGCGACCGGGTGATCGAGTTGTTACCTTGCTCAGCTCGGGGGGCTTGGCAGGGACGCAGGCCATCATCAGCGTGCTGAAACAGCGCGCCGAACTGACCGACGGCACGCCCAACATCTGGAATGCCCGCACGATGTTCGACGTAGCCGGCGTGGTCTCCGACGCGACGCGTGACGTGGAACGCCGTGAAGCCAGTCACGGCAAGAGCGCTGCCTTGGGCTTCAACGCCTCGTTCATCTTCGGTGGGCAGATCAAGGGCGAGGCGCCGCGGCTCTTCCGGACCTACGCCGAAACTAATTTCATCGAAGCCGAGCCGGACAGCCCCTTCCTCCAGACCGGCGAGACCAAATACGGCAAACCAATTTTGGACCGCGTGATCACGCCGACCACCAGCATGTCGGACGCGACCAAGTGCTTACTCATCTCGTTCGACTCGACGATGCGCAGCAATCTGTCGGTCGGCTTACCGATCGATCTCCTGAGCTACGAGCGAGACAGCTTCAGCGCTAGCCGCCGTCGGCGGCTCGACCAAGGTGACGAGTACTTCACCGGGCTTCGCCAGGCCTGGAGTGAAGGTGTACGCAGTGCTTTCAAGCAGCTGCCCGAGCTCAGGTGGTGAGCGGCGCGGCCTAGCCGGCTTCAGGTCGGCTTCTTCCTGGGCTTAGGCTAGTCTGCCGCTCATTCTTCATCGCGTGATTGAGCGGCAACGGCAACCCGCTGTGGGCGACTCGCTTCGCGCTCGGTGCCAGCTACCCCAGCATCGCGATCGCGTCGGTGCTCGACGATTCGCTGTACGTCACCGGCGCGCTCAACGGCTCGACCGATCTCGGTAAGGGCACGCTCACCAGCGCTGGCGACGACGACGTCTTCGTCGCCAAATTCGCCCCGTGAGCGGCCCTTGACCGGCCCCCAACCAGCGTGTCAGTCGCCGACGACGAAGGTCGCGCGCAGGGCGCCATACGCCAGCTGCAAGTTGCCGGAAGCATCGACGCTCTGCGAAGCGCTGCCCGACTTGGTGTCGATGCTCGTAACGAAAGCACCCTGCAGCCCGACCTCGGCGCCAAGCGCGAAATTTCGGCTCAAGAAATAGTCACCGCCAAAGCCAAGCATGACCGGAACGAAGCCCGCGCTGGCGCTAACCTCCTCGGGTTTGCTGGTGCAGGTCTCGTTGCCAATCGCATCGGTGTTGCACGACTGAGTCGTAGCGGTAGCGCTCAAGGATGCGCGACCGTAACCCACGCCACCGATCACACTGGCCCGCGCTCGCCCATCCGTCGAATGCCAAACATCGATGATCGCGGTCGGCATGAGCTGAAACAGCATCAGGCTGCCAGACACGTCCGTGCCCGAAGAAATACCGACGCGGGTCAGACCCAACCCCAAACCGAGCGCGTAGCTCGGCCCCTGGTAGCCGAGAAGAAAGCTCGGCCCGCCGCCGCCCAGCGACAACAACCCGCCCTGCGCCTGCATGCGCCCTTGCACCATCAAGCCGCTGGCGTGCCCTTCACTGCTCGCCGCGGCCGCCGCTGGCGCCGCCTCCTCCGCACTCGCCCAACCGGCGAACGTCGTCAGGCCCAAAGCTACAAGTCCGCCTAAGATATTCCCACGCTTCATGATGTGTTCTCCTCCACCGGTGGCCGGAACCTTCCCGCGCACACTGGCGAAATCACACACAGCAAGTCGCGGGCCAATCTGGCCAGGCCACTGATTATTGGCATTTTCAATAAAATCACAGCTGACGTGAACCCGAAGCGTGACGCTGGAGTCACAGCGTTTCCCTGCCGCACAGCCGCCCGCGGTTCGGTAAGCTACCGGCGAGGTCAGCATGCGAGTCGGTTGGATTGGTCTCGGCAACATGGGTCTGGTCATGGCAGCGCGCGTCCTCGAAGCGGGGCACGAGCTGACGCTGTACAACCGCAGCGCGGCCAAGGCGGCGGCGTTGGTCGAACGTGGCGCGCGCTGGGCCGCCTCACCGGCCGAAGCTGCGGCGAATGAGCTCGTGGTCACGATGCTGGCCGACGACGCGGCGCTGCGGGCTGTGCTCGGGCCGGGCGGAGCGCTCGCGGCGATGACGCCGAGCACAGTGCACGTCTCGATGAGCACGATAAGTCACGCGCTGGCGCTCGAGTTGACGGCGTCGCATGCAGCGCGCGGCCTCGGTTTCGTCGGCGCGCCGGTCTTCGGTCGTCCCGATGCCGCCGCGGCGGGCAAGCTGTTCATCTTGGCCGCCGGCGCTCCGGACGCGCTCGAGCGTTGCCAATCGCTGTTCGCCGTGCTGAGCCAGAAAGTGCTCCCGCTCGGCACAGAGCCGGCCGCCGCGCACCTGACGAAAGTGCTCGGCAACTTCATGCTCATCTCGTCGGTCGAGCTATTGGCCGAAGCGCTCAACGTAGCGCACGCGGCCGGCATGGATCCTCAAGCTTTGCTCGGCGCCCTGACCGGGTCGGTTTTCAGCGCGCCGTTTTACGCCAACTACGGCCGCTTAATGCTGGCCCAAAACTTCGAAGGCCCCGCCGCCTTCACGCTGCCGTTGGCCCAGAAAGACATCGAGCTTGCGCGCTCGGCCGCCGCCGGCGTCTTCCGAACCCTGCCGTCGGCCGAACCAGTGCGCGCCAAAGTAGCGCAGATGATCGCTGACGGCGGCGCCGAGCTCGATCTGCCGGCGATCGGCAAATGGACGTCGAGCTGAGCCGCAGCCAACCGCGCCCCACGCCGAGCTAGCGACGCAGCTCGCGCACACCGCGCCCGGTCTTGCGCCGTAGCAGCGTGCGCAGCGTAACGGCGTCGCCGTACCCCTTCGAATCTTCCAGCGTCACTCGGACGAGCCTACGGGATCGAATCGAGAAACGGCTTGCCGACCTTGATCCACGCAAAACCGTCTTGAATGCGCGCCGCTTGCACCACCCTAGCCATTATCAGCGAGACGACCAGCAAGACCAACGTCCCGATCATCAACACCAGCGCCAGCGCCGGCACGCGCTCGATCAGCGCGATACAGGCGACGAAACATAGCGGCACCCCGACCCAGCCAGCAATGATCGCGTTGCGACGCCGCGCCGAGTGCTCCTCGCACATCCCGACCTCGAATTCCGCACTCTTGCGCACGATCATCGCGGCGATCACGTAGATCAGCGCGCCAAGGCAGACCAGCGCGTAGTAACCCGGCGGGTGCCAGAACAACTTTCGGCGCAGCCGCCGTTGCGCCGGTTGATTGCAGATCACGCAGCGAGGCGGGAAATTCGCGCCGAGCGCCGGCACCACCAGCAGATTGCCCTCGCGACGCAGAGGCGCGCCGACGCCACCAAAACTCGAGCCTAGGTCGGTTTCGGCGCGCGGCGCCGCGTAGGGGTTCGGCTGCTGGTCCATCAGCTTGGCACCTATACTGCGGGGGCTGCCGAATCGCAGCCTGAATTGCAGAAGCTGCTGCTGCGCGCCGGGTACAGCCGCACCGCCCGAAGGAGCGGCAGATGGTGACGGTGATCGTGATCGTGATCGTGATCGTGATCGTGGGCGCCGGCTGCGGCGTTCGATTTTCGTGGCCGTGAGGGGTGAGCGCCCGGCGGGCGATTTCGTGGCCGCGAGGGGCGAGAGCGAGAGCGAGAGCGCGTCCTCCGCTGCTGCATGAAATAGCTACATTTCAACAGGACAGCGCGGTCGGAAGGAGGTACCGTGCTGACGTGAATATGGGGCACTTCAGTAACGGGGTCGTCGGGGTCAGCGTGTTGAGCTTGTTGGCGTGCGGCGGCATCAGCTCAGGTTCGGGTACCGATGAGACCGGCGGCTCGTCGAACGGCGGCGCGACGAGTCATGCGGCGGGCGGTAGCTCGACGAGTCAGGGTCGGTCGACGAGTCGCGGTGGGTCAACGAACAACGCTGCCGGGGCGGCTTCCACCGGCGGCAGCGGACCGATCATCGGCGGTGCGACGATGACGCTTCAGCCACCTGTGGATTCGGGGGTAGCTTGTTTCAACGATACGGATTGCCCGTACGACGCGTGCGGCGGCGAAGTCTGCAATTGGAGCAGACAGGCTCCAGTCCCGGACGGGATGAAGATTTTTTACTGCAACGCCGCGGGCACTGACGCCAAGTCAATGGACGGCTGGTGTACGAGCGACGCCGACTGCAAGTGCCTAGCACAGGGCGCGAAGTGCATCGGGGTGCACTGCAGCTTCACCCGGGCAGCCGACGCTCCCAGACAGTGAAGGCCCAGCGCGTTAGTGACCGAGCAAGCGCGCCAACAACCGCAGCGGCAATGAGCGGAAGTTGAGCCCGCCGTGCAGCAGCGTGGCAGCGATGCAGTCTTCGTCTTTGGCGATCGTGAAGGAATGGGCAGTGCCAGGCTCCATCAGGTGGATGTCACCGGTGCCATACTGCTTGCCGCCGCTCTCGGTGTACGAGCCGGCCATGATCAGCACGGTCTCGAGCCCGTCGTGGTGGTGCTCCGGGAAGTGCACGCCGGCCGCAAACTTCACCAGGTAGGTCTGCGCGCCCCGACGGCTCGACCCAGCTTGGACGGGTAGCTTCTTGATGCCGGGCAGCCCCGACATTTTCCAAGCCGCCGCATCGGCGCTGCGCTCGAGCAAGGCGCGAATGTCGGCGCGCGGCAGCTCGTACAGCTCGCTCAGCGTGCGGGTGAACGGCGCATAGCGCTCGGGAGCGCGCGACGTCTCTTCAAGCAAGCGGGCGCGCAGTGCCGCTGGCCCGCCCCCGAACGCAAGCGCCTCAGGTAGGCGATGCACCAGCTCCAAAAGCTCGCCTTGGTCGGCCGGATCCGTCCCCTCGAGCGCTTCTCGCGCAAAATCGGGATGTAGGTCCTCCGTCACCGGGTCAGTCTCCATGATGGCACGCCGTATTGGCTCGTCTACCACTGCACTAACAATACGAGCGCGGCCAGCTGACGGATCTCGCGACGCAACGAGGCCTAGCGTTTGGCGCGTTCACGGCCTCGGCCAGGTCGATTTACTGAGAAAACCCGCGGACAATTGCCTCTCACCGAGCAATGACCGGAAGTTTCGGGGAAGGCGGGAAGTTTTCTTTGTTCGACCACGCGAGACGGAACCCAGCCGGAGATTGCTAAAAGCCGCTACAAAACCGAGGTCCGATAGTCTCAGTTGATATTATGAGAATACGTTTTTGTGGCGCGAATTTGCATCGCACGCGGGGCGCGAAGCGCGCGAACCCCAAAGTCGGTTTTCTTCCCGCCTTCCCGCCTGGGCACCGCCTGGGCCTGACCATTGGTCTTATCAGCTGCCCGCCCGCTCAGCCTGGCTTCTGGCGAGGCTTTCGTGAGGACCGGAGCGGAGCGTACGTGGGTACGTGAGCACCGGACCGGAGCGAAAACGAAGCCAGAAGCCAGGATCAGCGGGCGTGTTCAACAGCTG
>JBBSAB010000177.1:0-11697 GCA_038252755.1 Polyangiales bacterium | reverse complement strand
CCGCCTTCCTGTTGTCCCGGCTCGCTCGGGCAAGATGCGATGAATCATCAGGCCTGAACTAGGCCTACCCCCACTCGATGTGACGTTGCGCTCAGTGCGAGCGTATGAACGGTGTGTTTTGCGTTGGGCCGGCGTAGGGCACGAGCGGGCCTCCGGGCACTTGGATCGCGTGCCAGGCGGGGCGACCCGCAGGGACGAAGTACGCCTGCTCGCCGTCGGGCTCGTCCTCGAACGTCGCTGCGATCTCTTCGAGCACGGCGCCGGTGGCGTCGAGCACCTTCAAGCGGATCGGATCACCGGGTGGAGCCAGCCGCGCGTGCAAGTCGAGACCCCAGCTTGCCTGTCCGCTCTTGCTGACGCGCAACGTGCGAAACGTCTGCGCGGCGCCCGGCGGTGGTGGCGGCGGCGCGCCGGCCCCGTTCGTCGCCGTTCCGTCGAGCCGCTGCAAGCTCGCGTGCTGGTTGACGACGATGATGCGCTCTAAAATCTGCTGGTAGTTGTAGTCGCTGATCCAATCCGGTGAGCAGTAGCTCATGAAGTCGACGTGGGTTTTCGGATCGAATAGCTCGCGCGTCTCGAGATCGTAACCCCAGCTGCCGAGACCCGCGTCTGGGTACGGGAAGCTTACGTCGGGCGCAGCGGCGCCGCCGCACGGCGCGTGCGGGCGACGGTAAATGTGGCCGAGCTCGTGGACGAACGTCGTGGCGGCGCTGTCGTGGAAACCGACGCCCATCCCGGCTGACGCGGTGCCGCTCATGCTGCCGAAGCCGGCAATGCCGGTCGTACACGAACCTTGGCAGTAGTCACCGAACGTCTCGGCCTGCCGCACCAAGCCGTAGTACGCCAGATCAGTCGGCGGTGCGTCGCTGGTGCGAAGCTCGCGCATCTGGTCGAGCATGTCATCGAGCTGGGTGCGATCCGTGCCGACGACGTCGCGCACGCTGAGCATCACCTGCGTCGTCGGATACATCGCGTACAGGCGCCGCGTCATCTGGTCGAGCTGCTCGGGCGACGTGTCAGGCAGGCGGCCGGAGCCGTCGGCTTCGTAGCGCACCGGCACGAGCATGACCTTGATCGGGCCCGTGGCGCGGGCGCCGACCGGCGCCGTGCCCGCTTCCGGAAAGCGTGCGCCGACCGGCGTGCCCGAAAGCGCGGTGCAGCGCGAGATTTCGCGCAGCTCGACCGCGTACTGGGTGGCTGATTTGAAGGCGTCCTTCGGCAGCTCGATGTTGAAAGTCGACGCGCCGACCGGCTCGCTCGACGGGCCGCTGATGTTGATTGTCTGCCAAAAATGGCGCGGCGGCGCGCCTTCGTCCTGCAACGTGATGCGCGCGCTCAAGTCGCGGCTTTCAAAACCGGGCGCCGGCTGCACGAAGACCCGCACCAACGCTTCACGCTGCTGCACGAGGTCTGCATTGCGGGTGGTGACGGCCTGCATGTCACGCGCGATCGGCACCTTGACGCTCTGGTAGACCGACACCTCTTGGATTTTGATGTCGCGCGCCAGGCGTTCGCTTTCGGGATGAGCTGGCAGCAGCTCGTCCCAATTGCACCAGCCGGCCTCGATGCGAGCGCTGAGCTCGGGTTTTCCCGGCGGCGTTACGCGCCAAGTGCCGCGCAGGCCCTGCCCGTCGGTGTAGCTGTCGATCTGCAGCGCCGCGCGCACGTCGGCGCAGGCGCCGCCCGGTGCGCAGTAGCGGCCAGGCACGTCGAGCACGGCGGGGAAGCTGGTCAGCGCCAGTGGATCGAGCTCGAGCGTCAGGCCTTCGGAGCTGTCTTCAGTCGCGTCGGTGTAGAGCTTTTGGCTGCTGGCCGCGCAGGCGCTGGCTTGCGGCTTGGTCGTCAGCCACAGCGTCTGCTTTTCGGCGGGGCCGCACCAGGTGCCGACTGCGGCAGGCCAGGTTACCGTCGGTGTTGCAGTTCCGTTGACGGTGCTGGCCGCGCAGTTGGTGCCGGCGCTCGCCCCAGCTTGAGACGAGCCGTGCGTCGCCGAGGAGGGGGCGGGGGCGCCATTCCCCGACGGTTCGATGTACCCGGTGCAGCCGACAAAACTACCGAAAATTACGGCAAATGCTGGTAACGCTGCTCGGAAATTTCGCTCTCGCTGCATGTGACGCTGCCGGCGTAGCCTAGGTCATTAAAGGTGACCAAAGGTCGCACATTTGGCTCACGCAACACTATGGGAAGTGCACGCCGAGAACTTTTGTCCAACGAACGAAGCTGAATCGTTACGTTCGGGCGGTTCAGGTGCCGACGCCCGTACCGAGTCGTTCACGCAGCGTCAGGTGCGCGGTACTGACCGAATAGGTGATCAGCTTTTCGATGCGGAGGTTAGCAGGTGGCGCGCCCTCCTCGGCGGGGATCGCTTTGATCAGCGAGACCGCTTGCTCGAGGTCCTGACACATCACAAGCCCTGCGCGGTCGGCGGCGTAGTCGACCGAGTGCGCCCATTTTTTCAGATCGAGCGACTCGGTCGAGCGCAACAGTTTGGACACTACGTCGGTCAGTTGTTCGCGTTGCCGCGCTGCCAAGGGCGTGAGCGAGAGCTCGCGCGTGGCTTGGTTCACCAGCGGCTCGATGTCGGCCGAGACCGGAAACTTGGGCTTTACCAGTCGAATCGCGGCGAACACCCAGCTCTTCAATGCAGTCATGTTGCTCAGCACCTGGCGCAAGAAGAAGCCAGGCACGAAGTACGTCACCGCGCGGCCGGCTACGAAGCTGGTCGTTACCAGTGGCAGCTCAGACCCGAACGCTGCGGCGCCGAGCGCGATCGACGCCGGGCTGGTCGCCAGGAACGTGAGCACGCCCGGATCTGCCTGATTCTGAAACACCGGCGGCTCGGGTAAGCCGAGCGCATCCGACGCGGCGCTGAGCGCCTGGACCAGGCCGTACGGATACGTCGCTGCGTTCAGCAGGTGCTCGGGCGTGAGCCCGTACGCTTCCATGTTCTTGCCGCGGGCCGCGAGCGCCATCGGTTCGAGCAGCGCCATCAGCGACGTTACTGCAGGATCATGCTCGATCGGCAGGATGTATTCGGGCCAATCCGACAGCGCGAGCTGATCAGCGGCGGCTTGCGGCTCTTCGTTGCGTAGCCGGCCGTAGAAGCGCGCTTCGTCGGCGTCGGCGCGGCCTAGCGTGTGCAAGGCTTGGCACGCGCTCCACGCGCCGTCGGCGTGGCGCACGCCGGTGTAGATGCGGCGCAGCAGCTGGTACGGCTCGCTCTGGTACGGGTCGCGCTCGACCCAATCGCCGATCAGCGGGATCGAATCGGCGAACGAGCCGGCGGGATCTTCGGCGTACAGCCGTGCTAGGCGCTCGGCCCAGCGCGTGTTCTCCGGCTCGATCGCGTGCGCGGACGTGCAGACGGCGATCGCCTGCTCGACACGCTTGAGCTGGCGCTCGTAGACGTCCGCCAACTGCCAGAGCGTGGTCAGCAAAAGCTCGGTATCACCCGAGTCTTGTGCGTGGGTCACGCGCAGCTTGAGCAGGTTCTTGACGCCCTCCCAATCGCGCGCCTTCTGGCGCAACACCAGCGCTTCGTCGAGCGCGGCGGTCAGCGACGGGTCGTAATGTAGCGACTGCTCGAGCAACTCTTGCGCCAGCGTGGCGTCTTGCAATTCTCGCGAGGCGATCATGCTCGCGGTGTGCAGGTACTTGGCCTTGTGCTTCTTCTCGTCGACGACATCGGCCAGCTTGGTGATGACTTGAATCAGCTTCGGCCAGTCTTTCTCGGCGCCGTACAGCTGCATCAATTTGGCCAAAATGTCGCGGTCGTTCGGTTTTTCGCTCAGCGCGAGCAGGTAGCTCTTGGCGGCGTAGTCCGGATTTCGGAGCCGTGTGGCGGCCAGATCGCCGATCTGCAGCAGCAGCTTGGCGCGCTCTTCGCCGACCGTGCGCTCGAGCTTGCGATACAGGGTTTCGAGCGCTTGGTCGTAGCGGCCGAGCGCCGAGTGCGCCTTGGCGATGCCGTCGAGCGGCGACAAGTCACGGGCGTCGGTTTCGAGCGCGCGTTCCAGCGCTTGGATGCCTTCTTCGTGGCGGCCGAGGCCGACCAGCGCTTCGCCGCGGAGTCGCTCGGCGCGCGCTACGTCGGCTAGGCCGAGTGAGGGGCCAAGCCGCTGCAGCAGGTCTTGGGTGAGCGTGTAGGCTTGCTCGGGCGCATCGTTCTTCGACGCCAGCTCGGCCACCGTCAACAGCGCGCGCGCGTCGTCGGCGAAGAAGCGACGCAGGCCGTCGATCATCACCATCGCCTTTTCGGCTGAGCCGCCCTTGACCAGCGCCTCGATGTACAGTCGCGCGACGTCGGCGGCTTCGCTCACCTCCATGCCTTCCAAGACCGAGATGACTGGCTCGAGGCGTTTGGCGGCTTCGGCGAACCGACGATCGTCGTAAGCGATTTTTCCGAGCACGCGGAGTGCCCCCGGCTCGGTCGGATCGAGGTGAAACGCCAGTTGCGCCATCGACGAAGCGCGCTCCGGATCTTGCAGGTGGCGCTGGCAAAGCACGGCGATTTGGCCGGCCAACTTGGAGCGTTGGTGCTCGCCCTTGGCGTTCTCCAGCTCTTCTTCGAGCAGCTCGACGACGCCGCCGAAATTGCCCATCACCACGTATTTGCTCTTGAGCTTGCCGCGCGCGACGCCGTCGTCCGGCAACGCGTCGATCGCGCGCTTCAGCTGATTGATCGAAGCCTCCAAGTCGCCTTGCTGTTCGAGCAGCCCGGCGGCGCGCAAGTAGTAGTCGGCGCGCTCTTTCGGCGTCTG
This sequence comes from Polyangiales bacterium, assembly GCA_038252755.1. Classification (GTDB taxonomy): domain Bacteria; phylum Myxococcota_A; class Polyangia; order Polyangiales; family Polyangiaceae; genus PMG-095. The sequence goes on along the minus strand of JBBSAB010000177.1, from coordinate 6,937 downwards.
GGCGGCTTCGGCCAAAGCCTCGATCGCGTCCAGCGCGCTCTCGGAGTCACCGGCGGTGGCGCGCAGCGTGGCCAGCGCGTCGAGCGCCGCCTTGTGGCCGGGCTCGAGCGTCAGCACGAACTCATAGGCTTCGATCGCACGCTGCGGAGCCGACAGTTCGCTACCGAGCAAGCGCCCGAGCGACAGCGCCAGCTCGACACGCAGCTTGTCGTCGCTGCTCTTGTCGATCTGTGACTGGTACAGCTCTGACAGCTCGACGAATTTCTCAAGCGAGCGGTAGTGCCGGCCGAGCTCGCGCGCAGAATCGACGCGGGTCGGGTCGAGCGCCAGCACCTGCTCGAGAGCACGCGCCGCTTTGCCGTGGTCGAGGAACTCCTCGTCCCACACGCCAGCGACGCGCTCGAGCAACGTGATCTTCTGGCGCGCCGTGACGGCTAGCTCCACCTCGCGCTCGAGCACCGAGAGCAAGTCTTGGTAGCGGCTGAGGCGGCTGTAGATGCGGTCGAGGCCGCGCAAGGCGTCGTTCGACTTGGGGTCTTCGCTGATAACCTGTTTGTAGGCCCTTTCGGCGGCGTCGAGATCGTCGGCGTCGACCTCGTAGCCTTCAGCGATCTCGCACAACAGCGCGTGGCGGTCGTCGCCCGACAACGCGGCAGCGCGACCGGCCAAGACTGAGAGCGCGCGCTTGTTGTCGCCGGTTTGGCGCAGCATCTCGACCATGCCGCGCACCGCGCGCTCGTGGCCGGGATCTTCGCTCACCACGGCTTCGTAAAGCTCGAGCGCGGCTTGCGCGCTGCCGAGCTTGTTCGAAACGATCTCGGCCGCCTCCGCGCGTAGATCTCGCGCCAGGTTTGGCGCGGCCACGTCGGCGCGCTTGACCAAGATCTGCGACAGCTCGGCCCACTGCTGCGCCTTCTTGTAGATCTGCGACAGCATCTCGAGCGAGTTTTCGTGGCTGGGCTCGATTTCCAGCACCTTGTGCAGCCACGGCATGGCCAGATCGGGGCGCGAGACCTTGTCCGCGTACCAGCGCGCCATGTGCGAATACAGGTCGTGCTGCGCCTCGGTCGAAAGCTCCTCGTTGGCGGCTTCGAGGCACAGCCCGAACACCTCTTCCCATGATTGGTAGCGCGAGCCGGCTAGGCGCTCGATCGCGTCGGCGTAGTTGTCGACGGTCGGATCGGCGCAGAACGCCTGCGCGTACGCGACCAGCGCCTGCTCTCTGTCGTCGAGGTCATTGGCGTAGACCTCGCCGATCGCGAACAGGTGCTCGGCGCGCTCACTTTGGTTCGAGGCTTTCTCGCTGCGGTCCAGCAAGGATTCGACCAGCTCTTCGTGCTTGCCCAGCCGGCTGCGCACCTTGTCGAGCGCCTTGGCGGTCGCGCGGTTGTCCGGCTCCAGCTTGAGCAAGCCTTTGTACAGCTTCTCGGCCGACTCGTGCTGCGAGCCTTTTTCGAATAGCCGCGCGGCGCGCGCCAACAGCCGCGGCACTGCGCGGCGGGTACCTGGCTCGTCCTTGGCGCGCAGCTCTTTGGCCAGCTCGAAGAAGCCCTCGGCGAGCCGCGTCGGATCGGCACCGAGATCGAGCATCGACTCGAGCTTCGCCGCGGCCTCTTCGTCGCTCGGATTCTGACCCAGCGCTTCGAACAGCTCGGGCAAGCGCTCGTCGGTGATGAAGCTCGGTGGGCGCTGCGAGTTGTGCCACAGCTTGCGCAGGCCCTCGAGCAGCTCCTGGCCGTTGCGCGGGCGCTGCTCCGGATTTTTCTCGAGCAGCGTGCGCACCAGCGTCTCGACGGCGGGCGACGCGCCATTGCCGGGCGCCACGAAACTCAGCGGCTCCGGCGACTCGATCAAGTGGCCGAGCGCAACGTCGGCCGCAGATTTGCCGGTGAACGGCGGCTTGCCCGACAACAGCTCGTAGAACAACACGCCGAACGCGTAGATGTCGCTGCCCGGGGTCGGCGCCTTACCGCGCAGCACTTCGGGCGCCAAGTACGCGACCCAGCGCTGCTCGCCCGGATCCGAAAGCGGTGGCCGCGCCAAGCCTGCGCCGGCGTCGACCAGCCGCACTTTTGGCGCGGCCTGGGCGTCGTCGGTAACGATGATGTTGCCGGCGTGCAGCGCACCGTGGGCGCGCCCCTCCGCGTGCAAGGTCGCGAGCGGCTCCGCGATTGCCCACAGCAAGGGCAAGACCGCGTTCAGGTGCTTGGCGCCAGCCTTGGCGACGATTTGGGCCAGCGAGTCACCGGCCACGAAATCGTGCGCGACGGTGAAGAAGCTGTGACCGCCGATCTCGAGCGTTGCCGATTGCAGTGCGTCCGGCAGCCCGGCGTGCGCGATGTTGCCGCACAGCCGCGCCTGAACCAGCGCGCGTTCGGCGTCGCGTCGACGCACGGTGCTGCGCAGCACGCGCAGTCGCACGTCGTCGCCATCGCGACGCGCACGGTAGATGCGTGCGGTCGGGCCGGCGCCCAGCTCGTCCAAAATCAGGTATTCGCCCAACTCGGCGCCTGGGCCGAGAGCGGGCTCGAGCACCAAGCCGTCGCCGCGCAGTTTTTGCAGCGGCTCCGAGAGGCGCTTGCCGGTGGCTTCGACCGCGTCGAGCAACGCCGGCACGGCGTCGAGCTTCTGGCAGCGCACCACCAGCGCGCGCGCGAACGAAGCCTTGGCGGCAGTGCCGCCGACGCCCTCGGGGTCGAGCCCCAAGCAGGCACGGCTGAGCTCGGTCAGCTCGTTGAGGGTGAGAAGTTGTTCGAGCTCCGCAGCCAGTGACTCCGTGATCATGGGGCGGTTCAGGAGTAACAAACTGGGGCGGCCGGAGCCAGCCACCTGCGCGGCGCGCGGGCTTCTGAGCCTGTTCGGAATGAATGATCCCTGTGCGGGAGCCCGTGACGGTTCGAGGCTCAAGCGAAGATTCTGTCTCGAGCAGCAGCGGTGCACGCTCACCGTCAGAGGCCGTGTTACTCTTCGACGACGATGCCGCGACTTTCCCTGATGTCGATTGGGCTGCTCGTCAGCGCGAGCTCTGCACAGCTGCTGGCTTGCGGTACTGCGGCCCCGGCGGGCGCGAATTCGAGCGCCGGCTCAGCCAGCGGTGGCTCGGCGGCAGGCGGCGCGACCAACTTAGGCAGCGGAGGGCTCGCCGGTTACGAAACCAGTGGCGGGTTCTTCCCGGGTGGGACGACGTTTTTTGCGGGCGCGTCCGGAACCGGTACCGGTGCGGGAAGTGGCGGGACGAGCGCAGCGGGTGCCGCCGGCGCGGCAGGTGTGGCGGGAGCAAGCGGTGGGTCCGACGGCTGCTCGGGTGCGCTGTTCTGCGACGACTTCGAAGCGTACACGGGCACACCCGGCGCCCCCTGGGCGGTGAAGAAGAACGCGCAAGGCAGCGTCACGATCGACGGGGCGCAGCACCAGAGCGGCACCAAGGCCGTGAAGTTCACGACGAGCGGCGCGATGGCGTACCAGCAGGCGTACATCAGCATCGACAAGATCTTCCCGGTCGCCCAAAACGCGTTCTACGGCCGGATCATGATTTACACGACCAAGGCGCCGGACGACGGCGTGCACTGGACGATGATCCAAGGCGAAGGCGTGGCCGCCGGTGGCATCACGCGCGCCGAGGTGCGCTACGGCGGGCAGCACCAGCAGGGCCTGATGGCCAACTACGACAGCGCCGGTAAGAAGAGTGACTGCTGGCAGCATTCACAAACCAAGATGCCGGAAGGCAAATGGGCGTGCATGGAGTGGTACTTCGAGGGCGCCACGAATACACAAAAATTCTGGCTCGACGGCAAAGCCATCGACGATCTCACTGTTGTCGGTCAGGGCGATGGCTGCATCGCGCACGACACAAGCGACCAATGGATCTTCCCTAACTTCGAGCGCGTCTACCTCGGTTGGGAGAGTTACCAAACCGATCCAGCGCGCGAAGTTTGGATCGACGACGTCGCGCTCGGCACCAGCAAAATTGGCTGCCCGCAGTAGCGCCGCTCAGACGTCGGCCCACATCCGCGTCAAGTTGTCGTGGGTGGCGCGCAGGCGAAGCAATGCCTCGCCCTTGGCACCCTGCGCTTCGAACAGCGCGATCGTTTCGCCTAGCTCGAACAGCTGCTGACGCTGTGCCGGATCGCGCACCAGGCTTTGCAGCCAGGTCACCGCGACCAAGCGCACGCCGCTCTCGACAGGCTTCACTTGGTGAATCGAGCCCGACGAATAGAGCACGGCGTCGCCGGCAGCGGCTTTGAGCGTGACCGGTGCCTGGTCTCGTTCAATCACCAGCTCACCGCCGGTGTAGTCGCCGGGCTCGGACAGGAAAACCGTGACGCTGACGTCGGCGCGCATCGGGGCCGCTCCGCGCAGAATCGGCGCGTCGAGGTGCGGCCCGTAGTACATGCCCGGCTCGTAGCGGTTGAGCGTCGGGTGCCGCACCGACTTCGGCAGCGCGGCCGCCTGAACCTGCGGATGTCGCAACAGCGCGCGCGCCACCAGCTCGCCGACCTCGCGTTGGCTGTCACCCGCGCGGTCGAGTTGCTGCACGTGCTTCTGCTCGCGCGCCACGGCCCCGGCGCTCTCGCGACCGTCGCTGAAGCGCGCCCCCGCCAAGCCCGCCTGAACCCGCGCTAGCTCATCGGCCGAAAGCACGCGCGGGACGACGAGGATCATGCGCGGATTTCGGTAGGGAACGGCAACAAGCGGTAGCTCACGGTGCTTGGTAGGTGCCGCGCTCGATCTGGATCGGGCTGACGCTGCTGCGGAGCAGGAAGTAGGAGCCACCAGCCACGAGGAAGCCGCGGTCGTCGGCACTGGCCTCGCTCGACCATGGGTAGACCGACATCAGCTCTCCGCTCGGCGTGAAACCGCAGACCCGATAGTGGGTAGCGTCCTGCATCTTGGCGACGAAGAGGTTGCCGTCGGCGTCAGTGCCGGTGATGGCGACCTCATCGGCGCATGGCATCGACAAGTATCCCCAAGTTGGCTGGATACTGCTGGCTTCGGCGTCGATGGCCGGCCGCGGGATGACCGCGAACGCCTGGCGCGGGTAGCCGTAGCGGATGTGGCTCATCGTTGCGTACAACCGATTGCCCGTCGGCTCGTACACCACCGCCGTGATGCCGTCGGTGTAGTCGGTGTTCGAGATCGGGAATGTGGTCACGAGCGTGCCGGTCGCGTCGTAGCGCCGCAGTTCCTTGGCGTAAGCCGCGTCTTGCGCGACGCGCAGGTATTCGACTTTCTCGAGTGGCTTCGTCGCGGACCAACCCGCCAACGGAACGATCGCCAGATCCCAAAGATTTTCGAAACCAACCGGCATGTCTCGCTGCTGCAAGAAGGCGCACGTGGTGGCGTTGTAGGCGAGCAACCGGTTCTGCTGCGCGGCTGTTTGCCCATACAAAACCATCACGTTCTGCCCGACGTGCGACGTACCGTTGACGTAGACCAATCCGCCGCCATCGATTGGATCTTGCGGATCGAACGCCAAGTTGCAGCTGGCGGCGTGGGTGATGGCGCCGGGTTTCGGAACATCGATCACGGCCAGGCCGTCGAGCTCGTCGTCGACCCACTCGCCGAGACCCAGCTCGCGATCGGTTTTGACGACGGAGTTCGTGCCGTCGCCCGGCGAGCTGAACACCGTGCCGCCGACGTACCGGTTCGCCTGTGCGGCTTCGACCGCGCTGCCGAGCGCGCCCTGCGCGTCTGTGGCTACCGAAAACAGGACCTTGGTCGGAGCGGCGTCGCCGTAGATGGCGAGCGCATCAATCTGATCACTCTCTGGCAGCAAGCCCAGATCAGCGCAGCTGAACGCGACGCTGTTCTTGCCGTCGAGCGCGGTCTTGAACACCGTGCAAGCACGCTCAGACGAGTTGACAGTCGAGACAGCGCTGTCGGTGGCACCGATCGCATCGCTGGTGATCGTGAAGTAAAGCTCGGTGATCGGGACGTGGGCGTCGTGCACCGCGAAGCTCGCCAAGTCGTCGGGCCTACGCTCGCCTTCGCCCTGGGTCAGCCCGATGCTGACTTCGGTCGCCAGGAGCGCGTTGTAGCCGTACTCGTCGCCGCCTTCGCCGACGTTGCGATTGCTGGTCGAGCCGTCGCTGTAATAGATCTTACCTTCTTCGGTGGAGTCGTCTTCCCAGTAAGCTTGGAAGACACGCGTTGGGGAGGCGCCTTCGGAGCCATCCGCGACCGAGAACAAATACGACGGGTTCTGCGGTACAGCCTGCAGCAGCGCGAAAGATGCGATCTGATCGGCGGAGTCGAGCCCCATCGATTCGCCGGTGATCCTCACCTCGTTCGTGCCGTTGATCGACGCTTGGTCGCGCGTCTTGGACGTGTAGATGAAGTTCTCTCGGACGGTAGCTTGGCGCAGGCCGGTGTCGGCGAGCCCGACCGCCCCGGGTTTGACGATGAACAACAGCTCTGGGTCCGGCAGGAGCGGCGGACTTGGCTCGCCACCAGCGCCGGCTGTCATCTCGACCGGAGGTTCGCCAGCGCCGCCGGTACCGCCCAAGCTCGTCGGCGGCTCGCCGGCAGTGCCGACTGGCATGCCAGCGGAGCTGCCGCCGCTGTCGGGGGTAGCCGGGTTGGCTTCGCCGCCCATGCCGGCTTCGGCCTCGCTGTGGACCTTCTTCTTGCCGTCGTCACCGCCGCACGCTTGCGCAGCCAGGAGCGTGATCGCCAAACCCGTCAAGAATCGTCGGTGGAACAACTGCGACCTACCTTTGCAAGCTGGCCCGACTCCGACCCGAAGCGTTGCGACGCCGGCGCGTGGAGAGGCTCAAAGAATCTTCAATCATCGCAAACTTCGCGGCTTTCGTCTACGCTTGCCGGCGAACGAATGGCTGTTCGTGTAGGTCGGGTTGTGAGCGCCGCTCGCTTTCTTTCGGCGACCGAGGGCATGTTTTGGCCGTCGGTGCCGGGGCGAACTGGGGCTGAGCTTATG
>JBBSAB010000176.1:0-12204 GCA_038252755.1 Polyangiales bacterium | reverse complement strand
TCGGGCATCTGTTTTTTGGGTTTGGATTGGCGTCCTTCCCGGAAACGGATACCCGACTATTTCTATTTCCATCGCCGCGTCGGCGCGAATTCGCTTTTGTTTTCGCGCGCTTCGGCGTTTATCGCCGCGATCTAGCTAAGCGTCCGCGACGAGACCCACCGCGGACGCTAGCTCGGTTCCCAGGCCCTGTTACGGCGCCGCCGACGCCGCTTCGCAAGTTGCAGTCGTGACGTACGGCTTGGCGTCGCTGGTCATTTGGTTGGCGATGCCGAGGTAGGCGCGACATTCGTCGTCAGTCTCACAACCGACGAATTTGCAGTAGCCCTTGTCGCAAACTTGGAACTGGCCGCAGGAGCCGTCGTTCTCGCACGGGATCTTGCAAGTGTTGACGTTGGCGTCGCCTTCGCTCGGCAGGCACTTGTAGAGGCGCGGGTCGTCGCCGCCGCTGACAGCAAGCTGGATGTTGCCAGTGCCGCCGGTGCCAGGATTTCCGATTTGCGAGCCACGGCTGGCCGCCAAAATGCATTCGCGATCACTCTGGCAGCCGACGTAGACGCAGTCGCCCTTTTTGCAGGCCTCGAACAGCCCACATTCCTCGTTCTGCGTGCACGGCTTGTGGCACGTGCCCTTCTCACAGGTTTCGTCGTTCTTGACGTCGCAATCCTCGTCGATCGTGCACTCGACGCAGCGCCCGCTGTCGCAGGTCGTCAGACCAACGGCCAGACACTCGTTGTCAGTCTTGCACGAGCGGTCCTGGACGCACAGCGAGTCTTCGCAACGCAGCAGGCAGATGTCCTCGCAGTCCGGATCGGCGCAGATTGGGTCCGCGGGGTCGTAGAGTGGGTTGGTGCAATTGCAGTTGCGGTTGATGCAGGTGGCCAGGGTCGCCACGCACTGAGTGTTATCCGCGCAGCTCACCAACGACAGCGAACAATTGCCGAACGTGCTCCCGACGGGAATGACGCAGGTGTTCTTGGCGCAATCAGTGGCCACCATGCATGGCGCGCTGTTCTGCCCCGGGCCGGAGCATAGCCCCGGGTTGCAGGTACCACCCTTGCAGCTGGCGTCGCTCGTACAGGCCGTCGGCAAGCAGCCGGGAATGTTCCGGGAAGCCGCGTCACAAATCGCGTTGCGGTTCTTGCACTTGGCCGGCGCCTCGGTCGCGCGATCACCGCAACAGTCGCCGTCCGCCTTGCATTCGCTGCGAACGCACTGCTTGGCGCTGACGTCGATGTTGAACTCGTTCTTGGCGCAGATGCCGTTGAGGCACGCTAGGCCGGTCTCGCAATCGTTGCGCGCCTGACAGTTTTCACCGCGCTTACCGCGCGTCTCCGGCTCGACCTTCTGCGCATCTTTGCTGCAGCCGGCGAACGAAAACACGGACAACAACGAAACCAGTGCAATAAGTGAACGTAGTCCCATAACAAGCTCCTCTCCGAGTCGGCCTGTGCGCACGATCCCGCGTGCTCGGCGGCAAGCTACCCCGATTCGCGCGCCCCATGCGAGAAAGTTGGCGCTGACGCGGGCCCACGGTACCGCCACCGCACCGTGACCGGCGATTTTGACGAGTGCGGAATGGCTGGGCTTCCGTCCGCGAGCGCCCGGGGCTACGTTGGGGCTCACTTGGAAGAGTCGACTCACTCGGATCGGCGACGCCTCGGCCACCGCTTCGTCGTTGAACGCGAGGTAGGCAGAGGTGGGGTCGGCATCGTTTATCGAGCTTACGACCTGACGACGAACCGTACCGTCGCGCTGAAGGTGATCGCCGCCGATGCCGGCGTTGCCCCGGATGAAGAGCAGCGGCTGATGCGCGAAGGCCAGCTGCTCACCACCTTGGACCACCCGGGCATCGTCAAGACGGTTGCCTTCGGGGTGCTCGACGACAGCGGCTTGCCGTACGTCGCCATGGAGTGGCTCGACGGCGAAGATCTGGCCCAGCGCCAACGCCGCGCTCCGCTCAGCATCCAGCAGGCCGCGGACCTCGGCATCAAGGTCGCCGAAGCGCTATGCGCCGCGCACGACGCGGGCGTTTTTCACCGCGATATCAAGCCCGGCAATCTGTTTTTATGCAAATCCGAAGACTCGTGCGGCTCGCTCGAGCACGTGTGGCCCAAGATCGTGGACTTTGGCGTCGCCGCCAAAAGCGACATCCGTATCACTCGTTCGGGTGACGTGGTGGGCACGCCCGCTTACATGGCGCCCGAGCAGGCACGCGGCGACGCGCCGATCGATGCGCGTTCGGATATCTATTCGCTCGGAGCTACGCTGTTCGAGCTGATCGCGGGTCGACCGCCGCACATGGGCCCGACCCTGATCGCGACGCTGGCGCGCCTCGTCACCACCAGCGCTCCGCGGCTGTCCGAGCTGCGCCGCGACACGCCGCCGATGATCGACGCGCTGGTGTCGCGCATGCTCGAGACTGACCCGAGCGCCCGCCCCAGCAGCATGACCGAGGTGTTGGAGCTACTCCAGGAAGCCTCGCGCGACGGCATGCGCACCAGCTGGCTCGAGCCGGTCGAATCGGTGCGTTCTTCACGGCTGGGTTGGAGTGGCTCGCGGCTGGTGACGTCGATCGTCGCGATTCGCTTCGGCACCGGCTCGGCGCGTGAACGCTCGCTCGAACAGCTGCGGCAGCGCGGCGCCGACGCGGTGCCGCTCGGGCAAGATTCGATCGTCGCGCACCTCGGCGCGCGGCGCGCGGTCGGCAACGAAGCCGCTGTCGCGCTCGAGCTCGGGCGCCGCTTGGCCCGCGCTGGCGCGCGCGTCGGCATCGCCAGCGGTCGCGCTCGGCTCGATTTCGCGTCCGCAACCGGCGAAATTCAGCCCGTCGGCGAGGTCGTCGACCGCGCTTCCGCACTCTCGCGCGACGCGGAGCCGAGCGTGGTGCTGGCCGATGCCACCACCAGCGAACTCGGCCGCGGCCGTTACGAATTTCGCACGCGTGACGACGGCTCTGCGGTCGTGGGCGAGCCAATCTTGGCCCAGCGCGGCGAGCGCACGGGCGGCGCACCCTTCGTCGGTCGTGATCCAGAGCTGGCCCAAGTCATGGCGGCGTTCGAGCGCTCGCGGCTCGACTCGACACCGGTGCTGGTGTCGATCACCGGCCCGCCTGGGATCGGCAAGAGCCGCCTGCGGCGCGAGGTCATGGCGCGCATCTCTTCGCAGGCCGGCGCGCCGCATATCGTTTTGCAGCGCTCCGACGCCTACGGTCAGGGCCACGCGCTCGGCGCGGCGGCTGACGTCCTGCGCGCGATCATCAGCCTGCCGAAAGGTGCCACCAGCGCCGAAGCCGAACGTGCGATCATCTCGCGCCTCGGTCCGTCGACGCGCGACGACCTGAGCTCGCAAAATCGCATCTTGCTGTCGCGCTTGCTCGCCAACGAGCCGCTGCCCGAAGGGCTAGATCCACGCGGCTCACGCGACGCTTTGTGGCTGGCGATGACCGATTTAGTCTTGCAAGTCACGCAAGACGAGCAGGTCGCGATCTTGATGGAAGACCTACAGTGGGCCGATCCAGAGAGCATTGGTTGGATCGACCACATGCTGGGCCGCGCCACGGGTCGGCCGCTGGTGGCGATGGCGCTGGTGCGTCCGGAGTTCTGGGCCGGGCAGACTGCGCGCTTTGCCGGTCGTGATCACGTGCGGCTCGAGCTGCGCCCGGTCTCCAAGCGCGCCGCCCGCGCGATCGCCCGCGCCGTCTTGGGCGACGCGATTCCGGAAGAGGTAGTCGATCGGATCGCGGATCAGGCAGCCGGCTTGCCGCTGTTCGCCGAAGAGTTGGCGCGCCTGACCGCATCGGGTCGCGACGCGCGCCACGCACCGACCATTCAAGCCGCGATTCAGGTCAGCCTCGACGCGCTCGAAGGCGAATGCCGCGACGCTGTCGGGCGCCTTTCGGTTTTCGGCCTCAGCTGCTGGGACGGCGCGCTCAACACCTTGGGCATGCACGGTTCGGAGGGCGTGATGAAAGCGGTCGTGGCCGCCGAAGTGCTCACGGAGCAGAACGTCTCGCGCTTCACCAGCACCCGCGAATGGCTGTTCAAACACGCGCTGGTGCGCGACGTGGCCTACGCCTCGCTCGGCGAGCGCGAAAGGAAAGAGCTGCACGCGCTGGCCGCCGCCTGGTTGGCGTCGATGGGCGAAGACTCAGCCACGGTCGCCGGCCACTACGATCTCGGTGGCGAGCACACGCGCGCCGCAGACTACTGGGCCAAAGCCGCGCAGCGCGCGCTGGCGACCAACGCCCTGACCGACGCGCTGAGCATGGCGGAGCGCGCGCTGGCGTTCGCCGAAGACAAGCCAAGCGGTTTTCAACGCGCCTTGTGCCTGGACGAGGCCTGGAGCCGGCTCGACCCGCGCGCCAGTGAACGCGAGACCGCGATCTCGGCGCTGGAAGAGAACGTGCACGACGAAGGCAGCGCCGTTCGCGCGCGCGGCGCCCGTGCTCGCTTCGACGACGCGCGCGGCTCGGGCAACTCGATCAGTCAACGCCTGGCCGAAACGCGCGACCAAGCCGCGGCGCTGCATTTGTTCGACGAGGAAGCGCGCTCGTCCGCAGCGCTGGCGATGCGGCTGGCCTTCGCCGGGAAATTCGCCGACGCCGAGAGCGAAGCCAAGCGCCTGCTCGCGCTCGGTAACGCGCAAAAGCTGAGCTCGGCTGCCGTCGACGCCTACCAAACTCAAGCCATCGTCCGCCAAACCACCGGCGCGCTCGGCGCCGCCTTGGAAGCGCGTCGAAACGCAGCTGGTGCGGCGCGTTCAGCCGGCCTGCGCGAGCGCGAGGCGATGTTGATGAGCAACCTCGGCTTCGCGCTGACCACGATCGGCGCGCGGCAAGAGGCGCGCGCCGCGATCGAAACCGGCCTGGCGCTGGCCGACGCGATCGGCAGCCAAGGCGCCGTGCGCCACACGCAAATGAACTTGCTCGGCTGGGCCGCGACCTTTGGCAACGACGTCAAACTGGAAGCCCACTTGGCCTCCGTCCGTGAAGACGCTGACGCGGCCGCGGCTGGCGTCTGGGCTGCCCCGGATCGCTCGAACCTGGGCATGCTGTTTTACCGCGGCTGCGAGCTGTTGCGCAGCAAGGGCGAAGCGCAGTCGCGGCGCGCGCTCGGCTTGTTGCGGATGTCGGCGCAGGCCTACCGCTCGACCGCGAACCGCGATCTGCTCTCGGTGGCGCTCGGCATGTGGGCAGAGGCCGAACGCCGCTGCGGCAACGCCCACGCCGCGCTCGATCTAGCCCGCGAGGCGGCGCAGCTGCTCGAAGCCGGCGCCCCGAGCCTGCTCAACGAAGCGCCAGTATTTTTGGCCTACCACGACGCGGCGATCGATCTCGGTGACGCCGAGCTGGCCAAGACCGCGATTTCCCAAGCCGTGCCGCTGGTGCAGCGCCGCCTGCTTGGCCTAGCCGGCACGCCGTACGCCAAGCTCTACCTGACCGAGCTGCCGCACAACACGCGGCTGCTCGCGATCGCCGAAGAGATGGGCGTGGTACCCGACGCGATCCATCGCGTGCTCGAGAGCGGCAACTGAGCGCGGCGCGGGAAACGACGTCGTTCTCAAGCCCGATCCATCACCAATTCCTCAAGCGTTTCCGAGCCTTGCCTGACGCTTGTGCTAATGTGACGGTTCGGTGACGGCGCAGCTTCTGCCTCTGGCCATTTTCGCGGCGATCATCGTCGCGCTCGCCGGTGTCACGCGGCTCGTGCCGCATGCATCGCGGCGGCGCCTGCGTCGCAGCGTGCTGCTGTTCGTCGTCAACGTGCTGGTGGCACTAGCCACGCTCAGCACGAGCGAGCTCGGGTTCAGTGAGATCGCCGTAGGGTTAGGGCTGGCGAGCAATCTCCTGCGCGTCCTCTTGATCATCAATCTGTCGGCGCTAGCGCTGTTCGACCTGCTGCTACCGCTCCTACGCTGGGACTTTCCGGACATCCTCCACGACCTCACGGTCGGAGCCGCCTACCTCGTCGCCGCCGGTTGGCTGATGCACAACGCCGGCGTCAACCTGACTAGCATCATCGCGACGTCTGCGGTCGTGACGGCCGTGATCGGTCTATCGCTGCAGGCGACGCTCGGTAATATCGTCGGTGGCATCGCCCTCCAAGTAGACGATTCAATCGAGGAGGGCGATTGGATCGAGCTCGAAAACAAGCAGCAAGGCCAGATCAAACAGATCCGCTGGCGCCACACCGTCATCGAGACGCGCGACTGCGATACGCTCCATGTACCCAACAGCCAGCTGATGGGGCAGTCGATCAAGGTGCTGGGCAAGCGCAACGGCACGTCCGTCAATCACCGAATGTGGGTGTATTTCTGCGTTGATTTCCGGTTTTCGCCGGGTGAAGTCATCAACGCCGTCAACACCGCGCTAGCCGCTGCGCCCATTCCCTGCGTCTCCCCGACGCCACTCGCGCATTGCGTATGCATGGACTTGGCGCGCGAGAGTCGCGACGGCTACGTGCTGTACGCGGTACGCTACTGGCTGCTCGACCTAGCCCGCGACGACCCCACCAGCTCGGACGTGCGCGAGCGGATCTTTTCAGCGCTGAGACGCGCCGGCATCCCGCTCGCTATCCCGGCGGCCGCGCTCTTCATCTCGGAGGAGACCTCGGAACGCGCCGCCGGCAAGGAAGCGCGCGATGTCGACAGCAAGTTCCGAGCGCTCTCGAGCATCGAGCTGTTCGGTCATCTCGACGACGCCGAGCGCCGCGCGCTCGCCCATACTGCGCGTCGCACGCCGTTCGGGCGTGCTGAAGTGATCACCCGCCAAGGCGCAAAAGCCAATTGGCTGTACGTGCTCAGTAAGGGCGACGTCGAAGTCCGCGTGGCGACGGCGGAAGGCGACAAGCGCGTGGCCGTGCTCAAGGCGCCGAGCTTCTTCGGCGAGATGGCGCTGATGACCGGACAGCCACGCGAGGCCACCGTCGTCGCGCTGGCCGAGGTCGAATGCCTGCGCATCGACAAGGCCGATTTTCAGGGAATTCTGCAGCGCCGCCCGGCGATCGCCGAGCGCATCTCGGAAATCCTGGCGGCGCGGCGTGTCGAGCTGGACGCCGCGCGTGGTGGCCTCGATCCCGAAGCCCATAGCCAACGCCTCAGCCACGAGAACGTGCGCATCCTGCGCGGCATCAAGGATTTCTTCGGGCTCTGATCGCGTTTGACGGGCGAACACCCCGAGCTACGCTCGGCCGGCGCATGAAGCCCTGGTTACGTTGGACCGCCCTCACGGCCGTCGTGCTGGCGCTGATCTTGGTCCCGTTCGCGCTCTGGGAAGAGCCGATCAACGCCTGGAGCGCGCAGCTGCTCGCGCCCGCGGCGGGCCGCGCCGGCATAGCGCTGTTGGTCGTGGTGCTGTTGGCGAGCGACGTCGTTTTGCCGATCCCATCCAGCTTCGTTTCCGCGGGCGCGGTCTCGCTGTTGGGAGCTGCGGAGGGCGGAGTGACGATCGCGCTGGGCATGACGGTCGCGGCTTGGCTGGGCTATTTCCTCGGGCGTTGGGGCGGCGAGCCATTGGCCAAGCGCGTGGCAGGCCCGAGCGAGCTCGAGCGAGCCTCGCGACTGATGGATCGCTACGGCAACTGGGTGGTGTTGGTCTGCCGCGGCGTGCCAGTGCTGGCCGAGGCCTCGACCTTGCTAGCTGGGACAACGCGGGTGAATCCGTGGCGTTTTTTGCTGGTGACGACGCTTGGCAACGTCGGCTTGGCGTGCGCCTACGCGGTGATCGGCGTGCTCGACCTACGCGGCGTGTGGGCGCTGCTCGCGCCGTTTGGCTTCGGCATCGCAGTGCCGGCGCTGGCGATGCTTTTGTTGCGTCCGTTGACCAGCCGCTGACGGGCGTGATAGCCCGAGGGTCGGGAAATTTCGCGCCGGGTGCCAGCGTACGTCCGGGGCTCGCTCTGTCTTTGGAGGATGTCTGACCATGAACAAGCTTTTCTTCGCCGCGGCTCTAGGGCTCACGTCGCTCGTTGCGCTGGGAGGCTGCAAGCAGCTAGCCGAAGCCCGTAAGGCGGCTGAAGCTCTGAAAGCTGCCGCCAGCGCCGTCGCGGCCGCCAAAGGTCCGGCGATCTCATCGGAAGAGGACAAGGACGCCGAGCTCGGGTCCAAGCTGGGCGAGTACATCAGCTGCATGAACGGCACATCCAAGCGCGTGATCGACAGCCGCAATCGCTACCTGTCGTGGGTCGGCGACGAGAAGGTCGGCCCGACCGGCAAAGAGCGCAACATCTACGGCTTGTACGACATCAACGCCGGCACCTGCTTCCCGTCGCTCGACCGCGCGAAGACCATGCAACCCGCGCTGCCCGAGGTCGAGTCGGCTGCGGCCGAGTACAGGAAGGCGCTCGAGGAGCTCGACCCGCTCGTCAAGCAAGCCGACAAGTACTACGACCAAAAAGACTACAAAGACGACAAGCTGGCGAAGGGCAAATCAATGCACCCGCAATTGATGAACGCCTTCGCCAAGTTCGAGCAAGTCAGCAAAGGCTTCGAAGACCGCGTGACGACGCTGAACGACCAAGTCAACGCTCGTCAGTTCACGCGGCTCGAGAAAGATCCCGCGCGTCGGCTGCAGTATCTGTCGCAAAAATCGCTCAACTTGGGCAAGGCACTGATCAAGCTGACCGACATTGCGGAGCTGAAGGAGCTGGATCTGCAGAAGTACGACGTCGCCGTGCAGACCTACGACAAGGCGTTGACCGAGCTCGAACAGTATGGCGACTCGCACAAGGCCGAGGTCGACAAGGCGATGATGTTTTCGTCGTACCTGAGCAGCGCCAAGACCTTCCTGAAGTCGGCCAAGGAGCTGTTGCGCCGCAAGCGCGACAACAAGGACTTCAACAAGGAGTTCTTCTCGAAATCGAGCCCGAGCATGGTCGACGGCCATCCGGCGCAGGTCGTGGAGACCTACAACCGCATGATCGGCGACTCGAACAACCTGCGTTACTGACTCAGGCACGCGTGTAGCGGTGTTTCACGCCGACCGGGAAGTAGATCGAAGCCGCCACGTCGGCGCTGAGCGCGTCGGAGGCGGCTTTGCCGGGTAGCAGACGTTGAGCGGCGTGCGGTAAAACCGCTCGAGCGCCCGGAGAGCGACGCTCGGCTTGTCGACGCCGTGACTGTCCACTACTTCAGCGGTTCGACGACAATCTCGACGCGGCGGTTGTTGGCGCGTCCATCGGGCGAGCCGTTGTCGGCCACCGAGCGCGAAGAGCCGAGGCCGCTAGCGCGGATCTTGTCGCTCGGGATACCGCGCGACACCAGGTAGGTGCGTACCGCTTCCGCGCGCTTGAGCGATAGCGTGTCGTTGTCGGACGCCTTGCCCTTCGAGTCGGTGTGGCCCTCGACCAGCATCGATTTGTAGCCCTGATCGATCAGCGCCTTGGCCACCTCGTCGAGCTTGTCGCGGGCGATCGGCAAAAGGTCGTACTTGCCGGTCGCGAACAACACGGCACCGGACAGCGTGATGACCATGCCGCGCGCCTCTTCTTTGACCTTGGCGACCTCGGCCAAGCTGGCCATCGCCGCGGCGGCTTTTCGCTCGGCCTCCGCGCGCGCCACCTTCTCGACGCCGAGCGCCTTCTTTTCGTTCTCGAGCTCGGCCTTGGTCTTCTCGCCGGCTTGCCGCTCTTTGTTCAGCTCGCCTTTGACCTTGTCGAAGCCTTCGAGCTGCGCCTCCTTGAACATCTTGTTCGCCTTTTCGGCGTCGCGCTCGGCCGCCAGCTTGCTGGCCGCGGCCTCGGCAATCTGAGCCTTACGCTGGGCGATGTACGCGAGATCGGGCGTCGGCGGGTCGACGCCTTCGTCCTCGAAGCTCTTTTCGGCCTTGTCGAGGGCTTGCTTGGCGGTGTCGAGCTGAGCCGGCGCGAGCTGCGCGGACATGCCCTTGGAGGCATGCTCGTAGGCCTTGCGGGCATCAACGAGCTCCGGAGGCGGCAATGTCGCACCGCATGCGGCGATGCTGAGAAGAAACAGGCACGAAAGCGAGGTCGTTACGCGAAGCATCTGCTGATTTCTCCCTTGGCTCACTGGTTCAGCTTCTTCTTTAGCTTGCCGAGCTGCTCATCGGCGTCCTTGGCGTCTTTCAAGGCTTTGCCTTGCTCGGCCAACGCCAGCGCCAGATCAGCGTCGGCTTGAGCGCGATCCACCAGACGGGCGGCTTCTTCGTTCTTGCCGTCTTCGATCAGCTTCTTGGCTTTCTCAATCTGCTCGTTGGCGAGCTTGAGATGCAGCTGCGCTTTGGGATCTTCGTTGGCACCGCCAACTTCCGCTCCCTTGGCGGATGCTTGCGCAGCCGTCAGCGTCTCCTGAGGTACCGCGGCGCCGCCGCAAGCCGCAGCTGACGCTGCGAACGCTGCGGCCAAACCGACCCAAAGCATGCGTGAGGCGAGCTTCCGAACCACGATTCCTCCAATCAATAGGGCGATGAGCAAGGCGAGCCGTTTTTTCGGCCCGCAAAACTGAGTCGCCGGGAGCTTAGACCAGCAAGCGCCCTCGGCGGAAGCCTGGTAGATCCGTCTGGCTCGGCCGGTTGGGGCGAGCTGAAGGAGGTAGCGGATGGCTCAGGGGTTGACTCGCAAGGATTTTTTCACGCTCACGATCACGTTCACGGCGCTGGGGGCGGCCGCTGCATGCGGCGATGACGACGACACCTGGAAGGATATCGACGCCGGGGGAACGAGCGGCAATGGGGGCAACGGCGCCAGAGGCCCAAACATGGACGGCGGCGGTAACGGGTCAGGCGGCACGAGCGCCGGCAAAGCGGGCGGCGGGACGGACGCGGGCGGCAACCACCTCGGGGGTGCTGACGGGGCGGCAGGTAGCAGCAACGGCGGCAAAGCTGGCTCCGGGCAGGCCGGCGACGGCAGCGGCGCGGGCAATGGCAGCGGGGGCGACAGCTACGCGGGCGCTGGCAGTACCGGCGGCGCAGCCGGCGAAACCGGTACCGCCGGGCAAGGGCAAGGCGGGCAAGGTGGTGTCGGCGAGCCGGGCAGCGGTGGTGAGGGCGGTGCCGGCGGCCAGAACCTCTGCGGTGGCGCCACGCTCGCGCAGACCGCCGGCCCCGGGCACGATCACATCCCTGCCAATCCAACCCAGATGTTCGCGAGCTTTACGGCGCTGGTCGACGGCTCTAACCCGACCGCAACGTTCGCGTTGCCGATTGAGAACGGGCACTCGCACAACCTCGTCCTCACCACGGCGCAGGTCGCAAGGCTGCGCGGCGGCGGGCAGGTCCTCGGCAAGCTCAGCACGCTCACCAACGGGCACATGCACACCTACACTATCTCCTGCGGGTAGCGGGCGACGGGGCGAGGCGAGGGCGACGAGCGCGAGCAACGCACCTCGCGAGCACTCGGGCGTCTAAGTTCGTCGCGCCGGCTCTCGCGCGGGGTGATATGCCTGAGAAGGTAGTTCGCGAGTGGTGCAAATCGCCTCATGCGGCATGGCGTGGGGGGAGGTACGTCAGAGCATTGAACCTCCTGCTGGTCGAAGACAACGCCGCCGTCGGGCGCGCGATCGCCAAATCGCTACGAGCCCAGGGCCATGCGGTCACGCTCGTCAACACCTGCGCAGAAGCCCGCGCCAGCGCGACCCACTTCGACGTGGGCGTGTTCGACATCACCCTGCCGGACGGAGACGGCATCGAGCTGTGCGAACAACTGCTCAAGGATCGCCGGCTAGGCGGCGCGCTATTTTGCTCCGGCAGCGTCGATGACCTGCTGATTGAACGCGCTCAAGAGACCGCGCCCGTCATCTCCAAGGAAGCCAGCTTCTGGGAGCTATGCGACGCCATCCGCGCCGCCGCCCCGCCTGGTACGTCGTCTCCCCCAAAAACTTGAGACGAGCGCGAGAGAACAGGAAGGCGGCTGAGCATTGGTCTCATTTCGCGATTCGAGCACGAGCGAACAGGAAGGCGGGAAGGCGGGAGATTTCTGTTGTTCGAACAGGCGCCTGAGGCCCAATCGCGATCCCCCGGCGTCCAGTTGCCAGTACCACCCACCCTAAATCTCGGCCTTCCCGTCTTACCGCCTTCCTCTGAGCATTGGTCTCATTTCGCGATTCGAGCAGGAGCGAACAGGAAGGCGGGAAGGCGGGAAGATTTCTGTTGTTCGAACAGGCGCCTGAGGCCCAATCGCGATCCCCCGGCGTCCAGTTGCCAGTACCACCCACCCTAAATCTCGGCCTTCCCGTCTTACCGCCTTCCTGTTG
>JBBSAB010000175.1:0-12319 GCA_038252755.1 Polyangiales bacterium | reverse complement strand
GCGGCTCGCTGGCGCTCGCGCTCAGCCTGGACCCGGGTCGCCAGAGCAAGCGCGGGGGCGGCTGGCGTGCAGTTCAGCGCGTCAGAAGGAAGGCAACATGCTCCGGATTTATCACGTCGTTTTGGAGGTCTTGAAGCAGCTGCAGCCGGCGCTGCGGCGGATTGAGGTTCGAGACCGGGACCTCGCTCGCCAGCTCAGGCGTTGCAGTAGCTCCGTCGCTCTCAACCTTGCCGAGGGCATGTACAGCCGCGGGAAGAATCGCGCTGCGCGCTACCACAACGCGCTTGGCTCAGCGCGCGAAACACTCGCCTGCTTGGAAATCGCCGTCGTGTGCAGCTACGTGCAACACGACCCCAGCTTGCACGACCTGCTCGACCGCATTGTCGGCACACTCGTCAAGCTCGTCGGCAGCTAGGCTGCCTCACCGCGCCCTCGCAACGTCACGGGTCACTGACGTTGTCACAAGGGCGACAGCGTCAGCTTTGGCAAAATCAGCGCGGGCAAACTCACGCTCGACCTTACGGCCTCGGTCAGCGACGTCGTCAAGCGCGGCCTGCAACCCTTGCCCTGGTACGTCGGCATCCATGTTCCGGCTGATGGCTCGCGCTTGCTCACCTTGTCAGATTCTCCGTCGCTGGGCTGCCGAATGGCCGAGTCAGCGCTGGCGGACGCCAAGCCGCTTCGTGACGACGCCTTCTCCTGCAATCGCTACCTGTCCGTGATTTGGTCCGACGCGTGGCTCGCCTCCAGCAACGTCGACACCTCTAAGTTTGCGTTCTTCGATCTCGTGCGTTGGGCGTCCGCTCCACAATCGCTACCCGGTCACGGCAGCCGCCGGCTGGCAATGTCACGCAACGGCCAGGTCGTGTTCGTCGCCCAAGTTTCAGGCAATGTCCAGGGGCCGGAGCCGACCGTGTTCCGCTTCCACCCGGTGCCGGCGCCCTAGTTCACAGCCGCAGCGGCCGCACGGTTTGGCCTGGATCCGCCACGGGAGTTTCTGCGAGGTGGGCTGCGGCGTGGCAGCCACCTCGTGCTACAAGCTCGCAGTGACTTCGCGGCACTACGACGTGATCGTGCTCGGGCGTTCGCTCGGTGCGCTCACGTGCGCGGCGGTGCTGGCGCGGCGCGATTTTCGCGTGTTGGTGCTGGGTCAAGGACAACGCAGCCAGTTGTACCGCTACGACCAGCGCGTGATGTCGCGCCGGCCGTTCACCTTCCTGGCCGGCTCGTCACCGGTGTTCAAGCGCGTCTTGCACGAGCTCGCGCAGAGCCAGCAGTTCCGGCGCCGGATGCAGACGCTCGATCCGATGTTCGGTTGGCTGTCACCGGGCCGACGGCTCGAAGTCCCGCCCGACATGGATCTTTTCGTGCGCGAGATCGAGCGCGAGTTCCCCGAAGTGCGGCAGCTGGTCGACGAGCTCTACACGACCGTCGCGCAAGTCAACGCCACGGCGGATCTAGCGTTCGAGAAGGATCTGGTGTGGCCGCCCGGCACCTGGTGGGAGCGCTTCGAAACCGGGCGCATCTCGGCCATGTTGCCGTACGTGAAGGCCGATCGAAGCACCGATCTGCTCAGCAAATTCCCGAGCGGGCACCCGTTTCGCGATCTGTTGCTGTTGCCGGCTTCGTTCGCCACACACCTGGCCGCGCCGGCCGATCGCCTGCCGCCGCTGTGCTTGGCGCGCCTGCACGGCGCGTGGACGCGCGGCGTGAGCGCGCTCGTGCAAAGCGAGCAAGAGCTGAGCGATTTCTTGATCGAGCGGATCGAGGCGCACGGCGGCGTGGTCGCGCTCGATCGGCGCGCCGCATCGATCGTCGTGCGCCGCGGCACCGCCGTCGGCGTGATCGAAGACGGCGAAGGCGAAGCCACCGGCTCGTCGGCGGTAGTCTCGGACCAGTCGGGCGAAGCCGTCGCCGAGCTGTCGGGCGGTGAAGGCGTCACGAAATTCGCGCAGAGTGACTGGCCGCAGCTGCGCGCCGAAGCCTCGCGCTTCGTAGTCAGCTTACGCGTGAAGACCGAGGGTCTGCCCGACGCGCTGCCGGCGGAGTCGTTCGTGGTGCCCGAGCGTTACGCGCGGCGTGACCCGCGCTGTCCAGCGCTGCGACTGTCGCGGTTGTCGCCGCGGGCGCTCGACGACAACGACGCCGATCCGAACGGTACCTTGCTGATCGCCGAAGCGCTGTTGCCGGCGCGCGGCGCGCTCACGCTGCTCGAAGCGCGCGACGCGGTACTGTCGACCTTACGCGAGCATTTGCCATTTCTCGACCGCTCACTGTCATTGGTCGACTCGACGCACGACGGCTTGCCGCTGTGGGATTTTCGGAACGGCTCCCGGCGTGAGGTCGAGCGCTCGCACCTGCACGGCGCCGCCGCCGGCGTAGAAGCAATGGAGCGGCTGTGGAGCGTGGAGCCCGCCGGTTACCTCGAGCTGTCGGGCGAGCCGGTGCGCGGTCCCGTGCCCGGCACGTACCTGGTCGGCAAAACCGTGCTGCCCGGCCTCGGCCAAGAGGGCGAGCTGACCGCGGCTTGGAGCGCAGCGCGCGTCATCACCGGCAAAGATCGACAGCGGCAGCGCATGCGTCGTCAAATGTGGAGCAAGATCGAGACGACGTGATGAACGATCGTGACCGCTTGGCTCAGGTGCGCGCGTGCGGGTGATCGCAGGGCGACTTCGCGGGCGCGCGCTCCAGGCCCCAGCCGGCGACGCGACGCGACCGACCGGGGCGCGCGTGAAGGAGGCGCTGTTCTCGATCCTCGGTGACGTCCGCGACGCGCGCGTGCTCGATCTGTACGCCGGCAGTGGCGCGCTCGGCATCGAAGCCTTGTCGCGCGGGGCCGCGCGCGCGGTTTTCATCGAAGCGGCACGGCCCGCCCTAGCCTGCCTGCGCGAAAATCTTACTAAGTTGGGCCTCGACGCCGAAGCGACGGTCCTGCCGTTGCGCGTCGAAGCAGCGCTCGGGCAGCTTCGACGGCACGGACCGTTCGAGCTGGTGCTCTGTGATCCACCCTGGAGGGATGTAAAGACAGCTCGGAGCGAGCTCGAAGCGCTAGCGAGCGCCGGGCTGTTTGCGGCCGGAGCACGCATCGTCCTGGAGCATGCCGCCAAGGACCCACCACCAGCCCCGGAGGGCACAAGTCTGCTGCAAGTGTGTGACGAGCGCCGCTGGGGTGATACGGCGGTCACGCTCTTCGAACCGGCCGATGTCCCAGGCCCGGCCAGTGACCTGCCGGGCGGACCGTGAGCGTGACCCCTTCCGCCCCCTTAAGCCGAAAGTCTCGCGTGCCGCCTAGGGGGTGGCTATAGTCCGCGCCGCCCCGCATTTTTCGGAGAGAGCCAACATGGCTGAGACCACCGCGCCACCGCCCAAGTCGGGCGGTAGCGGCCCCATCATCATCGCTGCCGTCCTCATGCTCTTCCTGATCGGAGGTCTGATCATTTGGAAGGTCATGGGCAGCAGCGAGCCGACCAAGCCGACGGCGACCGTTGCTTCCAACACGGCAACGCCGACGCTCGACGAGCCTCCGCCTCCGCCCCCCCCACCGCCTCCACCGGAAGAGTCGGCGAAGCCCGACGACAAGGGGCCGAAAAAGCTGGGCGGCACAGGCGGGAACCCGTGCGCCAAGGAATGCACCGGAACGGCGACCGGCGCCCTCACCTCGGCGCTGGCAGGGCGCGCAGGTCAGTCGCGCAGCTGCTACGAAAAGGCTCTCAGCAGCAACGCCACGCTCGAGGGCACCCTGACAGTCGGCGTCAAAGTGGGTCCCACAGGCCAGGTTTGCAGTGCCCGCGTGGTGGCCGACGGCCTGCATGATCCGGGCGTCAGCAACTGTGTCGTCGCTAGATTTGCGAGCTCGACCTTCCCGGCCCCACAAGGGGGTTGCGCTGAGGTCAATGTTCCGCTGAGATTCATGCCCAAACGATGATCCGCCTCAGCAGTCTTCCTGATCGGGCGAAAGCTGCCGTGGGCGCGCTGTTGCTCGCGTTCGCGGTGGGCGCTGCTGCATGTGACGAGGACGGCAAGACAACGCCCGAGCGCTGCGCCGATCCAGCGTTGCCCATCTACGACATCCAAAGCGCAGGCGAGCCGGCTGACGGCAACGCCCAGTACCCGTGCGTGACGAAGGTCGGGCACTCGATCAGCGCGATCGGAACAACTCCGGCTGCCGGTGGCACGACCACGACTGGCGGCACTACGACCGGCGGCAAGGGTGGCGGCACGAGCGGCAGTGGCGGCACGAGCGGCAGTGGCGGCACGAGCGGCAGCGGTGCGGCCGACGCTGGCGCCGGCGGCGCGTAGCGGTGACAGCGCCGGAAGCGGCGCCCGAGGGCGGCCTGCACGGCGTGCTGCTCACGCTGTCCTATGACGGCGGTCCGTTCTGTGGTTACGCCAAGCAGACCAACGGACGCACCGTCGCCGGTGAGCTCGAAGGCGCGATCGCTACGATTGATCCCAAGGCCAGCAGCACGCGCGGTGTGAGCCGAACCGACGCGGGTGTTCACGCGCGCGGCCAGCTCGTCGCCTTCGACTCCACCAAAGACATCGAGCCGCGCGGCTGGCTGCTCGCGCTCAACCAGCAACTGCCGCGCGAGATCGCTGTCGTAGGCGCTTGCCGCACCCCGGCAACCTTCGAACCGCGCCGGAAGGTCGTCAGCAAGACGTACGTCTATCGCATCCTCGAAAGTCGCACGCGCGATCCACTGATCGATCAGTTCGCCTGGCGCATTCCACACAGGTTGAACCAGCTGCTGATGCGCGACGCGGCGGCGTTTCTACAAGGCGAGCACGATTTTCGGGCGTTTCGCGGCTCGGCCGACACCCGTGACGAGACGGTGCGACACATCTTTCGCATCACGCTCGCGCCGGCGAAAAGCGACGTACGCATCACCGAGCTCACGGTGACGGGGAACAAATTCCTCTACAACATGCTGCGCATCATCGCGGGAACATTGGTCGACATCGGCCGCAGCCATTTGCCGCCCGACACGTTCGAGCGCGCCTTGGCCAGCGGACTGCGTAAAGATCTGGGCATCACGGCCCCGCCAGAAGGACTCGTGCTCGAGGCGATCGAGCTCGAAGAGATGGGCAGCGACTACTGGCCTCCCGAGGGCTCAGGCCTCAGGGCATAGGGTCGTTCGCAGGCAAGAGGCCAGGGGCAGGATTTCGGCTCCCGGTGCGGTTGACGTTGCGAGGCTTCTCTCGTAGGAACCCCGCACCATGGGTCTTCGCCAAACGCTCGTCGACAAAGGCAAGCAAGCTCTGCTCAGCCCATCCGTGATGCGTTGGGTGTCGGACGATCGCGTGATGAAGGCGACCGAAGGCCTGATGGACGCGCGCGGTCGGCTGAAGGCCGCCTGGACCGTGCTCAAGAACGGCCACGAGCTGCCGAACGTCGATCCGGCGCTCGATGAGAACATCGGAACGCACGCGCCGAGCGCCAAGAGCAACGGCGCCACGAACGGTCACGGCACCGCGACCCAGACCAAAGACGTGAGCTCGGGCTCGTCCGACATGGACGAGTCGATGAAGGAGCGGACCTCGCTCGCCAGCATCGGCGGCAAGGACGTGTTCGAAAAAGCCTTCAAGTTCATGGCCGCGGACAACGCGCGCAAGATGGGCATCTACCCGTTCTTCCGTCCGCTCGACTTCAACGACGGACCGGAAGCCGAAATCAACGGCAAGCGCGTGCTGATGTTCGGCTCGAACAACTACCTAGGCCTGACCACGCACCCCAAGGTGCGCGAAGCCGCCAAAGCCGCCATCGATCGCTTCGGCACCAGCATGACCGGCTCACGCCTGGTCAACGGCTCGATGAAGCTGCACGAGGAGCTGGAGGCGAAGATCGCCGCCTTCATGGGCAAAGAGTCGGCGCTGGTCTTCACCACCGGTTATCAGGTGAACCTGGCGACGTGCGCCGCGCTGCTCAGCAACAAGCACAGCGTCGCGTTCATCGATCGCAACGTGCACGCATCTTTGTACGACGGCGTCAGGCTCGGCCAAGCCGCCGGCGCCAAGCTCGTACGCTACAAGCACAACGACGCCGAATCGCTCGATAGAGCCCTCGAAAAGCTCGACGCCGGTGACGGCGCCTTCGTGATTACTGACGGCGTGTTCAGCGCCGAAGGCGAAATCGCCAAGCTCGATGAGCTCGTGCCAATCGTGAAAAAGCACGGCGCGCGCCTGTTGGTCGACGACGCGCACGCGGTCGGCGTGATCGGCCCGGGTGGCCGCGGCACCGCCCACAGCTTCGGCCTGGAAGGCCAGGTCGATCTGATCGGAGGCACCTTCTCGAAGTCTCTGGCCAGCATTGGCGGCTTCCTGGTCGGCGAGCGCAAGGTGCTCGACTACATTCGGCACTTCGCGCCCAGCTTCATGTTCGCCGCCAGCGCCGCCCCGCCGCAGGTCGCCGCCGCGATGGCCTCACTCGAGGTCATGCAGGAGGAAACCTGGCGCATCGACAAGCTGCGCGAGAATTTCACCTACATGCGCGACGAGCTGAAGAAGCTCGGCTTCGAGCTCGGCCACACGCAAACCGCCGTGATCCCGATCTACATTCGCCAAGATTTGCGCACGATTATGATGTGGCGCGACCTGCTCGAGGAGCACGGCGTCTACACCAACCCGTTCATCTCGCCCGGCGTCCCGCCCAAGAGCGCCATGCTGCGCACGAGCTACATGGCCACCCACGAACGCCACCAACTCGACAAAGCCCTCGAAGCCTTTGCGAAGGTTGGTAAGAAATACGGCGTCATCTAGCCCACCGGCGCTGATCGTCTCCCAGATTCACAGGCAGGACAGGAGGTCCGCGAGGTTTTTGCTGTTCGGGTCGTGCGGCAGCGTGAAACCGACTGCGTAGGTGCCGTGAACTACCGTGCGAGTCGAACCCCAAATTCTCGCCTCGCGGACCTCCCGCCCTCCCATCCTCCCTGTGAAAGTCTCGAGTCGCTATCTGTGGGGCAATTGACTCTGAGGGACGCGCGAAGTTAGCTATCCGTTGAAATGCCGCTGGAGATTCGTGAAACGCCGATCGGGGGCAAGCTCAATGATTTCTTGAACGTGGTGGACTACGTCTACCGCGGCGATCCGAACTTCGTCCGACCGCTAGACATGGAGATGAAGGATCGGATGAGCTTGAAGAATCCGTTCTTCGAGCACGCCGAAGGCATCATCTTCACCGCGCATCGTAACGGCTGGTGCGTCGGGCGCGTCACGGCGCAGATTGATCGCGAGCACCTGGCGCGTTACAAAGACGAAACGGGCAGCTTCGGTTTCCTCGACACCATCGATGACCCGGAGGTGGCCAGGGCTTTGCTCGAAGCGGCCAGCAAGTGGTTGCGCGCGCGCGGCATGAAGCGCATCCGCGGCCCGCTCTCGCTGTCGCTCAACGACGAGATGGGCTGCCTGGTCGACGGCTTCGATACCCCGCCAATGATCATGATGCCGCACCACCGCGCGTATCAAGGCGGCTTGATCGAACAAGCTGGCTTCACCAAGCTCAAGGACGCTTACGCCTGGCGTTACCACGTCGGCGAGGTGCCGCCGCGTGTGCGCAAAGCTCACGACGACATCGAGGCCATGCCCGAGGTCAAGTCGCGCCACGTCGACATGCGCAACCTCGATGCCGATTTGCGCGTGATCATGGACGTGTACAACGACGCCTGGAACGACAACTGGGGCTTCGTCGCGCAGACCGAACGCGAGCTGTCGAAAATGGGCGCTGATCTGAAGCTGATCGCGTTCCCAGAGCTGTCGTACATCACGGAGATCGATGGCGAGGCCGCAGCAGTAGCGCTGGCGCTACCGAACTTGAACGAGCTGATCGCCGACATGAAGGGCAAGCTCGGACCGCTCGGGCTGCCCAAGCTGCTGTGGCGGCTGAAGGTCGTGGGCCCGCACACCGCTCGGCTGATCATCCTCGGTATCCGCAAGAAATTCCGCGGCCAGCGCAAATACGCCGCGCTCAGCGCGTATCTATACGCAAAGATGAACGCGGCTGGTAAGCGCCTGGGCCTCGAAGGCGGCGAGCTTTCGTGGACGCTCGAAGACAATGCGCCCGTCAACACCGGCATCAAGCTGATGGGCGGCAAGATCTACAAGACTTACCGGCTCTACGAAAAAGGTCTGTAGGTCCGCGCTTCCCGCCGCGTCCTCGAGGCTTCCCCGAACCCTGCCTGGGCTAGGCAAGCACCGCCAATCACGGCTCCTCAGCTGGCTGAGGTTGCTGGTGGTCGCGCTCGCGCTGCAGCTCTCGGACAGCGCGCCGGCGCTGGTGCACGCGGCGAAGGTCGCATCGGCTCGGATGAGTGCACGACGCTAAGGGTCCGCGAATGGCTAAGTCAGTCGCGGGCCCTAAGTAAGCAGCGGTGGGCTGCCGCGGTGTGAACGCAGCTTGTTCACCAACCCGAGCACGCGCGGCCTACCGAGCACACGGCGGATCAAACGCTGTTTTCTGGGAAAGTCGACGAGCAGCACACCGACCAGCAGCGTCAACAAGCCCTGCCCCGGCAGCACCAACATCAACAGGCCCAGCAGAACGAGCACCACGCCGAGCAGGTTGCGGAGAATCCTAAGCGGCATCGCCACGTGCGCTGAAGCCGCATCCGAGCGCAAGTAGTCAGTCGGCAGCGCGGCCAGAAACCTTGGCACGAGCACGATGCTGGCTAGCACGGCGAAAACCGAGAACAGCCCTAGGCCCCAGGCGACGACAGGGTGGGACAGCCAACTCGACAGCGTGCGGATCATGTTAGCTTCGCGCCCGTTCCATGTTGAGTCGGCTCGAAGGATTGTCCACCGTGGCGTGTTTGCTGCTGGCCATTGGCTGCCAAAAGGGCGGGCCGCGGCTGGTGCGTGACTCCGAAGGCCGCACCTTCGAGGCCACGTGCCCCGGCAAGGCGCCCTGCAAGTTCCAGCAGAAGTCGGGCCCCCAGCGCGTCGAAAAGCCGACGCAGACGCTGATGCTCGGCAGTCGCTTGGTCGGCATCTGCGACGTGAAGGAGGGCGAAGCACCGCAGTACCCGTTCGACTGTCGCCCGCTCAGCTGCCAAGGCGACTCGGACTGCCCGCCGCTTCACGGCATGAAAGACGGCCAGTGCCTGAACAACCACTGCAGCGACCCGGCGGAAGTCATCGGCGTACAAGACTCGATCATGCTGTGCCTGGCGGGCACTGGCCTCGGCCGTGAAACGCCAGCGCAAGTGGAGCGGTACGCCCTAGCGCTCAACTGCGGCGAACCCTGCAAAATTCCGGCTCCTTGCGCGCAACCGTAACCCGCGACGCTTGCCGACCGCCGCCCAGGAGCGGCTAACTTCGGTCGGATGGCGCGCTGCTCGGCGAGGCCATCCCGTCGAGCTTCGCCCGCGCCTGGCCACGCCGCCGAAACCTTCGGCTCGGCAACGCCAGAAAATTAGGATTTC
The DNA here is from genome assembly GCA_038252755.1 of Polyangiales bacterium. Taxonomy (GTDB): domain Bacteria; phylum Myxococcota_A; class Polyangia; order Polyangiales; family Polyangiaceae; genus PMG-095. Next base: position 2,906 of record JBBSAB010000175.1, on the reverse strand, counting down.
CGACGAAAGTGAGGGTTCGCGGACGCGACAGCCGTCCGTTCATTCGCTACGCTCCCCGGCCGTCATGTCGAGCGCCATCGAGCCTGCAATCGTTCTAGCCGCCTACGCCGAGCCCGTCGCCAGTGGGCGCCGCGTGCTGTTCATCGGCCCCGCCATCTCCGCGCTGCCCGAGCGCCTGCTCGAGCGCGGCGCACGGCTGGTCCACGTCTGCGATCCAGATCCGGTGCGGGTCGCCGAAGCCACGGCCAAGAATCGCTCAAGCAACGTCTCGTTCTCGGCGCTCGCCGACGGACACTTCGCCCTGCGCGACGGCGCCTTCGACGTGTGCATCGTCGAAGATGCCGGCATCACGGATCCGGTCGCGCTGGTGAAGAAGATCCGCCGGGCGCTCACCCCGCGCGGCGTGGCCTTGCTCGCGTCGCTCAACCCCGAGGCGCGCATGCCGCTGTTGCCGCATCGCCCGAGCGGCGTCATCTCGCTCGACTACTACGCGCTGTACGACGCGGTGAAGACCGAGTTCGAGCACGTGCGCATGCTCGGCCAAGCCCCGTTCGTCGGTTACGTGATCGCCGATTTTGCGCCCGAGGGCACGCCTGAGCCGTCGCTCGATACTGCGTTCTTGCCGGCAGGTGCCGAGGAGCCGGAGATGTTCATCGCGGTCGCGTCGCAGCAACCGGTCGAGCTCGAGGCGTTCTCGGTCGTGCAGCTGCCGTACCGCAGCGTGATCACCAGCGGCAGCAGTAGCGACGCCGAAGCGCTACGGCGCTCGCGCGGCGAAGCGCTGCAGATGCGCACCAAGCTGACCGAGGTCGAAGCGGCGTTGGCCGCCGACAAACAAGCCATCACCGCCCGCGACGCCAAGCTGCGCGAGGTCGAAGCGGCGCTGGCCACGGCCAAGCAAGCCAGCACCAAACTGCGCGAGCTCGAGGCGACCATCGCCACCGACAAGCAAGCCATCGCCAAGCTGCGCGAGCTCGAGGCGACCGTCGCCACCGACAAGCAAGCCATCGCCAAGCTGCGCGAGCTCGAGGCGACCGTCACCACTGACAAGCAAGCCATCGCAACCCGCGACGCCAAGCTGCGCGAGGCCGAAACCAAAGTGTTTGCCCGCGACGCCGAGCTGCTGGCACTACGCCAAGAACTCGACAACAAGAATCACCAACTCAAGGCGCAAGAGGCCAGCCTGACCGAGCTGAATGGCAAGCTCAAAAATGGCCCGTCAGCGGAGGAGGCGAACGCGGTCGCGGCCGACCTCATCGCCCTGGAGCAGACGCTAGCCGAGCGCGGCGAGCACATTCGCAAGCTCGAGCGTGACCTACGCGAGGCCGAGCGCGTCGGCAAAGAGCTGGTTCGCCAGCTGCCCGCCGCCGGTTCCGAGAGCGCGGCCGAGACCCGCCGCAAAGCTGGCGAGAGCGAGCTGGCCCAAAAACTGGCCAAGAGCCAAGCCGACTTGATCGCGACCCGCTGGGCGTTGGAAGCCGCCGTGAAGCGCGGCGGTGGCGGAGCCTCGGATACCCCGGCAGCTTGAGCTTTTAACCGGGCAGGCGAGGCGGTTTGCGCCGAACGCCATTGACAGGCGGCCAATCCGACTTAGCTTCCGCCGGTTTTCCGTGTCTCTCAGCAGAGTTCTCGAGCTTACAGCATGAGTGAAAAGCGCGACTATTACGAGGTTCTTGGAGTCGCGCGTGAGGCCAGCGACGACGACATTCGCAAGGCGTACCGGCAATCGGCGCTGAAGCACCACCCGGATCGCAACCAAGGCAACCCCGAAGCCGAGGCGAAGTTCAAGGAAGCGACCGAGGCGTACACGATCCTGTCGGATGCCGATAAGCGCGCCGCTTACGATCGGTACGGGCACGCTGGCCTAGGCGGCGGCGGCTTCGACTTCAACAACGCCGGCGTCGGCGACATCCTGAGCCATTTTCAGGACATGTTCTCCGACTTCTTCGGAGGCGCTGGCGGTGGCGGTTTCGGCGGCGGCGGCGGCGGTGGTCGGCGGCGACGCGTCGAGCGCGGCCAAGACGTGCGGGTGGAGCTCACGCTGAGCCTGGCCGAAGCGCTGACCGGCGGCAAACACGAGGTGGCGGTACACGGCGCGGTCGCCTGCGATACGTGTAGCGGCAGCGGCGCGAAGCCCGGCACCAAGCCCGAAACGTGTAGCCAGTGTCGCGGCGCCGGCCAGGTCACGGCCCAGCGCGGCTTCATCATGTTCTCGAGCCCGTGCGCGCGCTGCCGCGGCACCGGGCAAATGATCGCCGCACCGTGCGAAACCTGCCGCGGCCAAGGCGCGGTCGAGAAGCAGCGCAAGGTGCTGGTCAACGTGCCAGCCGGCATCGATTCCGAGCAGCGACTGCGCGTACCGGGTCAAGGCATGCCGGGTCCCGCCAGCGCGCCCGCCGGTGATCTGTACGTCGACATCGACGTCGAGGCGGACAAGCATTTCGAACGCCACGGCAACGACTTGGGCACGCGGCTGACGCTGTCGTTCGCCGAAGCGACGCTCGGCATGGTCACGAAGCTTAAGCTACCCGACGAGCGTGAAGTGGTCGTCAAGGTCGACGGCGGCTGTCAGCCGGGCAGCGTCGTCGTCGTCAAAGGCGAAGGCGCCCCGCGCCTCGATCGCGGCGGCCGCGGCGATCTCCACGTGATGATCGCCGTCCAAGTCCCGAAGAAACTCTCGAAGAACGCGAAGCGTCTGCTGCAAGAGCTCGAACAAGAACTAAAGAGCGAAGCGTAAAGCTGGCGGGGGTAGGCCGAGTTCAGGCCTGACCATTCATCACATTTCTCGCCTCGAGCACGAGCGAACAGGAAGGCGGCTGAGCATTCATCGCATCCTGGAGCTGTTTTCCACAGCCAAGACGGCTTCGACGCTTGCCAAAAGCTTTTCGAAGCCACGAGCGATGGTT
>JBBSAB010000174.1:0-12433 GCA_038252755.1 Polyangiales bacterium | reverse complement strand
TGGCTTCGTTTTCGCTCCGGTCCGGTGCTCACGTACCCACGTACGCTCAACGAGAGGCGACCGGAAAGGTCGCTTGGTCCTCACGAAAGCCTCGCCAGAAGCCAGGCTGAGCGGGCGGGCAGCTGATAAATGAGACCAATGCTCAGAGGAAGGCGGGAAGGCGGGAAGGCGGGAAGGTGAGATTTTGGGGGGGGGTGACACCGCCATGTCGGCGCTGCGGGTGAGCGACGTGGCCCTCAATCGCTGGCTCGAACAATCGAATTCTTCCCGCCTTCCCGCCTTCCTGTTGGCTCGTCTCGCGCTCGTGTCTCGCTTTGAGAAAGTTGAGACGAAAACAAACTCGAGCGTCGGGTTAATGACGCCCATCAATCTGCCGTTCACACGGGAGGGCGCAAGAGATGTCACTGGCTAGCACCAAGCCTCCTCCGGCGGATTTCCAGCGAACGATCTCGGGCTCCGGTCTCAAGGGCAGTTCGGTGCGGGATCTCACGGTCGCGGACATCGACGTCGTGTTCCAGCCGATCGTCGATATGCAGACGGGCTTCACCTTCGCCTATGAAGCGCTCACGCGCTGCAAGTGGCCGGAGTTCAAGAACCCGCTCGTGCTCTTCCAGCAAGCCGAGGCCGAACGCGCTTGTGGCCCACTCGGGCGCAAGATCCGCGAGGTGGCGTTTGGCCGCTGCGCCGACGCGCCGCTGTTCGTCAACTTGCATCCGCACGAGCTCAGCGACGGCTGGCTGGTACGACCGGATGATCCGTTGTTTTTCCACGACCGCGCGGTGTACCTCGAGATCACCGAGTCGGCGGCGTTCAGCTACTTCGGCCTGTGCGCCGGCGTCTTGAAAGAGATCTGCTCGCGCGGTGGTGCGTACCTGGTCGTCGACGACTTGGGCGCCGGTCACTCCAACCTGAAGCGTATCGTCGATCTCGAGCCGCACGTGGTGAAGCTCGACTTGGCGCTGATTCGCGGCATCGAGAAGAGCCGTCGCCAGCAAATCCTGGTGCGCCAAGTCGTTTCGCTGTGTGAAGAGCTGGGCGCCAAAGTGGTCGCCGAAGGCATCGAGACCGAAGAAGAGTGTCGAGCGATCCTCGACACCGGCGCCCACTACGGACAAGGCTACCTGTTCGCGAAGCCGGCCTTCCCGATTCCGTCCGCGCGCTGGCCGTTTGATCGCCACACGCCTGCTGCTGCTGCGCAGTAGCAGGCGTGGCTTGGTCTCCTTCGCCCTCGTTGCCTCGCGACCCGTGAACTGAGCCGCGGCGGGCGCTCGGTCTCGCCGAGTTACGGCTCGCTGCTGAGGTAGCGGACGATCAGTTCGGTCAGCTCGTTGACCAGTACTCGATCGTCGACGCCAGCCGGCGACTCCAGCAGGTAGCTGAGCATCGTGGCGCGGACCGATTGATAGACGACGAACGCCGCCGCTTCCAGGTTCGCGGCGCGGATGCGCGGGCCCGCCAGCGTGAGGAACGCCCTGACCAGCCCGATGCTGCGCGCGTCGAACGCCAGCACTCGCTCGGGAGGGGCGAAGCGCAGCCCGTCGACTGCCAGCACGCGGTGCAGCGCAGGTGCGGCGCGGTAGAGTCGCAGCAGTTCTTCGATCACCATTCGCGACAGTTCGCGATTCGATGCCGGTTGCGGATTCTTGAGCAAGCGCCCGAGCATGTCGTCGGCGCGCAGTAGCTCGCGATCCTGCAGCGCCTCGATGATCGCTTCACGGTGGGCGAAGTATTGATACAGCGTGCCGACGCTCACGCCGGCTACCTCGGCGACGCGTGACGTGGTCATTGCCTCCAAACCTTCGCGATCCAAAACCCGAATCGCGGCATCCAAAATCACGCTGACGGTCGCGCGTGAACGCGGCTGCTGTGGCTGATTTCTGGGGATTTTGAGCGCTGGGCGGCGAGTCATCGAAACCTGAAATGAACGCGAATGGTCCGAGCAGGATGCACGAGGCATGATCGTCATAGGTCGCAACCTCCGCGGCAACCTAACACGGGATCGAAAACATAAGACTTCGGTTTGTCGAAGACAAGCGCACGCTCGTCTGGGCGTTCGGGCTGCTTCCGCTCGCGCCCGCCCTCGCTCTGACCTGCCCGCGCCTGCTGCCCTGGCTCGCGCCGCTGCTGCTCTACTGTTCTTATCTCTCCGGGGTGTTGACACACAATCACAACCACTCGCCGGTTTTCTATGCGCGGCGCATGAACTTGGCCTACGGCGCGTGGCTATCCATCTTCTACGGTTTCCCGATCTTCTCGTGGATCCCGACCCACAATCAGAATCACCATCGGTTTCTCAATGGTGAAGGCGACATGACGGCCACCGCGCGTCACGCGCCGACCGACAGCTTGCTGGCAGCCTTGACCTATCCGTTGGCATCGAGCCGTTATCAAATCCCGGCGCTGATGCGCTTCGTGGGTGCGGCATTTCGCACGCGCTCGGCGCGAGCGTGGCGGATTGCGCTCGAGCTGGCGACGATCGGCGTGGCGCATGCAGCGTTCTTGACGCTGGCGATCACGCTACACGGGCCGGGCCGCGGCGCGATCGTCTACTTCTTCGCGCTGGGGCTACCGGCGCTGTTCGGCACGTATTGGATGATGCTGACCAACTACCTGCAGCACGTGGGCTGCGATCCGACGTCCGAGCACGACCATTCGCGCAATTTCGTGAACCCGTTTTGGAACTGGCTCGTCTTCGACAACGGCTTGCACACGGTGCACCACGAGCACCCTTCGCTCCACTGGAGTCGCTACCGCGAGCTTCACCGCCGGCGCGAGCAGCACATTACTCCCGCGCTCCAACAAGCCACGATCTTGGGCTTCGCGGCGCGCCGCTACTTCACCGTCGCTGCCGGGCCAGCGCTAGTTGCAGCTGACGCTGCCGAAAAGTCATCCGCGCGAGCCCGCCGCGCTTGAACGTCGGTTGCGAGACGACCGTCTTGGTTTCCAGCAAGCTCGCGAGCTCGGGTGATGGGTCGAGGCCGAGGTCGCCGAGAATTTCGGCCGCGACCAGCGCTCCGGTTTCGGCGCCGCCCTCCATCCAGCCTTGGAAATCAGCCGATGTGTGCTCGCCGCAGAAGTGCAAATTGCCTTCGCGCTCGCCTTCGTGCGTCCAAAACGACCACTGCCCGGGTTGGTAGCAGGTGTAGCTACCGAGCGTGAATTCGTAGCTGGGCCAGTGCATGCGTCGCGCGCTGTCGGCGCGGTAGGCGGCGGTGACCCCGGGGAAGATCAGCTCGAGATCCGTGAGCAGGCCCGTGTAGTACTCCTCCGGGTCGGGCTCGCCTACGGCCGCGCCGGCGTCGCCACCCAAGAAATTGGTCAAGATGCCGCGCGGACCAGGTTGGCCGATCGACGAGTCCCAGGCTTGCTGCAGGTCCGCGTCGGTGGTGACCGTGCCGCTTTTTTGGTGCTCGTCGCGCCAGACGCGCGTTTCGAACGCGCCCATCACCTTGGCGTTGGTGCCGTAGCCAAGCTCGTTGATGATCCGCTGCTTCAGATCACTCAGCGGCACGTCCAGCTTCACCTTGCGGAGAACGCTGTACGGCATCGCCAAGACGACGTGGTCGAATTGTTCTTCGCTCTTGGTCGACTTCACCACGTCGACGATCTCGAGCGTGAAGCCACGGTCGCCCCCACCCGTGACGCGTATCAACTTCGAGCCGAGCTGCAGCGTGCCTTTGGCCAGCTTGTCGGCTAACCGCGTCGGGAATGCGTCGCTGCCCTCGCGCGCGTGGTAGCGCTCGTCGGACTCACCGAAGATACGGAACGGATCAGGCTCGTCCGCGCCGATCAGATAGAGCAGGTTCAGCGCCGATTGCCGCGACGTTTCGAGCCCGAATTCGCCGCGGTAGGCGGCGTTCAGCACCGCGTTGAGCGCCGCGTAGTCCGAGTCGGGCACGTTTTGGTCGAGCCAATCCGCAAGCGGCGTCGCGTCGAGCTGATTGAACGCTGTGTCGTCTTCCTCGTTGTCCGCCGCCGTGGCGGCGTCGACCATGGCTGGGGTAACGGCCGTGAACTGCTCCACGATCACCGCTTCGGCGATTTCCTCGCCGCCGACGAACCAGACATCGGGCTGGATCGTCTCGTCCGCCAGACGATCATCGAGCCTGATCTCGAGCTCTTCGGCGAGCGCGAACAACGTAGCGTGGTTCGTGTCGATCAGCTCGCCGCCGAGCTCGAAGACCTGCCCGTCGTAGGCCTTGTCTCGTGCGGTGAACATGCGCCCGCCGACCCGTTGCGAAGCCTCGTAGACCGTCACGTCCACGCCCGACTGCTGCAACCGGTACGCGCAGTGCAGCCCCGCGATGCCGGCGCCCACCACCGCTACGCGCTCGCCGCCCGGCCGTTTGCCGGAGCGGTCATCGCCGCAGCCGCCGAGCGCGCTCGCGACGGCCAGCTGTGCCGTGCCCCAAGTCAACTCCCGGCGCGTCAAATGCGCGCGCCCTACGTCCACGTCTAGCCGTTCGGGCAGGTGCTCGGCGAGTGCACGTGCCGCAATTCTCCGCAGTTGTCCGAACAATCGAGTTCTCGCCATGAAACCCGCATCCTAGGCCTTGACCCGGCGCCGTCTCAACTCCACATGGCCGGGGCGTTTCTGCGCAATTCCGATGAGCCAAGCCACCGCTCAGCCTTCTGTCTCCCAGCCCGAGCCCGTCGCGTTCGGCCTCGCCGCCGTCGATGCCGAGGCCGCGCGCCTGCCGTTTAGCTTGGTCGGACAGTTCGGGCGTCAAGCGCGCCGCTACGTGCTCGGCTTCGTCCTGCTCGCGACGTATCAGTACGCCCAGTACTGGCTCAACACGCAGGTCAAGCTCGCCGTCAACCTGAGCCAAGAACACCACACCGAGCGCTCGGTCTCGATCGGTGTCTCGATGGTCGTGGTGGCGCTGCTGGCGTTCACGGTTCGCGTACTGTCGCGCGTCGCGGTCTTCAACGCCGGTCGCAACGCCGAGTACGAGCTGCGGCGAGTGCTGTCAGCCAAGTTGCTCACGCTCGGGCCGTCGTTCTATCGGCGGATGAACACCGGCGAAATTATGAGCCGCGTCACCAACGATTTGACGCAGGTGCGTCTGTTGTTGGGCTTCGGTGTGCTCAACGTGATCAACACCGTGCTGGCGCTGGTCAGCTCGCTGTGTTTGCTGATCCCGACCTCGCCCAAGCTGACGATGGTGGCGTTGATCCCGCTGCCGTTGCTGCTGTTGGTGACGCGCTGGTTCTCCGGCGGCTTTTTTACCCGTACACGCGACGCGCAAGCCGCGCTCGGAGAAATGAGCGGGCGCGTTCAGGCCAGCGTCGCCGGGGTACGCGTCGTGCGCTCGTTCGCGCTCGAAGAGCGTGAGGCCGAAGCCTTCGAGGTCACCAACCAGAAGTACCTGGAAAAGAGCCTGGGACTCGCGCGCCTGCGCGGCTCGATGACGCCGATCTTGCAGGTCACCCTGTCGATCGGCGTGTTGGTGGTGTTTTGGTACGGCGGCCACCTGGTGATGACCCACGAGATGAAGTGGGGGGATTTTCTGGGCTTCACGCTGGCGCTGGGCCGGCTGACGTGGCCGCTGATGTCGCTCGGCTTCATCGTCGGCATGCTGCAGCGCGGCCGCGCTTCTTATTCGCGCTTGGCCGAAGTTTACACAGCCGAGCCCGACATCACCGACGGCCCGTTGCGCCCGACCACCGTACCGCGCGGCCTCGAGGTCAAGCATCTCGACTTCTCGTATGGGACCCGCAAGGTAGTCGACGACGTCAGCTTCAAGCTGGGCCACGGCAAGTCTTTGGCGATCGTCGGTCGTACCGGTAGCGGCAAGTCGACGCTCGCGCTGCTGTTGGCGCGGCTGCTGCCGACGCCCGGCGGTAGTGTTTTCTTGGGCGGGCACGACGTGTGCGAGCTGCCGCTTTCGATGGTGCGCCAGGTCGTCGGCTATGCGCAGCAGAACGCATTTTTGTTCAGCACTACGGTCGGTCGCAACATCGCCTTTTGCCTGGACGACCCCGATTCGCCGGAAGGTGTCGAGCGTGCGCAGCGTGCCGCCGAAGAGGCGCGTATCGCTGATGAAGTGCGCGAGTTGCCCGACGGCTTCGATACCGTCGTCGGCGAGCGGGGCGTGCAGCTTTCCGGCGGCCAGAAGCAACGCGTGGCGTTGGCGGCGGCGTTCGTGTCGGAGCCGCAAATTCTGATCCTGGATGATCCGCTCAGTGCCGTCGACGCGCGCACCGAGCGCGGCATCCTCGACGCTATCGATCGTCAACGCAAAGCTCGCTCGTTGATCTTGATCACGCACCGCGTCGCGGCGGCCTCGCACTGTGACGAGATCATCGTGCTCGAAAAGGGGAGCGTGGTGGAGCGCGGCACGCACGACGAGCTGCGTCGCTCGGGCGGGTTCTACAGCACGTTCGCCGAGGAACAGCGCATCGAACGCGAGCTGCAGGCGCTCGAAGGCGAGCCGGTCGAGCCGACGGCCACCCCGCAAGAGGCGTCGCCATGAGCTCGGGCAACGGCAACGGCGCGCCAAAGCCGGCTCGCAACACGCGCGCGGCCGCGGCCGTCAAAGCCTTCCACGAAGATGAGCGCTTCGGCAAAGCGTACGATCTGCGGCTGGTGAAAAAGTCGTGGCCGTTCGTGGCCCCGCACCAAAAGCTGCTCTGGCTTTCGCTCGGTGTCGTGCTGTTCACCTCCGCAAGCTCGCTGGTTCGCCCGCTGATCATGCGGCGGGCGATGGACCAAGGTGTCGTCGCCGGTCACGCCGACGAGCTGATGCGCGGCGGCCTGATGTTGGCGGGCGTGATGATCATCGAGCAGGTGCTCGGTTTTCTGCAAATGTACGCGATGCAGGTGGCAGGCGCGCGCGCCATGTCCGACCTGCGCAGGCACGTCTTTCGCTTCCTGCACCGCCAGCGGCTCGGCTTCTTCGATCGCCAATTGGTCGGCAAGCTGGTGTCGCGCGTCACCAACGACGTCGACGCCATGCTCGAGCTGTTCGCGTCCGGCGCGCTGCTCTCGATCGGCGATTTAATCAAGCTGATCGGCATCATCGTACTGATGCTGGTGCTCGACTCGCGTCTGGCGTTGATCGCGTTCGTCGGCGTACCGCCGGTGGCCTTTCTGGTGGTGGTCGTGCGGCGGCGCATGCGCGAGGCGTTCCGCGCGATTCGCGGCAACACGGCACGCATGAACGCGACGACCAACGAGCAGGTCAGCGGCATGACCGTGATTCAAGCGTTTGGACGGCCGGCAGCGGCGGCGCGCGAGTTCGATGAAGTCAACGCCGGCTACCGCGACGCCAACAACGCCGCTATCAAGTGGGACTCGATCCAAGACGCTGCGATCGACACGGTCGGCGCCGTCTGCCTGGCGTCGGTGATCGCGTTCACCGGCCATCATCCGGTCAGTTTCGGCACTTTGGTGGCGTTCGCCGCGTACATCAAAGAGTTCTTCGAGCCGATCAGCGCGTTGGCGCAGCGCTACACGCTGCTGCAGAGCGCGATGGCTGGCGCCGAGCGCGTGTTCGGCTTGCTCGACGCGCCTGATCTGGACTGCCCGCCGATGGAGCGCGGCGATGCCGGTGACGCCGACTTCGATGTCGAGCTCGACCACGTCAATTTCGAGTACAAACCGGGCGTTCCGGTGCTGCGCGACCTCTCGTTCAAGGTGCCGCGCGGCGAAAAAGTGGCGCTGGTCGGCCCGACCGGTTCCGGCAAGACCACGATCACGGCGCTGTTGCTGCGGTTGTATGAGATCGCCGGTGGCTCGGTGCGCGTGCGCGGCAAGGACGTGCGGCGCTACGACCGCGAGTCACTGCGGCGAATGTTCGCGGTCGTGCCGCAAGACGTGTACCTGTTTCCAGGCAGCGTGCTGACGAACATCTCGGCGGGTGAGCCGCCCGATCGCGCGCGCGTCGAAGACGTGTTGCGGCGCCTCGGCGCGTACGAAGTGTTTGCCAGCCGCGAGCAAGGCCTCGACACGCCAGTCGCCGAGCAAGGCAAAAATTTCTCGACCGGCGAACGACAACTGATCGCCTTTGCGCGGGCCATGTATCGCGACGCGCCGATCTTGATCTTGGACGAAGCCACCGCCAGCATCGACAGCGACACCGAATCGCGGCTGTCGCGCGCGCTAACCGAGTTGTTGCGTGGCCGCACCGCGCTGGTGATCGCCCATCGCCTCAGCACCGTGCGCGCCGCCGATCGCATCCTAGTGTTGCAGCGCGGTCGCCTCGTCGAACAAGGCAGCCACGAAGAGCTGATCGCCCAAGGCGGCCTCTACGCCCGCCTGCACGAGCTACAGTTCGCGCGTGCCGAGCCGGCGTCTGCCGGTGCCTTGCCTGTAGCTGAAGCCCTGCCCGCTGAGTGAGCTGCGAGCTGCGAGCTGCGAGCTGCGAGCTGCGAGCGAAGGTGCGCGCTGCCGCCGGGTGGGCTGTTCTGTCTCGGAACTCGCAGCTCGGAGCTCGCAGCTCGGAGCTAATCGAGCCAGCCCATCACGACAGTGCGCTCGGCTAGGGCTTCGACGACGTCCTCGATGCGGGCGACTTCGTGAGCGCGCAACGGGCGGCCGCGACGGCCGATTTCGAAGATCGCGACCAGCTCCCCGTAGAGTAATAGGGGCACCATCGCGACGCTGGCCGGCTCCGGCAAACAGCGTTCGATGCGTCCGATCATGTACCGGCCGACGTCGCCGGGGATCGGCTCGGACAGCACCGTACGCCCGCCGCGCGCCGCGACCAGCGTCGGATCTTCGCGCGACAATCGTTCGCCGAGCAGCATCTCGGTACCGGGGCCGTGCCCACCGACCGTGACGGCGGCGTTCAGATCACCGCGCACGCGATGCACCAAGCCAACGTCGGCTGCAGCAGCCGCGACCGCTGTCGATACCGTCAGCAACAGCGCGTCTTGCAGCTCGCCGGCGTTCGAGAGCACGCCCACCGGATCGACCGATACCGGTCGGAAGCTCTTGCGCTGCGCCGGCTCCAAGTTGACCGGACGCGACGAAAGCTCCTCACCGCTCGGCGGCGGGGGCGGCTCGCTGAAGATGCTGCGCGCGCGTTGTTCGGCGCCCGCGCTGGCCGTCGCCAGGTCTTCGATCGTCTTTCTGCGATGTACGGCGCTCAACGACTCCATCTCATCGAGCCTGCGCCACACTTGCCACGATTCATGCCGCACGAACGATGACGTCGAGATGCGCCCGTACGCGACACCGCGCAGCACGAGCTCGAACGTCACGGGTCCGACGGCAACCACCCCGTTGGTTACGAACCAACGGTCACTCGGCGCGCTGTTCCCGACATCGACCTGCAGCATGAAAAGTCCTACCCTGTCACCTAAGAGGTCACACTGGCGTACAGAGTGGGATAATCATCGGCTGTTCGGACTCGCGGTCAATGGCTGTGGTGATTGGGCAATAATTTTAGTCAGTTAAGCCCCTTCTTCTGACGCGACGTCCGGCCCAAGTCGGGGGCGCGACGCCACGGCCCCTTTTTGCCGGGCTTCGTCGTAAGTGTTGGGGGTCATGCCCCAGGCCCCAGGAAAGATTTGGCTCGTTGGTGCCGGCCCGGGCGAGCCCGGTCTGATCACCGTGCGCGGGCTGTCGGTGCTGTCGCGTGCCGACGTGGTGCTTTACGACGCGCTCGCCCATCCGGCCTTGCTCGAAGCGTGTCCGCAGGCCGAACAGCGCAACGTCGGCAAGCGCTACGGCGAAGACAGCGCCGCCCAGGACGCGATCATCGCGCAGATGATCGAGCTGGCGCGTGCGGGCAAGCGCGTAGTTCGGCTCAAGGGCGGTGATCCGTTGATGTTCGCGCGCGGCGCCGAGGAGGCGCTCGCGCTCGTCGACGCCGGCGTAAAGTTCGAGATCGTGCCGGGGGTGTCGTCGCCGGTGGCGACCAGCGCGTACGCCGGGATCTCGCTCACGCACCGTGAGCTTTCGTCGAGCGTCACGTTCATCACCGGCAGTGATCGCGTCGGCAAGGATTGGTCACCGGAGTCGTGGAAGAAGCTCGCGACCGCGACCGACACGATCTGCATCTTGATGGGCATGCGACGGATCAAGGAGATCACCCAAGCAATCATCGACGGTGGGCGCGCGCCGAGCACACCGGCCGCCGTGATTCATTGGGGTGCGCGGCCCGAGCAACGCGTCGTCACCTCTACGCTCGCCAAGATCGCCGACGCAGCGGCGGCGGCGGAGCTCAAGAACCCGGCGATCATCTTGGTCGGCGAAGTGGTCACGCTGCGTGAAAAGCTGGCCTGGTACGATTCGCGCCCGCTTTCCGGCAAACGGGTGGTGATCCCGCGCGCCGTAGACCAAGCGCGCGACACGGCTGCTGCGCTGCGTGAGCGCGGTGCCGCGGCGGTAGTTCTGCCGATGATCGAGATTGCGCCGCCGCCCGATCCCGCGCGCCTGTCGCGCGGAGTAGCCGAAATGGGGCGCTACGATTGGGTGCTGTTCACCAGCTCGAACGCCGTCGAACAACTGCGGCTCGAGCTCGAACGCTTGGGCTGCGATGCGCGCGCGTTCGGGGCGGCGCGCGTAGGTGCTGTCGGGCCCAAGACCGCTGAGGCGTTGCAACGGATCGGCATCAAGGCCGACGCCGTAGCGCAAGAGTTTGTGGGTGAAGGTTTGGCTGCCGCGGTTTTGGCCGAGGGCATCCCGCGCCGCGTGCTGTTGTTGCGTGCGCTCTCGGCGCGCGATGTTTTGCCCGACAGCCTGCGCGCCAAAGGCACCGAGGTCGACGTCGTCGTCGCCTACGAGACGAAGCCACTGCGAAGCTCTGGCGCGGAGCTCGCGGCGCGCATCGAAGCTGGCAACGCCGACGCGATCCTCTTCACCTCCAGCTCGACGGTGACCTCGACGCTCGAGGCGCTCGGCGCCGACGGCAAGCAGCTGCTATCGCGCATCGCCCTATGCAGCATCGGCCCCGTCACCACCCGCGCCCTCGACGCCGTCGGCCTCAAGCCGACTGTTCAGGCATCCGTCTACACGGTCGAAGGCCTCCTCGACGCGTTGGAGCAGCACTATCAGCGCTGAAGCGAGGCCTCGCCGCTGGTGAGCCTGTCAACTTCTGCCGCTGACACGCGGTTGTAGTCGCCGGGGATGGTGTGTTTGAGGGCGCCGGCGGCGACGGCGAAGGCCAGGGCGCGTTCGGCGGAGCGGCCAGCGAGCACGCCGTAGATCAGGCCGGCGGTGAAGGCGTCGCTGGCGCCGATTGGCTCGACGATCGACACCGTGTAGTGCGCGGACTCGAACAGCGTGTTGCTGCCTTGCTCGTAGAGCAGCCCGCTCCAGTTGCTGTCGCTGGCCGAGACGCGATCACGCACGGTCATCGCCACCATTTGGATGCCGAATTCGCCGGCGACGCGCTCGGCGAGCTGGCGGTAGCTCTCGGTGCTGCCGGTTTCGCCGCTGCGCTCAGTGCGGCTGCGCACGACGCCGAGCCCGTAGCGAATGTCGTCTTCGTTCGCAAAGACGATGTCGACGTAGCTGAGTAGCGGCCGCAGCACGCGTTGCGCCGCCTCCGGCGACCAGAGCTTTGCGCGATAGTGCACGCCGAAGCTGACGGTGACCCCCGCGCGTTTGGCGGCTTCGAGCGCTACGTAGGTGCAGGCTTGCGGCTTGGGGCCGAGCGCTGGCGTGATGCCGCTGACGTGGAACCAATGCGCGCCAGTGAACACGCGATCCCAATCGACCGCCGACGGATCCAGATCGGTGATTGAAGAGTGGGCGCGATCGTAGACGACGGTCGAGGCGCGCGGGTGCACTCCGCCTTCGGCGTAGTAGATGCCCACACGCTCACCGCCACGCACGATGTACTGCGTCTGTACGCCTTCCGAGCGCAGCGTACGCATCGCCGCGTCACCGATCACGTGCTCAGGCAGGCGCGTGACGAACAGGCTCTCGAGACCCAGGCCGGCCAGGCTCAAGGCGACATTGGCCTCGCCGCCGCCGAACGTCGCGCCCAGCACCGGCGACTGCATGAAGCGCTCGTCGCCCGGTGGGCTCAACCTGAGCAGGACTTCTCCGAATGCGACGGTTTTCTTCATGGCTTTGAGCGGGGTGGAGCCCAGCGACACGAGATACGACCCGCAGTGATCATTCTGCGGGGGAAATACCCGAATCGCAAGCGTCGCCGGGAGTGCTTCAGTCTTGATCCGTTGTCTGGACCCCGCGCGAGCGCGGCCCCGGGAAGGGGATCGGCGGTGGGATCGGGATCGGTCTCGGCAGGGGCTTCGGGCAAGCCAGAGGCTGGGCCGCGCTCGCGCGGGGCCTTTCTCGGACTCGGTGCGGAACCGGATATCTCGGTATCGGTTGCGGGCTTCGGCCCTGAACTCGAACAGATCGCTAAGCCGAGCAGAACGCGAGGCTTTTCTTGCTACTTGGTGCCCGAGCGGGCCTAGCGGATGAGCCGGCTCAAGAGATTCTTGAGCCGTACGCCGAGCACCAGGACTTCGT